>NZ_JBICZP010000003.1:329015-772129 GCF_043202015.1 Kitasatospora sp. NPDC048239 | reverse complement strand
CCCAAGGTCGACGCCGCCTGGAACCTCCACGAACTCACCCGCGAACTCCCCCTCAAGGCGTTCGTCCTCTACTCCTCCCTCGCCGGCGTCCTCGGTGGCCCGGGTCAGGCCAACTACGCGGCCGCCAACACCTTCCTCGACACCCTCGCCGCCCACCGACAGGCAACCGGCCTGCCCGCCCACTCCCTCGCCTGGGGCCTCTGGGCCCAGAGCAGCAGCATGACCGGCGAGCTCACCGAGGCCGACCTCACCCGCCTCAGCCGGGGCGGCGTGGCCGCGATCACCGAGGCCCAGGGCCTCGGCCTCTTCGACGCGGCGCTGCGCAGCACGGACGAGCCCGTGCTCGTCCCGGTCCTCCTGGACCTGCCCGCCCTGCGGGCGAACGCGGCGGGCGGCGACCTGCCGGCCGTCCTGCGCAGCCTGGTCCGGGTGCCCGCCCGCCGGGCCGGCGGTGCGGACGGCGGCCTGGTCCGGCGGCTGACCGCCCTCACCGGACGCGACCGCACCCAGGCCCTGCTCGACCTGGTCTCCGCCCAGGTCGCCACCGTCCTCGGGCACTCCGACACCAGCGCGATCAACCCCCAGCGGCCCTTCAAGGAGCTCGGGTTCGACTCGCTGACCGCCGTCGAGCTGCGCAACCGCCTCAACAAGGCCACCGGGCTCGCCCTCTCCACCACCCTGGTCTTCGACCACCCCTCCCCGCTCGCCATCGCCGAGCTGGTCGAGCGCCGGCTCTTCGAGCAGCAGGAGGCCGTGCAGGCCGCGCCGACCAGGGCCGCCGCCGCCGACGACCCGGTCGCGATCATCGGCATCGGCTGCCGGTTCCCCGGCGGGGTCGCCTCCCCCGAGGAGCTCTGGGAGCTGCTGACGAACGAGCGGGACGCCGTCTCCGGCTTCCCGACGGACCGCGGCTGGGATCTGGAGAACCTCTACCACCCGGACCCGGACCACCCCGGGACGAGCTACGCCAAGGAGGGCGGCTTCATCTACGACGCCGCCGAGTTCGACCCGGCGTTCTTCGGCATCGCCCCCCGCGAGGCCGTCGCCCTGGACCCGCAGCAGCGCCTGCTGCTGGAGACCTCCTGGGAGGCCTTCGAGCGCGCCGGCATCGACCCGACAACCATGCGCGGCAGCCACACCGGCGTGTACGCGGGCGTGATGTACCAGGACTACTCCGGCCGGTTCGTCCACCACAGCCCCGAGGAGTTCGAGGGCCAGATCGGCATCAACGGCACCGGCGCCGTGGCCTCCGGCCGGGTCTCCTACACGCTCGGTCTGGAGGGCCCGGCGGTCACCGTCGACACGGCCTGCTCCTCCTCGCTGGTGACCCTGCACATGGCCACCCAGGCGCTGCGGGCGGGCGAGTGCACGCTCGCCCTGGCCGGCGGTGTCAGCGTGATGGCCACCCCGAGCGCGTTCACCGAGTTCAGTCGGCTGCACGGCCTCGCCCCGGACGGCCGGAGCAAGCCGTTCTCGGCCGCCGCGAACGGGATGACGATGTCGGAGGGCGCCGGACTGCTGCTGCTCGAACGGCTCTCGGACGCCCGCCGCAACGGCCACCCGGTCCTCGCGGTGATCCGCGGTACCGCGATCAACCAGGACGGCGCCAGCAACGGCCTGACCGCCCCCAACGGCCCCGCCCAGGAGCGGGTGATCCGCCAGGCCCTCGACCGGGCCGGCCTCACCCCGACCGAGGTGGACGCCGTCGAGGCGCACGGCACCGGCACCTCGCTGGGCGACCCGATCGAGGCCAACGCGATCCTCGCCACCTACGGCCAGGAGCGCGAACGGCCGCTCCAGCTCGGCTCGTTGAAGTCCAACATCGGCCATGCCCAGACCGCTGCCGGCGTCGCGGGCGTGATCAAGATGGTGATGGCGATCCGCCACGGCGTGCTGCCGAGGACCCTGCACATCGACGAGCCGTCCGGCCTGGTCGACTGGTCCCCGGGCACCGTGGAGCTGCTGACCGAGGCCCGTGCGTGGCCGGAGACCGGCCGCCCGCGCCGGGCCGGCATCTCCGCCTTCGGGATCAGCGGCACCAACGCCCACGTCATCATCGAGCAGCCCGAGGCCGAGCAGGGCGCCGCCGAGGAGACCGCCGAGCAGACCGCCCAACCCGGCGGCCCGCTGCCCTGGGTACTCTCCGCCACCACCCCGGAGGCGCTGCGCGGCCAGGCCGCCCGACTGCGCACCGCCCTGCTCGCCCGGCCCGAGGCGGACGACCGCGACATCGCGGCCGCCCTGCTCGGCGACCGCACCCGCTTCGACCACCGCGCGGTGGTCCTCGGCGGGACCCGCGCCGAACTCCTCACCGCACTGGGCGTGGTGGCCCAGGGCGGCACCGCCCCCGGCGCCGTCACCGGCCGGGTGGCCACCGGCCCGTGGGCGGTGCTGTTCACCGGCGAGGGCGCGCAGCGGGCCCGGATGGGCCGGGAGCTGTACGAGTCCTTCCCCGCCTTCGCCACCGCCTTCGACGCCGCCCGGGCGGCACTGGCCGCCGAACTCGGCACCTCGGGCAACGAGTTGCTGCTCGACGCGGCCGGCGCCGACCGGCCCGCCGTCGCCCAGCCCGCGCTGTTCGCCTTCGAGGTCGCGCTGTTCCGGCTGCTGGAGTCCTTCGGCGCCCGCCCGGACTTCGTCCTCGGGCACTCGCTGGGCGAGCTGACCGCCGCGCACGTCGCCGGCGTCCTCTCGCTCGACGACGCGGCCAGGCTGGTCGCCGCCCGCGGCCGGCTGCTCCAGGAACTGCCGTCCGGCGGGGCGATGCTCGCCGTCACCGCCTCGTTCGCCGAGGTGTCGGAGCACCTGGCGTCCTCGGGCCTCTCCGCCAAGGTGAGCGTGGCGGCGGTCGACGGGCCGGCCTCCGTGGTGGTCTCCGGGCCGGTCCCGGACGTCACGGCGGTGGAGCGCTGGTGGCGCGGCCGCACCCGCAAGGTGCGCCGGCTGCGCTCCGCCCAGGCCCTCCAGTCGGCCCTGGTGGAGCCGGTGCTGGCGGACTACGAGAAGGTCGCCCGCGAGCTGGCCTACCGGGAGCCGCAGCTCGCCGTGGTGTCCGCCCTGACCGGGGCGCTCGCCGCGCCCGGGGAGCTCACCGACCCGGAGTACTGGGTGCGCCAGCTCCGCGCGACGGTGCGGTTCGGGGACGGCGTGCAGACGCTGCGGGAGCAGGGCGTGCGCACCTTCGTCGAGCTCGGCCCGGACGCGGTCCTGGCCCCGCTGGCCGAGGAGTCGCAGGCCGGCGCCGGGGTCCGGGCCCCGGCGGTCGCCCTGGCGGCCGTGCGGCGCGGCCGGAGCGAGGCCTCCTCGCTGCCGGCGGCCGTCGCCGGGCTCCAGGTCCGGGGCGTGGAGGTCGACTGGGCGCCGCTGCTCGGCTCGGCCGGGCCGCGCACCCGGGTGGACCTGCCGACGTACGCGTTCCAGCGGCGGCGCTACTGGCTCGACAGCGAGGACACCGGCCGGGTCTCGGCGAACTCGCCGGAGGGCCGGTTCTGGGCGGCCGTCGAGGAGCAGGACGTCGAGCAGCTGAGCCTGCTCCTCGGGCTGGACTCCGGCTCCACGGACGGCTCCACGGACGGCGCGGCGACCCGCGGCGACGTGCTGGCCGAGCTGCTTCCGGCGCTGGCCCAGTGGCGGCGGCGGGAGCGGCAGGAGCGGGCCGGCCGACGCCGGGGCGCCACCGTGGACCGGTCGGATCTGCTCGACCGGATCGCCGAACTGCCGCCCGCCGAGCGGGAGTCCGCCGTACTGGAGGCCGTCCTGCGGGAGTGCGCCGAGGTGCTGGGGAGCCCCGCCGGGGAGGAGCCCGAAGCGGAGCAGAACTTCCTGGCGATGGGCTTCTCCTCGCTGTCCGTCATCGACCTGGGCAAGCGCCTGACCGAGGCGACCGGGGTGGACGTGCCGATGGGCCTGATCTACGACCGCCCGACGCCCGCCGCACTCGCCGCCTACCTGGCCACCGGGCTGCTCGACGCCATGGCCGGGTCGGCCGGCGACCGGGGCTGACCGAAACGGCGGTGCCCCCGTCCGATCATCGCGATCGGACGGGGGCACCGCCGTTTCCGGCGCGGGGTGTCAGGCGCACACCCGGCGGCTGTGGTCCGTGGTCAGCGTGCGCAGCGCCTGGTAGAGGCAGAGCAGCGCCCAGAACTCCTGGCGGACGCCCTCCGGGCTGCGCGAGCGCAGCGGCACCCCGGGGTGGCGCGGGTCCGAGCCGACCACCGCGAACAGCGCGTCCATGGTCCACCGTTCGCAGAAGCACCGGACGAGTTCGTCGGCGGGGGCGGTGAGCGGGTCGAGCAGCGTGCTGACCAGGACGTCCGGGCCGTCCTGCAGCACCCGGACGGGGACGGTGCCGCCGGGCCCGGACAGCTCGGACCGGTGGCCGCCGCCCGGCAGCGGCCCGAGGACCGGCAGCGCCAGCGCGGGGTCGGCCCGCCAAAGCAGCTGGGCGCCGGTCGCGGCGGCGGCCAGGAACGGCGCCGGCGTGGCGAGCGGGCGGCCTGCGGTCAGCAGCATGCCGGGCGAGAGCCGGCCGTAGAGGCGTTCCGCGAGCGGGCGCACCGGGAGCGACGGATGTGTGGCGTCGTCCGGCGTCTCCAGGGCCGCACCGAGCAGGCCCAGGGTGCCGGACTCGGCCAGCACCGCCAGCCCGGCCCGGGAGCGCGGTGCGCCCGGGCGGGCCGAGCGGCCCGGGGCGGGGCCGGTCGCGGTGGGCGGCAGGTCGAAGGCGGTCTCCTCCAGCGCGACCAGCCGCAGGCCGCGCCAGAGCGCGCACGGGTCCTCGGGCCACCCGGTGGCGACCCGGCCGGCGGTCTGGTCGAAGAGGTTGCGCAGCGGCGCCTCGCCCAGCCGGTACCGGGCGAGCGAGATCGCGCCGTCGGTGGGGACGCGGTAGCCGCTCCAGCCGGGCCGGGCCCAGCGCAGTCCGCGCAGCAGTCGGTGCAGGGTCCGCTCGTAGCCCATCCGGGGTTCGAGCCAGAGCGCCATCGACAGGTAGACCATCAGCTTCGCGGGCAGGACCCGGGCTCTCGTCTCCCGGGCGCCGGCCTGGTCTATCGCGGCGTCCACCATGGCCTCGGGGAACATCTTCGCCAGCACGCCGATCGAGATGTCATCGGTCAGGCTGCCCTCACTGGTCTCGTCCGTCCTGGACATGCGACGTTTCACTCCAGTAGGGGGTTCGTCCGGTGGCGCCGCAGGGCACGGCGCGGACCGGGGTTGGGGGGAAGGAGCCGCCGGGGTGCGGCACGGAAGGGGGCGGGCGCGTTTCCCGGGCGCCCAAGGACAAGGGCCTGTCCGGCGGGTCAGGCCGGACAGGCCCAGGGGTGGCCTCGCGGGTCGGCGGCCGTCAGACGTGGTCCGCGACGGGTGTGGCGGCGGCCTCGGCCGTCCTCTCGCCGGACCGCCTGCGGGCGCCGAGCAGCAGGACGGCGGCGACCGCGGCGACCGCGCAGGCGCCCGCCCCCGCGGTGTAGGCGATGTGGGTGCCGTCCAGGAACGCGGTACCGACCTTGCCCATCACCAGCGGCTTGATCTGCTCGGGCAGCTTGCCGGCGTCGGAGAAGTCCCCGGCGGCGATCCGGTCGACGGCCTCCGGGGGCAGCGGCAGGCCGGCCAGCGCGGTGCCCGCCGAGGTGGAGAGGTGGTGCGAGACGAGCGTGCCGGAGACGGCCACGCCGAACACCGAGCCGACCTGCCGCGCGGTGTAGCCGACGCCGGAGCCGGTGCCGGCCCGTTCCTCCGGGACGGCCTGGAGCAGCGCGGAGGTGACCGGCGGTCCGGCCAGGCCGGCGCCGAGGCCGAGCAGCAGGAACTGCCACCAGTAGCTGCCGAAGCCGTCCTGGTAGTGCAGCATGCGCAGGCCCAGGAGACCGCCGCCCATGGCGAGCGCGCCGACCAGCGCGGTCAGCCGGACGCCGACCCGCTCGGAGACGACCACGCCGACGATCGAGGCGACGGTGACCATGGCGGTCATCACTACGGTCCGCAGGCCGGCCTGGACCGGGCTGAGCCCGTCGACCTCCTGCAGGGTGAGCATCAGCAGGAAGACGGCGCCGAACATGGCCCCGAAGACGGTGAAGTTGATGATCGCGCCGGCGCTGACGTGCGGGTGCCGGAAGAAGGACAGCGGCAGCATCGGCTGGCGCTGCCGGGCCTCCCAGACCACGAAGCCGACCAGCGCCAGGCCCGCGCCGACGAAGCAGCCGACGATCCGGCCGGAGCCCCAGCCGGCCGAGTTGCCCTCGATCAGGGCGTAGGTGAGCAGTCCGACCCCGGCGACGAACAGCAGCTGCCCGAGCACGTCGACGGCCTGCCGGTTGTCGGGGCGGGTCTGCGGCAGCAGCTTGGCGAGCACCGCGACGGCGAGCACGCCGACCGGGATGTTCACCCAGAACACGCTCTGCCAGCCGTACTGCTCGACCAGCACGCCGCCGACCAGCGGCCCTGCGGTGAGGGCCAGGCCCGCCACCGCGGACTGGATGCCGACCATCCGCCCGCGCGCGGTCGGGTCGGGGTAGAGCTGGGTGATGATCACCATGGAGACCGGCATCAGCGCCGCGCCGGTCACGCCCTGGGCGGCGCGGGCGATCAGCAGCATCCCGACCGAGCCGGAGAGGGCGCACCAGGCGGAGGTGAGGGTGAAGCCCGCGAGCGCCCCGACGAAGAGCCGCTTGGCGCCGATCCGGTCGGCGAGGGCGCCCGCGCCGAGCAGCAGGCAGGAGAAGGTGAGCAGGTAGGAGTCGACCACCCACTGCAGTCCGCTGACGTCGGCGCCGAGCTTGTCCCGCAGGTCGGGCAGGGCGACGTTGACCACTGTGGTGTCCAGGAAGACCAGGAACAGCCCGCTGAACAGGGCGACGAGCAGCAGCGGGCTGACGCCGCCGCGCTCCTTCCCGGCGACGGCGGCCTCAGGCATCGCGCTTCCGCCACTCCCGGAACTCGGTCAGGTCGTGGGCGCTGAACACCTCGGCCTCGCCGCTGCGGCGCAGTTCGCGCAGCCGGGCGACGTTGGGCAGCCGGTCCGGGACGGTCTCGACCTTCTTCTGGAAGGCGTTCAGGCCGGGCGTGCACCAGGGCTGGTCGGCGATCTCGCCGTGGAACATGTAGGCGTCGCCGGCGTGCAGCAGCCAGCCGCTGCCGGTGTCGACCGCCACCCCGACGTGGCCGCGGGTGTGCCCGGCGAGCGGGATCAGCAGGATCTCGGGCGGCAGGCCGGGGATCTCGCGGACCGACTCGAAGCCGAACCACTTCTCCCCGTCGGCGAGTTCGTGGGTGACCCACTTCGGGTTGTGGGCCCACTGGCTCTGCCGGTACCGGTTGCGCTCCAGCTTGGTGGGCGGGTTCATGGCCGCCCGGTACTCGGGCCCGTAGGCGTGCACCTGGGCGTCGGGGAAGTCCGCCAGCCCGCCGGTGTGGTCCCGGTCGAGGTGGGTGAGCACGATGTGCCGGACGTCCCGCGGGTCGTAGCCGAGCGCCTTCAGCTGGTTGACGGCGGCCTCCTCGGGCTTCAGCACCGGCCGGGAGCGCAGCATGAAGGCCCGGCCGAGCCGGCCGACCGGGTCGGCGATGTCCCGGGTGCCGAAGCCGCTGTCGACCAGGACGAGGCCCTGGTCGGTCTCCAGCAGCAGGCAGTGGCAGAGCATGTGAGCCGCCTGGAAGAGGCCTCCCTCGCCGTTGACCAGCCGCCGCGAAGGCGGCCGATAGGTGCCGAAGTTGAGGTGCCGGACGAGCATTTCTCTTCCTCTCGCTCATACCGCTACGGGCGGATGCCGCTACGGGACTGCCGATTGCCCAGGACGTCGGCCCGGGAAACCCTCCGCCGCCGGGGCGGGGTGTTCTGATGATGCGTCAGGTCCGGCGGGTCATCCGCCGTCCCGGGCGGCACGGCGGGCCAGCAGGCGCAGGTAGCCCTGGAGCAGCGGCCCGGCCGGACCGCCCACCGGCAGCCACGGCGCCTTGGAGCGGTGCCAGGGCAGCGGGGGCGGCGCGTCGCCGGTGAGCGCCTCGGCGAGGTGGCCGCCGGTGGCCGTGGCGAGCGCCAGGCCGTGGCCGCAGCAGCCGCCGGCGAACCAGGTGCGGTCGTCGATCCGCCCGACCACCGGCAGGTCGTCGCCGGTCATCCCGACCTGCCCGGTCCAGCGGTGGGTGATCTCCGCGGGGACGGGCAGCCGGCGGGCGAGCCAGTCCCAGGCCCGCCGGTGCTCGTCGGGTCTGGTGGTCGGCGGGATGTTCACCGGGCCGCCGCCCATCACCAGCCGCCCGTCGGGGGTGAGCCGGTAGTAGGGGGCGAGCGTGGTCACGTCGATGACGGCGTCGGGGCCGAGCTGCGCCCGGGCCTCGGCGGACAGCGGCGCGGTGGCGAGGGCGTGCAGTTGGAGCGGCGCGACGGTGCCGACCGGCAGGCCCAGCGAGCGGGTGAAGCCGTTGACGGCGATGACGGTGCGGCCGGCCCGTACCGTCCCGGCCGGGCAGGTGAGTTCGCCGCCGCCCAGCCGTAGGACGGGGCTGCGGTCGAAGCGGCGCACGCCGAGCCGGTCCAGCTCGGCGGCGAGCGCGGTGGTCAGCGCGGCCGGGTCGAGGGTGGCCGCGACGGGGTGGCGCAGCGCGGCGCGGTACCGCCCGGGGCTGGCCACGGGTGCGACGTCCAGGTCGAGTTGGCGGTAGGCCTCGGCCTGCCGGGCCAGCGTGGCGGCGGCCCGGTCGGAGTTGGCGACGATCAGCTGGCCGCCGACGGTGAGCCCGCAGTCGGCGCCGAGCTCCCCGGCCAGGTCGACGGTCTGGCGGACCCAGTCCTCGCTGGCCAGGTAGCAGGCGCGGGCGGTCTCGTCGCCGAAGCGCTTGCGCGCCTTGTCGATGGCCGGGCCGATCCGCGGGCCGACCAGTCCGGTGCCGCGCCCGCTGGCGCCGGCCGCCGGCCCGGTGGCGTCGAGGACCACGATGTCCAGCGAAGGGTCCCGGCGGACCAGGCGGTAGGCGGTGGCCAGGCCGGTGAGCCCGGCGCCGACGATCGCCACGTCCGCGGTGACCCGCCCCTGGACGGGGTCGGCGGCCCGCAGCTCCGCCGGCCGCCACGGCGGGGCGGCGGCCGGCGGTGCGGTCGAGGGGGCGGTCAACGGTCCCCCTCGGGTGCCAGCTCCCGGAACCTCCGGTCGTGCCAGATCAACGGCTCCCCCTCGGCCGTGCCGTCCCCGTCGCCGCGGACGGACACCACGTTGCCCACCACCACGCTGTGGTCGCCGTAGACCCGCTCGTCGGCGAGCGTGCAGGCCACCCAGCCGAGCGTGCCGCGCAGGACGGGGATGCCCAGCTCCCACTGGAACTCCACCCCGGCGAACTTGCCCGGCCCGCCGGCGCCGGCGAAGACCGTGGCCAGCCCGGCCTGGTCGGCGCGCAGCAGGTGGATGGCGAAGGCCCGCCGGGTCCGGAGCGCGGCGAGCGTTCCGGATCCGGCGGACAGGCAGGCCAGCATCATCGGCGGATCCAGCGACACCGTGGTGACGGCCGAGGCGGTGAGGCCGAGCGGCTCACCGTCCGGACCGCAGGTGGTCACCAGGGTCACCCCGGCGGCGAGCCGCCGGTAGAGGCCCAGACAGGCCTCGGGGCTCCGGTCGGGGGCGCCGGCGTAGGCGAGCCTCACGACTTCGCGGAGCCGGCGGTCTCGGTGTCCACGACGATCTCCTGGGCCTCGCCGAGCAGACCGTCGACGATCTTCAGGATGTTGCCGCGCAGGGCGGTCTCGGCGACCGGGTCGAGGATCGCGGCCAGGGTCGGGATGCCCAGGTCGAACTCGGCGAGGAAGCGCACCAGGGTGCCCTCGCCGTCGGCCTCGACCTTCCAGTCGCCGCGGAACTCCGCGAAGTCGCCCTTGACCTGCTCGAAGGAGATGGCGAGCTCCTCCGGGTGGAAGGTGTCCCGCTCGGACCACTTGAGCAGGCCGTTGCGGAAGTGCACCGTCCACTCCGACAGCACCGAGCCGTCGGCGGAGGGCTCCTGGACGACGACGTTCTCGACCGTCTCGGTCAGCTCCGGGTAGCGGCCGAAGTCGCTGATCCGGCGGTAGGCCTCGGCGGGCGAGATGGCCGGGGCGAGGATGTGGATGCTCACGCTGGGCATGGTGTTTCCCTTTCGGCGGTTTCGTGGGACGCGTCGGCCGGGTGGGCTGGACGCGTCAGACGCGGTCGGCGACCGCGGTCAGCGATTCGTCGAGGACGGTCAGGAACAGCCGGATCTCGTCCTCGGTCAGGATCGCCGGCGGGGTGAAGCGCAGGACTTCGGAGGCGTTGAGCGAGTGGTTGAGCAGCACGCCGCGGTCCATGAACTCCAGCAGGAGCTCGCCGACGAAGCGCTGTTCGGCGGGCTGGATCGCGATCAGCAGGCCGCGGCCGCGGACCTCGGTGATCAGCCAGGGCGCCCGCTCGGCGACCAGTCGGCGGATCTCGCCCAGCAGCCGCTCGCCGAGTTCGGCGCTGCGCTGGACGATCTTCTCGTCGCGGATCGTCTCGACCGCGGCGAGCGCGGCGGCGCAGGCGATCGGCGAGGCGCCGAAGGTGGAGGAGTGCAGGATCGGGTCCCGGCCGAACGGCATGTACACCTCGGGCCGGGCCACCATCGCCGCGGCCGGCACCACGCCGCCGGACAGGCCCTTGCCGACCAGCAGGATGTCCGGGACGACCTCCTCGGCGTCGCAGCCCCACCAGGTGCCGAGCCGGCCGAGGCCGGTCTGGATCTCGTCGACGATCAGCAGCGCCTCGAACTCCCGGCAGGCCTCGGCGACCTCCTTGAGGTAGCCGGGCGGGGGCACCCGTACGCCGCCCTCGCCCTGCACCGGCTCGACGATGACGCAGGCCCGGCCGGCCCGGGCGGCGAGCGCCTCCCGCATCGCGGCCGCGTCGCCGTAGGGCACCTGGCAGGTGTCCGGCAGCAGCGGCTCGAACGGCTGCTGGTACTGGCGGTTGGCGGTGACGCTGAGCGCGCCCATGGTCTTGCCGTGGAAGCCGCGCTCGGTGGTGATCAGCGCGTTCTTGCCGTGCGCCCGGGCCAGCTTGATGCCCGCCTCGGTCGCCTCCGCACCGGAGTTGACGAAGTGGACGAGGTCCAGGTCGCCCGGGGTCACCGAGGCCAGCGCCTCGGCCGCGGCGGCGGTCACCGGCTCCATGAAGACCCGGGTGGCCAGCGGGTGCCGGTCGATCTGCGCCTTGACCGCCTCGACCACGCGCGGGTGGCGGTGGCCCAGGATGAAGACGCCGTACCCGCCGAAGTCCAGGTAGCGCTTGCCGTCGGCGGCGGTGATCCAGGCGCCCTCGGAGTAGGTCTCCACCACGGTGCCGAGCATGCGGGCGAGCGAGGCCTTGCCGTGGCCGAAGTGGCGCTCGTAGCGCTCCCCGGTCAGCTCGGCGTCCACGGACTCGGCCGCGGCGGCCGCGGCGGCGGCGTCGAAGGCCGCGGGGGCGTCGGAGACGGTGCTCATGCCACGGCCTCCCGGGCGGGCATCTTGGTGGCGATCCAGTACTCGACGGACTTCTCGAAGGCCTTCAGCAGCGCCTCGTGGGTGACCTCGTCGGCCATCCCCAGCTCCTCGAAGGAGGACTCCATCGAGTTGGAGACCTGGAAGAGCATCATCAGCTCGATGAAGCCGCGGAACTGGGTGCGCAGGGCGCGCGGGATGGCGTCCTCCATCAGCGGCAGCAGCAGCCGGTCCAGCGCCTCGGAGGGCATCAGGCGCGGCGGGTGCTCGGGCGCGACGCCGAGGCGCTCGGCGACCTCCAGGATCAGCTGGACGGTCTCGCCGAGGGTCGGCGAGTTCTTGCCCGCGGTGAGCCAGTACTCGCCGGTGGTGATGCCGCCGCGGATCAGGCGCCCGACGCCGCGGGCCACCAGGTCCGACGGGATCGCGTCGAGCGGGGTGTCCGCGTCGGCCGGCAGCACCGGGACGGTGCCCGTCACGATGGACGCGATCGCCTTGTGCAGGCCCTGGAAGTTGGCGATCTCGCCGGTCTGGGAGTCACCGCCGACCACCGAGGGGCGCACGATGGCGGCGGGTACGCCGCTGGCCCGGACGGCCTGCTCGGCGGCGGCCTTGGAGTCGACGTAGGCGGCGGGCCCGGACTCCCGGAGCTCCTCGTCCTGCGGCCGGGCCACGAACGCGGTGCTGACGTAGTAGAAGGGCGCGCCGGCCTGCCGGGCGAGGCCCAGCATGTACTCGGTGCCGGTGACGTTGGAGGCGAACAGCTGCTCGCGGGTGGCGCGCCAGCCGGTGCGGGCCGCGGAGTGCAGCACCACGTCGACCCGGGCGGCCAGCTCCTCGAAGCCCTCCTGGCCGAGGCCGAGGTGCTCGTCCCCGAGCGAGCCCTGGATCTCCTCGACCCGCGGGTCGTCGATCGGGGTGCGGTGCCGCAGCCCGATCACGTGGTAGTCGTCGGCCAGTTCCTTGATGAAGGCGCGGCCGAGCACACCGGTCGCCCCGGTGAGCAGTAGCGTCGGCTTGCTCATGATGTTTTCTCCCCCTGCGCGTTCTAGACGATTTCCAGCGGGCGGCCGGCCAGGAACCCGATCAGCGGGCCGGCCATCTTGCCGCGCGCCGGCGGGTGCAGTCCCAGCCCGTTGACCGCGGCCGTCAGGTAGCCGATGTCGTCGGAGCTCATGAAGTTCAGGCCGCCGAGCAGCTCCACGGCCCGGGGCACGACCCGGGCGATGGCGTCCTGGGCGGCGTACCGGACGTGCAGCGAGTCGACCAGCAGGCTCTGGTCGCAGCGCTCGGCACCGGTCTGCCGGGCGACGTTCTCGACGGCGGCCATCGCCGCCTCCAGGTCGGTGACCAGCCGGATCCGCTCGATCTCGGGGACCTTCTCGCTGGCCAGCAGCCGCTCGACCAGGGCGCTGGCGGCGCCCAGGTAGCTGGCGGTCATCAGCAGTTCGAACCAGACGAAGCCGGTGGTCTGGATGTCGTCCAGGACCTCGCCCTCGGGCACGTCGGTGCGCACCACCAGGTCGTTCGGGACGAGCGCGTCGGTGACGGTGACCTGGTCGCTCTCCGCGCCGGCCAGCGCGAAGCTGCCCCAGAACGGCGCCGTGGTCAGGCCCGGGTCGGTGGCCGGGATCAGCACGACGGCCAGCTGGTCGCCCTTGCCGTCCTCGCGGGGCACCATGACGCTCGCGGTGAGCAGGTCCATCGACTGCGCCAGGCTGCACGGCCGCTTGGCGCCGCTGACCACCAGGCCGGCCTCGGTGACCTTGGCGGTCATGCTGGGCTTCAGGATGCTGCCGCCCGGCTGTCCCTCGGCGAAGCCGGAGGCCAGCAGCAGCTTGCCGTCGACGATGCCGGTCAGCAGCATCCACTCGAAGCCGTTGCCGGTCTGGCTCAGCACCACCAGGCTGGCGAGCGAGAAGTGGTGCATGGTGGTGGCCACCGCCAGCGACGGCGAGCGCGAGCCGATCGCCCGCTGCACCCGGACGGCGGTGAGCGCGTCCGCGCCCTTGCCGCCGTGCTGGGCGGGGATCAGCAGCCCGGCGCCGCCGAGCTCCTTGAACAGCTTGATACCGGGGTTGCCCGGCGCCTCCAGCTCGCTGAGCGGCAGGCTCGCCAGTTCGGCGTCGAACCCTGGCAGCAGCGCCTCCAGTGCGGCCCGCTCGCGGTCCAGGAATCCCATGTCGTCTACCTCTCGGTGCTGTCCGGTGCTCTCGGTGCTGGGCGTTTCGTGCCGGGCGCTCGGTCGGGACGACCGGGGCGCTCCGTGACTGCTGGTCAGCCGGCTGGACGGGCCGCCGGCTAGATGGCGTTGGCCAGGCGCATCAGGCGCAGGATCGCCCCGATGCTCGGCTTGCCCTCGAAGGCGATGTACTCGGGGAGCAGGGCGTGCGGGGCCCACTTCTCCTTGTAGGCGACCTGGGTCTGCGAGGGGTAGACCTTCTCCCCGTGCTCGGCCAGGAAGCGGACGATCTTGGCGACCATCGGGCTGGCGCCGGGCGCCTCGTGCTCCTGGTCCAGCCCGGTGAACGGGGTGAAGCCCAGGTGCAGCCACTCGGCGCCGGCCTTGCCTAGGGTCTCGATGGCGTGCGCGTTGATCGCCTCCATCACCCCGGGCGGGGCCTCCCGGCGGCGCCGGGTCAGGTCGTGCAGCCAGCCCGAACGGGTGCCGTAGACCGGCGAGTAGGAGATGTAGCCGATCACCTCGCCCTCGATCCGGCCGACGAACAGCCGGCGCAGCGGCGCGACCGTCCCGGTGCGCTCGCCGATCAGGAAGGCCAGCTCCTTGGCGAACCGGCCCTTGCCGCGCAGCCAGTCCCGGTCGAGCTCGGTCAGCTCGTCGTCGACGGCCAGCGGATCGGCCTCCTCGACGACCAGTCCGCTGCGCTTGGCCCGCGAGATCTTGTTGCGCAGCCGGACGAACTTGGAGCCGCGCAGCGTGAACTGGGCCAGGTCGATGGCGTAGGAGGCGCCGATCTGGTTCACCGTGAAGCCGTTTCCGGCGTACAACTCGGCGTCGGTGCTCTGCAGTTGGACGGCGATGACCCGCTTGCGGGCCTTCCGGGCGTGCGCCCGGAAGGCGGTCAGCAGGGCCGCCCGGTCCTCGTCCGCGGCGAACGGGCCGGCGAACTGGATCAGGTAGCGCCCGGCGGTCCGGTAGGAGACCACGCCGTCGATGCCCTCGGCCCGGAAGTACTCGGTCCGCTGGTTCAGGGCCAGGAAGGCGCTGGGGTTGTCCCCGTAGCGTTCGAGCGCGTCCCGGACGTCCTCAAGCGCGGGAGTGGCTGACAGCATCGGCGGCGCTCCTCACCTGGGTCGGGCCGGCCTGCGCCGGGGCGCCGCCCTGCCGCTCGTACGCGGCCTCGAACTCGACGAAGGCCGGGTGCCGCACGGGCTCGAAGGAGGTGTTCAGCGGCTTGAGGGAGTTCCCGAAGATGCCGCGGTCGCCGAACAGGTGGATGGGGAGCGCCAGCAGCGCCCACTCCGGCTTCACCAGCCAGGCCCAGAGACCGGCGATGACCATCGAGGTCAGCAGGCTGTGCATGACGTTGTACGCGACGTAGTAGCCCTTGGGGATGTCCCCGTCGGCGGACCTCCGGAAGGCGATCGCCCCGGGGATGTACCCGATGAGGTCGATCACCACGAACAGCCCGATGAACACCGGCCAGCGAACGTCGCCCAGGTGTGTCAGGGCCAGGAAGACGGCGACCCCGAGCCCGACCAGCCATTCCAGGCGGGTCCACAGGAACGTCTTCTTTGTCTCGAAGCGATTCAGCGCATCCAATTCAACCCCACCTCGTACCCGCATGGGCGCATGCCGGGGGAGGCCCCCGTGCGTTCCGGCCTGAGCGCTTCAGGGCCCCCGCTTGCTGCGCTAGACGATCTCCCCGTGCCGCTCCGGACCGCGCCACGGCACTGCCGCGGTGAAAGTCTGCGCCATGGGCACCGCCTCGTTGGGGGTTCCGATCCCCCTGAGCCTCCCCTGTCTTTCCGGACGCGCTCCGACCGGCGGGTAGGGGGGTGGCGTGTCCTTACTTAGCGCGTAAGGATTCCGATAAACCGGAGTACCGGTTTCCGGACACGTCCGGAACAGCCGTCGGAACGGGCCCGACCGACCCCCCGGAGCAGCGGGTCACCCCAGCGAAGGCGGGGTGCGGGGTCGGTTTCGGCCGCATGCACACCACGCCCCGAGTGGCCAGAGGGCGTGGATCCGGCCGCTTAACTCAGGCCTACCGAGCCAGGGGTGGTACACCCCCCGAGTAGGGGGTGGAGGCCCGCATACCGCCTGCTTCCAGGGCCTGGACCCCCTCCGGGCCTGCCTAAACGGAGCCTTCGCCACCGCCCGGAGGGCCGTTCCGGATTGGCCGAAACGCCGGAAAGTGTGACGCAGCTCACATACGGGCACCCTCGGCCCTTAGATACGCTCCCGTAGCGTATGGAAATCCTCTACAGTCCGCTCGACACCCTGTGACACCCCGTCAGCCGCGCTCGCGCACGTCGGGGCGGCCGGGGCGAAGGCGCCCGGGAGGAGGTGGGGTTGGATTATTCTGGAACTCTTTGCGGCGGCTTCACTTTGGCCACAGGGACCGGGACATAAGGTCACAACCGGGGCGGCCCTGCCGGCAGGCGACCGCCGCTTGGACGACAGGTTACTTCTCGAGGAAATGCGCTGACATAGCAACGCTGGCTGCCGTTTAAATCATGGGGGATTCATACAATGGCGCTGGTTGAAATGAGCGACGCTCTGGTCGCCCTGAGGGAGATCTTCTCGGAATGCGAGGACAGACGCGGCAGAACGGTCGTGGTCAGCGGGTCGCTGGCCAGCGGTAGGTCGGAACTCCTGCACGCCTTCTGCGAGCACGTGGCGGACTCCGAGGCACTGCTGCTCGCCGCCACGGGTTCGTACTCGGAACGGTCCGTGCGGCTGGGGGTGCTCAGCCAGCTCGTCCACAACGCGCCGCTGGCGCCGGAGATCCTGCGCAGCGTCGCCGAGACGGCGGCCGGCCGCACCTCGGGGGAGCCCGAGCCGTTCGCCGACCGCACCCCGCGCCACGAGACCGGCATCATCCAGGAGGTCTGCGACGCCCTGCTGAAGCTGGCGGAGCACCGCCCGGTCGTCCTCGCCATCGAGGACCTGCACTTCGTCGACCAGGCCTCGCTGCGCGCACTGCTGTACCTGCGGCTGCGGATGCGCTCGACCCGCACGCTGCTGGTCCTCACCGAGTGGACCGAGTCCTTCACCACCCCGATGTCCCTTCGGGTGGAACTGACCCGGATGCCGCACCAGCGGATCATGCTGGACTCGCTCTCCGAGGGCGGCGTGGGCCGCTACATCGCCAAGACGCTCGGCCCCCGGGTGGCAGCCCGGATGGCCGGTACCTACCACCGTCTGACCGCTGGAAACCCCATGCTGGTCAGCGCCCTGATCGACGACAACTCGGCGGCCGGCGAGAACGGCAGCGCACTCCCGGTGGTCGGGGTGGCGTTCGAACAGGCCGTCCTCACCTGCCTGCACCGCTGGGAGCTCGGGCTGGTCGACATCGCGCGCGGCGTCGCCGTGCTCGGCGTCCACGCCTCCCCGTACCTCATCGGACGGCTGCTCGGCTCGCCGCCGGACAGCGTCACCCGCGGCCTCAAGGTGCTCGCCGAGGCCGGCCTGCTTGAGGACGGCCAGTTCCGCCACCCCGCCGTGGCGGCCCTGGTGCTGAAGAACCTCCCGCCCGACGAGGCCTCCGAACTGCGCACCCGTGCAGCGGAGTTGCTCTACGAGCACGGGACGGCCGCGATCGACGTGGCACACCACCTGATCGCCGTCGACGACGTGCCAGGCCCGTGGGCCATCGGCCTGCTGCGCGAGGTCGCCCGTGAGGCGCTGGTCGTGGAGGACGACGCCCGGCTGGCCACCCAGTGCCTGGTCCTGGCGCTGCGGCACTGCACCGACGAGCCGCAGCGGATCTCCGTCACCGCGGAGCTCGCGATGGCCCGATGGCGCACCAACCCGTCCGCCGCGATCCGCCTGACGCCGCTTCAGGACGCCCTGTCCGACGGGGAGCTCAGCGACCGCGACACCGCGATCGTGGTGCGCAACCTGCTCTGGCAGGGCAGCCACGACCAGGCCGTCAAGGCGCTGGCCTGCCTGCACGGCGGGTCCTCCCGCCCGGACCCGCAGGCCACGGCCGAGCTGGACCTCACCTACCAGTGGATCTACGGCCCGCGCCGGATCCGGCCCAACCACCCGGACGACCTGACGGTCCGCCGGGCCGGCTCGCCGGACGCCGACCCGTGGACCAGGGCCGCCTCGCTGCTCTCCACCACCCTGCACGAGTGGCGGCGCGACGACCTGGTCGAGAGCTCCTGGCACCTGCTCAGCAGCTCACGGCTGAGCGAGACCTCGCTGGGCGTGCTCGCCACCACCCTGCTGTCGCTCACCTACGCGGACGAACTGGAGTGCGCCGCGTCCTGGTGCGACAGCCTGATGGCGGAGGCCGTCCGCCGCCGGGCCCCCGCCTGGCAGGCGCTGCTCGGCAGCGTCCGGGCCGACCTCGCGCTGCGCCGCGGCAAGCCGGCCCTCGCCCGCACCTACGCGCGGGCCGCGCTCGACCAGGCCACCGCCCAGAGCTGGGGACTGCTGATCGGCTACTCGATCTCCACCCTGGTGATGGCCGCGACCGCGATGGGCGACTACGACGAGGCGGACGCGCTGCTCCAGCACACCTCGCCGGGCAGCATGTTCGAGACGGTCTTCGGGCTGCGCTACCTGCAGGCCCGCGGTCACCTCTACCTGGAGACCAACCGGGTGCTCGCCGCCTTCAGCGACTTCCAGAAGTGCGGCAACCTGATGCGCGAGTGGGGCATCGACATCCCGGCCATCGCGCCCTGGCGCGGCGACCTGGCGCAGGTCCACCTGAAGCTGGGCGACCGGGCCAAGGCCCGCGACCTGGTGAACGAGCAGCTCAGCCGTCCCGGCGCGGTCGGCACCCGGCTGCGCGGCATCTCGCTGCGGATCCTGGCGGCGAGCAGTGAGGGGAGTCAGAAGGTGCCCCTTTTGCGCGATGCTGTCGGTCAGCTACGCGCGTCCGGCGATCGCCTGGAGACCGCCCGGGCCATGGCGGACCTCTCCAACGCCTACCACGCGCTGGGCGAATCGGGCCGGGCCCGGCGGATGGCGCAGCGCGCCTACGAGGAGGCCGACTCCTGCCAGGTGCCCTCGCTCTGCGCCGGTCTGCTGGACTGCGGGGCCGAGCGCTCCGCGGAGCCCGAGCCGGCCGTCCTCGCCGAACCGCACCACACGCTCGACGACCGCCTCTCCGGCCTCAGTGACGCCGAACTGCGGGTGGCCGCCCAGGCCGCCCTCGGCTACACCAACCGGGAGATCGGGATGCGCTTGTTCATCACCCCGAGCACCGTCGAGCAGCACCTCACCCGGGTCTACCGCAAGCTGCAGATCAACGGCCGCCGCCACCTGCCGTTGGAACTCCTGCAGAACGCCACCGACCTGGCCGACACCGCCTCCGCACCGTCGGCCGCCCCCGTTCCGATCCCCGCAACCGCCGGCGCCGCTCCCCAGCGCCAGGCCGTCTGACCCGCCGGAGGCGGCGCGCGTCCCCCGCACCCGCCGCCTCCGGCGACCCCCCTACCCGGGGCGTCCCCGCCCCTCGGCCCCCTCAGCCCGCCGTGTCCAGACTGACCGGCAGGTGGGCCCGGCTGCGCACGTTGAGCTTGCGGTAGACCCTGGTCAGGTGCTGCTCCACGGTGCTGGCCGTGATGGAGAGCCGCTCGGCGATCTCCCGGTTGGTACACCCCCGGGCCGCCAGGGCGGCCACCCTGCGCTCCGCCCGGCTCAGCTCGACCGGCTGCTCGTCGGTGGCCGGCCGGTCGCCCTCGGCCGACGGGAGGGCGGACGGGAACAGCGCGTACAGCGACCGGTCGGCACCGGCCTGCGCCACCAGGTACTCGGCTCTGCGCCGCATCATCCGGGCCTGCCCGACGTGCCCGAGCTCGCTGTGGATCCGGCTGAAGTCCGCGACGGCGTGGGCCAGTTCCAGCTGGTCTCCGGCGCCCTGCAGGATCTCGACGGCGTCGCCGAGCAGCTCCGCGCGCTGGGCCGGCTCGGCGCAGGCGGCGAGCAGCCGCAGGGCCGAGCCGCGGGCCGCGGTGTCGAGTCCGTCGGCCAGGTCCAGCTGCTCCTCGGCGAGCTTGCGCGCGGCCGCGGTGTGGCCGACGGCGAGCAGGGTCTGCGCTGCGTCCGTGCGCCAGGGCACCAGCGCAGGGAAGTCCAGCTGCCAGTCGCGCATCAGCCGCCCGATGGTCTCGAACTCGTCGATCGCCGCGAGGTAGCGCCCGGTCTCGTGCAGGTAGCGGCCGCGGGCCCGGAGGTAGGACAGCCCGATCGGGGTGCGGAACATCGAGCCCGAGACCGGCACCCGCAGGTGCTCCGCGGCCCGGTCCAGCCGTCCGGCGATGGTGTCGGCCTGGGCCAGGACGGCCAGCGGCAGGCCGATCCACACCTCCCGGGCGGTGTCGCAGGCCAGTTCGATCGAGGCCTGCGCGTCGGCTCTGGCCCGGCGCAGGTCACCGCGCCGCAGCGCGAGGTCCGCCTTGACGGCCGTGAACAGCGACTGCCACGAGGTCATCCGGCTGGTGACCGCCTCGGAGATGAACACGTCGGCCCAGAACTCGGCGGTGGACAGCCGGCCGGTGGCGGTCAGCGTGGTCAGCGCCGCCACCGTCGAGGCCATCGTCTGCTCGTCCAACAGCGTCGACATGGCGAGGAGTTGCTCGGCGTCGGCGGTCAGGTCCCGGAGCCGGCGGCCGTACCGCAGCCGGGTGAGCAGCGCCACGGTCCGCCCGGCCGTCGTGTTCGGCTCCGGGGCGCCGTCGAGCACCTCGGGCGTCCAACCCGGCTGGGCGCCGCCGACCGTGCCGGGGTAGCTGAGTGCCAGCCGCAGCTGGGCGGCCCGCAGCTGCTCCCGCCGGTCCGCGGGCAGCGTCGCGGCCCTCCGGTCGAGCCGGGCCAGCGCGTCGGCGACCACCCGGTCGTAGCCGAACGACAGCAGCAGGCTGACCAGGTCGAGCGTGCGGCCGTCGTCCAGCCGGCCGGCCACCACCAGGTCGGCCAGTTCGGGCATCCGCCGGGCCGCGAGCGCCGGATCGGTGCGCCACTCGACCCGGGCCAGGATCGCGATCGTGGCGGCCCGCTGCCGGTCGCCGGAGGCGGAGCGGAGCACCAGTTGCAGGCACTCCAGCGCCGACTCGGGATCCCCCTCGCCGACGGCCCGCTCGGCCAGGTCGTGCAGCGTCGCGACCGCCCAGTCACTCTCCGCCCACTGCGCCGCCAGCAGGTGCTCGGCGATGGCGGCCAACGGGGCGTCCTCCTTGTACAGCAGGGCCGCGGCCGCCGCGTGGAGGGCGGCCAGCTCCTCCTTGGCCATGCTGTCGAGAACCGCCGACCGGGCGGTCGGATGCCGGAACCGGCCGCTCGCGAGCACCCCGACGTGGTTGAGCCGGCGGATGCTTCCGATCACGGCGTTGACGTCGAGCTGGAGCAGCTCGACGAGCCGGTCGGGGATCCCCCACTGGCCCAGGACGGCGAGCGCGCGGGCAACCCTGATCGCGTTCGGTCCGCACTGCTCCAACAGGTGCAGGACGGCCTCCCGGTAGCCGGACGAGGCCACCTGGTCGGCCGACGCGGCGCTCGGCCCCGACGCGATGTCGTCCACCAGCCCCTGGACCAACCGGGGTTGGCCTCCGCTGAGCGCGTGCACGCCGGAGGACAGCCGGCCGGCGATGCCCGTACCGAAGCGAAGCCCCAGCAGCTCCCGGACGGCGGTCTCGGGCAGCGCCTCCAGCCGGAAGCGGCAGTTGACCAGCTCGTGCGGCGGCGACATCTGGAGTTTCGGGGCCGTCGACCGGAGATCGCCCCGGCCCACCAGCACCAGCACCAGGCGGATGTCGCGCGCCTGGCGCAGGAGCGCGAACAGCGAGCGGAGCGTGGCCGTGTCCGCGTTGTGCGCGTCGTCCAGGACCAGGACGACCGGCCCCGGAAGCGCGCGGAAGAAGTCGACCAGCGCGGAGCGGAACAGCCGGCCGATCACCGCCCCGCCGGATATCGAATCGCTCTCGAACAGCCTCCGCAGTGAAGCGAACGGTGTCGTTCGGCCCGCCGACTCGGCGGATACGTAACGGAGGGTAGCGCCCATGGCCGCTGCCCGGTCGGCAAATGCTTGTGCGAGTGCGGTTTTTCCGCTTTGCGCAGGTCCTGATATCGTCACAAGCCGCGGTCCATGGGTGGCGGTCGCGGCTAGCAACTGGCCTAGTTCTTCGAGTTGTTGTTCCCTGCCGACCAGCATCGGTAGTGCCTCATTCTCCCCGTGCATTCACCACCCGACAGGGCAGAATGGCGGGCGATGAATGTGAATGAACGTACCTTGCGTTCGGTGAACTCGGGCCTCCCGCCCGAACTTTCCCCCGTGAGCGTCTTCGAGTATCAACCACCTGGCCATACATGGTCAACCGAATGACCTCCCCCGGGAGCCGCCGGACGGGCGTGGAGTGACCGGCGTCACAGGCCCCCCACCGGGAGCCGCGAAAGCCGCACTCCCCTTGGTGCACAGCCGACCTGACGCTCCATGGGATTTGCCCGATCGGAGCCGCCCGGGCATCCGATGACCTGTGCGCGCCGCGGCGAGGGTGTGGAGGGAATGCGCAGAACCCGGTCCGACCGGGCGGAACACGCCGGTTTGCAGCGGATTCACGCCAGGAGATGTGACCGACGACCGAAGAGCGCGTAGAAGTAATGTGCAGAACCGATTAGGCGTCAGCCGACGTGCACGGAACGGTATTCGGCCCACAGGGCACGAACCGATTCGGCGAGGCTTCGCTGCGCCCGCCAGCCCAGCAGCTTCCGCGCCGGCTCCGGATCCACCCTGAGCCAGTCCTCGGCGACGCCGGCCGCCGACGCCGTCTCGACCAGGCGCGCGGGGACTTCGCTGGCCTCGATCAGCCGCAGCACGAGCGCGCGCACGGACACCGCCTCGCCCCGGCCGATGTCGACGGTCCGGCCCGCGACCGGCGCCCGGAACGACGCGACCACCGCCGCCACCACGTCGCGCACGTCCACGTAGTCGCGGTGCGCGCGCAGCGGGGCCAGCTCGACCACCGGATCGCCCCCGGCCCGGACCGCGGCCAACTGCCCGGCCACCCGGCCGAGCAGGCTGATCGCCGGCGTACCCGGACCGGCCACATTGGCGATCCGCAGCACCACCGCGTCGATCGCGCCGGACCGGGACGCGGCCAGCACCTCCCGGGTCGCGGCGAGCTTGGCCCGGCCGTACGCGGTGTCGGGGAGCGCGGGCAGGTCCGGGTGGGTCCGGCCGCCGCGCGGGATCGGGCCGTACTCGAGGACCGACCCGAGGTGGACGTACCGGGGCCGCCAGGAGGCCTGCGCCAGGGCGGCCACCAGGCGCCGGGTCGGCTCGGCGCAGCCGGCGTCCATCTGCCGGTCCGTCAGGCCCCAGATCCCGCCGGTCGCGTTCACCACCACCGCGGGCCGCTCCGCCGCGAGCAGTGCGGCCACCTCGCCGACCGGGCCGGTACTCAGGTCCAGCGCCAGGGAGCGGTGGCCCCGGGACTCCCCCGCGGCGTCGCGGGGCGCCGGGTTCCTGCTCACGCAGAGCACGTCCGCACCCGCGTCGGCGAGTTCGGCGCAGAGCCTGCGACCCACGAAGCCGGTGCCGCCGAACACCGTCACGCGCATGCCGTCCACCTCGACCACCCCTCGACTCGTCACCGGACACCGTGCGGCCCCGTCCGGACCGGCCTGCTCCGGCCGGCCGGCGGCGCCGCTGCTCTCCCCCGCCGTTCTCCCCGCCGTTCTCCCCGCCGTTCTCCCCGCCGTTCCTTCCGCGCCCCGGGAGCTCGGCTCCCAGGACCAGTCCGGCCTAGGGCTTGTCAGACAAGCCCTACGCCGGCTTGCTCGCCACCAGCAGGACGTCCAGGTAGAAGAGCTCGCTCGGCCCCTCGACCCGGCCCAGCTCGCGGTAGCCGCGCGCCACGTAGTCGTCGATGGCCCGGGGCAGCGCCTGGTCGACCAGGGCCAGCGTGCGCAGCAGCAGGCCGATCGGGCCGCCGCCCGCCCAGCCGTGCTCGCGGCCGTGGCGGCGCAGCAGCAACAGCAGGGCCCGCGGACCGCAGGTCAGCTTCTCGGTCCGGTCCACGGTGAACCCGGCCAGTTCGGCCTGCCGGGCCAGCCCGTCGGCGGTCCAGCGCCACAGGTCCTGGCCGCCGTGGTCCTCCCACACGCCGTGGGTGGAGAGCACCAGCCGGCCGCCCGGGCGCAGCAGCCGGAACGCCTCGCGGAGGTAGGCGTCCGGGTCGTCGACGTGCTCCAGCACCTGGGTGGAGAGCACCCCGTCGAAGGTGTCGTCCGGGGCGGGGCAGCTGCCGTCCTCGTTGAGCTGGTAGTCGACCGAGTAGCCCTCGGCCCCGCCGAGCTCGGCCGTCTTGAGCGCGGCCTCGCGGAACAGGCCCCGGTACGGCGAGGTGCCCGCGCCGAAGTCCAGCCAGACGCCCTTGGCGTCGTCCACGGCCGCGGCGAGGGCCTCCCGCAGGTCGAGCAGGTGCGCGTAGGCCTCGTCACCGGGGCGCGGACGCGTCCGCTCCCGGTAGCGCTCGGCCATGACCTCTTCCAGGGTGGGCTGCGCGGACGGCCCGGGGCCGCCGAGCAGCGCGCCGAGGACGGGGATCCGGTTCAGTAGCGTCACCAACGCCAGTACTCCTCGTGCGGGAACCGATAGGTCGTCAGCTCGGGGCGCCCCTCCCAGTGGCGGAGCGCGTCCGCCGGGCGGTACGCGAAGGGCTCCTCGTCCGGGGCGGACTCCCGGCGCAGGTCCAGGCAGGACCGCAGGACCTGCTGCTTGAGGCCCACGTACGCGGGGACGTGCGGGCCGACCTGCCACTCCAGCTCGGCCGGGCGGTACTCGAAGTAGACGACCCGGCGCTGCGATCCCTTCACGGCCGGGGCGCCGTGCAGGGTCAGGATGTTGTGGAGCAGGGCGTCGCCGGGGTTCATCACGGCGGGCACCGCGCCCGCGGTGTCCCACTCGCTGGCGTTGAGCCGCTCGGCGGTCCGCGTGATCCGCTCGTCGTCCCAGTAGTTCGAGCCCGGGATGGCCCAGACGCAGTTGTCCTCGGGTGCGGGGTCGAGGTAGATCCCCGCGTCGATGACCCGGCCCGAGCCGATGACCCCGACGGCGTCGCGGTACATCTCGCCGTCCCGGTGCCAGGCCAGCCGGGGCGCACCGGCGGTGGTCTTGAACACCATGCTGTCCCAGGTCGGGATCAGGCTGGGGCCGACCAGCGCCTCCATCGCGTCGAGCAGCAGGGGGTGGCCCGCCAGCCGGGCGATCGGCCGGGACTTGTCGACGACGTACTCGATCCGGACCGGCGCCGCGTCGGGCTCGGTCGGCTCCAGCGTCCAGATGACGTCGGTCTTCTCCCGGGTGCGCCAGCAGTCGTCGATCAGCGACGCGGCGGCGGCCTGGACGCTCTTCAGCTCCTCGGCGTCGAGCAGTCCCCGCAGAGCCAGCACGCCGTGCCGCTTGAAGGCGGCCACGTGCTCGGGCAGCAGGCCCGTCTCCCGGATGTGGCACTCCGGGACGGTGGGCGTCGCGGTGTCGGTGGTCATCACGCCTTACCCTTCGTCGTCGTTGCTGGGCGGTGGGACGGGGCGGCCGCGCGGGGCGTGCCGGCGTTGCGCCGCGCGGTGCCGGGCCCGGTCATACCCGGGCCTCCTGCGCGGCGGCCGTCCACCAGGCCATCGTCCGGTGCAGGCCCTCGGCGGTCGGCACCTCCGGCTTCCAGCCGAGCCGCGTCCGGGCTATCCCGATGTCCGGGCAGCGCCGCCCCGGGTCGTCCTGGGGCAGCGGCTGGTGGACGGTGCGCAGCTCCACGCCGGCCTCGCGGGCGATCAGCTCGGCGATCTCCCGGACGGTGAGCTCGCCCGTGCCGCCGATGTTGACCGGCCCCGACAGGTCGCTGAACAGCAGCGCCAGCAGGCCCCGGACGGTGTCGTCGACGTAGCACAGCGAGCGGGTCTGCTCACCGGAGCCGTTGAGGGTCAGCGGCTCGCCGGCCAGCGCCTGGCCCACGAAGGTGGGGACCACCCGGCCGTCGTCGCGGCGCATCCTCGGCCCGAAGCAGTTGAAGAGCCGGGCGATGGCGGTGTCGGCGCCGAGCGTGCGCCGGTAGGCGGAGGTGACCGCCTCGGCGTAGCGCTTGGCCTCGTCGTAGACGGCGCGCGGCCCGATCGGGTTGACGTTCCCCCAGTAGGACTCCCGCTGCGGGTGCTCCGCGGGGTCGCCGTACACCTCGGAGGTCGAGGTGAGCAGGAACCGGGCGCGGTTCGCCACCGCCAGCCGGAGCGCGTTCTCCGTGCCGGCCGAGCCCACCCGCAGGGTCTCCAGCGGCAGCCGGAGGTAGTCGAACGGGGAGGCGGGCGAGGCGAGGTGCGCCACGTAGTCGACCGGCCCCTCCACGGTGAAGGGCTCGGACACGTCCGCCTCGACCAGCCGGAACAGCGGGGAGTCGATCAGCCCGGCCAGGTTCTCGCGGCGGCCGGTGGAGAAGTCGTCCACGCAGACCACGGCGATGCCCTGTTCGACCAGGCGCTCGCACAGGTGCGAGCCGATGAATCCCGCGCCACCGGTCACGACGGCGCGGCGGCTCACCTCGGTCATGCGTCCTCCCGTATCCGGTCCACGTCGTCTTGGGTCAGGCTCCCGGTGCGGGCGAGCCCGATCAGCAGGTCGGCCACCCGGGCCGGTGATGGTGCCTGCCGCACGCCGTCCTGAAGGCCTTGGGCGGCCTTGCCGAACGCGGGGTCGTGCAGCAGTGCGGCGAGCGCCTCGTCGATCTCCTCGGCGGAGGTCCGCAGACCGGGGAGGGTGCGGACCGCCCCGGTCGGGTCGATGCGCCGTCCGTAGACCAGCGCGTCGTAGTTCAGTGCGAGCGCGAGCTGGGGGAGGCCGGCGGCGATGCCGTTCATCAGGCAGTTGGCGCTGCCGTGATGGACCAGCACGTCGCACTCCGGCAGGATCAGCTCGATCGGGCAGTTGCGCAGCACCCGGACGTTCGGCGGCAGCCCGCCCAGGCTCTCCACCTGCTCGGGGCCGGCCGTCAGCACCACCTCGGCGGCCTGCCGCGCGGCGGACTCGACCGCCTGCCGCAGGGCCGGCACGTCGGTGCCGAAGATGCCGGTCGCCGAGTTGCCCCAGACGATGCAGACCCGCTTGCCGTCGACCGGGCCGAGCAGCCCCGGGTCGACGTCCTGGGCGCCGTTGTAGGGCACGTAGCCCATCGGGATCCGCAGCGCGTCGCCCAGCGGCGGGACCGCCGCGTCGGGCGAGGGGTCCACCGCGTAGCGGATCCGCGCCCTGGACCAGTCGTCCACGCCGTACTTCTCGAAGCACGACAGCGGGTCCCCGGCGAGCAGGTTCAGGCCCGGCTCCGTCTCGACGGTGCCGATGAAGCCCGGTGAGACGTAGACGCCCGGGACGTCGTGCAGCAGGGCGACCAGCGCGCCCTCGACCGCCATCAGGTCGTAGACCACGAGGTCGGGGCGCCACTGTGCGGCGTACTCGACGGCGTTGTCGAAACTGCGCTGGACGGCGGGGACGGCGCGGCCCCAGAAGTCGTACAGGAGCGCCGTGTCGAAGTCGGCCAGCGACTCCAAGGGCTCCCCGGTGGAGGGCAGCAGCGGCAGCGGTGCGCCCGGGTCCTGCTCGGGCAGGGCGAGGGCCTGGGCGTAGAACGACAGCCGCGCCGACTCCATCATGTCGGGCGCGTCGAGCACCGAGACCGGCATCAGTCCGGTCGAGGCGATCCCGCCGACCTGCTGGGGCGCGCAGGCGACCCTCACCTCGTGGCCGGCCGCGCGCAGCGCCCAGGCCAGCGGAACCATGCTGACCCAGTGGCCGGCCCAGTTCGAGACCGTGAAGAGGACTCTCATCGGCATCTCCCGCTCAGGAGTCGAGCTTCAGTGCCGGATCGGCGAACTCGATCACGATCGTCCGGCGCCAGCGCGCGGTCGGGTTGGGGCCCGAGCCGTGCACCAGGCGAACGTCGTGCACGACGACGTCGCCTTCCGAGACCGGGATCGCCACCTTCGGCCCGTTGTCCCGGACGGCCGTCACATCGGCGTCGTCGGGCAGCAGGTGGGAGCCGGGGACGCCCTCCAGGCAGCCGTTCTCCGGGCTCGCCTCGTCCAGGCAGATGCTGAGGTTGCAGACCTTGTGCGGGCCGACGGTGGTGCGGTCGCGGTGCCAGGGCACGCCACCGGCCCGGTCGGGCTCCTTGAGGACGAGCGCGAAGGCGGTCGGGACGACCGGGCTGCCGACGAACGCGGCGGCCAGTTCGGCGAGTTCGGGCCGGTGCAGCAGTTCGGCCTCCGGCCAGTCCTGCTTCTCCAGGTTGTGGACGCGGTAGAGGACGGGCCGTTCGGGGCCCTCGACCTCGTAGTTCCAGTAGTCGTCCGAGCGGTGGCCGTCCGTGATGAAGCGGTCGATCAGCCGGGCCGCACCGGCCTTGAGCCGGCGCACCGTGTCGTCCGCGAAGACCGGTCCGGCGCAGACGAATCCGTCCCGGCGGAAGTCCTGTACGAGTTCCTGCACGTCGGTCACCCGGCCTTCCGGCAGACCGCGACGATGTCGCACACCTCGGGGCTGATCCGCTCGTGCACCACCTCGACCTCGGTGAAGCCCGCCGCGGTCAGGGCGCGCATCAGCGAATCGCGGTCCAGCCACTGCACGTCGACGCTCAGTCCGCGGGCCTGGGGCTCGGGGTGGTCCTCGCGGACCGGCTTGACGGCGAAGCCGTCCTGGCCGCCGAGGCCGTCCGTGGTGCCCCAGTAGTGCGTCGACAGGAAGAGGTTGTCGGCGACCAGGCCGATGTTCGCCAGCACCGTCCACGGCTGCTGGACGTGGTAGAGCAGTCCGGCGCACAGCACGGCGTCGAACCGGCCGAGCGAGGGGAAGTCGATCGTCTCCACGTCGGCGACCCGCATCTGCGCGTTGGCCGCCCCGTTGACCTCGAGCACGAACTCGGCGCGGCGCAGGTTCTCGACCCGCCCCTCCAGGGCGAGCACCGAGGTGCCGGGGCGGCGGGCGAGCGCCAGCGTGTCGGCCCCCTCCAGCGCGCCCAGCTCAAGGATGCGCCGAGCGTCGGGGAACGCCGCGAAGAAGGCCGTGGCACGGTCCTCGGGCGCCTGGCCCAGCAGATATCCGAGCTCGGATCCGCGGGCGTATCGGACGCCCTCGTATTCGAATCCGTTGACCCAGGGTTCCAGTTCGATTGCGCGCTTCCGGATCTCTTCGCGGTTCATAAAGCCAGACCCTAGCAACGCCCCTCCGGAAATTGACTAGGAATTTCCCCAGTCCGGATTCCCGGGCGGCCGAAAGAACTCCCGGTCCACCCATTCCGCGCCGGACGGACCGGACGACACGGCGGTGCGGGCGGCCCCACCAGGCGCCCGGCGCCTGGCGGGGGAGGACTCTAACACCGCCGCGGCCACCGTTTCTCTGGGGTTTCTCCTAGACCACATGGAAATTCCCCTAGTGGTTCGCGCACCCCGCTCGGGTAGCATCGCCCTGATCCGTGCGCTCCTCGGGAAAGGCTTCTCAATGGCGAACTCGGAAGAACTGCCGCTGAATCTCTACCGGACCATGAGACTTATCCGCGCCTTCGAGGAACGCTGCCTCGAAATGTCGCTCACCGGCGAGATCGTGGGCGGCATCCATCCGTACATCGGCCAGGAGGCGGTGGCGGCGGGCGTCTGCTCCCAACTGCGTCCACAGGACGTGATCACCAGTACCCACCGGGGCCACGGCCACGTCCTGGCCAGGGGCGCCGACCCGGCGCGCATGCTCGCCGAGATCTGCGGGAAGACCACCGGGCTGAACCTCGGCCGGGGCGGCTCGATGCACGCCGCCGATGTCAGCCTCGGCATCCTCGGGGCCAACGGCATCGTGGGCGCGGGTGCGCCGATCGCCGTCGGTGCGGCCTGGGCCGGCCGGCAGAGCGGCCGGGAGGTGGTGGCCGCCGCGTTCTTCGGCGACGGCGCGCTCAGCCAGGGCGTCGTCCTGGAGGCCTTCAACCTGGCGGCCGTCTGGTCCCTCCCGGTGGTCTTCGTCTGCGAGAACAACGGCTACTCCACGACCCTGCCGGTCGACCAGGCACTCGCCGGCGACGCGGTCAGCCGGGCCGCGGGCTTCGGGATGACCTCGATGGCCGTGGACGGCATGGACGCCGAGGAGGTGGCCGCCCGGACCGCCGAGGCGGTCGACGCCTGCCGGCGCGGCGCCGGCCCGGTCTTCCTGGAGTGCCGGACGTACCGCTTCTTCGGGCACCACTCCTTCGAGCAGCAGATGACGCTCAACTACCGGGAGGAGGCGGAGGTGGCCGGCTGGCGCGAGCGCGACCCGCTCGAACTCCAGCGCACCCGCCTGCCGCGGGAGGCCGTCGAGGCGGTGGACGCCGAGATCGCGCGGACCATCGACGCCGCGGTCGACTTCGCCCGCTCCTCCGAGGCGCCCGACCCGGCCGACGCACTGGCCCATCTCTACGCGGATGGCACCACCGGCCGGCCGGGCACGGTCTGACCCCCGCTCAGTCCTGGGTGCGCCAGGGGCGGGGCTCGGGGTCCTCGACCGCGGTCGCGGGCCCCATGAAGACCAGGACGTAGGCGCGCCGGGCCCGGCTGGTGTGGTTCGGCCCGGCGTAGTGGGGCGTCCGGAAGTCGTGCACGCTCGCCTCGCCCGCCTCGAGCGGGCAGGCGACGGCGGCCGCCGGGTCCACCTCGTCGGTCATCAGGCCGCGGACCCTGTCGTCGTGGTCGATGTGCCGGTGCGGCAGGACCGGGCCCCGGTGCAGGCCGGGGACGAAGTGGAGGCAGCCGCTCTCCACGCTCGCCCCGTCCAGCGGGGTCCAGATGCTGAGGCCGCGCCGGTGCCAGTGCGGGCTCATGTAGGCCTCGTCCTGGTGCCAGGGGGTCGGGGCCCCGTACTCGGCCGGCTTGAGGATCGCGTGGCCGTAGAAATCCAACTCGGATTCGGGCACCCCGAGGAACGCCGAGGCAATGGACCGGCAGCGCGCGAAGTGGGCGCTTTCCACCAGCTCCGGCGCATACTTCTCGGGCCGGATTATCTGCGGCAGTTGGGCGACTCCGGTTCCGTCCCCGGAAATGTCGTAGTAGTCTCCAGGATCAGCGCTGAGATAATTCTCGAACAGCCGGTCATAAACCCCGCGGAGCCACTCGAGTTCGGACTCGTCGACCAGTTTCGGAAGCGTCGAGAATCCATTCGCGCGAAATGCGTCCAGCAGCTCTTCGCCGGGCGACAGGATTTGCGTCACGTCAAAAGCCCTTCTCTGTGAGGCCTGGCAACTCCCTACGATACGTCAGCCGCAGGGGCTGGCAACGGCATGCGCCGAAGAATAGGGAATCACCTAGTCCTTGATATGTCATACTGGGCGACGGCTGGAAATGGAGCGGATCATCGTGCTGGAATTCAGCGGGATCGCGCTGGACGTCGGCGGCGTCATCTACTACGACGAGCCATTTGAGCTGGCCTGGCTCCAGGGGGCTTTCGACAGAATGTCGGAAGACGACCCCGGGGTCACCCTCACCGACTTTCTCGACCAGGTCGAGAGGTTCTACCGGAAGGACGGCTCCGGCTATTCCTGGGGCGGCTCCGAGAACCGGACCGCGCTGGCCGCACAGGCCTGGGCGGACGTCCGCAGGCGGTGGGGCGAGCTGGCCCAGGAGATCCCCGGCGCGGTCGCGGCCGTCCGGGACATCGCCGGCCGCCTCCCCACCGTCGTGGTCGCGAACCAGCCGCCGGAGTGCGCGGAGGTCCTCGACCGCTGGGGCGTCACCGCGGTGTGCCGCGACGTCCTCCTCGACTCACTGGTCGGGGTCGCCAAGCCCGACCCGGGCCTGCTCGACCTGGGACGGACCCGGCTGGGCCTTGCCCCGGACCGGCTGCTGATGGTGGGCAACCGGGTCGACCACGACGTACGGCCGGCGCTCGCGCTGGGCTGTGGGGCCGTGTTCGTCCGGGGCGACGCCGGGTACCGGGCGCCGGAGGGCGTCCACCCGGACATCCACCGCGTCTACCGGCGGCTGCGCGCCGTCCGAACGGCGCCGCCCGGTCCGGCGGAGGCCGTCCCGATCGTCTCCTACCTGGCCGAGCTGGCCACCCGGCTGGGCACCGAACCGCCCGCCCGACGGGCCCCCCAACCGGCCGAGCGCGCACCGCGCGCCGAACCTTCCGAATCGAGCGTTCCCGGGCGCGACAGCGGACCCGGACAACCGTGAGAGGAGTGCCGGTGCGCGAAGGCATGGCCGCCGTTATCGGGGCCACCGGCTTTCTCGGCTCCCGCCTGGTCTCGGAACTCGGCGCAGCCGGGCGTCCGTTGGCCCTGTTCAACCGGTCCGCACCCGCCGTGGTCGGCGGCCGGGCGAGTGCCGGACTACGCGACGCCCAGACGGTCTTCTTCCTCGCCGCCGGGCTGAACCCCGTCCTGGCGGCCAGCTCTCCGGAGGCGGTCGCCGCGGAGCACGCCCTGCTCACCGAGGTGCTGGAGGCGCTCGTCCACGCACGGCGCCGACCGGTGTTCGTCCTGGCGAGCTCGGGCGGCGCGGTCTACGCACCCGCCGCGCACTCCCCGTACCGGGAGTCCGCACTGACCGGCCCCACCTCCGCCTACGGCCTGGCCAAACTGCGGCTCGAACAGCGGCTGTTGGGCTACTCCAGGCGGATCCGCCCGCTGGCCCTGCGGCTGAGCAACGTCTACGGGCCCGGGCAGCGCCTGGCCAGGGGCTACGGTGTGCTCCCGCACTGGCTCGCGGCCGCCGCCCGCGACGAACCCGTCCGGATCTTCGGCGACCCCCGGGTGGCCCGCGACTACGTGCACGTGGACGATGTCGCCCGGATGCTCGCCGTCATCCACGACACGGTCGGCGCGGGCCTCGCGGACACGCTGCCCGAGGTGCTGAACGTCGGGTCGGGGATACCCACCCCGCTCGGGGACCTGCTGGACATCGTCCGCGAGGTGGTCGGGCGGAACCTCGTCGTCCGACCCGAGGAGGGCCGGCCGTTCGACCGGCAGAGCAACTGGCTGGACACCTCCCTCGCCCGCGACGTGCTGGGCTGGAAGGCCGAGGTCGAACTGCGGGACGGCGTGCGCCAGTGCTGGGCCCACCTCCAGGAACTCCGCACGGGTGCCGGCCCCTTGATGTGACTCCCCCGCACCCCGCACCCCGTACGGCCCAGGCCGTACGGGGTGCCGCCGTTCCGGGACCCTCCTGCTCCCGGAGGTCCGGTGCGGGCCTCCGGCGGGCACCGGGGGTCCCGCCCGTGTGCGGCTCCGGCTCCCCCGCACCCTCCCGGATCCCCCCGCACCCGCCCGACCGGCGGCCCCGCACGCCGAACGGCCCCGCTCCGACGATCGTCGGGGCGGGGCCGTTCGGCGTCGGCCGGGTGCGGGGGCTACACCGCGGCCTGGCTGAACTGCGCCTCGTACAGGCGCTGGTAGGCACCGCCGGCCACCCGCAGGTGCTCGTGCGTGCCCTGCTCGACGATCCGCCCGTCCTCCATCACCAGGATCAGGTCGGCCTCGCGGATCGTGGACAGCCGGTGCGCGATGACGAAACTCGTCCGGCCGCGGCGCAGTTCGGCCGTGGCCCGCTGGATCAGCAGCTCGGTACGGGTGTCGACCGAGCTGGTCGCCTCGTCCAGGATGAGGATCGACGGCTCGGCCAGGAAGGCCCGCGCGATGGTGATCAGCTGCTTCTCGCCGGCGCTGACGTTGGTGCCCTCCTCGTCGATGACCGTGTCGTAGCCGTCGGGCAGGGTTCGTACGAAGTGGTCGACGTGGGTGGCGCGCGCCGCCGCCACGATCCGCTCCCGCGAGACGTCGCCCGCACCGTAGGCGATGTTCTCCGCGATCGTGCCGCCGAACAGCCAGGCGTCCTGGAGGACCATCCCGGTCAGGCCGCGCACCCGTTCGCGGGCCATCGCCGCGGTGTCGACCCCGTCGACGGTGATCCGCCCGCCGGTCACGTCGTAGAACCGCATGAGCAGGTTGACCAGGGTGGTCTTGCCCGCGCCGGTCGGCCCGACGATGGCGACCGTCTGGCCGGGCTCGACCGCCAGCGACAGGTCCTCGATCAGCGGCGAGTCCGCCTGGTAGCGGAAGGAGACGTGCTCGAAGGAGACCCGTCCGCGCACCTGCGCGGGCTCCGCCGGGTCGCGCGGGTCGGGCGTCTCCTCGGGAGCCTCCAGGAAGCCGCTCACCCGCTCGAAGGAGGCCGCGCCGGACTGCAGCAGGTTGGCGATGCTGGCCAGGTCGGTGAGGCTCTGGCTGAACCGCCGGGAGTACTGCAGGAACGCCTGGACGTCCCCGATGGACATCGTGCCGGAGGCGACCCGCAGCCCTCCGACGACCACCACCAGCACGTAGTTGAGGTTGCCGAGGAAGGTCATGGCCGGCTGGATCAGGCCCGAGACGAACTGCGCCTTGAAGCTCGCCCGGGTCAGCGTCCGGTTGTGGTACTGGAAGACCGCCGAGGCCTGGCCCTGCCAGCCGAAGAGCTTCACCAGCTCGTGGCCGGCGTACACCTCCTCGATGTGGCCGTTGAGCTGCCCGGTGGTGGCCCACTGCATGCCGTACTGCGGCATCGCCCGCTTCGCGATCCGCTTGGCCACCACGACCGACACCGGGACGGTCACCAGGGCGACCAGGGCGAGCAGCCAGGAGGCCCAGAGCATCGCGATCAGGACGCCGACGATGGTCAGGACCGCGCTCAGCAGCTGACCGAGCGTCTGCTGCAGGGTGTGCCCGAGGTTGTCGATGTCGTTGGTGACCTTGCTGAGCACCTCGCCGCGCGGCTGGGAGTCGAAGTAGGACAGCGGCAGCCGGGCCAGCTTGGCCTCCGCCTGCGCGCGGATCCGCAGCATCGACCGCTGCGCGACGGCGGCCGTCGTCCGGGACGCCAGCGCGCCGAGCACCCAGGCGCCGAGGTAGATCAGCGCGATGATGACCAGCAGCCGCCCGAGGGCGTCGAAGTCGACGCCCCGACCCGGGTCGATGTCCATCCCGGAGAGCATGTCGGCGAGCGCGCCGTTGCCGTCGGCGCGGGTCTGCGCGACCACCTGCTCCTTGCTCAGGCCCGCCGGGAGCGGTTTGCCGATCACCCCGTCGACCACCAGGTCGATGGCCCTGCCGAGGATCACCGGGCCGACCACGGTGGCCAGCACGCTGCCGGCGGTCAGCAGGACGGTCAGCGCCATCAGGGTGCGCTCGGGACGCAGGGCCCGGACGAACAGCCGCAGCGAACCGCGGAAGTCCTGGGCCTTGTCCGAACCGCCGCCGATGAAGGACATGAAGTTGCTCATGCGGCCGCCTCCTGTTCGGTGAGCTGGGAGAGCACGATCTCCCGGTAGGTCGCGTTGCCGGCCATCAGTTCCTCATGGGTGCCCGTGCCGACGATCCGGCCCTGGTCGAGTACGACGATGCGGTCGGCGTGCCGGATGGTGCTGACCCGCTGCGCGACGATCACGACGGTCGCCTGCGCGGTCTCGACGGCCAGCGCGGCGCGCAGCGCGGCGTCGGTCGCGTAGTCGAGGGCGGAGAAGGAGTCGTCGAAGAGGTAGATGTCGGGGCGGTGCACCAGCGCGCGGGCGATCGCCAGCCGCTGGCGCTGGCCGCCGGAGACGGTGGTGCCGCCCTGGGATATCGGGCTGGCCAGCCCCTCGGGCATCCGCTCGACGAACTCCCGGGCCTGGGCGACCTCCAGGGCGTGCCACAGCTCCTCGTCGGTCGCGTCGGGATTGCCGTGCCGCAGGTTGGTGGCGACCGTCCCGCCGAACAGGTAGGGCCGCTGCGGGACGAATCCGATGCTGCGCGAGAGGACCTCCGGGGCCACCGTGCGCACGTCCGCCCCGCCGACCGACACCGAGCCCGCGGTGGCGTCGAAGAGCCGGGGGACGAGGTTCAGCAAGGTGGTCTTCCCGCTGCCGGTACCGCCGATGATCGCGGTGACCTCGCCCGGCCGGGCGGTCAGGTCGATGCCCTGCAGCACCGGCTGCTCGGCCCCCTGGTAGCGGAACTCGACCCCGGTCAGCTCCAGGCGGCCCGGCTCGGGGAGCTCGGTGACCGGCTCGGCCGGCGGGACGACGCTGCTCGTCGTGGCCAGCAGCTCCTGGATCCGGTTCGCGCTGATCTCGGCGCGCGGCGCCATGATGAACAGCAGCGTCACCATCGTCACCGCCAGCAGGACCTGCATCAGGTAGCTGAGGAAGGCGACCAGTCCGCCCACCTGCATCGACCCCTCGGCGCTGAGCCGTCCCCCGAACCAGACCACGGCGACGCCGGCCAGGTTGACCACCGCCATCACGCTGGGGAACATCAGGCCCATGATCCGCCCGCCGCGCAGCGAGGCGCGGTACAGGTCGGTGCTGGACCGCTCGAAGCGCTCCTGCTCGAAGCGGTCCTTGACGAAGGCCCGGATCACCCGGATCCCGGTGATCTGCTCGCGCAGCACGCGGTTCACGTCGTCGAGGTGCTGCTGCACGACCCGGAAGGCCGGCCGCATCCGCGTCACGATCAGGGACACCACGATGCCGAGGACCGGGACGACGACCAGGAGCAGGGCGGAGAGCGGCACGCTCTGGTCCATGGCCATCAGGACCGCGCCGGCGGCCATCAGCGGGGCGAACACCACCGTGCCGAGGATCATCACCGCCAGCATCTGGACCTGCTGGATGTCGTTGGTGGTGCGCATGATCAGCGTCGCGGTGCCGAACCGGTTCATCTCCCGGCTGGACAGCCCCAGCACCCGGTCGAAGACCGCGGCGCGGATGTCGTGCCCGGCCTCCATCACCAGCCAGGAGCTGAAGTAGGTCGCGGCGATCAGGCAGGCGAACTGGCCGAGCGACACGGCGAGCATCAGGCCGCCGTCCCGGACGATGTATCCGACGTCGCCCTTGACCACGCCCTCGTTGATGATGTCGGCGTTCAGCGACGGGAGGTACAGCGCCGCCGCCGTCTGCACGAGTTGCAGCAGCACGACCGCCGCAACGTGTTTCCGATAGGGGCGCAGGAAGGTGCGCAGGAGCCGTGTCAGCACGCGGACTCTCTCTTCACGGTTGGGGAGTTCGGCCTATTCGAATGCGCGGGCCATCGGCGCGGTGACGCTCCACTGCTCCGAATCGGACCTTAGCAATGTCGTCCGCCGGAAAAACTAGTGATATCCCCAGTATCCGGCCGGAGCGCGGCCCGCCGGGCCATTTCCGGCCGCCCGCCGGGGGAGGCTAGGGAGTTCACTAGTGGCGGCAAAGAAATCTGTGCGGGTATTGTGCCGAGAGGCGTCGACGAGGCTGGGAGCGAGTGCCGACCGGTCCGCACCGACCACCGAAGCCTATTCCGCGAATATCCTCGGTTCCCGTTCACGGCCACCGGAGGCAGAATAGCGCCGCCGCGGTGATGGACCGCACCGAACCGAAGAGGTTCATCGAACTCAGCCGCCTAAGGAGTTCCATGTCCGTAGCCGAAACAACAGCCGTCGCCGGACGGGTTGTCGTCACCGGAATAGGGGTGATTTCGAGCATTGGAGTAGGCCGGGAGGAGTTCACCCGGGGAATGCGGGAGGGCCGCAGCGGCGTCTCTCCGATCACCGCCTTCGACACGACGGGGTTCGCCCACGCCAATGCCTGCGAGGTCGTCGGCTTCGAGCCCGGGGCCTGGATCAGCCGGACCCCGGTGGACCGGCTGAGCCGCGCGGCCCAGTTCTCGGTCGCCGCGGCCCGGATGGCCTTCGAGGACGCCGGACTGGACGACGCCGACCAGAGGGGCAAGCGGTACCACATCTCCATCGGCACCACCGACGGCGCGTCCCGTGAGCTCGACCAGCTCACCGAACTCGAGCTGCACGGCGGCCCGGAGAGCATGGACCCGGTGCTCGCCCGCACCATCCCCTCCGGCCAGCTGGCCACCGCGATCGCGGACGAGCTGGAGCTGGCCGACGTCGAGGCGACCACCCTGACCACCGCCTGCTCCGCGGGGAACTACGCGATCGGCAACGGCCTGGACGCCCTGCGCCTGGGCGAGGCCGACTTCGCCCTGTGCGGCGGCGCCGACGCCGTCTGCCGCAAGACCTTCACCGCGTTCTACCGGCTCGGCACCATCGCCCCCGACTGCTGCCGCCCGTTCGACAAGGACCGGCAGGGCATCCTGACCGGCGAGGGCGGCGGGGTGCTCCTGCTGGAGACCCTGGAGTCGGCGCTGGCGCGCGGGGCGCGGATCTACGCCGAGGTGCTCGGCTACGGGCTCAACTGCGACGCCCACCACCCGGTCGCCCCCGACCAGGACAGCATCTCGCGCTGCATCACGCTCGCCCTGGACGACGCGGGCGTGAAGCCCGAGCAGGTCGACCTGATCTCGGCCCACGGCACCGGCACCAAGGCCAACGACGTGACCGAGGCCCGCGCGATCAACGCGGTGTACGAGGGCAGGCCGCCCCGCACCGTGTCGCTGAAGGCGATGCTCGGCCACACCATGGGCGCGGCCAGCGCGCTGGCCGGCGCGGCCTGCGCCATCGCGATCACCGAGAGCTTCATCCCGCCGACCATCAACCACCGCGAGACCGACCCGGACTGCGAGATCGACTGCGTCCCCAACCACTCGGTCCCCGCGGAGCTGCGGATCGTCCAGAGCAACGGCATGGCCTTCGGAGGGAACAACTCAGTGGTGATCTTCGGAGCCTACGAGGGGGAGACCCGATGACCCGCCCGGTCGCGATCACCGCCTGGTCGGTGACCTCCCCGTTCGGAGCCGGCCGCCGGGCCTTCGTCGAGGGCCTGGCCTCGGGCCGCTCCGCGGTCGCCCCGATCGACTCCGCCTCCTGGGGGATCTCGGACGAACAGGCCGCCCTGGTACCGGACTTCAACGCCCGGGAGGTGCTCGGCAAGAAGGGCACCCGCGGGATGAACCGGCTCTCCGGGCTGGCCGTGTCCACCGTGCGGATGCTGCGCGAGGACGTCGAGCTCGACGAGCGCACCGGTGTCATCCTCGGCACCACCATGGGCAGCCCGCAGACCATGATGGAGACCGTCCGGGCCTCGCTGGAGGCCGAACTCCCGCACCTCGTGGAGCCGTCCACCCTCCCGTACGGCGTGATGAACGGCGCGGCCGGCCAGTGCGCCATCTGGTACGGCTACCGCGGTCCCAACACCACGCTCGCGGCGGGCCGCCCGACCGGCTTCACCGCGTTCAACTACGCCCGCCGGCTGCTGCTGACGGGCCGGGCCGAGACCGTGCTGACCGGTGCCGCGGAGGAGTTCACCCGCGCCCGCTCCTGGCTGGAGCTGCACGGGCGGGCCGAGGGCACCGACCGCAGCGTCCTCGGCGAGGGCTGCGCGATGTTCGCGCTGACCACCGCGCCGGCCACCGCCCCGCTGGCCGAGGTGCTCTCCCTGGACTTCGGCGTCCGCCGCGGCGACTGGCCGACGGCGGTCCGCGAGGTGGTCCGCAAGGCCCTCGACAAGGCCGGGCTGACCTCCGCCGACATCGGCTCCACCTGCCCCTCCGGGGCGGTCGGCGAGGCCGGGGAGGCCGAGCAGGCCGTCCTGGCGGAGCTGTCCAAGCGCACCGTGACCCCGCTTCAGGAGCTCATCGGCGAGACCCACGCGGCCTCGGCGGCCTTCCAGGTCGCCTCCGTGCTGGCGCTGGCCGAGCGCGACCCCGATGCGGTCGGCCGGATCGTCCTGCTCACTTCGACGGACCCCCTGAGCGGGGCGGTCGCCGCCGCGGTGCTGCGCACCGGCCGGTCCTGAAAGGGGCTGCGGTGCCCGGTCCCGAGGTCTGCAGCCCGGTCCGCGCCCTGCCCCGGGCGACCGGTGGCGGCGGGGCCGAGGTGACCGTCTCCGCGCAGGAGCCGGTGTTCGCCGGGCACTATCCCGGGTTCCCGATCCTGCCCGGGGTCTGCGTGGTGGAGTTCGTCCGGCTGGCCGCCTCGGCCGACCTGCCCGAGGGCTGGCGGCTCACCGCCGTCGAGTCGAGCCGGTTCCTCAGCCCGGTGCTGCCCGGCGACCGGCTCACCCTCGACCTGGTGTGGTCGCAGGACGGGCCGGAGCGCCGCTGCAAGGCGACCGCGAGCACCGAACGCGGCGTCGCGGCGCGGATGCGGCTTCGGTTCGGGGGTGCGGCGGCATGATCACGATCGACCGGATCAAGGAGCTGCTGCCGCACCGCTATCCGATGCTGCTGGTGGACCGGGTCACCGACGTGGTCCCGGGCGAGCGGCTGACCGCGCTGAAGGCGGTCACCGCCAACGAGCCCTGGTACCAGGAGCTCCCGCCGAACGCGGCCGAGGCCGCCCACGACTACCCCGCCGTGCTGCTGCTCGAGTCCTGGTGCCAGGCCGCGGGCCTGCTCGGCGGGGCGGGCGGCCAGGCCGCCGGGGACGACCGGGTGCTCCTCCTCGGCGCCGTCGCGGACGTCCGCTTCACCGGCCGGGTACGGCCCGGTGACGTCGTCGAACACGAGGTCCGGCTGGTCCGGGACTTCGGAGAGAACCTGATCCTCGCCGGGCGCAGCACCGTCGACGGCCGGACCGTCGCGGAGATCGGCCGGGCCAGCATGGCCGTCCGCCCGGCGCATTCGCTGGAAACCACAGAACCAACCAGGAGGTAGTCCACATGTCCGTCATCACCGACGAGGTCCGCACGAAGGTCCACGAGATCGTCTGCGACGTTCTGGAGATCGAGCCCGAGGAGCTGACCGAGGACACCCTCTTCGTCGAGGACCTCGGCGCCGACTCGATGCAGGCGATCGAGATCCTCGCCTCCCTGGAGATCAGCTTCCGGACCTCCATCGACCAGTCCCAGCTGGAGCGGATGATCAACCTCAAGGGGCTCCACGAGGTCCTCGCGGAGAGCATCGGCGCCCGCTCCTGAGCCACGCCATGCGGCCCGGCCGGGCCGCATGGCGTCCCGCCCGGGCCGCCACTCGTCCCCTACCCAAGCGGAGCGCACCATGCGTCGTCTGGTCTACCTGGTCTCCACGGCCGGCATCCCGAACCTCGGTGACGAACTCATCGCCGCCACCTGGCTGAAGTACCTGGCGCGGACCGCGCCCGACGCGGACGTGGTGCTGGACTGCATCTCCCCGGAGCGCGTCGCCGCACAGCTGCTCCCGCTCCACCCCCGGCTGCGGACCACGTCCGTGCTCTGGCAGCTCTGTTTCCGCAACTGGTCGCAGGGGGTGCACGCGCAGGAGGCCGTCGCCGGCCTGGTCGCCCGTCCCGACCGGGCGGGCGACCTGCGCGAGGGCGTCGAGCTGCTCCGCCGGGCCGACGTGGTGCACCTGACCGGCGGCGGCTTCCTGAACGGGATCTGGCCGCCGATGGTCGGCCTGCTCTCCGGCATCGCCACCGCCACCGCGCACTCGGGCGCGGTCTCCGCGGTCACCGGGGTGGGCCTGGCTCCCGCCATCGACGGGGCCGAACACCTGGTCGCGGAGCTGACCTCGGGCTTCACGGTCGTCGACGTCCGCGACCGGCCGTCCGCGGAACTGCTCGGGCCCGGGGCCCGGCACTCCTGCGACGACGCGTTCCTGTCGCCGGGCGCCTGGCTGGCGCCGGCCGGCGACGCGCCCGAGGTCATGGTCTCGCTGCAGACCACCCGGCCGCCGGCCCAGATGCTCGCCCCGGCCGCCACCGACGGGACGGGCCCCTCGGAGCGCGAGGAACGTGCCCGGGCCGGCCGCTCGGAGTCGGGTCTGACCACCCTGCTGGCGTTCCTGTCGACCACGCTGGCCGAGTGGGGCGTCGAGGAGGTCGGGCTGGTCGAGTGCTGGCCCGAGGTGGACCAGGCGGTGTGGGCGCGGGCCGACCGCCTCGCGCCGAAGGTCCGCCGGTACGCCCTGGGGGACGTGATGCGCGACGGCTTCCCCGCCCGGGCGGGCCAGACCTGGCTGTCCAGCCGCTTCCACCCGCACCTGTTCGCCGCCGCGGCCGGTGCCTCGGGCGTCGCGCTCTCCATGATGAAGGGCTACTACGACACCAAGCACGGGTCCCTGATCGACCAGGGGTCGAACTGGAGCCTCACCCACTACCGGCCCTTCGACGGCCGCCTGGAGATCCCGGCACGGCCGACCGCCGGCGGGTTCGGCCCGGCGGACCTGGCCGCCCTGCAGGCCGCCAAGCTGCACGTGGCCGAACGCGTCTACCACGGAGGAGGAGCGTGACCAGGAGCGACTACCAGTCCCTCGTGAAGGGCTACATGGAGGTCTGGAACCTGCCGGACGAGGTCCGCAGGGCGCGGATCGACGAGGTCTTCACCGAGGACGTCGTCTACACCGACCCGGCCGTGGTCGCCCGGGGCCGGGCGGACCTCGACGCCTACATCGGCATGACGCGCGAACGCTTCGGCGGGCTGCCGTTCGACGCCGAAGGCCCGGTCGACGGCCACCACCGGCAGGTGCGCTTCCGCTGGCGGTGCGGCGGCCCGCAGGCCGCCCCGGTGGCGCGCGGCCAGGACTTCGCGCTGATCGAGCGCGGCCGGATCAAGGCCGTCTACGGATTCTTCGAATGAGGAGGTCCGACCGTGGGTGACGACATCCGCAACGGCCGGTTCAGCGTCGACAACAAGCAGGACATCACCCTGTTCGTCTTCGGCATCCGCGTCAACAGGTTCCGTGCCGTGGGCAGGTGGCTGCCGGTGCTGCGGGCGATGAAGCCGATGATCCGCGAGCTCACCGAGGACGCCGACAGCGGCCTGCTCGGGTACCGGACGTACCTCCAGAGCCCCCGCGAGCTGATGGTCATGCAGTACTGGCGCAGCACCAAGGAGTTGCTGGACTACTCGCAGGGCGCCACCCACCGGCAGGCCTGGACGGACTTCTACCGGCTCGCCACGGCCGGCGCCGCCGTCGGCATCTGGCACGAGCTCTACGCGGTGCCGGCCGGCCGGTACTCGGCGATCTACGGCATCGTGCCCGAACTCGGCCTGGCCGAGTTCGCGGACCTCAAGCCGGTGGGGCGCCGCAACGCCACCACCGTCGCCCGGCTCGGCGAGGGCTGACAGGACGGCCGCCCGGTGCCTCCGCGCCCGGGCCGGCCACATTCGAAAGGAGACTCCATGTCCGAGGACAGCCGGCGGATCGCGCTGGTGAGCGGTGGATCGCGGGGCATCGGCAGGGCCGTCGTGCTGCAGCTGGTCCGCGACGGCTTCGAGGTCGCGTTCTGCTACCGGTCCAACGAGGAGGCGGCCCGGCAGGTGGAGAAGGAGGTCGCCGGACTCGGCGGCCGGGCGACGGCCCGCCGGGTCGATGTCACCGACGCCCAGGCCGTCAAGGACTGGGTGGCCTCGGTCGAGAAGGAGCACGGCGGGATCGACGCGGTGGTCACCTCGGCCGGCATCCTGCGCGACCGGCCGCTGGTGCTGATGGGCGACGAGGACTGGTCCGCGGTGATCGACACCAACCTGACCGGGACGTACAACGTCTGCCGGGCGGCCGTGTTCGGCATGCTCAAGCGGCGCAGGGGGTGCGTGGTCAACCTCTCCTCCGCCTCGGGCGTCAAGGGCACCGGCGGCCAGACCAACTACTCGGCCTCCAAGGCCGGGATCATCGGCTTCACCAACGCGCTGGCCAAGGAGGTCGGCAAGTACGGGATCCGGGCGAACACCGTCGCCCCGGGGCTGATCGAGACCGAGATGGTCGTGGACCTCTCCGGCAAGGCCCTGGAGCGGGCGCTCACGGTGATCTCGCTGGGCCGGCTCGGCACCGCGGACGAGGTCGCCGGAGCGGTGTCCTACCTGGTCGGCGCCCAGTACGTGACCGGTGCGGTGCTGCAGATCGACGGCGGACTCATGGTGTGAGAACCGCCCCCGAAAGCACCGGGGCTCCGGCCGTACCAGGCGGGTCGAGAAGACCGCCCGGCGCGACCGGAGCCTCGGCGTTTCGTCGGCCCGGCGGAGCTGCGCCGGGCCGACGGGCCGCTCAGGGACTACAGGGACTAGTCCGTGACTGCTCCGGGCTCTTCCGGGACGACCAGGGCCTGCCAGGACGGGGGCATGTTCCTGGCGATCTCGATGCCGGAGAACACCGACGGGGACTGCGGGCCGTGCTGCCGCGCCCAGGCCGCCATCGCCGCCAGCCCGGTGGCCAGCGGGACGCTGTGCGGGTTGAGGCTCAGCAGCGCGTGGGCCTTCTTGTGGTCGGCGTAGGCGTGCGCCACCTCGTGCCGCGGCGGCAGGTGGTCCACGGCCGGCGGGGCCCCCATGGCCTCGAACACCGCGGTGGCCAACTCGTTGACGGTGTAGGCGGTGTCGCCCCCGATGTTGAAGGTCTCCCCGTAGATGCCGGGGTTCTCGACCGAGCGGGCGATCGGGATCGCCACGTCGTCGATGTAGCTGAAGGCCCGGGTCTGCTCGCCGTCCCCGAAGATCGTGCAGGGCTCGCCGCGGAGGATCTGGTTCATGAAGATCCCGACCACGTTGCGGTAGCGGTCGCCGATGTTCTGCCGCTCGCCGTAGACGTTGTGCGGCCGGAAGACGATGTACGGCAGGCCGAACATCTCGTGGGTGACCTTGAGTTCCTGCTCGACCGCGTACTTGGCGATGCCGTACGGGTCGACCGGGGCGGGCGTCAGCTCCTCGGTCATCGGCGGCTCGGCGTGGCCGTAGACCGCGATGGACGAGGTGAAGACGAAGCAGCGGACGGTCCCGGTGTTGACGGCGGCGTTGATCAGGTTGATGCTGCCGATCACGTTGTTCGTGTAGTTGAACCGCTTGATGAAGTGGCTGAGCCCCTCCGCCGCGTACGCCGCCAGGTGGTAGACGTAGTCGAAGCGCCATTCGGCGAACAGCGCGTCGACCAGGGCCTGGTCGCAGATGTCGCCCTGGTGGAAGACGGCGCCTTCCGGGACGTTGGGGCGGACGCCGCCCGACAGGTCGTCGAGCACGACGACCTGGTGGCCCGCGCGGAGCAGCTCCGCGGCGACGTGCGAGCCGATGAAACCGGCACCGCCGGTGACCAGTGAGGTGGGCATGTCTGTCTCCGGGGCTCAGGAGCTGGTGGGGAGGCGGTCGAGCAGGGCCACGTGGGTGACCTCGGTACGGGGGTCGGTGTCGCACAGCAGCAGCAGGTCGTGGTCCTCGGCCCAGCGGTCGCGGTGCCGGCCGAGCTCCAGCCACACGCTGGTGGCGTAACCGCCGGTCCCGACGCGGTGGTTGGCGACGGGCAGGTCGAGGTCCCGTTCCACCCAGGGGCCGAGCACGGCCAGCGGGCGGTCCGCGCCCTCGAGGAGCTCGGGCAGTCGGACGGCGGGCTTCTCGCCGGGGGCGATCTCGGTGACCGTGCGGACCTGCCAGGGGCAGGCCCCCCGGTCGAAGGAGAGCAGCACGCCGGAGTCGGACAGCGGCGCCCCGTCGTGGACCACCGGGTCGTGGTAGGGCAGCGTGGTCTGCTCCAGCACCGCGATCCACGGCGTGTGGCAGCGTCCGGACGCCGTGTACGCCTGCGCGATCCGCAGGGCCGTGAAGGGGGCGCCGAGCCCCTGGCCCTGGACGGCGAAGGCGAGCGCCTGGCCGCCGGTCAGGTGGTTCAGGTGGCAGGCCACGGCCTGGTGCTGGAACAGGTCCGGCAGCGCGTTGGCGAGGATGAGCAGGTCCGGCCGGCGCAGATCCGCGGGCAGCCCGGCCACCAGCAGGTCGACCAGGTCGGTGTGGCTGACCTTGCGCCCCTTCGACCACCGCTCGTTGTCGGCGGCGACGCCGAACTGGGCGGTGAGGTCCTGGTTGTACTCGGCGCGGACCGGGCTGAGCGGCAGCGCGTTCCCGGGCGGGTCGACGGTGACGACGACGGTCTGGAGTCCAAGCGGCACGGCTACCGGCCCCCCTCGGTGAAGACCATGGCGGCGAAGGTGAAACCGACGCCGATGGCGACGAACATGTAGTTCCGTCCGGGCTCCAGGAGGCCTTCCTCCCGGAGCGAGACGTAGTTGATCAGCGTGTCGGCGGACATGCAGTGGCTGTACCTGGCCACGTTGTCGATGAAGATCTTGCCGGGGGGAAAGCCGAGTTCGCGGCTGGTCTCGTTCCAGATCGTCACGTTCGGGTTGGTCGGCAGGATCAGGTGGATGTCGTCCAGCGTGCACCCGGCCAGCGAGGCCGCCGCGGTCATCAGCTCGCGCATCATCCGGGGGCGCTGGTCCGAGAACTTCTGGATGAGCGCGGGCTCCACCTTGATCCCGTCGGCGTACTCGCCGTAGGTGCGGGACACGTAGGAGCGGACCCGCGGACCGCGTCCGCCGCGGGCGACCAGGCAGGCGGCGGCGCCCTCACCGGTCAGGTAGGTGTTGTACGTGCCCCGGAGGATCGGGGTGAAGGCCTTCTCGCCGGTGACGATCAGGGCCCGGGCGTCGGGATCGCCGTCCGCGCGCAGGAGTTCGCCGACCATGTCGATCGCCGCCAGCGGGGAGGCGCAGTTCTGGTGCGTCACGGAGAAGGCGGTGGCGTGCCCGAGCCCGAGCCGGTCGCGGATCTCGGCCCCGACGTCGATCGTGGAGGGCGCGACCTCCAGGGCCGAGCGGGCGTGGACCAGATAGCGGATCGAGGCCGGGTCGGTCTGCTCCAGGATCCGCCGCGCGGGCGGCAGGACCAGGTCGTAGAGGCTCATCTCCGGGTCGTAGCGGATGGTGTCGAGCCCGTGGAACTTCCGGAAGAGGTGGCGCTGTGCCGGGTTCAGCCCCAGCTCGTCGCTCTGCTCCTCCACCGTGACGGTGCGCTCGGGGAAGAACGATTCTATGGACTCCAGGGTGAGCGGGGCGCTCAGCAAGCTGCTCTCCAAATCCGTTGTCGTGGGGGCCGCCGGTGCTCGGGGCGGCGCGGGGCCCGGGTGCCGGAACGCCCCGCCGCGGGGCGGGGCGCTCGGCCGGGGGGGTTCAGCGACGGGTGGCCGCGCGGGTCGACACGACCGAGGCGGCGGACCCGACCGGTGGGTTCGGTCCGTTCGGCGCGGACGCTGCGGCCACTGCGGCGACGCGGTCGACGAGCCGTGCCTGGCGCAGGATCTCCTCGGCCGACGCGGCGGCCTCGTCCGGATCGGCCACCGCCCGGACGAACGCGTCCAGCGTCGCCCGGAACTGGTCGTCGGCGGCACCGGCGAACTCCGTGGTGCCGTCCGCCCGTTCCAGCCGGATCGGCGGCGCGAAGTCCGGCGGCGGGGTGAACGCGCGGTCCACCGTCAGCCGGCCCTCGCTGCCCCACAGCGTGTAGGAGCAGTGGTAGGCGTGCTGGAAGCCGAAGGAGAGGTGGGCCGTCCGGCCGCCGGGCGCGGACAGCAGCACCCCGCCGTTCACGTCCACGCCGTGCCCGGGGCTCTCGGCCAGGCTCGCGCCGACCACGTCGAGGTCCTCGCCCAGGAACATCCGGGCTGCCCGCAGCGGGTACACGCCGGCGTCGAGCAGCGCTCCCCCGCCCAGCTCGCGCCGGTAGCGGATGTCCGACCCGGCCAGTGGCGGAAACGCGAACTCCCCCTGGAACACCCTGAGTTCACCGATCCTGCCGTCGTCCACCAGTCGGCGGACCTGCTGGTGGACCTGGTGCCGGTGGAAGGTCAGGTTCTCCATCAGCACCAGGCCGCGCGCCTCGGCGAGCGAGACGAGCTCCGCCGCGTCGGCGTACCGGGCGGCGAGCGGCTTCTCGGCGAGCACGTGCTTCCCGGCGGCCAGCGCGCGGGCGGTCCAGGCATGGTGCATGCCCGTCGGCAGCGGGATGTAGACCGCGTCCACGTCGGGCCTGGCCAACAGGGCGACGTAGTCCGCGACGGCCTCGGCCCCGTACTCGGCGGCGACCCGCTCGGCCCTGGCCGGATCGCGGCTCGCCACCGCCACCAGCTCGGCGCCCTGCGCGGCCCGCAGCGCGGGCAGGGTCCGCCGGAGTGCGATGGAGGCGCAGCCCAACAGGCCGAACCTGATGACCGGCACGGTGGTTCCTTTCACCAGAGGCTCTGCAAGCACGCGATCAGGCTGCGCGCTTCCACGTTGACGTAGTAGCCGTGCCGCTGGAGCGCGGTCAGCTGTGCGGCCGTGACCCAGCAGAAGTCGTCCGGCACGTCCTCGGGGAAGTCCTCGCCCGCGTCGACCAGGAGGTAGCGGTTCTCCGAGCGGTAGAACCGGCCGCCCTCCTCGGTCTGGACGGCGTCGAACAGGATCCGCTCGCCCGGCGCGTGGAGGACCTCGTCGAGGAACCGCGGCCGGCTCTTCGGGTGGTTGTCGGGGTTGCACTGCACCGTCGGCCCCATCTCCACCCGGTCCAGCAGGCCGGCCTGGAAGCGGGCGTGGACGAGCAGGTGGGCGAGCCCGTCGATGTTCTTCACCACGAAGGCCACCACCCCCCTGCCCTTGGGGTAGAACAGCGGCTGGTCCCAGCCGACCACCTCGCGCTCGGTCGCCTCGACCCGCACGCCGATGATGCTGAAGTGCCGGTCCTCCCGGTGGGTGATCTCCTCCGGGGTCCGCTGCCACTCGGCGAGGCCCGCGAGGGGGATCCGGCGGCTGGTGAGCTCGTGCCGGCTCTTGGCCTCGGTGAACCAGCTCAGCACCTCGCCGAGCGTGCTGCGGGCCCGGCCCTCGCCCAGCAGTGAGCGGACCAGCCCCGCCATGATGCCGTCGTCCTCGGGGCGGGCCCGGTCCGGCGGGAAGGTGAACGGCAGGCAGGACAGCACGGTCCTGGTGTCCATGTTGACCAGGGCGTCGATCCGCAGCAGCCGCCGGATCTCGTGCAGCGGCAGCCAGTGGTGGTTCTCCCCCACCGGCACCTCCCCGGCGACCTGCACCACCATGTTGCGGTTGCGCTTGCCGAGGAACCACGAGCCCTGTTCCGACTGCAGCACGTCGACCAGCGCGACGCGGTCCTGCGGCCGTGCGAAGAGGTCGAGGTACCGGGTGCGGGCACCCTGGTGGACCTGGGTGTAGTTGCTGCGGGTGGCCTGGACGGTGGGCGACACCTGGACGGTCGTGATGTTGCCCGGCTCCACCTTCGCCTGGACGAGGCCGTGCAGCCGGCCGTCGACCTCGCGGACCAGCAGGCCCAGGATCCCGATCTCGTCCTGGTTGATGATCGGCTGGCGCCATTCGGCGACCGGGCCGTAGCTGCTCTGGACGTGGAGGCCCTCGACGGCGAAGAACCGGCCGCTCTCGTGCGCCAGGTTCCCCGTCCCGGGGTCGAACCGCCAGCCCCGGAGCTCGTCCAGGGGGACGCGCTCGACCAGACAGCGGTTGACCTCGACCCGGTCGGCGAACCAGTCCGCGAACGGGGTGCCCGCCCACCCGGTCCCGGCCACCGACCTCGTCAAGGCCGCGGCCTCGCTCTGTACGTGGCGATCCAGCATCGACCTACCTCGCCCCCTGTGCGCGGATCCTGTTGTCCCGACGGCTCAAAGCAGCGTGTTGAGCATGGACTTGGCGGCCGGGTGGTGCGGGTCCGCGAGCAGGTCGAGGTCGCTGTCGACCATCATCGCGACGAGCTCCCCGAAGGAGACCTCGGGCTTCCAGCCGAGCTTCTCCTGGGCCTTGGACGGGTCGGCGCAGAGCATGTCGACCTCCGCCGGACGCAGCAGGCCGGGGTCGGTCTCGACGTGGTCGCGCCAGTCGAGGCCCACCCGCTGGAAGGCGAGTTCGACCAGTTCGCGCACGCTGTGGGTGACACCCGTCCCGAGCACGAAGTCCTCCGGCTCGTCCTGCGCCAGCATCTGCACCATGCCCCGCACGTAGTCGCCGGCGAATCCCCAGTCGCGCTGCGCGTCCATATTGCCCAGGCGGATCGAGTCGATCAGCCCGAGTTTGATCGCGGCCGCGCCCAGTGAAATCTTCCTGGTCACGAACTGCGGACCGCGCAGCGGGGACTCGTGGTTGAACAGGATTCCCGACACCGCGTACATCCCGTAGGACTCGCGGTAATTCTGGACGATATAGTGCCCGAACACCTTCGCGACGCCGTAGGGGCTGCGCGGGTGGTAATTCGTCTTCTCGTTCTGCGGAGTGCTCCAGACCTTTCCGAACATCTCGGAGGAGGAGGCCTGGTAGAAGCGCGGGCAGTTCGCGCCCGGAGTGGTCGAGCCGGTCATGCCGCTGGCCACCCGGACGGCCTCGAGCAGTCGGAGCACACCCGCCCCGGTGATCTGGGTCGCCGCGGTCGACTGGGCCCAGGAGACCGGCACGAACGAGAGCGCGCCCAGGTTGTAGACCTCGTCGGGCTCCGCGGCCGCCACGGCGGCGATCAGGCTCGACTGGTCGAGGAGGTCCCCGGAGAGGAGCTTGACCTCCGGTCGCAGCGGAAGCCTGTTGGGATTGTGGGCCTGTCCTTGGCCGCGGACGAGTCCGAAGACCTCGTAGCCCTCGGCCAGCAGCAGGTCGGTGAGATAGGTGCCGTCCTGACCGGTTATTCCGGTGATCAGCGCTCTCCTGGTCAGGATTACCCCCCACGACAAGACGGCGAAAGGGCGCCGCGAATTCCTTTTTCATTCTTCCGGCGCCGGTTATTGACGCCTTCAATCAGCAGACTACGGGACCGCCCGCCGGAACGGCAGAATCCCGGGTCGGGTGTAGTGGATTTACTAGTGTTGCGTTCCGGCGGCTTTCCCGGCCGGCGCCGGCGCCGCGCACGGGGCGCGCCGGGGTGCCCGCGGGCACCCGCGCGCGGGCAGGCGCGGGGGTGCCCGGGCGGGCATGGCTGCGCACCGGCACCCCGCACGGGGTACCGGTGCCGGGCGGGCGGGTCAGCCCGTGAAGCGGCCCGCGGGCACCAGGGCGACCGCCCGGGTGCCGATCTTGAAGGACTCCGCGGCGCGCACCCCGCCGAGCGGCACCTTGCGGCCGCGGGTGGTCACCGCGAGCACCGCGTGCGGGGGCAGCACCGAGGCCACGGCGGCGAGCATCTCCGGTACGCCGGCCTCGCCCTCGACGCCGAGCCAGCTGGTCTGCTCCCCGTACGGGACGTCGGTGATCACGATGTCCGGGGTCCGCCCCTCGACGGCCTCCGCCAGGTCCTCCCGGTCGAAGGCGTTCGCCCGGCACACCGCGGCCGGGAGCCGGCCGCCGTCCCGGGCGAGCCCGTCGGCCAGTCGGCGGGCGGCCTCGGCGGCCTCCAGGTAGGACGGCTTGCCGAAGCGCTCGGCCCGTTCCTCCAACACCTTCGCCCGGAGCGCGAGCGCGTCCGGGTCGAGTAGGGCGAGGTTCTCCTCGGCGAGGGCCAGCGCCTCGTCGGCGAGGTCGGTGGCCAGCACCGACCCGATCACCGGGCGGTGCAGCAGCCCGAGCACCGACAGCAGGTAGCCGCTGCCGCAGCACGGGTCCCAGAGCACCGCGGGGGCCCCGCCGCCGCGCAGCGCCAGGGCGCGCAGGAACACCTCCGAGGCGAGCCGGACGGGGAACGCCGGGAACCCGGGGGCGGAGTGCAGCACGGAGCCGCTGGAGTAGTCCGTGTAGTCGGCCTTGGCGAGCACGTGCCGGTAACTCATGGGCCAATCCTAGGGCCCCGGAGGCCGGGCCCGGGTGGGCCCGGCCTCCGGGGATCAGGGCGCCTCGTCCGGCGCGTTCATGTACGTGCGCAGGGCGGTCAGGTGCTCGGCGATCTTGGCGAAGCCGTCGGCCGCGGACCACTCGATCAGCTCGGTGAGTTCGACGGTGGCCCGCTGCTTCTCCTCCTCCGGGAGGTTGGCCACCGACATCTCGGCGGGCCACTGGAGGACGTTGGCCAGGTCGACGTCGAGCTTCTCGTCCCGGGCGAACTCCAGCAGGTCGCGCAGCCCCCAGATGTTGTCGCGCTGCGGGGCCACCTGGAGCCACAGGTCGACCTCGCCCTTCGCCCGGCGGACGTTGCGGACGAAGACGTCCCAGCGCGCGCCGGTCCTGATCTTCTCGAACACCTCGCCGGTCCCGTCGCACGAGGCGCCGATGCCGACGCTCTTGAACTCGGGGAACCTGGCGAAGACGTGCTCCGGCAGGATCGTCATGTTCGAGTTGTAGACGATGTCCACCTGGTGCGCGTTGCCCGTCTCGATCAGCAGGTCGAGCAGCTTGAAGTGCCCGGGCTGGAGGAAGGGCTCACCGCCGGCGAAGTAGAGCCGGCGGATCAGGTGCGCGTTCTCGCCGAGCGTGGTCCACAGCTGCTCGTCGTCGCGGTAGGGGTCGATCACCGCGGAGGACCAGCTCGGGCGCTGGACGGCGCCCCAGCTGGAGCTGACCGGGTAGGTGCACATGGTGCACCGCAGGTTGCAGGTGTTGCCGAACCGGATGTCCAGGAAGAACGGGAAGTCCTCGACCGTGCCGTCCGGCGCGGTGCGCTCGGCCAGCCCGGCGAAGTCGATCTCGTCGGCGAACCGGCGGTTGATGTCCTGGCGGTACGACTGGGCGCCCCGGTCCTCGCGCTTGTAGCAGTAGTCGCAGGCGGACACCCGCTCCCCGGCCAGCATGGCCAGCCGGGTGCGGCGCTGGTTGGGGCTGTTGAAGGCCTCCGCGAGGTCCATCGTCCGGTCCGGGTTGTCCTTGGCGTACCGGGAGTTCGGGGCGCAGCCGAGCGCGTCCTCCTTGAGCGCGAAGACCGGCTCGTCCTCCTGCTCGTACAACTCGTTGTGGTACATCGAGTCGTCCACGCAGCACCGGCCGTAGACGCCGTCGATCGAGGCGCACAGGTGGATCCACGGCAGGACGCACATCGTGGACGGGTCGGGGGCGGACGCCCCGGGAGCGGACGGGTCGGGAGGAGTCTCGGTCATCTCGCCCCTAACCCACGATGTCGAGCGAGGGCAGCGGGAAGATCATCTTGGTCCCGGCGGCCCGGGTGGCGGCCTCGCGGTCGAGGATCTCGTCCCGGAAGTGCCAGGGCAGCACGAGGTAGTAGTCGGGCTTGGCGCTGCGCGACTCCTCCTCGCTGAGGATCTCGATGTCGGTGCCCAGGGTCCGCGCGCCGACCTTGTCCGGGTTGCGCTCGGCCGCGTAGGGCACCAGCGTCCGGTCGATGCCGCAGAACTGGAGCAGCGTGTTGCCCTTGGTCGAGGCGCCGTAGACGTGCACGGTGCTGCCCTGCTCCCGCAGTCCGAGGAGCAGCTCGCGAACGGCGTCCCGGTGGGCCCGCACCCGCCCGGCGAAGGCCTCGTACGGCTCGGGCCCGTCGAGGCCGAGCTCCTTCTCCCGCTGGGCGATCGCCTCGACCGAGCCGTCGGCCAGGTCGCGGGTCTCGTCGGCACGGGTGACGAAGCAGCAGATGGAGCCGCCGTTGATGGAGTTCAGGCTCGCCCGGACGACGGTCAGGCCGGCCTCGCCGAGCACCCGCTGCAGGGTGGCGAGCGAGTAGTAGGTCAGGTGCTCGTGGCAGATGCCGTCGTAGGCGTTGGCCTCGAGCATCTCCGCGAGGTGCGCGACCTCGAGCACCCACACGCCGCCCGGGGCCAGCAGCCGCTCCACCCGGCGGGCGAACTCGACCGGCTCCTCGACGTCGTAGAACATCGCGATGGAGGTGACGACGTCGAAGGCGCCGTCCCGGAACTCCGGTGCGTCGCTCGGGAAGAAGTCCCGGATCACGTTGATGCCCTCGGGGACGTCGTCCGTCGCGCTGGACGGGTCGACGCCCCAGCGCTCCGAACCGGCGAAGCCGTTGAGCAGCGTGCCGTCGTTGCAGCCGATGTCCAGGACCCGGCCCGGGGCGCCGCCCCACAGCCCGGAGGCCGATTCGGCGATCCACCCGAGGTGGTCGCGCATCGTCGAGTTGATCCGCGAGCGGTACCAGTAGACGTCGTAGAGCAGCTCGCCGGCCAGGGTGTGCCGGAGCTGGACGAGGCCGCAGCCCTCGCCGGCGCACCTGGTCAGCTCCATCGGGAAGAGGTCCGTCGGCGGATTCGACACACCGGGCTTGACGAAGCACCCCTGGAGGTACTGGGAGCCGAAGTCCAGGACGGTCTCCAGCCCGCTCCCGCAGACCCGGCAGCTGTCGTGGCCCTTGACCAGGTCACCCGTGCCCGTCGCACTCACGTGTTCTCTCCTCGCCGACCGGGTTCGTTCGCCGGGTGTGCGGCGACGAAGTACCAGTGCGTTTGCAGTTCCAGGTCCAGGGACGGCCGGTCCAGCGCCGGGTCCCCGTTGAAGAAGCCGGGCAGGGTCCAGATCCGGTAGCCGTGTCCGGCCAGCTCCCGCCACAGGTCGTCGGTCGTGACGCCGTACTCGTGCACGACCCGGTCGCCGCCGTGTTCGAAGGCGATGACCGGGCGGGAGCCGCGCAGGATCCCGCTCGCCCCGCGGATCACCCCGACCTCGCCGCCCTCCACGTCGATCTTGATCAGGTCGATCCGGGCGTCCGGTCCCACCAGCTCGTCGAGCGTGGTGGTGGCGACCCTGATCTCTTCCAGGACCTCGTCGTCGCGGTCGTACGGGCGCCGGTGCAGGCCGCTGTAACCGGGGTTGGAGGCGACGTGGACGAACCCGGCCGAACCGGTGTCCGCGCTCGCCGCCGCCTCGCACACCTCGACACCGGCGAACTCCCGGCGCAGGTGCTCCGCGTGGCGGGGCAGCGGCTCCACCGCGAAGTGCCGGCCCGCGGGTGCCACCCGCACCATGTGCTTCAGCAGGTCGCCCATGCCGGCGCCGACGTCGACGCAGCTCGACTCCGGGCCGCAGACGCGCTCGATGATCTCCACGGTCAGCGCGTCGTACAGGTCGTTCATGTGGTGGATGTCCACCTGCGGGCCGTCGTCCGTCATCGCTCGGAGGCCTCCGGGCGCCGCAGGACCAGGTAGACGACGCCGTCCTCGTCGAGCAGTCCGTCGAGGTCGGGGACGAGCCCGGCCTCGACCGCCAGCGCGGCGACGGTCTCCCGGTGGTGCCAGGTCAGCATGCCCTTGGTCTCGACGGGCTGCGCGTGCCGGTAGCGCGCGAGGTCACCGCGGAAGAACTGCCAGGTCACCTCGCCCAGTTCGAGGAAGTTGAAGACGAACTGCCCACCCGGGACGAGCAGTCGGGCGACCTGGCGCAGGTAGAGGAGGATCTCGTACGCGTCCAGGTGGATGAGGACGTTGAGTGAGTACCCGGCGTCGAACGAGTCCGACGGCAGGGTCTCCAGGTAGTCGTCCTCGATCAGGTGGTAGTCGACGTTGGGCAGCTCCCGGCAGGTCTCCCGGGCGATGTCCAGGAAGGACTTGCTGACGTCGGCGCAGCACAGCCGCCCGACCCGGGGCGCCAGTGCGGCGGCCATCACGCCCTCGCCGCTGCCGATCTCGAAGACCGACGATTCCGCGGTCAGCCCGAGCTGCCCGGCGACCCAGTCCGACCGATAGGCCCGGTCGGAAAGGTAGTCGGCCCTGGCCTGTTCCCCGGCCAGCCGCAGCTGCATTTCCTCGGGGGTTTCCCATTCCCAGGCCAGATAGCGTTCCCTGCTCATCCTGCTCCCCGGACTCCGTCGGTATTCTCGAAATCCGACCCTAACAGCGCGGGTCGGAGCTGTGACTAGGGATTCCCCCACTGTCGATTAGGCCGGAGAATATCCGGCCACCCCGGAATGAGGCCGGGCGATCGGCCGCCCGGCCTCATTCCGGGGTGGCTCCGGTCAATTCCCGGCAGGCAGGCCGGCCGGGGCCGGTCCGGGCACCAGGGCGTGCAGCTCGCGGCGGAAGGCCTCCGCCATGTACGCGTGCCCCTCGGCCGTCAGATGGAGCCGGTCCTCCGCCTCCTCGGGCATCAGCAGGTCGACCCGGTCGGGGCCGAGCAGCCGCAGGCCGTCAAGGTGGTACAGGTTCCGGTCGCCGTGCTCGCGCAGCAGGTCGACCACCTCCCCGTTGGCCTCCCGGGTCTGCCGGAGCGAGTAGAAGCCGAGGCCGTGCAGGGGGTCGTGCACCGGCGAGAAATAGTGCGAGATCACCACCAGCGGGGTCTCGGGGTGGCGCTCCCGCGCGCTGCGGACCAGTCCGATCAGGTTGGCCCGGTAGCTGAGCTCGTTGAGGCTGCGGGCCCCGTAGGCGTTCATGCCGAGCCAGAAGGTGATCAGGTCGGCCGGCAGGTCCCGGACGAGCGTGCCGTAGGCCGGCTGCAGATGGCAGCCCGCGCCCATGGCCAGCGACGTGAGGTCCAGGCCCTCGGCCCGGGCCACCAGGGCGGGCCAGTTGCGGCTGGGCGACGGCGCGCCGCGCCCCTGGGACTCGGAGGAGCCGTAGTGGACCCACCGCGGCCCGGCCGGTCCGGCCTGCGCCACCTCGGCGCCCCCGTCGACCGTGATGCCGCGCAGCACGAACTGGTTCAGGCAGGGCAGCCAGAGTTCGATCAGCTTGTCCCGCGCCGGCAGCCCGGTGAGCTCGAAGGAGCCCCCGCCGGTACCGGTCTCCAGCTCCACGCTGTGCACGGGTTCGCCGTCGACCAGCACGTCGACCCGGCCCACCTCCGGCGGGCCGACCATCTCCGGGGCGGGCCGCGCCGTGTAGGCGCAGCGCAGCAGCCGGGTGTCGCTGCGGAAGGCCAGCCGGACGCCGGAGGGCATCGCCGCGCGGCCCATCCCGCCCTCGGGAAAGAAGAGCCGCCGCTCCGGGTACGGAATACGCCAGGGCGCTATTCCCCCGTCGGTCTCCTGGAGGGAAACCGCGCCCCGATAGGTGAGCCGCGCGTCCGAGGGGTGAACAACGCGTTCGGAATCTGCCATTAAACGCATGGTCTCAGGCTAGCCAGGGACGACGGCCGGAGGACTAGCATTTCCCCTAGAGTGTGCGCACTAGGATGTCCGCATGTCTAACGAAAAGGACCCTTCCGCGCGCCCGATGGTCGTCGCGGTCTGCGCCTATCGGCTGGAGAACGTCGCCAAGAACTTCCGGCACAATATCTCGCAACTGTCCGGCGACGAATATTTCGTCCTGCTCGACCGGCCGAAGAGCGACGAGGCCGAGGAGGTCGCGGAGGCGGTCCGGGCGGCCGGCGGGAGCATGCGGGTGCTGGGCGCCACCAACGGGCTGTCCGCCTCGCGCAACACCGTCCTCGCCGAGCGCCCCCACCACCACGTGCTGTTCGTGGACGACGACGTGCGCCTCGACGCGGCCGCGGTGGACGCGGTCCGCGCCGCGTTCCGCGGCGGCGCACAGGTGACCGGCACCCGGCTGGTCAGTCCGCCGGAACTCGCCCGGATGCCCTGGTTCGTGACGTCGGGTCAGTTCCACCTCATCGGCTGGCACCGCCCGCAGGGCGAGATCAAGATCTGGGGCGCCTGCATGGGCGTGGACTCGGCCTTCGCCACCGCGCACGGCCTGGACTTCGACCTGGCCCTCAGCCGCACCGGCGGGAACCTCCAGTCCGGTGAGGACACCTCCTTCATCCGGCTGATGAAGGAGACCGGCGCGCAGGAGCGGCTGCTGCCCGGGGTCGCGGTCGTCCACGACGTCGACCTGGACCGGCTGAGCCTGCGCTACCTGATGCGGCGCGCCTACTGGCAGGGCCGCTCCGAGGTCCGCCGGGCGTCCACCTGGTCGGGGCTCCGCAAGGAGTGGGACCGCCACCGGAGCGCACCGGAGGCACCGGGCCGCGCCCTGCCGCTGGTGCCGGTGTACGTCGGCGCGACCCTCTGGGGGGTCGCCCACGAGTACTGGGCGCGCTTCCGGTCACGCCCATGAGGCTCCCGCGAGGACTTCGCGGTAGATCCGGACGTAGCGCTCGGCGATCCTGACGTGGTCCCAGCGGGCGCCGGCCTCGGCCCGCACCCGCGCCGGCGAGGGCAGCCCCTCCAGGCAGGCCTTCGCCTTGCGCGGGTCGAACCCGGTCCCGTAGCCGACCAGTGCCCCGACCGGCGGCGCGATCTCCGGCAGGCAGCCGTTCGCGGTGGCCACGACCGGGGTGCCGCTGGCCGCGGCCTCCGACACCACGGTGGCACCGGGTTCGCTCCAGATCCCGCCCCACGGGCCGGCCGTCGGCTGGGACAGCACCAGCAGCGCCCGCGCGGCGGCCAGCAGGCGGCTGCGCTCGGCGCCCCCGACCTCGCCCACCAGCTCCACCGCGTCGCCGTGGTCGGCCATGATGCGGGCCAGGTAGTCGGGCTCCCAGGACGGGCCGGCCAACAGCAGCCGCGCCCCGGCGGCCTGGGCGAAGGCCGCCGCCTCCAGTGCGCCCTTGTGCGGTGAGATCCGGCCCAGGAACAGCAGGAAGTCCTCCTTGGGCACCTCGGTGCGGTACCGCGCCAGATCCACCGGGATCGGGATCACCGGGGCCTGCCCGCCGGCCCCGCAGTGCGCCCGGTGCGCCTGGGAGAGGTAGACGCAGCCGGTGCGGTGGACCGGCCGGGTGGTGAGGTGGTGCGTGCTCACGAACCCGGCGCCGGCCACCGGCCCGACCTTGCCGTCGCTGTGGTCGTGCACGATGTCCACCCGCGCGGTGCGCAGCCAGGACCGCATGTCCGCGGGCTCGGCGGCGGGCACCACGGTGAGCCCCGGGTGGCCGTCCGGGCTGCCGGGGGCGCCCAGCAGGAAGACCTCGTGCCCCAGCTCCAGCAGGCCGGACACCAGGTGCGCCACCACCCACTGGATGCCGCCGTAGCCCTGCGGCGGCACGGTGATCCACTTGCTCTCGTCCGCGGGCAGCCGCAGCGGGACGTTGACCATCGCGATCCTCATCGGGCCGCCCTCCCCCGCCGTCGAAGCCGACCCGCTCGAAGCCCCACGCGCAGCCTCCTCACTCGAAGCCCCTCACTCGAAGAAGGCCAACAGGTCGGCCAGCACCTGCCGGTAGCCGTACTCGACCCGCAGCCGGTCCTGGATCTCGGCCACCGCCCGTGCGTAGCGCGGCCGGTCGCCGGCGATCCGCCCCAGGGTCGCCGCCGGGTCCGGACCGAGCAGCAGGTCCTGCGCCCAGACCCCGTACAGCGGCGCGAGGAACTCCGCGTCGGCGGGGAGCACCGGCAGGCTGCCGGAGGCGAGCGTCTCGAACATCCGCGGGGTGAGCAGCCTGGTCTCGGCCACCAGCGGGCGGACCAGCAGCGGGGAGACCAGCGACCGCCCCATCTCGGCGATGACCCGGCCGAAGGGCACCGGAGGATGGATCTCCACGCCGCGTTCGCGCAGCCAGCCCGCCCTGCTCGTACTGGCCGCCTCGTGGCCCGGGCAGGTCTCGCCGTCCCACCAGCGGCCGCAGACGCGTATCCGCCGCAGCGCCGGATCGGCGCCCGCGGCCGCCTCGACGACCTGCGCGAGGGCGTCCCAGCGCCACCAGTTGCTGCCGATGTACTGCAGGTCGTAGTCGGTGTCGCCGGACAGCGGGGGGCGGTGCACCTCGGCGGGCAGCCCGAAGCACTTGAAGAACTCCGCGCCCTCGGGGAGTCCGCCGCCGAGCTTCGGCAGCAGCACCAGGTCGCTCAGCTCCCGGTACAGCGCGCGCCAGCTCTCCGTCGACGGTCCGCTCCCGTCGTCCTCCGCCGAGGCGACCGGGTCCCAGTGCCCGTCGAAGTCGACCACGGCCCGCCGGTTGCGCGGGAAGGACGCGGCCAGCTCCCGCTGCGCGTCGGTGAGGAACTGGCGGGCCTCGAACATGAAGACCAGGTGGGTCGCCCAGCCCAGGTCCTCCACCAGCGGGAGGTGCCCGGGTACTTCGGCGTCCATCCGGGACAGCGGGGCCGCCACCGCGACCTCGCAGTCGAGGGCGGGGGCCGCGGCGACGTAGGCCGCCACGGTCTGGCTGAACCCGGCGTTCCAGTGCAGGTTGCCCGCGATCGCGATCCGTGCCCGGCTCACCTGGCCGGCCTCGCGCTCAGCCGGCGGTAGGCGGCGCGGCGGCCGCGGATCACCGGCGCCCGGCGGGCCAGCCAGACCAGGGCCTCGGCGGTCTCCCGGCTCCCGGCCAGCGGCGTGGTGGTGCCGCCCACGCTGCGGCCGCGCAGGTCGTCCACCAGCCAGCGGGACATCAGCCGCGCGGTCTTGAGCGGGTTCCACTCGGGATCGGTCAGCAGGTAGTAGTAGCGGTTGCGGCGCATGTTGATCCGCGTGTAGTCGCTGCCGGTGGCCACTCCGCCGCCGCCGTGGTGCTGGATGCCGAGGTCGAGCAGCAGGGCCACCCGCCAGCCGGCCCAGCGGGCCCGGCGGCACAGGTCGACCTCCTCGTAGTACGTGTGGAAGGCCTGGTCGAACAGCCCGATCTCGCGGAACACCTCGGCCCGGACGAAGAACGCCGATCCCTGGACGTAGGCGTGCTCCAGGGTGCGCGGCGCGCGGCCCTGCGGGCCGCCGGCCGGGGAGGGGTGCGCGATGCCGTCCCCCGCGAAGGTGTGCTGCTCGCCGAGCCAGAGCGCGGTCTGCGTCCAGGCGTTGAACTCGGTGAGCTCCTCGCTCTGCGGGTCGTAGCGGTACTGCATCGGCCCGAGCACGCCGTAGTCCGGCCACTTCTCGGCGAACTCGACCAGCTCCCGGACGAGTCCGGCCGGGGTCCAGGTGTCGGGGTTGACCAGGAAGACGTAGTCCGCGCCGTCGGCGAGCGCCTGCCGGATGCCGACGTTGTTGGCGCCGGTGAAGCCGAGGTTCCGGTCGTTGCGGGTGATCCGCACGCCCGGGTACGCGCGCTCCACGTGCTCGACGGTGCCGTCCGCGGAGGCGTTGTCGACGAGGTGGATGTCGAGGTCGAAGCCGGTGGTGTCGCAGGCGGCCAGCGAGCCCAGGCAGCGATCGAGCCACTTGAGCTCGTTGGTGCCGACGGTCACGGTGGCGACCCGGGGGCGGCGTGCGGTCACTTCAGCACCGCCCTGATCGCGTCGGTGAGCTGCTGCTCGTTCGGCAGCAGCGAGTGGTCGAGCGCGAGCGCGTAGGGGATGACCGTCCCGTCGGGCCGGGACACCCGCTTCGGCGGGGCGGTGAGCGCGAACTCCTCGGCGGCGGTGGCGACGACCTCCGCGCCGAACCCGCACATCCGGTTGGAGTCGTCGATGACCACCAGGCGGCCGGTCTTCGCCACGGAGGCGCCCAGGGTGTCCCAGTCGACCGGGTAGAGGGTCCGCGGGTCGATCACCTCGACCGAGACCTCGTCGGCCAGCCGGTCGGCGACGGCGACGGCCTGCGGGACGAGGTGCCCGGTCGCGACGACGGTGACATCGGTGCCCTCGCGGTGCACCCGGGCCCGGCCCAGCGGGACGGCCGGCAGGATGTCCGGGACCTCCTCGGTCGCCCACATCAGGTTGGTGGGCGCGAAGACCACCACCGGGTCCGGGTCCCGGATCGCCGACAGCAGCAGGCCGTAGGCGTCCGAGGGCGTGGCCGGGAGGACCGTCTTCACCCCGGTGTGCGCGAACAGGCTGTACGGGTGGTCGGAGTGCTGTCCGGCCATTCCGGACCGCGATCCCGAGTTCGGCACGATATAGGTGACCGGAACACTCCCCTGGCCGCCCGTCATCAACGAGAACTTGTGCGCCTGATTGACGATCTGCTCGAACACCAGATAGAGCAGCGACGGGATCTGGAACTCCACGACGGGTCGTTGTCCGGCCACCGCCGCGCCCGTGGCGAAACTCGTGAACGCCTGTTCCGACAACGGGGTGTCCACGACCCGATCGGGCCCGAAGGCATCCAGCAGGCCCTGGGCCACGCCGGTCAGCCCGATTCGGACGTCCTCTCCGAACAGGCTGACCGTCGAGTCCCGCGCCATCTCCTCATGGAGCGCCCGGTTCAGCGCCGACAGGTAACCCAGAACCGCCATAGATCACTCCAGATCCTTCGGATTATGCCTTGAGCACACTAATCCGGGGGGTCTGCGGAATCTCTGGTAAAAGCACCAGAATCGGCGGCGCACAGCGGCGCCCTCAGCGGCACCGCGGCGGGGCTACACGGCCGGGAACCCGCGCTGCCGAGCGGCCTCGTAGAGCATCAGCGTCCCGGCCGAGGCGGCGTTGAGCGAGCTGGCCGCACCACCGATCGGGATGGACACCACCTCGTCGCAGAGCTCGCGCCACCGGGTGCTCATGCCCACGGTCTCGTTGCCGACGACCAGCAGGACGGGCCCGGTCAGGTCGCAGTCGGCGACCGAGGTGTCGCCGTGCTCGTCGGTGCCGACGATCTTGACGGGCACCCCGCGCTCGCGCTGCGCCTCCACCCACTCCAGCACCTCCGCGGGCGACTGGCTGCGGACCACCGGCAGCCGGAACAGCGAACCCGTACTGGCCCGCACGCACTTGGGGTCGTACACGTCGGCGGCGTGGCCGGTGACGATCAGGCCCGCCGCCCCGAACGCGTCCGCCGAGCGGACCAGGGTGCCGATGTTGCCGGGGTTGGTCGGCCGGTCGAAGGCGACCCCGAGGAAGTCGGGCCCCGGCGCCAGGCGGTCCAGGTCGTCACGCGGCAGGCCGCCGACGGCGATCAGCTCCGGCGCCGTGGACTCCCGCTCGCCGAGCTCGGCCAGCAGCTCCGGATCGACCGCGGTCGCCGGGATCCCGCTCTCCTCCAGGAGCCGCTGCGCCCAGGAGGACAGCCGCTGCTGACCCGCCGGGTAGAGCAGCTGCTGAACCGGCCAGCCGTACTCGACGGCGAGCGTGACGGGCCGGACCCCGTGGATGAGGAACTGGCCGAGCCGCTGCCGCTTGTTCCGGTTGGTCAGCAGTGCCTGCCACGTCTGGAACTGTGCGTTGCGGCTCGAAACCCGGCCGGCCGAGCCGGTCCTGGCGGGTGCCTTCGACGCCATCGGCGCCCTACCTCGCCCGTGGCGCGATCCGCCACGGTTATCCCTGTCCGACATGCAGCGATCCTAGCAACGGCTGCGCTGCGGCCCGGGCCGGTGCGAACCGGTCAGCGGTCGACGGCATTCAGCGGGGCCGGGGCGCCGCCCACCTTCGGCGGCCAGGACGCGGCGCTGAGGATTCCCATCGAGTACGCCTTGGCGACCAGCGCCGGACGGTTCGGCACCCGGAGCCGCTGCAGCATCTTGCTGACGTGGAACTCGACGCCCTGCCTGCTGAGATAGATGTTCCGGGCGATGTCGGCGGTCCGCTGTCCGGCGGCAATGCTCTCGATGATCCGGGCTTCCATTTCGGACAGTTCGGTCCGGGTCTCCATACTGAACCTTTCTTCGTTCGCTGGGGAAGTTTCCCGGGGAATTCCCGACCGGTTGCCGCCACCCTCCCACTCGCCGCCGGCTTCGGACGGTCACGACCGACGCCCCCTGGGGTTTGCGATCGGCCTCATCAAGGCGTGCAACCAACCTCTGAAGGCTAAAAGCGCGATTCGGCGCCAACAACCCGGACCAACCCCCCTAATGCAGGCCGGGCGCCGCCCTCGGGCCATCCCCCTAGAAACAGGGGGTGCCCGACCCGTCGAAATCCGCTCCCCGCCGACCCCGCCCGCGACGGACCGTCCGATTGGTCCGGCTCACCCCTCTTGGGCCGGCCCGGCGCACCGCCTCGCCCCGCGGCAACCCAAAGGAGCGCAAAACCCGGCGCCGACCCCCGGGCACGCGAAGGGCCCGGGCGGATGCCATCCGCCCGGGCCCCCCGGAGCCGCCTCCCGCGCGGAGGCCCGTCAGCCCCTAGGAAACGAACCCCACGACGCCGAAGCCGGGGCGCTCCTGCACCCGGCGCAGCCACCCGAGGACGTCCATGACGGCCTCGACCACCTCGGGCTCCAGCGGCGGGGCGTGGTTGTCCCGCTTGGTCTGCTCGAACTGCTCCAGCGCCTCCAGGCACTGCTCGTACGTCCACTCCCCGCAGCGCGGCAGGTCGTAGCAGGGGACGCCGTCGGGCATGCCGCCGTAGCGGCCGAGCTCCGCCACCGAGACGGCGGTGATCCGCAGCGCCCGCAGCCCCTCGTCGACCGTCTCCAGCCAGTCGCCCCGGAACGGGCTGAAGGAGGAGTTGTCGAGGAAGGACCCGGTCAGCGAGCACAGCCGCTTGTAGGCGTACCCGTACTGGAAGGCGTACCGCCGGTCCTCCGGGTAGGGCCCGCCGTACACCACCGTCCTCAGCGCCTCGTACGCCGTGGGGGCGCCGTCCGCGATCTCGGACGAGAACCAGCTGTCGTCCGACGCCAGGTCGTCGCCGAAGCCGGCCTGGACCGCCTGCAGCAGCTGGTCGTCACGGGAGCCGACCAGGGCGCGCGCGGCCTTGGGGTCGAGGAGAAACACACTCAGGGATGAACTCACGTGATCACGTTAGCCACCCGCACCGACAGTCCGACCGGCCACCGGACCACACCCCCGAAGCCTGCCCAGAGCCCCCACCCGACCCCCACGCCCGAGCCCCGGAAAGGCAAAAGCCCCAGGTCACGGCGAGTGAGTCCTGGGGCTTTCACAGAGCCGCCTATGGGATTCGAACCCATGACCTACGCATTACGAGTGCGTTGCTCTGGCCAACTGAGCTAAGGCGGCGCCGTTGCCGGATGTGCTGGCAACGGCGGCCAGTCTACACAGGTTTCGGCGGTGATCCGTACCGGCTTTCGGGCCCGGCGGTCAGGCGGAGGAGACGGCGAGCTTGGCCGCGAAGCCGGCGAAGAGGACGGCTACGCCGCTGGTGAGGGTCGCGGAGAGGCGCTTGCGGCGGCGGAAGGCGGTGGCGAGGGTGGTGCCCGCGAAGATCAGCATCGACAGGTACAGCAGGCTGAAGGTCTGCAGGACCCCGCCGAGCAGCGCGAAGGAGAGCGCGGGCTGCCCGTAGGACGGGTCCACGAACTGGGTGAAGAAGGAGAGCAGGAAGAGGATCGCCTTGGGGTTCAGCAGGCTGATCACCAGCGCGCGGCGGAACGGGCGCTCGGTGTCCTCCGGGGCCTCGGCGGTGGCGGCCTCCGGGCCGGCGGCCGCGCTCCGGCGCTCCCGCCAGAGCTGGCGGGCCGCGCGGAGCATGCCGACGCCGATCCACAGCAGGTACGCGGCGCCGCCGAACTTCACCACGGCGAAGACGGCCGGGTTGGCCTCCAGCAGCGAGGCGGCGCCCAGCGAGGTGAGGCTGATCAGGGTGAAGTCGCCGACGAAGACCCCGAGGGCGGCGGTGTAGCCGGTCCGGACGCCCTTGCGGGCGGCCACGGACAGCACGTACAGCGAGTTGGGGCCGGGGAGAAGGACGATGACCAGTGCGCCGAGGACGTACGTCGCCAGGTCGTTGACTCCGAGCACGGTGCGCTCCGGGGGTGTGCGGCAGGGGTGGCGGGGCGCTCATCGTAACGTCGGACCGGTCGATGGTTGAAGCGAAAATCACCTGCTGCAGCGCTTGCCCTGCTCGGGCGCCTCCCCGGCCAGCAGGTAGCGGTTGACCGCGCCGTCGACGCAGGCGTTGTGGCGGCCGTAGGCCGTGTGGCCGTCGCCGTCGTAGGTCAGGAGGCGGCCGGACTCCAGCTGGCCGGCCAGCGACTGCGCCCAGGCGTACGGGGTGGCCGGGTCTCGGGTGGTGCCGATCACCACGATCGGCGCGGCCCCGGCGGCCCGGACGGTGCGCGCCGCGCCGGTGGCCCTGACCGGCCAGTACGTGCAGGTCAGCGCCATCCAGGCCATGTCGCGCCCGAAGCGCGGCGAGGTCCGCTCGAAGTCGGGGACGGCCTGCCGGACGGCCTCGGGGCCGGTGAACGGCGCGGGCAGGTCGAGGCAGTTCACGGCCATGTTGGCGAACATCAGATTGGGATACGAGCCGTCCGAACCGCGCTCGTAGTACGAGTCCGAGAGCTTCAGCAGACCGCTGCCGTCACCGGCCCGGGCGTCGGCCAGCGCGGTGCGCAGCCTGGGCCAGAGGAAGTCGGCGTACATCGCCTGGATGACGCCGGTGGTCGCCTGGGACTCGGTCAGCCGGCGGTCGCCGTCGGTGGTGGGCAGCGGCTGCGCGTCGATGGTCCGGAACAGCGCGGCGAGCCGCTCCCCCGCCTCCTGCTCGGTCCCGCCCAGCGGGCAGTCCTCGCGCTTGACGCAGTCCTTGGCGAAGGCCGCCCAGGCGGTCTCGAAGCCGCCGGCCTGGGTGCGGTTGCCGCTGAGCGCGTCGAGCGAGGGGTCCATCGCGCCGTCCAGCACCAGCCGGCCGACCCGGCCGGGGAAGAGGCCGGCGTAGGTGGCACCGAGGAAGGTGCCGTAGGACTTGCCGACGTAGTTCAGCCGCTCGTCGCCGAGCAGCGCCCGCAGGACGTCCATGTCGCGGGCCGCCTCGACGGTTCCGAGGTGGCCGAGCACCGCCCCGGCGCGCTGTCGGCAGCCCTCCGCGAACTCCCGGTCGGCGGCCACCAGGGCGTCGGTCTCGGCCTGGTCGTCGGGGGTGATGTCGGCGGCGGTGTACGCGTCCATCCGCTCGCCGGTCAGACAGGTCACCGGGCTGCTGCGCCCGACCCCGCGCGGGTCGACGCCGACCAGGTCGTACCGGGCGCGCACCCCGGCGTCGTAGCTCCCGGCGGCGGCCTCCAGGTACTCGATCGCCGAGCCGCCGGGGCCTCCGGGGTTGAGCAGCAGCGAGCCGAGCCGCTCCCCGGCGGCGGAGGCCGGTCCTGATCCGGCGGGGACGGCCGGGGCGCGGGCGGCCGCGAGGGTGAGCTCGCCGTCGGCCGGGTGGTCGTAGTCCAACGGCACCTTGAAGGCGGTGCACTCGAAGCCGTCGTCGCAGGGCTGCCAGGCGAGCCGCTGCCCGTAGTAGGAGGCGAGCGCGGCGGGTACCGCGGCGGGCAACGGCTCCAGCGGCACGGCGCCCGGGCGGGCGGCGCCGGAGCCGGTACTCGGGCCGGTGCCCAAACCGCTGCTCGGGCCCGAACTCGGACCGGCACCCGGTGCGAAGCCCTGCACGGCGGGCGGCGGCGTCCCGGGCGCCATGCTGTCCGAGGAGGCCGATCCCGGCGTGGGCGCCGGGGAGCCGCAGCCCCCGGCCAACAGCCCGGCGGCCACCAGCACGGCCGTCAGCGCCGCCCCGCCGCGCCCGTCCCGCTCTGCCCGCATCTGCTCCCCCTCGGGTGCTCGCGCCCGGCGGCGCCCTGCCCTGCCGCCCCGGGTCCCGGGAAGCGTAGTGCCCTCCGCGGCGGTGATCAGGACGCCTTGGCGAGCGTCTCGGCGAGGTACTGCGCCGCCTGCCGGACCAGCCGCAGCCGCTCCCGGTCCCGGGTGTAGTCCTGCACGTTGTCGGAGATCCGGACGTCGGCCCGGGCCGCCGAGCCGGTGCCGGCCCGCAGCGCGGCCTGCAGTTTGCGGGCCGCGTCCAGCCCGGCGCCGTCCGCCTTGGCGGCGGCCAGCAGCAGGTGCGGGGCGGCGTTCGCGGGGGCCTCGGCCCCGGTCTGGGCCAGCGCTGCGGTGTCGTACCGCCCGGAGACGGCGGCGGCCGCGCCGTACAGGTCCGGACGGGCCAGGCCGGCCGCCGCGGCGCAGGGCGCGCCGTCCTCGACGCCGAGCGCGCCCCAGGAGGCCGGGCCGGGCGGCAGGGTGCGGAAGGCGCCCGCGATGACGGCCCGCAGCGCGGCGTCGTCCGCGACGGCCTGCGGGGCGGCGGCAACCAGCTCACAGGGGTGCGCGGTGCCGTTCGGGGCCTCGGGGGCGACCAGGATGAACGGGCGGGCCTTGCCGGTCTGGGCGGCCGAGCCGAGGCCTTCGAAGACGTCGGGGACTTCGGTGTCGGCGGTCTTGCGCGGGGTGGCGGCGTGCATCACGACCACCGGGAAGCGCGCGTTCGGGTCCTTGGCGTACTGGGCGGGCAGCCAGACCCGGACGTTGCGCGGGTGCCCGTCCGGGCCGGGTACGGCGGACTGCAGCAGCTCGCCGCCGCCCGGGTGGCCGACGCTGTCGAACCGGCTGGCCACCGGGGCGGCCGCCGGGGTCGTCGGGGCGGGGGCCGGGGCAGGGGCCGCCGGAGCCGGGGCGGCGGCGGGCACCGGGTCCGCCACTGGCGGCGCCGCCTGCCGCGCCCCGCCGGGCAGCGCCTCGCGCCCGTCGCCCACCGCGAGCTCGGCGCCGTCCACCCGGCCGCCGGAGCCGCCGAGGCCGCCGAAGGTCCCGAGCGCCGTCAGCACGGTCAGCGCCGTGACGCAGACGCCGCAGACCATCGCCCCGGCCGCCCGCAGCAGCATCGGCCGCTGGTCGCCCGCCAGCTCGTAGGTCGCGGCGGACCGAAGGTCCCGCCAGCGCAGCAGCGCGCCGCGCGCCAGCCAGACACCTCCCGCAGCGGCGGCCAGCAGGGGGACGACGAGGAGCGAACGGACCATGGGACGCACCACCTCGGGACGAGGGCCGGCGCCGGCGGGCCCGGTGCCGTGGGGAGGCGACGGCGCCGGCGCCCGGGAGTCGGCGGGGCACAGTCGGCACCCAGCGTGCGGGACGACCCGGCGGTCACACGCGGGTGTGCCCGGCGCGTACCGCCCGTTCACTCGAAGGTGGGACAACCGGGTAGGACGGGAAGCCCTACCCGACGGGGCTCAGCCCGCCCGCAGCGCCACCGTCATCGCCTCGACGGCGAGCAGCGGGTCGACGTTGCGGTCCAGGGCCCGGCGGCAGGCGAGCACCGCCTCGATCCGCCGCAGGGTGCCCTCCGGCGGGCCCGCCTGGGCGACCCGGTTCAGGGCCTGCCGCTGGTCCTCGTTGGCCAGCGCGCCGGTCGAGCCCAGCTGGAGGGCGAGCACGTCGCGGTAGAAGCCCAGCAGGTCGAGCAGCGCGACGCCCAGGGTCTCCCGACGGGTGCGGGTGGCCCGGCTCTTCTGGCGCTTCTCCAGCTCCTTGACCGCACCGGCCATGCCGCGCGGCGCCTTGCTGCCCTCGGCGGCGCCGTACGCCGCCTTCAGGTCGTCGGTCTCCTTGGCGTCCTGGGTCTCGGCGAGCGACTCGGCGTCGGCCTTGGCGGTGTCGACCAGGCGCTGCGCGGCGGCCAGGCAGCCGCCGATGTCACCGACCTCCAGCGGGATCCGCAGCACCTCGGTGCGGCGGCTGCGCGCCTGGTCGTCGACGGCCAGCCGGCGGGAGCGCTCGATGTCGCCCTGTCCGGCGAGCGCGGCCAGCCGGGCCGTCTCCGGCTCGACGCCGTCCCGGCGGACCAGCATGTCGGCGACGGCCTCGGCGGCCGGGGTGCGCAGCACCAGCAGGCGGCAGCGCGAGCGGATGGTCGGCAGCACGTCTTGCACGGAGGGCGCGCAGAGCAGCCAGACGGTGCGCGGCGACGGCTCCTCGACCCCCTTGAGCAGGGCGTTGGCGGCGGACTCGGTGAGCCGGTGGGCGGCGTCGACCAGGATCACCGACCAGCGTCCGCCGGTCGGGTAGCTGGAGGCGCGCATGACCAGCTCGCGCATGTCGCCGACGCCGATGGAGAGGCCGTCGGTGCGCACGTACTTCACGTCCGCGTGGCTGCCCGCCAGCACCGTGTGGCAGCCGTCGCAGAACCCGCAGCCGGGCGTCCCGCCGAGCGCGAGGTCCGGGCTGGTGCACTGGAGGGCGGCCGCGAAGGCGCGGGCGGCGGTGGTCTGGCCTGCTCCGGGCGGGCCGGTGAACAGCCAGGCGTGCGTCATCAGCGAGGCGTTGCCGCCCGGCTCCGGGCCGGCGCCGCGCCCGGCGGCGGCCGTCGCCCCGGCCGCCCGGGCGGCGGCGGTCAGCTGCTCGACCACCCGGTCCTGGCCCACCAGGTCGTCCCAGACGGCCACTGCTGCTCCCAAGCTCGGTACGGACTGCCACGGTACGGACTGCCACGGTACGGATTACGCACGCTACGGACCGCCGGGACGCGGACCGCCCCGGCAGGGGCCGCCGCGGTGCGGACCGCCCCCGTTCGGGCCGTCCCGATCCGGGCGGCGCGGGTGCCACCGGCGCCGCTGCCTCCCCGCGGTCGAGCATACGTGCCCGGTACGACGACGGGCGGCGCCGCCGGAGCACCCGCCCCGGCCGCACCGCCCGTCGGTCGAACCGTCGGGGCTCAGCCCCGGCGCCAGCGGCGGCCCTTGCCCTTGCCGTCGCCCTGCTCCTCGGCCCGGGCGCCCGGCTGCGGCGCGCGCGGGTCCTGTGCCCGCGGGCCCTGCGGGCGCGGGTCGGCGGAGCCCTGCTGCAGGCGCGTCCACTCGTCGCGGGAGCCGAGCAGCGTGTCGGTCAGGCTCGGCAGGTCGTCCATCGGGGTCTCCTCGGCCCAGGACGGCCGGGGTCGCGGCTCGACGGCCGGCGGCTGCTCCTCGACCACCGGCAGCTCGCGGGTGCCGCCGTCCGCCGCGGCCCGGTCCTCCCGCCAGAGGCCCGGCGGGACGCGGTCGGCGGGCGGCGCCGGGCGGTCGTCCTCGACCCGGGGCAGCACCGAGGTCCGATCGGCGTCCGCCGAGGGCACCCGGGGCAGCACGGCCGTCTCGTCGGCGGGCACCCGGGGCAGCACGGCCGTCTCGTCCGCCGGCACCGCGGGGACGACCGGCAGCTTCGCCGTCGCGTCCACCGGGGAGTGCGCCGGGGGCGCGGCCGGGGCCGGTCCGGCGGCCTGCGCCGCCCGCACGGCCGCCTGGCGGTCCCGCTCGGAGATCTCCTGGGTCGCGTCCTCGACGGGCCGAACCCGCAGCTCGGTCGTCACGTCATTGCCCGGAGCACCACCGGGAGCACCGCCGGGAGCGGCGTCCGCCCGGTCCGCCGCGCTCGCGGCGGCAGCCGCGGCCGCAGCCAGCGCCGCGGCCTGCGCCAGCCTGGCCTCCTCGGCCCGCTGCAGGGCCTCCTCGGCACGGCGGCGCTGCTCCTCGCGGGCCAGCTCCCGCTGCCGCTGGAGCTCCGCCTGGGCGGCCGCCTCCTCGGCGAGCCGCCGGCGCTCGGCCTCCTCACGGGCCAGCCGCTCCTCCTCGGCCGCACGCCGCTTCGCCTCCTCCTCGGCGCGCCGACGGGCCTCCTCCTCGGCCCTGCGCCGGGCCTCCTCGGCCGCCTTGCGCGCCGCCTCGGCGGCGACCCGCTCGGCCTCCTCCTTGGCGAGCCGCTCCTTCTCCGCCTGCTCGGCCCGGAGCTGCTCCAGCACCTCCTGCCGCTTGCGCTCGGCGGCCTCCTCCTCGGCCTTCCGGCGGGCCTCCTCGGCGGCGCGGCGCTCGGCCTCCTCGCGGGCCAGCCGCTCCTGCTCGGCCCGGGCGGCCTTCTCCTGCTCGGAGAGCGGCAGCTCGCGGTCGAGCCGGTGGCGGATCGCGGTGGTGACGAAGCCGGGCTGCCGGCTGCCGTCGACGACCAGGTAGCGCGCCGGGTCGGCGGCCGCCAGGGCGAGGAAGCCGGCCCGCACCCGCTGGTGGAACTCGGTCGGCTCGGACTCCAGCCGGTCCAGCGCCTCGGTGAACCGCTCCCGCGCCTTGGTCGGGTCGACGTCCAGGACCACGGTGAGGTCGGGCACCAGCCCGCCGGTCGCCCAGCGCGAGATCCGGGCCACCTCGGTCGCGGCCAGGTCGCGGCCGGCGCCCTGGTAGGCGATGGAGGAGTCCATGTAGCGGTCGGTGATGACGACGGCGCCCCGGGCCAGCGCGGGCCGGATGACGTTCTCGACGTGCTCGGCGCGGTCCGCCGCGTAGATCAGCGCCTCGGCGCGGTGCGACAGGCCGGTGTTGCCGACGTCCAGGACCAGGCCGCGCAGCCGCTGGCCGACCGGGCTGCCGCCGGGCTCGCGGGTGAGCACCACCTCGTGGCCCTTGCCGCGGATCCACTCGGCGAGCGCCTGGGACTGGGTGGACTTGCCGGCGCCGTCGCCGCCCTCCAGGGCGATGAAGAAGCCGGTACCGGTGGTGCGGTGCGCGGGGAGCCCGGTGCCGCCGCGGACGGCGTCCACCAGGTCGCGGCCGAACGGGGCGATGCCGCGCCGGTCGTCGGTCCTGAGCAGCACGACGGCCGCGAGGACGAGGGTCAGCAGCCCGGCGGTTGCGACCGCCAGGGCCGCGCCGCCGTGGATGAAGGTGAAGGAGCCCGGCTCGACGGTGCCGTACTCGACGTCCCCGTACCCGGCCGCGATCAGCGGCACGGCCACCAGCGCGGCACCCACCACGGCGCGCAGCACCGCGTACAGGTGCTCGACGACCTTCGGCAGCCGCTCCTCCTCGACCTCCTGGGCGAGCAGGGTGCGCCCGGCCGAGATGACGATCCCGGCGGCCAGCCCGGCCAGCACGGTGAGCAGCAGGACGAGGACGAAGTCCAGCACCAGGCCGGCCAGGATCAGCGCCACGCCCTCGGCCAGCAGGGCCAGGGCGAGCAGCCGGCGGCGGGACAGCGCGGGCAGCGTGGCCCGGGTCAGCCGGACGCCCAGCGCGGGCGCCCCGGCGGCGGCGAGCACCAGCAGGCCGTAGCCGATCGGACCGGCCCGGTGCTCGACGGCGGTCAGCAGCGCCAGTGCGGCGACCCCGGCCATCGAGGCGTACCCGGCGGCGACGGCGAAGGTGAAGTAGGGGGCGGAGCCGGTGCGACCCTTGCCCAGCGCGGGGCCGGGGGTGGCGTCGACCGGTGCCCGCAGGCCCTGCAGCGGGGAGCGCGGGGCGGCGGACACCCGGCCGCCGGGCAGCGTCTGGAGGTACAGCCGGACGGCCGAGGCGACGAACAGGCCGGCCGCGCCGAGGGCGGCGAAGGTCGTCTGGTGGAGCCGCAGCCAGTCCGAGCCGAGCGCCGCGAAGACGTTGTTGACCAGGGTCAGCCCGATCAGCGCGGCGGCGGCGAGCGGCACGGTGGCCCAGCCGGTGCGCAGGTCCAGTGTCCGGACGGTGTCCAGGTTCGCGGCGGACGGGCGCTGCTCGCCGGCCGGGGCGTAGGGGTTCGCGGGCGGCAGCAGACCGGGGACGGCGGCGTCCTTGGCGATCGCCCAGACCCGCTCGGCGGCGCCGGTCACGAAGACGGTGGCGAGCAGCACGTAGGTGGCGGCGCCGGAGGGCTTCGGGCCGGAGCCCAGCCAGACGATCCACCAGGGCGCGAGGCCGATCAGCACGGCGCGCAGCGCGTCCGCGCCGAGCATCGTCCAGCGGCGGTCCAGCGGGCCGCCGAGCAGCTGGTGCACGGGCCCGAGCAGGGCGGCGCCGAACAGCACGGTGGCGGCCAGCCGGGCCGCGAAGACGGCGGCGACCGCGAAGGCCAGGCTGCGCGGCAGGTCGCCGAACCGCCCGCCGAGCGCGGCGGCGATCACGGTCAGCGCGAGCAGGACCAGCAGGCCGAGCCGGTCGGCGGTGCCGCCGATCAGCTGGGTGGTCCAGAGCCGGCGGTACGGGCGCAGCCGCAGCAGCGCGCGGACCCGCTCCCCGGCGGTCCCGGCGGGCGCCACCTCGGGCAGATCGGGTGTGCCCGCTCTGGCGGCCGCGGCGGCGCTGGGGGTGGGCTGCTCCTCGCTCGTCATACCGTCAGCGTAGCGGTCGGCGGTTGCCGCAAAAGGGTGAGCGGCCCTCCGGATCGCCCTCATTGCAGGGTTGTGACGCTCCGCGCACAAGTACGTCCACAGACCACGGGCCCGCGCCTCCCGGAGGAGACGCGGGCCCGGTGCCACTGGCGGAGGGTCAGCCCTCGTCGGGTGCGGCGGCCTTGCTCGCGGCGGTCTTCTTGACGGCCGTCTTCTTGGCGGTCGCGGTCTTGGCCGTGGTCGTCTTCTTGGCGGCCGTCTTGGCGGTGGCCGTCTTCTTCGCCGCGGTCTTCTTGGCCGTGGCGGTGGTCTTCTTCGCCGGGGCCTTCTTCGCGGTCTTCTTCACCGGCCCGCGGGCCCGCTTCTCGGCGAGCAGCTCGTAGCCGCGCTCCGGCGTGATGGTCTCGACCTCGTCGTCCTTGCGCAGGGTCGCGTTGGTCTCACCGTCGGTCACGTACGGGCCGAAGCGGCCGTCCTTCACCACGACCGGGCGCTCGCTGACCGGGTCGGTGCCCAGCTCCTTGAGCGGCGGCGCGGCGGCGGCCCGGCCGCGCTGCTTGGGCTGCGCGTAGATGGCCAGGGCCTCCTCGAGGGTGACCGTGAACATCTGCTCCTCGCTGGTGAGCGAGCGGGAGTCGGTGCCGCGCTTGAGGTACGGGCCGTAGCGGCCGTTCTGCGCGGTGATCTCCACGCCCTCCGGGTCCGAGCCGACCACCCGCGGCAGCGAGAGCAGCTGGAGCGCGTCCGCCAGGGTGACGGTGTCCAGCGCCATCGACTTCAGCAGGGAGGCGGTGCGCGGCTTGACGGCGTTCTTGCCGGTCTTCGGCGTGCCCTCGGGCAGGATCTCGGTCACGTACGGGCCGTACCGGCCGTCCTTGGCGACCAGCATGTTCCCGCTGACCGGGTCCGGGCCGAGCTCGAAGTCGCCGCTGGGCTTGGCCAGCAGCTCCTCGGCCAGCTCGACGGTGAGCTCGTCCGGCGGCAGCTCGTCCGGGATGTCGGCGCGCTGGCCGGGCTCGCCCTCGACGGTGGAGGCGCGCTCGACGTAGGGGCCGTAGCGGCCGACCCGCAGGGTGAGGTCGTCGCTGATCCGGAACGAGCTGATCTCCCGGGCGTCGATCGCGCCGAGGTCGGTGACCAGTTCCTTCAGACCGCCCAGGTGGTCGCCGTCACCGTTGCCGGCCTCGGCGGCGCCGCCGGTGGCGTGGCCCTCGCCCTCGCCGAAGTAGAAGCGCTTCAACCACGGCACGGACTGGGCCTCGCCGGCCGCGATCCGGTCGAGGTCGTCCTCCATCTTCGCGGTGAAGTCGTAGTCGACCAGTCGGCCGAAGTGCTTCTCCAGCAGGTTGACCACGGCGAAGGAGAGGAACGACGGCACCAGCGCCGTCCCCTTCTTGAACACGTAGCGGCGCCCGATGATGGTGTCGATGATCGAGGCGTAGGTGGACGGGCGGCCGATCTCCCGGTCCTCCAGCTCCTTGACCAGCGAGGCCTCGGTGTAGCGGGCCGGCGGCTTGGTGGCGTGGCCCTCCGGGGTGAGCTGCTCGGCGGCCAGCGGGTCGCCCTCGGTGACCTGGGGCAGCCTGCGCTCACGGTCGTCCAGCTCGGCGTTCGGGTCGTCCGCGCCCTCGACGTAGGCCTTGAGGAAGCCGTGGAAGGTGATGATCTTGCCGGAGGCGGAGAACTCGGTGTCCCGGCCGTCCGCGGCGCGGCCGCCGACCTTGACGGTGACGGACTGGCCGACCGCGTCCTTCATCTGGGAGGCGACGGTGCGCATCCAGATCAGCTCGTACAGCCGGAAGTCGTCGCCGCTCAGGCCGGTCTCGGCGGGGGTGCGGAAGCGGTCCCCGGAGGGGCGGACGGCCTCGTGCGCCTCCTGCGCGTTCTTGACCTTGCTGGCGTAGGTGCGCGGCGCGTCCGGCAGGTAGTCGGCCCCGTAGAGCTGGGTGACCTGCGCACGGGCGGCGTTGATCGCGGTGTCCGACAGCGTGGTGGAGTCGGTACGCATATAGGTGATGAAGCCGTTCTCGTACAGCTTCTGGGCCACCTGCATGGTCCGCTTGGCGCCGAAGCCCAGCTTGCGGCTGGCCTCCTGCTGGAGCGTGGTGGTGCGGAACGGCGCGTAGGGCGAGCGGCGGTACGGCTTGGACTCGACGCTGCGCACCGCGAACGCGGTCTGCTCCAGGGCGGCGACCAGCGTACGGGCGGCCTGCTCGTCCAGGTGCAGGGTGTTGGCGCTGCCGGCCTTCAGCTGACCGTTCGAGCCGAAGTCCCGGCCGCTGGCGATCCGCTTGCCGTCGACGGCGGACAGCCGGGCACCGAAGGTCTCCGGGTTGGCGGAGTCCGCCGGGGTGCGGCCGGTGCCGAAGGTGGCGACCAGGTCCCAGTAGGACGCCGAGCGGAAGGCCATCCGCTCGCGCTCCTTCTCGACGACCAGGCGGGTCGCGACGGACTGCACGCGGCCCGCCGACAGCTTCGGCATGACCTTCTTCCACAGCACCGGCGAGACCTCGAAGCCGTAGAGGCGGTCGAGGATGCGGCGGGTCTCCTGGGCGTCGACCAGACGCTGGTTCAGCTCGCGCGGGTTGGCCACCGCCTCCTGGATGGCCGACTTGGTGATCTCGTGGAAGACCATCCGGTGCACCGGCACCTTGGGCTTGAGCACCTGCTGGAGGTGCCACGCGATGGCCTCGCCCTCGCGGTCCTCATCGGTGGCGAGGAAGAGCTCGTCGGACTCCGCGAGCAGCGACTTCAGCTTGCTGACCTGGGACTTCTTGTCCGCGTTGACCACGTAGATGGGAGCGAAGTCGTGGTCGACGTCGACGCCGAGGCGGCGTACCTCACCGGTGTACTTGTCCGGCACCTCGGCCGCCGTGCTGGGCAGGTCGCGGATGTGCCCGACGCTCGCCTCGACGATGTAGCCGGGGCCAAGGTAGCCCTTGATCGTCTTCGCCTTGGCCGGCGACTCGACAATGACGAGTCGCTGTCCGTGCGCGGTCTCGCTGCTCGGGGACACCTTCGCTCTTCTCTCCCGGTCGTTACGTGAGCTGGTCGGCGCGGGCAGCACGGGCTGCGCTCCGCCCGACCCCTCCACCGTCCCGGGGCTGCCGCTGTACGACGACCCCACCAGCGGAGTGTGACCGTACCCCGGCCACCCTTGTCAAACGGACGGATCCCGCTTTTTCACCGGCAAGTCCGACCGACGCCACTCGAACGGTAACCCGATGATGGAGCTTCGCGCCCCGCGGAGGGGGGCTTCGGCGGGTTTCGAAGGATGGAATGACGGATTTCAAAATCTGTCAACGGAAAATCGTCAGCCCCGGACGGGGCCCGACCGACCCGGGCGACCCGACCGACGACCGGGCTGCGGCCGGGCTGCGGCCTGTGGCCGAGGCGTGGCGGGCGGCGGTTCGGGCGCCCGCGCCGGACGAGCCTCCCGGCTTTCGACCCTCCGACCAAGTCGCGGCAGGTCAGCCGGTGAACCCGGCGGCCAGCAGGCAGGCGCCCGCGGCCAGGCAGCCCGCGCCGAGCGTCGTCCACAGCAGGTCCACCACCGCCGCGCGGGGCGTCTCGGCCGCCGCCAGCACCACCCGGCTCGGCCGAACCGGATCGTAGGCGATCCGTATCGAGGCGCCGGGCGCGAACCGGGCCGACCGCCGCAGCGGGGTGTGGCCGCGCGGCCTGGCGAGCACCACCTCGGCGCACCGCTTCGCCCCCGCGCCGCCGACCGACGCCGGTGCGGCGAAGGAGAGCAGCGGCGCACTGTCGAGTTCGCCGTGGGCGTCGGCCTCGGCGACCACCTTGGCGACCGCCGAAACCCCTCGGCGGCGCAGAAGGTGGCGAAGGCGCACTTCGGCGGCGCACCAGAGCAGCAGGGCGCCGCCGAAGAGCGCGAGCACCACGCCGCCCACCATCTCGGTCGTCGTCTCCACCGCTGGCCCCCCGCTTCATTCGCCGGCCCCGTCCAGCGGCTCTGTCCACCGCCTTTGTCCACAGCCTGTGGACAGAGAGCCTCACAGCAGCGGACCAACGAAGGACAGATGTTCGGCGACCGAAGGACGAATCAGGGGCTACGGCGAGGTGAACCAGGCGGTCGAGACGCCCCGCCCGGGGCACCGGCCGGCCAACAGCCCCGACCAGCCGGAGCACCGACCCGCCAGGGCGTCCGCTGAGCGACGCGTCCGCCGGGCAGAGCGCCCTCCGGTCAGAGCACCGGCCGGATGAAGCCCTGCTCGGTGAGCAGCCGCAGCGACTCCGGCACCCGGTCCCGCAGCACCACCCGGTCCTCGCCGAGCAGCTGCGCGATCGCGTCCACGATCTCGCCGGCCGACAGCGTCCCGTCGCAGACCCCGACGAACCCCGCCCCCACCGTGTCCACCTTGGTGGCACGTCGCATGCCCCGGTTGTGACGCAGGATCACATGCTCCGGGTCCTCGGCCCCCGGCGCCCCGACCTGCTCCTGGACCACCTCGTCGGCCAGCAGGTACCGCGCCGCGAGCAGCCCCGCGTCGTCCTGCGTCCGCAGGAAGTCCTGCCGGGCGAACCACTCGTCGATGTGCGGGCCGAGCGGCTGCTCGACCGGGTGCGGCCACTCCTCCACCCGCACGGTCGGCTGCTCGGCGCCGCTGGCCCGCAGGGTGATCCAGCCGAAGCCGATGCCCTCCACGCCGCCCGCCTCGAAGGCGTCCAGCCACTCCCCGTACCGGGCCTGGTAGTCGCCGCCGGGGCCCCGGTGGTCACCGCCGTCACGCAGCCACAACTCGGCGTACTGGGCGATGTCCTGAACCTCCCGCTGGACGATCCAGGCGTCCAGGCCGGTGCCCGCGACCCAGCCGGCCAACCGGTCGTGCCAGTCCTCGCCCTTGACGTGCTGCCAGTTGGCGAGCAGCTGGCAGTAGCCGCCCGGCTCCAGATGGGCGGCCGCGCCGCGGACCAGGCTGCGGCAGAGGTCGTCGCCGGCCATCCCGCCGTCCCGGTAGGTGAACCGACCGCCGGGCGAGATCACGAACGGCGGGTTGGAGACGATCAGGTCGAACTTCCGCTCCCCGACCGGCTCGAAGAGGCTGCCGGCGGCGACCTCGGTGTTCTCGAAGCCGGACAGCGCGAGGGTCAGCTCGGTGAACCGCAGCGCGCGCGGGTTGAGGTCGGTGGCGGTGACCCGCTGGGCGTGCCGGGCGGCGTGCAGCGCCTGCACCCCGGAGCCCGACCCCAGGTCCAGGGCCGCCCGGACCGGCCGGCGCACACTGATGTTGGCCAGCGTGGTGGACGCGCCGCCGACACCGAGCACCAGGTCCTTGCGGACCACGCCGTGCGCGGTCTCCCCGGAGCCGATCCCGCCCGCGCCGCCGACCGCGCAACCCAGGTCGGAGACCACCCAGGCGTCCGAACTCGGCAGTCCGGCGACCTCGTTGGCGTACGGGCGGACGTCCACGGTGGCCCGGACCAGCTCGCCGTCCGAACGCAGCCAGCCGTCCGACAGGCAGTCCTCGACCGGCAGGGCCGCGGCCGCGGCCCGGTACGGCACCGGCTGCTGCAGCAGGAAGAGCCGCACCAGCGTCTCCAGCGGGCTCCCGCCGCGGGTCGCGCGCAGCGCCGGCACCGCCTCGCTGCGGGCCAGTGCCGCGTACCCGGTGGGCCCGAGCAGGTCGAGACACCCGTCGGCGGTGTAGGAGGCGGCGAGCAGTGCCTCGCGGAACTTGGCGAGGCGGGTGGGGTCGAGAACGGGGCTACTGATCACCCCGCCATTGTCCCCCGCCCCACCGCCCCCACCCACCCGAACCGGCCCCGCCTCCCCGTCTCGGAGCCGTCTCAGAGCCGCCTCGGGACCGCCTCAGGACCGCACCGGGGCAGCCCGAACACCCCGGTCGGCCGGGAGGCCGACCGGGGTGTGGTGGTCCGTGTCCTGCCGACCCGCGGCGCTTCCGCGCCCGGGTCAGCTCGCGGAGGGCGCCGGGGTGGCAGGTGCCGGAGCGGACGCGGACGGCGCGGACGGGGCCGGCGTGGCGGCGGGGTCCGTGGCCGCGGGGCTCGCGGTGTCCGTCGCGCCCGGGGCGGGCGTGCCGGGGGCGGTCCCGGCCGCCGGGGCGCCGCTCGCGCCATCCGTCGGGGCGGCGGCGGCCGCACCCGGCTTGCAGCCCTCCTGCTTGGCCATGGCGGCACCGAGCTCGCCGCGCTGCAGCTTGCCCTGCGCCTGGGTGGACAGCGAGGAGAGCTGCTGCACCTGGTCCGCCACGCTGCGCAGGCCGTCCGCGAACTTCGCCTGGTCGCCGTTGGACAGCGCGTCCAGCTTCTTCTGGACCTCCAGGTAGCCGTCCGCCGCCTTGTTCAGCTCGGCCACGGTGTCCTTCTGGAGGTTCGCGCCCTCGTCGACCTTCGGCGCCCCGGCCGAGTTGATCGCATCCGCGATCTGCTGGTTGGTCTTGGCCAGCCGCCCGATGTCCGCCGAGAGCCGCTTCTGCAGATCGGCCGGGGACTCGCCGGTCTTCACCTGGCCGGTGTCCGTCAGGGCGGTCTGCGCCTGGGCGATCGGGTCCTTGGCCGCGCCGCAGACGTTCGCCGCCCAGGACTCCAGCTGCTTGCTGTTGTCGTCGCCGCAGCCGACGGCGCCGAACGCGAGCAGCGCGCCGAGCGCGGGTACGGCCAGCAGTCGCTTGTTCACCGGGAGAGCCCTTTCGGTTCGATCGTCGAACTGCGAACCTACACGGCCTTCCGGCACCCCCAGGTTCCCGCCCGCCTCGCCCGCCCCGGCCGCCGGACCGCGCCGGCGCGTAGTCCCTCACGCGCGTTCGACCCGGATCGGATCCCCCGGCCGGACGGTGCGCAGCACTCCGGCGTCCCCGTCCAGCACGCCGAGAAGGTTGCACGGACCGGCCAGTCGGCACTCGCCGTCCCGGGAGATCGGCGTCGGGCCGTAGGGCAGCGCCAGGCTGTCCCCGTCCGTCCAGAACGCCACCGTGCCGGGCTCCACGACCTGCTGGGCGCCGACCTCGCGGGGCACGCTGACCGGGGTCTCGAAGTAGACCTCCTCGCCCCAGGTGCTCGCCGAGGAGCTGATCGGGAGCGCGGCCCAGAGCGCGTCGGCGGTGGGCGTGGGGTCGAGTGTGGCGGTGGCCTGCCCGGCAGGCCACAGAATGCGTATCCGCATGGGATGTCCCTCTTGTCCGACGAGGATCCGATCGTCCGGAGACGGATCGGGCCTGGTCGTGCCAAGAGCAGGGAATCGCCCAGCTCAACAGTTTGTCAATGCCGAAGGCCCGGGGATCCGACCGCCACAGGGCTCGGAGCACCGGGAAACGCCGGACCACCGGGACGGCTCCAGGGCGTCAGGGCTCCCGGAGGCGTGCGAGCACCGGGCCCGTCAGACCGCCGCGGTGTCGGCCGAGACCGGCCAGCTCATCCGGATCAGACCACCCTCGGCTCCGTTGGTGACCTCCAGGTCCTCCACCAGGCCGGTGATGACGGCGAGGCCCAGGGTGTCCTCGTCCGGATCCGCGGCCTCGGCGCTGCCGGAGGCCGGAACCGTGGCGGGGCCGGCCTCATCCTCGACCTCGATGAGGAAACGCTTCTCCTGATCGGTGAGCGCCACCCGGACCGCGCCGGTGATACCGCCGCGCTGGTGCAGCCCGACGGCACGGGAGCACGCCTCGCCCACGGCGAGCCGCACCTCGTCGAGCACCGACTCGTCCACCCCCGCGCGCCTGGCTACTGCCGCGGCGACCAGCCGGGCCGTTCGCACGTGCTCGGGAAGCGCGCTGAATCGAAGTTCGACGGTTGCCATCTCTCCCCCTCGGGGTCCTTCGACCGGGGCCGGACACGCGGCCCCCGCGGGCCGGTGGACACCGGCCCTGGGGCGACCGGGACCAGCCGGGGCCCCAAGGCCCCGGCCGCCCGGACGCATGAATTCGGGCGGGCCGACCGGTACGGCCGGCCCGGCCACGTCAGTCGGTCGAGTTGACCGCGTCCTCCACGGAGGTGTGGATCGGGAAGACCTTGGTCAGACCGGTGATCCGGAAGATCTTCAGAATGCGCTCCTGGTTGCAGACCAGGCGCAGCGAGCCCTCATGGGCGCGCACACGCTTGAGACCGCCCACCAGCACACCCAGGCCGGTCGAGTCGAGGAAGTCCACGCCCTCCATGTCGACGACGAGGTGGTAGTTACCGTCGTTGACGAGCTCGACCAGCTGCTCCCGCAGCTTCGGGGCGGTGTACACATCGATCTCGCCGCCAACCTCGACGACCGTGCGATCGCCGACTGTACGGGTCGACAGGGACAGGTCCACGGAACCTCCAGCACCTTGCCTTGCTACGTCATTGCGATCCTCGGCCGGACGGCCGCCACCGCATGGTCGCGAGCCCCGGGCACGCCCAGCCAACGCGTGGCAAGCCTCAGCGCTGCGACCCCCGGCCGTACGGCCGTCACGGCCACATTCAACCACCTGCGACCATGACCGCACGATGGCTTACGACGATTCTCCGTCACGCCGGTGACACACTGGGTCCTCATGCCGCCCCGTCACAGCCTGCCCGAGGCACTGCTCGCGAGCCTGTCCGCCACCCGAGGGCGGTCAGACCGGCTCACCCATACGGAGCACCTTCCCGCCCGACCGGCCCGTTATTCGCCCTGGCCCGACTCGATCCGACCGGAGATCGTGGCATCCGCCCTGGCCCTGGGCGTGGAACAGCCCTGGGCCCATCAGGCGGAGGCCATGAAACTGGCCAAAACCGGCCATACTGTGGTGATCGCCACAGGTACCGCCTCGGGCAAGTCGCTCGGCTACCTCGCCCCCGTGCTCAGCGACCTGCTGGAGGGCACCGAGGCCAGGAACGGACGCGGCGCCACCGCGCTCTACCTCGCCCCCACCAAGGCGCTCGCCGCCGACCAGCGCCGCCGGGCCGCCGAACTCGCCCCGCCACGGGTCCGGGCCGCCCTCTACGACGGCGACACCCCGCCCGAGGAGCGCGAGTGGGTCCGCCAGTACGCCTCGTACGTGCTGACCAACCCGGACATGCTGCACCGCGGCATCCTGCCCGCCCATCCGCGCTGGGCCTCCTTCCTCAAGACGCTCCGCTACGTGGTCGTCGACGAGTGCCACAGCTACCGGGGCGTCTTCGGCTCGCACGTCGCCCAGGTACTGCGACGGCTGCGCCGGATCTGCGCCCGGTACGGCTCCTCGCCCACCTTCATGCTGGCCTCGGCCACCACCGCGGACCCGGCCGCCACCGCCCGGCGCCTCACCGGGCTGCCGGCCGAGGCCGTCACCGAGGACGCCTCGCCGCGCGGCCCGATGGTGTTCGGGCTCTGGGAGCCGCCGCTCACCGAGAACGTCGGCGAGCACGGCGCGCCCGTCCGCCGGACCGCCACCGCCGAGGCCGCCCATCTGCTGACCGACCTGGTCGAACAGCAGACCCGCACCGTCGTCTTCGTCCGCTCCCGGCGCGCGGCCGAACTCGTCGCCCTGCAGACCCAGGACCAGCTCGGCCGGCCGCTCGCGGACCGGGTGGCCGCCTACCGCGGCGGCTACCTCGCCGACGAGCGCCGGGCCCTCGAACGCGATCTGCACACCGGCCGGCTACTGGGCCTCGCCTCCACCTCCGCTCTTGAACTCGGGGTCGACATCTCCGGCCTGGACGCCGTCCTGATGGCCGGCTACCCCGGCACCCGGGCCTCGCTCTGGCAGCAGGCCGGGCGGGCCGGGCGCGAGGCCCAGGGGGCGCTGGCCGTCCTGATCGCCCGGGACGATCCGCTGGACACCTACCTGGTGCACCACCCGGAGGCCCTGTTCGCCACCCCCGTCGAGGCCACCGTGCTCGACCCCGACAATCCACACGTCCTCGCCCCGCACCTGTGCGCGGCCGCCGCCGAGCTGCCCCTCACCGACAGCGATCTGGAACTGTTCGGCCCGTCGAGCGGCCCGCTGCTGCCGATACTGGAGCAGCGCGGACTGCTCCGCCGCCGGACCGACGGCTCCTGGTACTGGACCCGCCGCGAACGGGCCGTCGACGCCGTCGACCTGCGCGGCGGCGGCGGCAACCCGGTGCAGATCGTCGAGTCCCCGACCGGCCGGCTGCTCGGCACTGTGGACGCCTCCGCCGCCCACACCACCGTCCACACCGGAGCCGTCCACCTCCACCGGGGGCGCAGCTACCTCGTCCGGGAGTTCGACCTGGACAACTCGGTCGCCCTGGTCGAACCGGCCGATCCGCCCTACACGACGGCCGCCCGCGACATCACCTCCATCTCCGTGCTCTCCACCGACACCACCGTCGAGTGGGGCGAGGGCCGGCTCTGCTTCGGCTCCGTCGAGGTGGTCAACCAGGTGGTCGGCTACCTGCGCAAGCGGATCTCCACCGGGGAGATCATGGGCGAGACCAAACTCGACCTGCCGCCCCGCACCCTTCGCACCCGGGCGGTCTGGTGGTGCGTCACCGAGGACCAGCTGCTCGACGCGGACATCCTGCTCGACCAGCTGCCCGGCGCCGCCCACGCCGCCGAGCACGCGTCCATCGGCCTGCTGCCGCTGTTCGCCACCTGCGACCGCTGGGACATCGGCGGAGTCTCGGTGCCGCTGCACCCCGACACCCATCTGCCCACCGTGTTCGTCTACGACGGCCACCCCGGCGGAGCCGGCTTCGCCGAGCGCGGCTTCCACCGGGCCCGGCAGTGGCTGACGGCCACCCGGGACGCGATCGCCTCCTGTGAGTGCGAACGCGGCTGCCCCTCCTGTGTGCAGTCGCCCAAGTGCGGCAACGGGAACGACCCGCTGGACAAGGCCGCCGCCGTCCGACTGCTGGAGGTGCTGCTGGCCGGCGCCCCGGCGGCGGAGGAGCCGGGGGAAGCGGGAGCGGGGTCGCCGACCGAGGCGGGGGCGGCGGCCGAGGCGAACCCCGGCCCGGCGAAACCGAGCGGACCGGAGCAGAGTCGGCCAGACGACCCCGCCGACCAGCAAGGCCCCGCCGACCAGCAGGGGCCCGCCGACCAGCAGGGGCAGGCCACCGAAGGCTCATGAGCCACCCGCCGTCCCGGGCTGGTCGTCCGCCGCGGTGACCGCGCCCCGGATCGGTCCGGCCCGGGCCCGGGCGCGCGCCGGACGGACCACCAGGCGCACGGGCAGCGCCCCGACTGGTACTTCGGTGACCACCTCGACGGTGTCCTCCTCCCGGTCCACCGTGCAGGCCGCCACCGTGACCGCCTGCGCGGCGGCGATCGCGGCCGCCCGACCGCAACCGCCGTCCGGGTCGATCAGCAACCGGCCTGCGGCAGCGAGCGCCGCCAGGTCCGCGGCGGACTCGGCCCGGTGCCGCGCCCCGATCACCGCGCCGACCGAGAGCGTCGCCGTGAACACCGCACAGCCGAGCACGGCGAACGCGACCAGCCAGACCGTCGCGGAGCCCGCGTCTGGCCCTCGCCCCGCTGCGGCGGTGCGGGCCGTGCGGGCACCCGTCGCCCGTCGCAGCGCCTCCCTCACCGGACTCAGGAGGGCCATGGCCCGGCACCTCCTCCGCCGCCCGCCAGGGTGTCCTCCCGCGCCGCCACGGCAGCTGCACCCAGCCGCACCGAGAGGAGCGCGGCGAGCTGCCCGGGAGCCGGGCACGGCGCGTCGACGGTGACCCGGACGGTGTCGGCGTCCACCGCGACCCGTACGTCCGCTCCGGGCGGGGCGGCCGAGCGGGCGAGCGCCGCGGGATCCGCCTCCCCGCGCGCCGCCGCTCTGGCGCCGACACGTGCCGCGTCCACGCAGCGGATCTGGGCGGCGGCCGCGAGCACCGCCCAGATCAGCATCGCGGCGAGCAGCACCAGCGCCGGCAGGGCCACCGCGGTCTCCGCCGTGGCGAACCCCGCATCGCCCCCGCGGCGGCACCTGATCGACCTGACCGCCTTGGCCGCGCAAGGGCCGTCACGCTGCATGAAGCGCCCGCTCCAACAGCTCGGTCAGCGCACCGGTGACGGCCTCGCTGGTCACCACCTTGTACAGGCCTGCGGCCAGGGCACACGCCCCGAGCGTGCCGACCGCGTACTCGGCCGTGGTCATTCCGGCATCCGACCTGCTCCTGCGGCGGGCCGCCCGCCGGATCCGGCCGGCCGCCAGGCGGCCCCGGCGACGACACAGCCCGAGCAGGGGCCGGGCCGGGCGCCCGGTGACGGGCCTGGGCGTGATCACTACAGCCATGTTCTCTTCTCCTCCGTGTTGGCGGCGCGGACTGCCGCGCCACTGCGATGTACGACCCGGCCGACTCCGACCAGGCTTCACTGCGGATGGATTGATGCCGCCTCACATCCCCTTCGCGAAGGCGGCGGTGAGGCCGATCACCACCGGGACGACGCTGATCAGGACGAACGCCGGGAGGAAGCAGAGGCCCAGCGGCGCCGTGGCGATCACCCCGGCGCGGCGGATCCGGGTATGCGCCGCCCGGCCGGCCGCAGCCCGCCTACCGTGTGCCAGCCCGGCCAGCGCCTCCGCCGCCGGAGCCCCGCTGAGGCTCGTCCTGACCAGACAGCGGGCCAGCGGCGCCAGCGCCGGGCGTTCCTCGCCGAGCCTGGTCCAGCAGACCTCCGGTGGGGCGCCCATGGCCAGTTCGGCCGAGATGGCCACCAGCCGGGGCCCCATGGGTGCTCCCACGCTCCGACCGACCGCCCCGACCGCCAGGGCCGGCGAGGCTGCGGACCCAAGGCAGGCCGCCAGCAACTCGGCTGTCAGCGGAAGCTGCCGGGTCAGTCGCTCCTCATCCAGGACGGCCCGCCGCTCCTCCGGGGAGCGGGCCCTGGCGAGCCACCGGCACAGACCCCCGGCAAGCAAGGCACCCGCTGCCAGACCGCCTCCGCCGCCCAGCAGCAACGCCAGCCCGAACCCAGCGCCGACCGCGACCGCCACCCGCCCCGAGCGCGCCGAGTGACCCGAGCGCCCAGCCGTCGCACCCCGCCCCCGAGGCCCGCGCGACGGCCACCCGGCGAGCCCTCTCGTCCACCCGGCCCACCCCAACGGACCCTCTGGCGAACCCTGTTCACCAGACACCCGGCCGCTCCAGGCCGTCGCCCGCCTACGCCGTGCCACAGCCCTCGCCGCCCACTGCCGCAGGAGCAGCGCCCCGGCCGCCACCACCAGCCCCGGAGCGGCCCATTCGGCTCCCGCGCTCACCTCGACATCACCTCCGACCGGAACGCACCGCTCGGCACACCGCCCCGAGCCCGTGTCCGCGAGATTCCGCATCGCCAACCGCCGACGCCCAACCGGTCGCGCCCACCGTCGACCGGACGCCCACCGCCCGCAGCGCCGCCCAGGGCTCCCGCCGAGGCCGCCCGGACGATCCGCGCCATCCAGGCCAGGCCCACCACCTCCAGGGCCACCCCGGCCGCCAGACAGCCGAGTCCGGCCGTCGTGTGCAGCAGGACGTCCACCGGCCGGGCCCCGAGCGCGACTCCGAGCACCAGCCCGGCCGCGGGCAGCACCGCCAGGACGGCGATCGTCGCACGGGGCCCCGCCAGCTCGCCCTCGATCTCCTCGGAGAGCGTGTGCTCGCCCCGCAAGGCCTCGGCGACCCGGTCCAGCCCCGCCGCCAGACCGGATCCGCTGTCGGACGCGACCTGCCAGCACGCCGCGAGCGCGACCGCCCCACTCCCGCCCGGCAGTTCGGCGAGAAGCAGGAACGCCGCGGGCACGTCCCCGCCGTACCGGCCGGCCGCGAGCCGTGCCACCGGCTCCTCCCCGAGCCGGCGCAGCGCCTCCCGGTCCGCGGCAATCCGGGTGGTCACCAGGTGCAGCGCCTGTTCGGGCGTCGCCCCGCTCCGCAACTCCCCCGCCAGCGCTGCGCAGAGGTCGACCACCGCCGCACCGCGCAGGCGGGCCGACCGGGCCGCTCCACGGCGCAGCCGCCAACCCCGCAGCGGGAGAACGGCCAGCGCGGCGGCGAGCACCGGAACCGGCGAGACCGTCACCGCCCCCGCCGCCAATCCGGCCGGGAGGAGGAGCAGTTCGGGCACCAGCCAGGCCGGCCGACGACCCGCCACCCGGCCGGGCCGAGCCGCCGCCCGATCCAACCTCACGCCCGGACCGCCGTCCTCGCCCACCAGCAGCAGCCGTGATCGCCTCACCCCGGACACCTGACGCTGCAGTGCACACCACCCGGCCACTGCCACACCGCAGAGCACCAGCGCCCAGCACAGCGCCAGTTGATCCCTCGCCATGTCACCCTCCTCCTCGTCGTCGGCTCCTCCGGCCCCACGGCCCGAGCAGGGCCAGGGCACCTGTCACGCATCCGCCCAGCAGCAGGACGAACACCACCTCCGCCTGGCGGGCGCTCGCCGCCACCAGGGCCGCCACGGCCCCCATCACGACGGCCCGCCCGCGAGCGTCACCCCGCGAGCCGCAAGCAGCCGCACAAGCCGCTCCCAGCCCGCTCCCGGCACCGTGGCACCACCCGCCGTGAAGGCCACCGCCGGAACGGTGACGGCAAGGCCGTCGCGGTCGCCGGCCAGCGTGTGGATCTCGGACACCCGCCGCCGCCCCGTACCGGGATCCCGGACGAGATGCACCACCAGGTCCAATGCGGCCCTGAGTTGGCTGTGCAGCGACGGGCGGTCGAGCCGCGCCAGCGATCCGAGCGCCTCCAGTCGGACCGGGACGTCGGCCGCCGTGTTCGCGTGCACGGTGCCGCAGCCGCCCTCGTGCCCGGTGTTCAGGGCGGCCAGCAGGTCCGAGACCTCCGCCCCGCGGACCTCCCCGATGACGAGCCGGTCGGGCCGCATCCGCAGCGCCTGGCGGACCAAGTCCCGCAGTGTCAGCTCGCCGAGCCCCTCCTGGTTGGGAGGTCTGCTCTGCAGGCGGACCACATGCGGATGGGCGGGTCGCAGCTCGGCGGAGTCCTCGGCGATGACGATCCGCTCGTCCGGCGGGACGAGGCCGAGCATCGCGGCGAGGAGCGTGGTCTTCCCCGTCCCCGTCCCGCCGCTGACCAGGAGCGACAGCCTCGCCCGCATGATGCCCGCCAGCACGTCGGCGCCCTCCTCGGGCAGTGCCCCGCCGGCCACGAGTTCGTCGAACGTGAACGGGCGGGGGCGGCAGACCCGCAGGGAGATGTGGGTGCAGCCGGACGCGATCGGCGGCAGCACGGCGTGCAGTCTGGTGCCGTCCGGCAGTCGGGCGTCCACCCAGGGCCGGGCGTCGTCGAGCCTCCGGCCGGCCGCCGTGGCGAGCCGGTGGGCCAGCCTGCGGACCGCTTCGGCGTCGGCGAACCGCACCCCGGTGGCCCGCCGCAGGCCGCCGCCCCGGTCGACCCAGACCTCCTCCGGGCCGTTGACCAGGACGTCCGTGACATCGGACGCCGCCAGCAGCCGGTCCAGCGGGCCCGCACCCACCAGTTCGGCGCGCAGCGAGCGCACGGTGTCCAGGACTTCGTCGCCGCCGAGCGGGGGCCGGGAGGCCCGCAGCGCGGCTGCGACGGACCCGGCCGTCGGGGCCGCACCGGACTCGGCCAATCGCAGCCGCACGGCGTCCACCAGCGCCGCCGCGCGCTCCTCCCGGGCCGTCCGCCCGTAGGGGTGCGGATCCTGCCCCGTTCCAGGCTCCCGGGCCCGTCCCGCGACCGCGGAACCCACGGTCGGCAGAATCACCGACGACCTGTCACCGGCACTTTCCACCATGCCGTTTCTGCGCAGACGGACCATCAGTACACACCTCCTCCGACCGCCGGCACCGGCGGCAGCACCTCGTCCAGGAAGGTCGCGCAGAAGCGCGCGAGCGGGCCGCTCTCGCGGATCCCGGGCGGCACGCCCCGCTCGGCGTCGAGAGCCAGCCCGGGCTCCGGCGGCAGCTCACCCGCGAGACGTAGCCGCAGCCCCTGAGCGATGACGTCAGCCCGGAGACCTGCGGGCCGCACCGGGCGCACCACGGCCCGGACGTCGCCCAGCCGCATCCGCGCGGCCGCCGCGACCCGATCGGCCGCCGCCACCGCCCGCAGCTCGGCCGGCACCACCAGGAGTGCCAGGTCGGACTGCTCCAGGGCCTGCCCGGCCGCCGGGTCGAGATGGCGTGCCACGTCGACCACGACCAGCCCGCCACGCCGGCGGGCGGCGGCCAGCACGCTGCGCATGGCCCCGGGCGGCACGGTCAGCGTGTCGCCCCGGTCCCACGAAAGGCAGGACAGCCCCGTGAGCCGTTTCATCGCGGGCAGCGCCTTGGCCAACTCGGCACCGCTGACCCGGCCCCTGGCTCCGGCCAGGCCGGGCCAGCGCAGTCCGCCCGCCATCTCGCCGCCGAGCAGGATGTCGAGCCCTCCGCCCAGCGGATCGCCGTCGATGAGCATGGTCCGCCGACCGGTCCTGGCCGCTGTGACCGCGAGCGCACAGGCGAGCGTGGATGCTCCGGCCCCGCCCCGACCGCCGAGCACCGCGACGGTGAGCGCCGCCGCCCCGACACCCTCGGCCGCGTCGGCGATCCGGTCCAGCAGCCAGCCCTCGGCGTCGGGAAGGAACAGCACGTGCTCGGCGCCGAGTTGAACAGCCCTGACCCACACCTCGGGGTCGTCGAGATCCAGGCCGAGCAGCAGCACCCCGGTGCGGCGGGGCAGCCCCGCACACCTCCCGGCCTGGTCGTCGCCGACCAGGACGAGCGGCGCCGCCTCCCAGAGCCCTCGCGGCGGCGGGGCGCCCCGGATCAGCCGCGGCTCGGTGCCGGCCGCCGCGCAGATCCGCAGCAGGTGCTCGGCGAGCCCCTCGTCCTCGGTGACGACGAGCGGGCCGGCGGCCTGCGGACCGTTGGCGGTGGTGTGGTCGGTGGTCGGTGTCGACATGGCGGCTCCCCTGTGAGGCACCCGTCCGCGGGAGACGGGACGGGTGCGGTCCGGACGGTTCCGGCAGGCGATCGCCCGGTGACCCCGTACAAGGGCCGGCAACCGCCGCCGGACATCACGGTGGAGGTCGATCCGCATTCCGTCAGCCCCGTTCCGAATCCCTGTGGACAACTCGGGGGCTGTGGACAAGAACGTTCACCCGGGTGGGGGGCTATTGAGCAAAGAATTGACGGAAGGGGCTCACCGAGGAGAGTCGGCAGTCGATTCACCGCAGCCCGGACCACATCCGCCGCAGCCTCCTCACCCCCGGCACAGGGGCACCGGCGGGCCGCCCTCGGGGCAGCACAAAGCCGTCGGCCACCATGAGTAACCGACAACACAGAGTGACGAAAGTAAGAAGCGGGCGCTCGGGCCGACACCCCCTGTACGCCGGAACCCGGCCGACGGCGGAACCCTCCGCGAGCGGCCTTCAACCCCTGAAAATGGCCCCGGACGTGCGACGACCCCCGCCGGGGGGGAGAGCGGGGGTCGTCTATCCACGGCCCGACTCGGGGGGGAGGAGCCGGACCGGGTTAGCACGGTCGCGAACGATCCGTGACTTCCATGGTGTACCCGAGCGGCCAGAAACACAAACCCGCACGCCCATGAGTACGCCGAATGGCGGGGTGTTTTGCACGGCCCTCTATCCTCGGTTCCCGTGGACACCACCGAGAACGCCGACGAGTACGCCGACGAGTCCCCGGACGGCACCGCCGAGTCCGGTGGAACCCCCTCGGCCGCCCCCGCGCCGGAAACCGCCGGCCCCGCGCAGATCCCCGCCGACGCCGGTCCGGACGCCCCCGAAGACCCCGCCGGGCCCGCCGTGACCCGGCCCGCCACGCCGCGCGCACGCCCGACCGGCCCCCGGACGGCCGCGTTCTTCGACCTGGACAAGACCATCATCGCCAAGTCGAGCGCGCTGGCCTTCAGCCGCCCCTTCTACCAGGGCGGCCTGATCAACCGTCGGGCCGTACTGCGTAGCGCGTACGCCCAGTTCGTCTTCCTGGTCGGCGGCGCGGACCACGACCAGATGGAGAAGATGCGCGAGTACCTCTCCGCGCTCACCCGGGGCTGGAACGTCCAGCAGGTCCGCGAGATCGTCGCCGAGACGCTGCACAACCTGATCGACCCGATCATCTACGACGAGGCCGCCTCCCTGATCGAGCAGCACCACGCGGCCGGCCGCGACGTGGTGATCGTCAGCAGCTCCGGCTCCGAGGTGGTCGAGCCGATCGGCGCGCTGCTCGGCGCGGACCACGTGATCGCCACCCGCCTGAAGATCGAGGACGGCTGCTACACCGGCGAGATCGAGTACTACGCCTACGCCGAGAACAAGGCGGCGGCCATCCGCGAGTTGGCCGAGCGGGAGGGCTACGACCTCGCCGACTGCTACGCCTACAGCGACTCGTCCACCGACCTGCCACTGCTGGAGGCGGTCGGCCACCCGTCGGCGGTCAACCCGGATCGCGCCCTGCGCAAGGAGGCGGTGGCCCGCGAGTGGCCGGTGCTGGTCTTCGACCGCCCGGTGGAACTGCGGCGGCGGCTCCCGGAGTTCTCCGCGCCGAGCGGCTCGGTGCTGACGGCCGTGGCGATCGGCACGGCGCTCGTGACCGCCGGGGTGATCTGGTACGCGGCGCGGCGCCGCCGGCCGGCCGCCTAGGGCCCGGCCGCACCACCCGCCGGAAACACACCGGGCGGCCACCGCCACGACGGGGCCGCCCGGCTTCGCCCACGCCCCCTCCCGGCCTCGCAAAAACGGACATAGCCCAGTGTTTGGGATGGAGCGGGCAAAAGCCAAAGACTTCTCGTTTCGGGTTCCCCTTTCGCCCGAAACGCGATACAAATGAAGCACGGCCCGCGAGACCCGGTCAGGACCGAAGAGGTCAAACCGACAACGCAGTTCAGGCCCCACGGACCGCACGTACAGATAGTCGAGCACCCACATGCAGCCGACCCGCTGTCGGGCCGCCGCACCAGACGAACGGGCAGGATCCCCGTCTGATGGGCACTTCCGGTGCATGCATGGTCACCCGGCACCTGTACCAGCGGCGGCACCCGGCAGGATCAGGTGCCGCCGCATCCGTGTGCCCGGGTCCGAATCCGAACCCGGGCTCGCGCCACCGCAGCGCGAAGAGCCGCAGTCGCCGCACGGAAGGGCGCCCGAGGCGCCCGGGCCGGCTCAGACCATGCCGCGCTGCATCGCCTCGCAGACCGCCGTGCTCTCCCGCGTACCCAGGCGCAACGCCCGTCCGCAGTGCCCGATCCAGGCCGCCAACCCCTCCGGGGTGCCGGCCAGATAGCCCGCCAGCGCCCGCCGGTAGGCATCCGTTCCGAGCTCCGCGAGACCGACCTCGGCCGGGCAGATCGACTTCGGGTCGAGCCCCTCCGCGATCAGCACGATCCGCTGCGCCGCACGCGCGATCACGCCGTTGTGCGAGGCGAACGGCCGCAGCGCCAGCAGCTCCCCGTGCACCACCGAGGCAACCACCAGGGCCGGTGTCCCCACCCCCTGCCCCTCGGCGCGGGCGACCAGCAGCCGGGAGAGCTGGTCCAGCCGGGCCGCGACCTCCTCCGCCCCCGGGGCCGGCGGCAGCTCGGCCACCGGACCGTCGGGCGCCGCCTCGACCCCGATGCCCTCCGCCGACGCGAGGTGCAGCGGGAAGAGCTCGTCGGCGGCCTCACCGGCCTGCCGGGGCCGCCCGGCCGCCGCGTCGGCGTCGCCGACCGCCAGCAGGTGCAGCCGAGCCAGCACCTGGAGCGGCGAGTGCCGCCACACGCTCAGCAGCTGTCCGGCCTCGGCGGCGATCCGCAAGGCCGCGCCGACCGTCCGGGACTCCTGGTCCGCGCTGAAGTCGCTGCGGCGCCGGACCTCCTCCAGCGGCCAGTCGGCCCCGGCCAGCGCCGCCGAGGCGCGGGCCCCACGCAGGGCGGACTCGGAGGTGACCTCGGCCGCGCGGCGGCGCATCACCCGGTGCCCGTAGAGGCGGTCGACGGCCTTGCGCACCTCGGCCACCGCGTCGGGCACCCCGGGGAGCTGGGCCAGCGGGGCGAGGGGATCTGTTCCAGTGCTCACCTACCCGAGAGTAATGAACCGGAGGGCACTCCCGGAACAGCAACCCCGCATCACCCGTTAGAGGCAATCCTCACTTCCCTCCGGCGACGAGCCCCAAACCGCGGATAGCATGAGCACTATCGGAGACGATAACGATTTCCAATTCTGGAGATCGTCAGCCTCGGCGCACTCGGCGCAGCGCAGGAGGCCCCGAGCAAGAGGCCCGACGCGAGGGCCCCAGAGCGAGAGCCGGAGTCCCAGATGAAGATCGCCTTCGTCGGCAAGGGCGGCAGCGGCAAGACCACGCTGTCCTCACTGTTCATCCGCCACCTGGCCGCCGCGGGGCGCCCGGTCATCGCCGTCGACGCCGACATCAACCAACATCTCGGCCCGGCACTCGGACTGACGGATGCCCAGGCCGCCGAACTGCCCTCGCTCGGCGCGCACCTGCCCGAGATCAAGGAGTATCTGCGCGGCGGAAATCCGCTCATCGGCTCAGCCGAGGAGATGATCAAGACCACGCCGCCCGGCCGGGGTTCACGCCTGCTGCGGATCGTCGAGGAGAACCCGGTGTACGCGGCCTGCGCCCGCCCGATCGCGCTCGACGAGGGGTCGGTCCGACTGCTGGCCACCGGCGCGTTCACCGAGGAGGACCTCGGTGTGGCCTGCTACCACTCCAAGGTCGGCGCGGTCGAGCTGCTGCTCAACCACCTGGTCGACGGCCGGGACGAGTACGTGGTCACCGACATGACGGCGGGCTCCGACTCCTTCGCCTCCGGCCTGTTCACCCGCTTCGACCTGACCTTCCTGGTTGCCGAGCCGACCCGCAAGGGCGTCTCGGTGTACCGCCAGTACAAGGACTACGCCCGCGACTTCGGAGTGCGGCTGCACGTGGTCGGCAACAAGGTGCAGGGCCCGGACGACCTGGACTTCCTCCGCCGCGAGGTGGGCGACGACCTCCTGGCCACGTTCGGACACTCCGACTGGGTGCGTCGTCTGGAGCAGGGCGCCGAGCCGCCGCTGCGGGCACTGGAGGCGGGCAACCGCGAGGTGCTGGAGCGGCTGCGCGCCGAGGCCGACGCCGCGTACGACCAGCGGGACCGGCACCGCTACACCGAGCAGGCCGTCCTCTTCCACCTCCGCAACGCCGAGAGCTGGGCCAACGCCAAGGTGGGCATCGACCTCGCGACCCAGGTGGACCGGGAGTTCGTGCTGGGCGGCGAGCACCCGGCCGCCGCGGGCGTGCCCGCCTGACCCGGCCACCACCTGGCCGCCACCCACCCGGCTCCCGACACCGAAGGCGGCACACCAGCACCACCGGACACCGGCGCACCTCTGCCGAAATCACGGGCCGCGGCCTCCCCACCCCAGGGGGGCCGCGGCCCCTCGCGCATCCTGCGCGGGTGCCGGCAGGCCCTGCCAGCGGGTTTCGTCAGCAGATTCCCATCAGTTCGACTACCACCCAATGGGGTGAATCCAAGGCTCCGGACCTACCACCCCAAATGACGCTGTGCAAAGCTTTCATTACCCTCGGTTTACCGAGTCTTGATGGTCCCCTCCGCGGGACCTCCTTGATGGTCCACGGTCCGGCCGGTGACACCCGCACTCCCCGCCGCGCCCACGCCATCCCGCCACACCGTCGCGACCCACGACAGCCGATCCGCCCCCGAGCCCCACAACCGGACTCACCACCGGACCTGACTGCGTTCGTTCCCCGGACAGACGGGAAGACAATGACCCTCGACATCTCCAGCGCCCCCATCGCCTCCGACACCACCGACCACGCACCGCCGGGCCCGCCCTCCCGCACCCGGTGGATGCAGGACCTCTCCGCCTCCCTGGTGGTCTTCCTGATCGCCGTGCCGTTCTCACTCGGCATCGCCATGGCTACCGGCGCCCCGCTCTCCGCCGGTCTCGCCGCGGCGGCCGTCGGCGGCCTCGTCGTCGGACTGTTCGGCGGCACCCCCCTCCAGGTCAGCGGCCCCTCCGCCGCGCTGACCGTGATCACCGCGGGGCTGATCGGCCAGTACGGCTGGCAGGCCACCTGCGCCATCACCCTCGCCGCGGGCCTGCTCCAACTCCTGCTCGGCGTACGCCGGGTGGCCCGCACCGCACTCGCCGTCTCGCCCGCCATCGTGCACGGCATGCTGGCCGGCGTCGGCCTCACCATCGCCATCGCCCAGCTGCACGTCGTACTCGGCGGCTCCCCGCAGAGCTCGGCGCTCGCCAATCTGCTCGCCCTCCCCGACCAGCTGGCGGGCCCGCACCCCCCGGCGCTGATCGTCGGCGCCCTCACCGCCGGCGTGCTGCTCGGCTGGCCCCGGCTGGGTCGGCTCCCGGGCCGAGCCGGGGAGTTCGGCGCCCTTCTGGGCAAGATCCCGGGCCCGCTCGCCGCGGTCGCCGCCGCCACCACGCTGTCCCTCACCCTGGGCCTGCGACTCGCCCGCGTCGACATGCCCGCCTGGCAGCCGCACGACCTCGTGCCCGAGCTGCCGCACGGACCGCTCGCCGGAGTCCTGGCCGCCGTGCTGACCGTCACCGCCGTGGCGAGCGTCGAGTCGCTGCTCTCCGCCGTCGCGGTCGACCGGATGTCCCGCCGCACCGGCGACCTCGACCGCGAGCTGCGCGGCCAGGGCCTCGCGAACATGATCAGCGGCGTACTCGGCGGGCTGCCGATCGCCGGCGGCGCGGTGCGCAGCACCGCCAACGTCAGGGCCGGTGCGCAGAGCCGCTGGTCCTCGATCCTGCACGGCGTCTGGGTGCTCGCCGCCGCGCTGGCGCTGACCGGCGGCCTGCGCCGGATCCCGCTGGCCGCACTGGCCGCGCTGGTCCTGGTCGTCGGCCTGCAGATGGTGAGCTTCGCGCACATCCGCAAGGTGCACCGGCACCGCGAGTTCCCGGTCTACCTGGCCACCGTGCTCGGCGTGGTGCTGCTCGGCGCACTGTCCGGGGTGGCCCTGGGCGCCGCGACGGCCGTCCTCCTCGCGCTGTACCGGCTGACCCGGGCCCACGTGGACGTCCTGCCCGCCGACAACGGCACGGTCACCGTGCAGACGCACGGGCCGCTGACCTTCACCGCCGTCCCCCGGCTGAGCCGGGCACTGGCCGGCATCCCCGCCACCGCCGCGGTGACGGTCGTCCACGACGGCTCCTTCCTGGACCACGCCGCGTACGAGACCCTGCACAGCTGGCGGGCCGGTCACCAGGCCGCCGGCGGCAGCGTCTCGATGGTGACGCGCCCCCGGGAGGACGAGGTGCTCGACCCCGACGGCACGGTCCGGGCCGGCAGTTCCCCGGGCCCGCACCGCTGCCGGGCCTGGACCCCCTGGGTCGGCCACCACTGCATCGAGCAGCAGGGGGACCCCCACAGCCGGCTGCTGGACGGCGTCCGGGTGTTCCAGCTGCACACCGCCCCGCTGGTCCGCCCCGAGCTTGCCCGGCTGGCCCGGGAGGGGCAGACGCCCTCCCAGCTCTTCCTGACCTGTGCGGACTCGCGCATGGTCACCAGCATGATCACCAACAGCGGCCCGGGCGACCTGTTCACGGTCCGCAACGTCGGCAACCTCGTCCCCGCGCCGTTCGAGCCGGGCGCCGCGGACGACTCGGTGGCCGCCGCCGTGCAGTACGCCGTCGAAGCCCTTGAGGTCCGCTCCATCACGATCTGCGGGCACTCCGGATGCGGTGCCATGAAGGCACTGCTGGACGGCGTGCACGAGAGCCCCGGACCGCCGACCCCGCTCACCCGCTGGCTGCGCAACGGCCGCGGTTCGCTCGACCGGCTGAGGCGAGCCCCCGCCGGGTTCACCGCCCGCCCGGTGGTCGACCTGGTCGAACAGCTCTGCATCACCAATGTCGTACAACAGCTGGACCAACTGCTGGCCAACCCCGCCGTGGAGCGCCGGGTGGCCGAGGGCACCCTGCGACTGGTCGGAATGTACTTCGACTTCGCCACCGCGCAGGCGTACGTGCTCGACCGCGAGAGCGGCCGGTTCAGCCCGATCGAGGCACTGGGCGCCGGTACGGGCGGTACCGCCGCCGAGGCCGTGGCGGCCGCGTCAGACGGGTCCGTACCCTGCGACACGCCCGAACGTGTCAACGAATTCGAACACATCTGCGCCCCCGCCGTGGAGGCCCCCGCGGCCACCACCGCGGCCGTCCCGGGGGGTGACCCCCGACTGGCCGCCTGAGAGCCGGGCCCGCGCCCCGCCGGGCGGGCAGGGGCGCGGGCCCACCCCCAGTCGTTCGTCCAACTCTTCGACTATCGATCAAAGGTCTACACCAATTACCCGGAGCCTCTTGTCAACTGACCTCTTCGCCTGGTGAGCTGTGCGCTGGGACACACGGGACAATCCCCACGCACGGGAATGCCCCCGATCATGACTCGATGAGGAGTGCGCGTTGAGCAACGAGAGCCTGGCCAACCTGCTCAAGGAGGAGCGGCGATTCGCCCCGCCGACAGAGCTCGCCGCCGCCGCCAACGTCACCGCGGCCGCGTACGCGCAGGCCTCCGAGGACCGCCTCGGCTTCTGGGCCGAGCAGGCCCGCCGCCTCACCTGGGCCGTCGAGCCCACGGAGACCCTCGACTGGTCGAACCCCCCGTTCGCCAAGTGGTTCGCCGACGGCAAGCTCAACGTGGCGTACAACTGCGTCGACCGCCACGTCGAGGCCGGCAACGGCGACCGCGTCGCCATCCACTTCGAGGGCGAGCCCGGCGACAGCCGCTCCATCACCTACGCCCAGCTCAAGGACGAGGTCTCCCAGGCCGCCAACGCCCTGCTCGAACTCGGCGTCGCCAAGGGCGACCGCGTCGCCGTCTACCTGCCGATGATCGCCGAGGCGGTGGTCGCGATCCTCGCCTGCGCCCGGATCGGCGCCACCCACTCCGTCGTCTTCGGTGGTTTCTCCGCCGACGCCGTGGCCTCCCGCATCCAGGACGCCCAGGCCAAGCTCGTCATCACCGCCGACGGCGGCTACCGCCGCGGCAAGCCGTCCGCGCTCAAGCCCGCCATCGACGAGGCGCTCACCAAGGTCGACGGCGTCGAGCACGTCCTGGTCGTCCGCCGCACCGGCCAGGACGTCTCCTGGACCGAGGGCCGTGACGTCTGGTGGCACGAGATCACCGCGCGCCAGTCCACCGAGCACGCGCCCGAGGCCCACGACGCCGAGCACCCGCTCTTCATCCTCTACACCTCCGGCACCACGGGTAAGCCCAAGGGCATCCTGCACACCTCCGGCGGCTACCTCACCCAGGCCAGCTACACCCACCACGCCGTCTTCGACCTCAAGCCCGCCACCGATGTCTACTGGTGCACCGCCGACATCGGCTGGGTCACCGGCCACTCCTACATCGTCTACGGCCCGCTCTCCAACGGCGCCACCCAGGTCATCTACGAGGGCACGCCCGACACCCCCCACCAGGGGCGCTTCTGGGAGATCGTCCAGAAGTACGGCGTCACCATCCTCTACACCGCGCCCACCGCGATCCGCACCTTCATGAAGTGGGGCGACGACATCCCCGCGAAGTTCGACCTCTCCTCGCTGCGGGTCCTGGGCAGCGTCGGCGAGCCGATCAACCCCGAGGCGTGGATCTGGTACCGCGAGCACATCGGCGCCGGCAAGACCCCCATCGTCGACACCTGGTGGCAGACCGAGACCGGCGCGATGATGATCAGCCCGCTCCCGGGCGTCACCGAGACCAAGCCCGGCTCCGCCCAGCGCGCCCTGCCCGGCATCGCCGCCACCGTCGTCGACGACGAGGCCAACGAGGTCCCCAACGGCTCCGGCGGCTACCTCGTCCTCACCGAGCCGTGGCCCTCGATGCTCCGCACCATCTGGGGCGACGACCAGCGCTACATCGACACCTACTGGTCGCGCTTCGCGGGCCGCTACTTCGCGGGTGACGGTGCCAAGAAGGACGAGGACGGCGACATCTGGCTGCTCGGCCGGGTCGACGACGTCATGCTCGTCTCGGGCCACAACATCTCCACCACCGAGGTCGAGTCGGCGCTGGTCGGCCACCCCGCGGTCGCCGAGTCCGCCGTCGTCGGCGCCACCGACGCCACCACCGGCCAGGCCATCGTCGCCTTCGTCATCCTGCGCGGCACCGCCACGGACAGCCCCGAGCTGGTCGAGGAACTGCGCGCGCACGTCGGCCGGACGCTCGGCCCGATCGCCAAGCCCAAGCAGATCAAGGTCGTCGGCGAGCTGCCGAAGACCCGATCCGGCAAGATCATGCGCCGTCTGCTGCGCGACATCGCCGAAGGCCGCGAGGTCGGCGACACCACCACCCTCGCCGACAGCTCGGTGATGAGCCTGATCCAGTCCCAGCTCCCCGCCGCGGGTAGCGAGGGCTGAGCACCCTGAGCTGAACAGCGCTGTGCCCCGGGCGGTCGCGACCGCCCGGGGCACAGCCGTCTACGCGTCGGGCCCGGCCAAGGGCCACACCGCGCACCGGCCCGCCCTTACCGGGGCGGCTCCTCCCGACGCTCCGCCACCAGGGTGCGCAGCGTGTCGTACGCGCCCTGGACGAAGCCCCGACTGCGCAGCGGCAGCGCGCCGGCCATCACCGCCAACCCGACCTGAGCCCGCGGGCTGAAGCCGACGAAGGTGGTGAACCCCCGGGTGGCACCCGCGTGGTAGACGACCTCGTCGACTTCCGAGACCTCCGAGACCTCCGCAGCCCCATCACCATCGAGGAGGTCGCCGAAGCCCAGGCCGAAGCCACCACCCTCGCCACCGTCACCGCCCCTGCGTCCCGCGCCCCCGCCCTTGTCGGGCGCGACCGGGCGCTGGTTCCAGCCCAGGCAGATCCGCGCCCCGCTGCGGCGCCGACCGGCCCGCGGCCGGCGGACCTCACCCAGGGCCGTCCGCAGCGCCGCCGCGTCCGCCCGTTCGGGCAGCGGGACGGCGTCCAGGGCCAGGTGGGCCTGGAGGTAGCGGAGCATGTCGTCCGCCGTGGAGCGCAGCGCCGCCGCGCCGGGCAGGGCCGGCAGCCGGAAGGACGGGACCCGCCGACCGCGCCGGTACCCGGCGGCCTCCTCCCGGCCGGGGCCGCAGGAGGTGTCCACCAGGCCGAGCGGCCCGCAGACCCGGGCTTCCAGCAGGTCGTCGTAGCGCTGTCCGGCCGCGTTGGCCAACAGCAGGCCGAGGAGACCGCAGCCGAGGTTGGAGTAGCGCACCTGCGCGCCCGGGGTCCCGCGGACGGGCGTCCGGGGCAGCGCCCTGAGCAGGTGGGCCGGGCCGAAGGTCGCGTACGGGCGGGTGAACCAGCGGGGGGCCGCCGTCGGAAGGAGTCCGACGGGCAGGCGGGGCAGCCCCGAGGTGTGGGTGGCCAGGTGGAGCAGGGTGATCGGCCGCTCGTGCGGGTAGCCGGGGGCCGCGTCGGCCGGCAGGTAGCGGTCGATCGGGTCGTCGTACCCCACCTCGCCCCGGGCCGCCATCTCGGCGAGCAGCAGGCCGGTGAAGGTCTTGGTGACGGAGCCCAGCTCGAACCTGGTGTCGGCCCGGACGGGCCGTTCGGCGGAGCGGTCGGAGTGCCCGCGGCAGGCGACCGTCCGCTCGTCCCCGCGGATCACCACGACGGCGACCCCGCCCCCGGGGGCGGCGGCGCGGAACAGCGGGCGGAGCAGATGGTCGAGGTCCGGCCCGGGCTCCTGCCCTGCCCCGGAGTCGGACGCCACGGCCGGGCCGCGCCCGGCAAGCGGGGCGAAGCCGCCGGCCAGGTCGAACCCACCGGTCGGATCGGACACCGCGGCATGGTCACGGACGGCACGGTCACGGACGGCGCGGTCATGGGAAGCCTGATCACGGACAGCCCGGTCACGGGCGGCAGCCGGGCTGGGAAACGGACCGTTCATCGGGCGGCCCGGTCACGGGGCGATAAGAGGGGCGGTCTGGGCATCGTCGTGCCTCCAAAACGAACGGGGATCGCGCCACCCGATCGGGTCGGCGCCTGCGACCGACGATAGGGAGGCGTTCACCCGTCTGCATGCGGCCACGGCCATTCGGGTGCCGCCCACAGCGACGTCACGGCCGCGCAGAGCGCGCACAGGACGCGCAGGGCGCCCAGAACACACAACAGGACATACCGAGCTAGATCCTGAAATATGACAATCAGGATGTCACCTTGCGGTTCCCGCTAGAATGTCAACGACGCATCAAGATCTCCGCCAGGAGGTCCGCTGCGTCATGGGGCGCGCCGGGAAGTCTGGTCGGCACTGCACTACAGGTGCATCCGCATACCGTTCCCCCGCCCCAGGAGGTCCCGCGTGACCAGCCCGCCCCCTGTCAACGAGCCGACGACCCGACGCCGCCAGCTCCTCGGCCGGCTGTCACTGCCCGAGCGCACCTTCATCACCGACGCCCTGCGCACCGAGACGGTCGGCGGCATCCTGCTGCTCAGCGCCGCCGTGGTGGCCCTCATCTGGGCGAACGTCTGGCCGAGCGCCTACGAGAGCGTCCTCGACTACACCATCGGCCCGTCCACCCCGCTCCACCTGAACCTCAGCCTGGACGCGTGGGCCAAGGACGGCCTGCTGACGATCTTCTTCTTCGTGGCCGGCATCGAGCTCAAGCGCGAGTTCGTGGCGGGCGAGCTGCGCACGCCGAGCGCCGCGTTCCTCCCCGTCATAGCGGCGGTCTGCGGTGTCGCGCTGCCGGCGATCGTCTTCGCCGTCACCAACTCCGGCAGCGGCGGGCACCCGGGCGGCTGGGCGATCCCGACCGCCACCGACATCGCCTTCGCGCTCGGGGTGCTGGCCGTGGTCGGCAGCCACCTGCCCTCCGCACTGCGCGCCTTCCTGCTGACGCTCGCCGTCGTCGACGACCTGATCGCGATCCTGATCATCGCGATCTTCTACAGCTCCGGTATCAAGTTCTGGGCGCTCGGGCTGTCGTTCGCCGGCCTGGTGCTCTTCTGGTTCCTGCACCGGCGCAGGGTGCACGGCTGGTACCTGTTCGTTCCGCTGGCGTTCGTGATCTGGGCGCTGATGCACGAGAGCGGCGTGCACCCCACGGTGTCGGGCGTCGCGATGGGCCTGATCCTGCGCTGCCACCGGGTCGGTGACGAGAAGCAGTCCCCCGGTGAGCACATCGAGCACCAGGTCCGCCCGCTCTCGGCCGGGCTGGCGGTGCCCGTCTTCGCGCTGTTCGCCGCCGGGGTGACGATCTCCGGGCCGGCCCTCGGCGAGGTGTTCACCCAGGCCACCCCGCTCGGGATCGTCCTCGGTCTGCTGGTGGGCAAGACCGTGGGCATCTTCGGCGGCACCCGGCTGGCCGCCCGCTTCACCCGCGCCGAGCTGAACCCGCAGCTCACCTGGGCGGACATGTTCGCCGTCTCGGTAGTGGCCGGCATCGGATTCACGGTCTCACTGCTGATCAGCGAGCTGGCCTTCCCGGACGATCCGGCACTGGCCGACAAGTCCAAGGCGGCCGTCCTGGTGGGCTCGCTGCTCTGCGCCCTGATCGCCACCGCGCTGCTCAAGCTGCGCAACCGGCACTACCGCCAGTTGTGCGAGGAGGAGGAGCGCGACCTGGACGGCGACGGCATCCCCGACGTCTACCAGCAGGACGACCCGGCCTGGCAGGCGCGGATGGCCGAGCTGGGGAAGCGCCCGACGGAGCGCGGCCCCGACGGCGAGGCCGGCTCCGACCCCGGCCCCGGATCCGCCGCACCGCGCTGAGACGCCCTGAGCCACACCGAATCACGCCAAGACACGCCAAGACACGCCGAGACGGGCCGAGATCGGCCCGCCGCACCGGCGGAACCGGGGCCCCGCCGCAGGGACACGTCCATCCGGCGGGGCCCCGGAGTGGTGTCCGACTGACCGGTAGGGGCATGATTCTGAACTGTCGACAGTCCACTGACGCCACCGGGCCCCGGCCGGTCCCGGAAACCGACCCGGGGCCTCCCGGGAACCGCACCGCACGGCGGCGTCACGCCGCACAGCCGCAGAGGAGAACCGCTGATGCCCGCAGGAGCCGCAGACCCGTCCAGCAACGGCCGGGCGCCGTACGAGGGCGAGCGTTCGGTGGGACAGCTGTTCTCGGCGGCCACCGCCGACCTGTCCGCGCTGGTGCACGACGAGATCGCGCTCGCCAAGGCCGAGCTCCGGGCGGACGTCAAGCGCGGGGTCTCCGGCGGCGTCTCACTGGCCGTCGCGGGCGTGGTGGCGCTGGCCGCCGTCCCGATGCTGAGCGCCGCGGCGGCGTACGGGATCCACGCGCTGGGCGTGTCGCTCGGCTGGTCGTTCCTGATCGTGGCCGGCGCGTACCTGCTGCTGGCGGTCCTGCTCGGGCTGTTGGCGCTGCGCTCGTTCAAGCGGATCGAGAAGCCGCACCGCACCATCGAGGGCGCCCAGAAGACCGCGGACGTGCTCAAGAACGCCCGGCCGCGCCCCGCCACCCAGGAGGAGATCGACCGGGGCCTGGGCCGCATCCCGTAACCCTCGGAAGCAGCCCTCGAAAGGCCCTGACCGGAGGCCGGTCCGGAGCCGAACCGGAGCCGAACCGGGGCCGGTCCGGGCGCCCCGCCCGCGCCCGCGCGGCATCGGGCGTACCGAGAGCGAGTGCCGGGCACGTGTCCGGCGCACGGATGTGACACGCTCTCGGTATGCCGCTCGACCAGAAGCCCCTGCCCTCGCAGCCGTCCGCCAGCTCCGGCCCCGACCGCGCAACCGGTCGGGACTCCGCCGCAGGAAGCACGGCGGGCACCGCCGGGGAGGCTGGCGAGACCGGGGAGGGCGCCGCGGACGGCGCCACCGAGACGACGGCGCAGAAGGCGGCCGGCACCGCACCGGAGGCGGCCCCCGAGGCACCCTGGGACATCCGGCAGCCCGGCCCGTGGACGCACCGCGACCTCGCGGCCAACGGCGCCCGCTTCCACATCGCCGAACTGGGCCAGGGCCCGCTGGTCCTGCTGGTGCACGGCTGGCCCGAGTACTGGTGGGCCTGGCGCCACCAGCTGACCGCGCTCGCCGAGGCCGGGTACCGGGCCGTCGCGCTGGACCTGCGCGGCATCGGCGGCAGCGACCGCACCCCGCGCGGCTACGACCCGGGCAACCTCGCCCTGGACATCACCGGGGTGATCCGCTCGCTCGGCGAGCGCCGGGCGCACCTGGTCGGCCACGCCTCCGGCGGCACCCTGGCCTGGGTGGCTGCCGTGATGCGCCCGTCGGTGATCCAGAGCCTCACCGCGGTCTCCGCCGCGCACCCCAGGGACCTGCGCCGCGCACTGCTGACGGACCGCCGCCAGATGGCCGCCTTCGACCACGTGCTGGGCTTCCAGCGGCCGTGGATACCGGAGCGCCGGCTGGTCGCCGACGACGCCGCACTGGTCGGCCGCTACCTGGACGCCTGGACCGGCCCCAACCAGCTGGACCGGACCACGGTGGCCGCGTACCGGCAGGCGATCCAGATCCCCAGCACCGCGCACTGCTCGATCGAGCCGTACCGCTGGCTGGTGCGTTCGATGGCCCGCCCGGACGGCATCCAGTTCGCCCGCCGGATGAAGAAGCCGATCACCGCGCCCACCCTGCACATCCAGGGCGCCGCGGACCCGGTGCTGCTGTCGCACACCGCGCTCGGCGGCGGCGAGTACGTGGCGGCGCCGTACCGCTGGCGGCTGCTGCCGGGGATCGGGCACTTCCCGCACGAGGAGGCGCCGGAGCAGTTCACGGCGGAGCTGCTGGACTGGGTCGGCCGCCACAAGGACTGAGCGGCGGCGCCCCGGCCGGCGGGCCCCGGAAGGCAGCCGGGAATTCCAACTCCCTTTATGTTGTGCTCATATGACAAACGCATAGGCCATTTTGGAAGCCCCTCGGGCGGTTACTCCGACCGGCCCTGGGGCATCCATTGCGGTATGACCTGGATGCCCGATCGCGGCAGCGCCCCGCGCGGCCGACGCCACAACAGCTCGCAGAGGTCCGGCCACCGTTCCGACTGGGCGGACGACCTCGGATACGACGGCGTGGACCGCCGTCAGCGATCGGCGCAGCGGCAGCTCGGCATCCCGCACATCCTCGGCCGCCGCGCCCGCTGGGTGGGCGCGCGCCTGCGGCGCGAGAGCTGAGGCCCCGCGCCGGAGCTGCTCAGAGCACGCACGCCGGAGCCTCCCAGATCGCGCACGCCACAGCTGCTCAGAGCGCGCAGCCCTGGGTGTCCACCCGGGCCGTCGCCGTACTGCCCTGCTCGGCGTCCTGGCGCACCTCGGCGGAGGTGAGCACGTACCCGGTGTCCGCGCTGTCCAGCGACTTGGCGAAGACCATGCCGAACACCTGTCCGTCCGGGGTGAGCAGCGGACCGCCGCTGTTGCCCTGGCGGACCAGCGAGCGCACCGAGTACACGTCGCGGACCACCTGGCCCCGGTGGTAGATGTCCGGGCCGTTGGCCTGGATCCGGCCGCGGATTCGGGCCGGCTGGACGTTGAAGGCGCCGTTCTCGGGGAAGCCGGCGACGATCGCGCTGTCGTTGGTCTTCGCCTCGCCCGCGAAGGTGAGCGGGGGCGCGTTCAGCTTGGGCACGTCCAGGATCGCGATGTCGCGCTGCCAGTCGTAGCGGACCACGGTCGCGTCGTACAGCGGTCCGACCCCGCCGATCTGCACGGTGGGCTCGTCGACGCCGCCGACCACGTGGGCGTTGGTCATCACCCGGTGCGGGGCGTAGACGAAGCCGCTGCCCTCCAGGGTCTTGCCGCAGGAGGTGGCGGTGCCGACCACCTTCACCAGGCTCTGCTTGGCCTTGGCGACGGCCGGGCCGCCGGCCAGCGCCGGGTCCGGCGTGTCGACCTGGGTGATCGGCTCGTGCTCGAAGGGGTTGAAGACCTGCGGGAAGCCGTTGCGGGCCAGCACCTTGGAGAAGTCGGAGAACCAGTTCGGCGCGTCGGAGGGCAGCGCGTCCTGGACGCCGCCGAGCACCGCCGAGCTTCGGACCTGCTTGGAGACGGTCGGCAGCGACGTCCCCGCCAGCGCCGACCCGATCAGCCAGGCCACCAGCAGCATCGAGAGGACGTTGACGACCGCGCCGCCGGCCGCGTCCAGCGCCTTGGCCGGGCGCTTGTCGATATGGCCGCGCAGCTTCCAGCCGAAGTGGGTGGTGACCGCCTGCCCGATCGCGGCGAACACGATCACCACCACGACCGCGATCACCGAGGCGGTGGTCCCCGGGCTGAGGTGGTCGAGCAGCAGCGGCAGCAGTTGGACGGCGAGCAGGCCGCCGCCGAGGAAGCCGAGGACCGACAGGATGCCGACCACGAAGCCCTGCCGGTAGCCGGACACGGCGAATCCCACGGCGGCGGCGATCAGCAGCAGATCCAGGACGTTCACCCGAACACCCTCCCATGGCGGGCGGCGGGGTCGCGCAGGCGGGCGCTCACGTGGTCCTGGCGTCGCCGCCCAGCAGCGCGCGGGACCGGTCGCGGTCGCCCTGCACCAGAGCGAGCGCCTCATCGGAGAGGTCGACGATCCGGGTGGTGTCCCAGGGCAGCTCCAGACCGCTGTAGTGCAGCACCCGGTCGATCACCCCCGCGGTGAAGCCCCAGACCAGCCGGCCGCCGACCGCGAACGCCGGGCCGAGGTGGCCCGAGGGGTGCCGCAGCCGGGCCCGGTTGGCCGGGTCGGTCAGCTCGGCGAGCGGCACCCGGAACACCGCCCCGGTCTCCCCGAGGTCCACCGGCCGGACGGGCGTCTCCTGCCGCCACCAGCCGAGCACCGGGGTCACCACGAAGCGGCTGACCGGGATGTAGAGGGCGGGCAGGGTCGCGAAGACCTGCACGCCGGCCGGGTCCAGCCCGGTCTCCTCCCAAGCCTCGCGCAGGGCCGCCGCGACCGGCCCGGGGCCGTCCGGGTCGCCGTCCTCCGGGTCCAGCGCACCGCCGGGGAAGGACGGCTGGCCGGCGTGCGAGCGCAGCGAGCGGGCCCGCTCGATCAGCAGCAGGTCCGGGCCGTCGGGGCCCTCGCCGAAGAGCATCAGCACGGCCGAGGCGCGCCCGCCCTCAGCGGGTGGCAGGAAGCGGCTCAGTTGCTCGGGCAGCACCTGCTCGGCGGCCGCGCGCACCGGCAGCAGCCAGGACGGCAGGCCGTCCCGCTCGATCCGCGGGGCGGCCCCGCTCGGCGCTCCCTCGCGCGCCGTCACTCGGCCACCGCCAGGTCCGCGACCACGCCCTGGTGCGCGGCGGCGTCGGCCCGCGCCGCCGCCTCGCCCGGGTAGTCGGCGGGCGGCCGCAGCCGCTGGCCCGGCTGACCGCCCATCTCGTACTTGAGCAGCTTCCTCGCCTTCTCGGCGTCGGTCTCGCCCTCCCCGTAGGACGGGCAGAGCGGCGCGATCGGGCAGGCCCCGCAGGCGGGCTTGCGGGAGTGGCAGATCCGCCGGCCGTGGAACACCACCCGGTGCGAGAGCATCGTCCACTCGGACTTCGGGAAGATCTCCGCGACGGCCGCCTCGACCTTCTCCGGCTCCTCCTCGGCCGTCCAGCCGAACCTCCGCGCGAGGCGCCCGAAGTGGGTGTCCACGGTGATCCCCGGCACCCCGAAGGCGTTGCCCAGCACCACGTTCGCGGTCTTCCGGCCGACGCCGGGCAGCGTGACCAGGTCCTCCAGCCGTCCGGGGACCTCGCCGCCGAACTCGTCGCGCAGTCTGCCGGCCAGGCCGATCAGCGATCTGGCCTTGGCCCGGAAGAAGCCGGTCGGCCGGATGATCTCCTCCAGCTCCTCGGGGACGGCCGCGGCCATGTCCTCCGGCGTCGGGTACTTCGCGAACAGCGCGGGCGTCGTCTGGTTCACCCGCAGGTCGGTGGTCTGCGCCGACAGCACGGTGGCGACCAGCAACTGGAAGGGATCCTCGAAATCCAGCTCCGGATGCGCGTACGGGTACAGCTCCGCCAGCTCCCGGTTGATCCTCCGCGCCCTCCGCACCATCGCCAGGTGCGACTCCGGCTTCCTCGGCCTCACGGTCGCCCTCGCCGCCGGTTTGGCCGCAGCCTTCCGGACCTTGCTCTCTGCCATGCCCGAAGGCTACGCCGGACGGACGGCCCTCCGCGGGCAAAGCAGGTCGGCGACGTCCGACCACCCCTTGCCAGGACGGTCGTCGCGCCGACGGCCCCGGAGCAGGGCACGGGCCCGGGCAAGCGCCAAGCCCTAGCCGGCGGGTGCACCGGCGCCTCCCCTGTCGGCGCCGGTGCACCCGTCGGCTCGATGCCGGTCCGGGGACCGGCAGGCCCGTGCGGTCACCGCCGGGCTTCGGACCGGCGGCGGCCGCCCGGTCAGTGCCGGTACAGCGCGTCCAGCTCACCGAAGCCGAGCGCGCCCTCCAACTCCGTCAGGGTGCCCGCGCCGAGCAGCTCGGCGGCGGCCCGGCGGGCGGCGGTGTAGGCGTGCTGGGCCAGGCCGGTGCCGACGCTGATCCGCCGCACGCCGGTGGCCGCGAGCTCCGTCACGCTCGGCCCGCCCGCCATCGCCATCGCGTTCACCGGCAGCGGGGACGCGGCGCACAGCCGGGTCAGCGCGTCGAGGTCCAGCAGGCCGGGGACGAAGAGGCCGTCCGCGCCGGCCTCCGCGTACGCCTGCGCCCGGACGAGCACGTCGTCGAGACCGCCCAGCCCGAACAGGAAGACGTCCGTCCGGGCGTTGACCACCAGCTCGGGCAGCCCCGCCTCGGCGGCCGCCTCCCGGGCCGCGCGCAGCCGCGCGGCCTGCTCGGCCACCGCGAAGAGCGGCCCGCCGACGGCCGTCGAGTCCTCCAGGTTCACCCCGGCCGCGCCGACGCCGACCAGCGCCCGGACGGTTTCTGCGACATCGGAGGGCTTCGGACCGTAGCCGCCCTCGGCGTCGACGGAGACCGGCAGGTCCACGGCGGCGGCGATCCGGCGGGCCGCCTCGACCATCTCCGCCCGGCCGAGCTGCTGGCCGTCGCCGTGCCCGAGCGACCAGGAGACTCCGCCGCTGGTGGTGGCGATCGCGCCCGCACCGGCCGAGGCGATCACGGCGGCGCTGCCCGCGTCCCAGGCGTTCGGCAGGACGAGCACCCCGTCGGCCACGAGCTCCCGCAGCCGCAGGGCCCGGTCGCGGAGCGGGGTGGTGGTGGGGGTGTCAGTGGACATCGGGGATCACCGTCTTTCTTGCGGTCGGGCCTGGGGCTGCTGGGGAGCAGGATTCACCTCGGCTTCCGGACGGTCTCGCCGCCGGGCTGCCGAGATGAATCCTGCTCCCGGACCGCCACCGACTCCATTGATTAAGCTGGGACCGAATCCTGAGGGAGTGCCGTGATGAGAACCGAGCTGGCGTTCTCGGCGAACGACCTGGCCCAGACCCGGTTCGCCGTCTCGCCGATGTGGGAGGTCGTGACCAGCCTCCGGGCCCTGGCCACCTCGCCCGTCCCGGCCCTGCACCGCCGCTGGGCCGAGCAGGTCCGTCCCCGGCTGAGCGCCGCCGGGCTGGACCGCGGACGGCTCGCGGCCATGGTCCCGCAAACCGGCCACCTCCCCGACTTCCTCAATCCCGCGCCGGCCGGTCCCTCCCCCACCCTCGCCGACGAGCTGGCCGCGATCACCGCCACCACCGACGAGCAGGTCAGGACCGACCTCGACTACCTGGCCGCCGAGTACGACGGCCGACTCCCCACGCGGCTTTGGCCGCTGTACCGGGAGCCGGCCGCCCAGCTCCCCAAGGTCGCCGCCGAGATCGAGGCCTACTGGCAGACGGCCCTCGCCCCCTACTGGGCCAGGATCCGCGCGGTGCTGGAGGCGGACGTCTTCCACCGGGCCCGGCAGGCCGCCGAGCAGGGCACCGCCCGGGTCCTCGACGATCTGCACGAGACCGTCCGGTGGGACGGCCGGGCGCTCCGGCTGGCCCAGCGGCACTGCGCCGTCCAGCGGATCGAGGCCGGCGCCGGGCTGCTGCTCGTCCCGTCCGCCTTCGCCTGGCCGCGCGTGCTGACCCGCTCGCTGCCGCCCGACCCGCCGCAGCTCGCCTACCCCGCCCGCGGCATCGCCACCCTGTGGGAGCCCCGGACGGGGAGCGACTCGGACGCGCTCGCCGCCGTACTCGGCCGCTCCCGGGCCCTGCTGCTGACCGAACTCGACTCGCCCGCCTCGACCACCGAGCTCGCCCGCCGGAGCGGAATGTCGGCCGCCGGGGTCTCCCAGCACCTCACCGCGCTACGGGCGGCTGGCCTGACCAGCGCCCACCGGGCGGGCCGCGCGGTCCTCTACGCCCGCACCGCCGTGGCAGACGCCCTGCTCGCGCCGTCGGACGGCCCCGGACACCCCGCCGGGTAACCCATCGGTACGAATGGCCCCTCGCAGCACCCCTCGGCGCACCCCCTCCTCATATGATCGGAGCGACATGCGCCATGCTTGGTGATGCAGAGCACTGTACGAAAACTTGCGCCGGACGGCCCCAGGGCCGAACGGCCGAGAAGGAGGAAGCACGTGGACGACGTTCTGCGGCGCGCCGCACTCTTTGCGGCACTCGACGACGAACAGGCCGGCGAGCTGCGCGCTTCCATGACCGAGGTCACCCTCGCCCGTGGCGAGTCGCTGTTCCACGAGGGCGACCCGGGCGACCGGCTGTACGTCGTCGCCGAGGGCAAGGTCAAGCTGCACCGCGCCTCGCCGGACGGGCGGGAGAACATGCTCGCCGTCCTCGGCCCCAGCGAGATGATCGGCGAGCTGTCGCTGTTCGACCCGGGCCCGCGCACGGCCACCGCCAGCGCGCTGACCGAGGTCAAGCTGCTGGGCCTCGGCCACGGGGACCTCCAGCCGTGGCTGCACGCCCGCCCCGAGGTCTCGATCGCACTGCTGCGCGCCATCGCCCGGCGCCTGCGCCGGACCAACGACGTGATGTCCGACCTGGTCTTCTCCGACGTGCCCGGTCGCGTCGCCAAGGCCCTGCTGGACCTCTCCCGTCGGTTCGGCGTGCAGTCCGACGAGGGCATCCACGTCGCCCACGACCTCACCCAGGAGGAGCTGGCCCAGCTGGTCGGCGCCTCCCGGGAGACGGTCAACAAGGCACTCGCCGACTTCGCCGGCCGCGGCTGGCTGAAGCTGGAGGCCCGCGCGGTGGTCCTGATGGACGTCGAGCGGCTGTCCCGCCGCTCGCGCTGAGCCCGGTCTGAGCAGACGTACGCGAGGGCCCGTGCACCGGTCGGTGCACGGGCCCTCGCGTGTGTCCGGGCGGTTGGAGCGGGTGTCAGATCAACCCGTGCTCCTCCAGGTACTGCAGCTGGGCGCGGACGGACAGCTCGGCGGCCGGCCAGAGCGAGGGATCGACGTCCGCGTAGACCCGAGCCACCACCTCGGGCGCCGTCCGGCAGCCGGCCTCGACCGCCGTCTCCACCTGCGCGAGGCGGTTGGCCCGGTGGGCCAGGTAGTAGTCCACGGCGCCGAGGGCGTCCGCGAGGACCGGCCCGTGGCCGGGCAGCACCGTCCGCACACCGTGCTCGGAGGCCATCGTGTGCAGGCGGCGCAGCGAGTCCAGGTAGTCGCCGAGCCGACCGTCGGGGTGGGCGACCATCGTGGTGCCGCGGCCGAGCACGGTGTCTCCGGTGAGGACCGCGCCATCGGCCGGGAGGTGGAAGGTCAGCGAGTCCGAGGTGTGCCCGGGGGTGCCGACCACCCGCAGGTCCAGGCCGCCGACGTCCAGGCGCTGGCCGTGCGTGAGGCCCTCGGAGCCGAGGCGGTGCGCCGGGTCCAGGGCCCGCACCTCGGTCCGGGTGAGCTCCGCGAAGCGGGCCGCGCCCTCGGCGTGGTCGGCGTGGCCGTGGGTGAGCAGGGTGAGCGCGATGCGCTTGCCCTGCTGTTCGGCGGCGTCGACGACCCGGCGCAGGTGACCCTCGTCGAGCGGGCCGGGGTCGACGACCACGGCCAGGTCCGAGCCGGGCTCGGAGAGCAGCCAGGTGTTGGTGCCGTCCAGCGTCATCGGTGACGGGTTCGGCGCCAGCACGCAGAGTGCCCGGGGGGTGGCCTCGCCGCCGATGGCGGCGGCGGGGTCACCCGGGAGGAGTCCGCTCACCGGCCGCCCCCACCGGGGTGGCCGAGCACGCGCGTGGGCAGTGCCCGGAGGAGGTCGCGCAGGCCGCGACCGCCCTCCTCGACGATCTCGGCCTCGAAGGCCAGGGTGCGGGGGGTCAGGCTGCGGGCGGGCATCTCGCGTGCCGTCCGGCGAGCCACGTCGTTGTGGGTCATCGGGCGTCGGTCCTTCCTCTGTCGGCGTTGCGGAAATCGGTGGGCTGCACCGGCGGGCCGAACGGCCCCGGGGTCAGCGGTCCTCGGGGGTCAGCGGTCCTCGGGAAAGTCTCCATCGATGGTCAGCTCTTCATACCCCGACCATCGAACCGTCATTCGATCACCCCTCACCTCGGCACGGCCGAGGATCGGGTCCAGCGACCGGCCCGCGGCGGCGTCCAGGGCCCCGGCGGCGTCGCGCACCGGCAGCAGCTCCCGCAGCACGGTGACGGTCGGCGGCAGCATGCCGTACCGGCCCTGCTCGTAGCCGCTGACGGCGTCGGCCGGGGAGAGCCAGGCGACCTTGTCGGCCTCGCCGACCTCCTGGGCCGCACTCTGACCGGGCGGCAGGGCCGCGACGAAGAACCAGGTGTCGTACCGGCGCTCCTCGAAGGCCGGGGTGACCCAGCGGGCCCAGCCCGCCAGCAGGTCGCTGCGGAGCAGCAGCCCGTGGCTGCGGAGGAAGTCGGCGAAGGAGAGCTCGTGCGCCTCCAGGGCGGCCCGCTCGGCGGTCCAGTCCCGGGGCTCGGCGGTGCTGTCGGCGTCCGGTCCGGCCAGCAGGACGCCGGCCTCCTCGAAGGTCTCCCGGACGGCGGCGCAGACCACCGCCTGCGCGGTCCGGGCGTCCACGCCCAGCCGCCGTGCCCATTCGGCGGGGCCCGGTCCGGCCCAGCCGAGCTCGGCCTCGGCGTCGCGCGGGTCCACCCCGCCGCCCGGGTAGGCGTACATGCCGGCGGCGAAGGCCATCGAGGTGCGTCGGCGCAGCAGGTACGCCTGCGGCCCGTCGGCTGCGTCCCGCAGCAGCACCACGGTGGCGGAGGGCTTGGGTGCCGGCGGGGTCAGCTCGCCGGACTCGACCGCCCGGATCCGGGCAGGCCAGCCGGGCGGCATCGGGAGCGTCGTTGCTCGATGGTCCATGCCCGGATGCTAAGCGCCGGGGGGCGGGCTTGGACAGAGCCGCCCGGTCCCCCGTTCGGCGGCGGCGCGCCCCACGGCTCAGGACGCGCCGCGCCGCACGATCACACGCCCGTCTTGACCCGGACCTGGAGCTCGACCTCGACCGGGGCGTCCAGCGGCAGCACGGTGACGCCGACGGCACTGCGGGCGTGCACGCCCGCCTCGCCCAGCACCTGGCCGAGCAGCTCGCTGGCACCGTTGATGACACCCGGCTGACCGGTGAAGTCGGCGGCGGAGGCGACGAAGCCGACCACCTTCACGACCCGCTCGATCAGGTCCAGGTCGCCGATCACCGACTTCACGGCGGCCAGCGCGTTGAGCGCGCAGATCTGCGCGAGCTGCTTGGCCTCCTCGGGGGTGACCTCCGCTCCGACCTTGCCGGTGTTCGGCAGCTTGCCGCCCACCATCGGCAGCTGGCCGGAGGTGAACACGAACTCGCCCGACCGCAGGGCCGGCACGTACGCGGCGACCGGGGCGGCCACCGGCGGCAGGCTCAGGCCCAGCTCGGCGAGCTTCTCCTCGACCTTGCTCATGCGCTCTTCTCCCGCTTGAAGTAGGCCACCAGCTGCTCCGGGTTCGGACCCGGCACGACCTGGACGAGCTCCCAGCCGTCGTGGCCGAAGTTGTCCAGGATCTGCTTGGTGGCGTGTACGAGCAGAGGCGCCGTCATGTATTCCCACTTGGTCATGGCCAGACTCTAGACGAGCCTTCACGGCGATCCGCGCGGGCCGCGGCCCGGCGTGTGAGGTGGCCCACAAACCGGGCATGATTCAGGTCCGGCCCCCCTGATGCTCCCGGCATCCGGCGCGGTCCCTGGTTACCCTCGCGGGAGGGCACCTGTGGAAGGGCACCGGAACGGTGTCTGCCGGCGGAGCGGCCCACGGCCCTCGAAGACGGACGGAGACGGAGCGTGGCACGCACCCCCGGCCAGGCGGCCCGGCGCGATCCCGACTGGGAGGGCGTACGGCTGCACGTGGTCAGCGGCAAGGGCGGCACCGGGAAGACCACCCTGGCCGCGGCGCTGGCACTGGCGCTCGCCGCCGACGGCAGGCGGACCCTGCTGATAGAGGTCGAGGGCCGCCAGGGCATCGCCGAGCTGTTCGGTATCGCCGCGCTGCCGTACGAGGAGCGCCGGATCGCCTCGGTCTCCCGGGCCCAGCTCGGCCTGCCCCCGGCCGCACCCGCCGGCGACGGCGGCAGCGGAGGCGGTGGTGTCAGCGGCAGCGGCAGCGGCGAGGTCTATGCGCTGGCCATCGACACCGAGCTGGCGCTGCTCGAGTACCTCGACATGTTCTACAAGCTCGGCCGGGCCGGCAAGGCGCTGCAGAAGGTCGGCTTCGTCGACTTCGCCACCACCGTCGCACCCGGCGTCCGGGACGTGCTGCTCACCGGCAAGGCCTGCGAGGCGTCCCGGCGCAAGGGTCCGGACGGCCGCCGGAAGTACGACGCGATCGTGATGGACGCGCCGCCGACCGGGCGGCTCACCCGCTTCCTCAACGTCAACTCCGAGGTGGCCGGACTGGCCCGGTTCGGGCCGATCCACACGCAGGCGCAGGCCGTGATGCGGGTGCTGAAGTCCCCGGAGACCGCGGTGCACCTGGTCACCCTGCTGGAGGAGATGCCGGTGCAGGAGACCGTCGACGGCTTCGCCGAGCTGCGCGAGGCCGGCCTCCCGGTGGGCGGGGTGATGGTGAACATGGTCCGGCCGCCGGTACTGGACGCGGCGGCGGTCGCCGCCGTGGACGGCGACCACCGCGAGGAGGTCGCGCTGGCCCTCGGCGAGGCGGGCCTCGGCGGGCGCTCCCGCAAGCCGGAGACCGTCCGGGCCGCGGTGGAGCCGCTGATCGACCCGCTGCTGGAGCAGGCCAGGGAGCATGCCGAGCGGGTGGAGCTGGAGCGCGAGCAGCGCGCGGACCTGCAGCAGCTCAAGCTGCCGACGTACGAGCTGCCGCTGCTGGGCGAGGGCGTGGACCTCGGCGGCCTCTACCGGCTGGCGGGCGAACTGAAGCGTCAGGGGGCGGCGTGAGCGGGCAGGGTGGGCGGGGCAACGCGATGCGTGGGAACGGCGGCCGTCTCGACGTGGACGGGCTGATCGACGATCCGGGGACGAGGATCATCGTCTGCTGCGGCTCGGGCGGGGTCGGCAAGACCACCACCGCCGCGGCGCTCGGGCTGCGGGCGGCCGAACGCGGCCGAAAGGTCGTCGTGCTGACGATCGACCCGGCCCGCCGGCTGGCCCAGTCGATGGGCCTGACCGAGCTGGACAACACCCCCCGGGTCGTCAAGGGCGTCACCGGCGAGGGCGAGCTCCAGGCCATGATGCTCGACATGAAGCGGACCTTCGACGAGGTCGTGCTGGCCCACGCCGAGCCCGAGCGGGCCAAGGCGATCATGGAGAACCCCTTCTACCAGTCCCTGTCGGCCGGCTTCGCCGGCACCCAGGAGTACATGGCGATGGAGAAGCTCGGCCAGCTGCGCGCGGCCGAGGAGTGGGACCTGATCGTCGTCGACACCCCGCCGTCCCGCTCCGCGCTGGACTTCCTGGACGCGCCGAACCGGCTCGGGTCCTTCCTTGACGGCAAGGTGATCCGCATCCTGACCGCGCCGGCCAAGGTCGGCGGGCGCAGTGCGATGAAGTTCCTCAACGCCGGGATGGGCCTGCTCACCGGCACCCTCGGCAAGATCTTCGGGGCCCAGCTGCTGACCGACGTACAGACCTTCGTCAGCGCGATGGACTCGATGTTCGGCGGCTTCCGGGAGCGCGCGGACCGGACGTACCAGCTGCTCAAGGCGCCGGGTACGGCGTTCCTGGTGGTGGCGGCGCCCGAGCGGGACGCGCTGCGCGAGGCGGCGTACTTCGTCGACCGGCTGGCGGCCGACCGGATGCCGCTGGCCGGCCTGGTGCTCAACCGGGTGCACGGTACGGGGGCCCCGCAGCTGACCGCCGAGCGCGCGCTGGCAGCGGCCGAGGCACTGGAGGAGAACGGTTCGGAGAACGCCTCCCCCGAGGCCGAACTGCTCGCCGCCGGACTCCTGCGCCTGCACGCCGAGCGGATGCAGATCCTCACGAGGGAGCGTCGCACCCGCGACCGCTTCGTCTCGGTGTACCCGGACGTATCGATCGTCGAGGTCGGTGCACTGCCCGGGGACGTCCACGACCTGGAGGGGCTGCGCGCCATCGGGGACCGCCTGAGCGGTGCCGTGTAGCGCGGCGGGTCCATGCGGCACGGCGGTGGCCGTGCAGCCCGACGGATCCGTACAGCTCTGCGGATCCGTGCAGGTCGGCGGGCGCTGTGTGGTGCGGCGCCTTATGGCGCGGCGCGGTGTATGCCGGACGGTCCGTCCGGACGCCGGTGCTCAGCCCGCCTGGGCGTAGTCCGTCAGTATCACGCCGGTGGCGAGGGACTCCTCGTACTCCGTGCGGGCGGTCTCCAACAGCCGCCGCCAGGACATCACCGTCGGACGGCGGCGCAGCAGCGCCCTGCGCTCGCGCTCCGTCATACCGCCCCAGACCCCGAACTCCACCCGGTTGTCCAGCGCATCCGCCAGGCACTCCGTGCGGACGGGGCACCCGCTGCACACCGCCTTGGCGCGATTCTGCGCCGCCCCCTGGACGAACAGTTCGTCCGGATCACTAGTGCGGCAGGCGGCCTGCGCACTCCAGTCGTCTACCCAGCCCATGCCGGCGCCGTCCTCTCCCGAATCGAGGCTCCCCCACGGCGGCAACGGCATATTCACCGTTGCCAGTTGAGGACGTTACGGAAGAACGACAGCTTGCAACAGCCCCTTCGGGCTCAATCTCGAATGACCCGATTGGACTATGGGTATCACTCAGCTCACTCGTTGGAGTGATCGCAGGTCGCAAGCCTTGCCAGGAACACGGGCGCCACTCTAGCCACGCGCGTCGTCACGGAGCGCCACCAAAAACAGGGGCACAGCAGGTGACAGCTACCTCAAAAGCAGCCCATTGGGGGGCAATTCGGGCAAACCTCATCACTCACAAGAGTGAGCGATGTTGACGCACCGAAGCTGTCGCAAGCTTGTGACAAGCCTAGGCGAACACCTGCGCCTCTGTGCGGTATTCGGCGACGTAGGGTTCTCCCCATGGCACCGAAGCGCCCCCAGGCATCCCAGAGCCCAGGCAACAACGGAGCTCCGCGCGGCCGGCGCCGCGGGTCACCGCTCGAGTTCGCGGGACACGGAGTGAAGTTCCTGGGTGTCAGCGTGCTCTCCGGAGTCCTTCTCGCCGGCATGGCCCTGCCCGCCGTCGGCGCGCTCGGGCTCACCGCGAAGAACACCGCGGAGAGCTTCGACAACATCCCCGACGACTTCAAGACCCCGCCGCTCACCCAGGCCACCCAGATCTTCGACGCCAAGGGCGGCCTGATCGCCAAGGTGTACGAGCGCGACCGCACGGTGTTGACCGCCGACCAGATGTCCCCCTATATGCGCCAGGCGCAGGTGGACATCGAGGACGCGCGCTTCTACGAGCACGGCGCCGTCGACCTCAAGGGCGTGCTCCGCGCGGCCAGCAAGAACGCCGAGAGCGGCACCGCCTCGCAGGGCGCCTCGACGCTGACCCAGCAGTACGTGAAGAACGTCAACGTCGAGAAGGCCGGTGACGACCAGGCCGCCGTGCTGGAGGCGCAGCGCAAGACCCTGGGCCGCAAGATCCAGGAGCTGAAGGTCGCGATCAAGCTGGAGGAGGATCTGACCAAGGACCAGATCCTCACCAACTATCTGAACATCACCTTCTACGGTCACCAGGCCTACGGCGTGGAGTCGGCGGCCCAGCGGTACTTCAGCAAGAACAACAAGGACCTGACCGTCGCCGAGGCCGCCACCCTGGCCGGCGTGGTGCAGAACCCCTCCCAGTACGACCCGGTGCGCTACCCCGAGAACACGGTGAAGCGGCGCAACGTGGTGATCGACAAGATGCTGGAGAACAAGCACATCACCGCCGACCAGGCGAAGGAGGCGAAGGCCGCCCCGCTGGGTCTGAAGTACAAGGACCCGCAGAACGGCTGCATCACCGCCAACGCCGGGATGGGCTTCTTCTGCGACTACGTCCGGCACGTGGTCAAGCAGGACCCGGTGTTCGGCAAGACCGCCGCCGAGCGCAAGAAGTTCTGGGACCAGGGCGGCCTGAACATCTACACCACCCTCGACCCGGACAAGCAGGCCGCCGCCCAGAACGCGGTGACCAGCAAGGTCAAGGTCACCGACTCGGTGTCGGCCGCCGCGACCATGATGGAGCCGGGCAGCGGCAAGATCCTGGCGATGGCCCAGACCCGCCCGTACGGCCTGGACCCGAACAAGAACCAGACCGTCGTCAACCTCAACGTCGACGCGGCGATGGGCGGCGGCAACGGCTTCCAGCCGGGCTCGACCTTCAAGCCGATCATCGCGGCCGCGGCGCTGGAGTCCGGGATCTCCCCCACCCAGGCGTACCCGTCGGAGAACCGCATCGAGTGGCCGACGATGAAGACCTGCGAAGGCACCTGGAAGAACACCGAGAAGGGCGACAAGCGGTTCGTCCCTAACGAGAGCAAGAGCGAGATCGGCCCCTACGAGCTGAAGGAGGCGATGGCCCGCTCGGTCAACACCTACTTCGTGCAGATGGAGGCCGAGATGGGTCTCTGCCCGGTCAAGCAGATGGCCAACAAGCTCGGCATCACCACCCGGGCCAGCGGTGACAAGCTGGACGTCGTCCCGGCCATCACCCTGGGCACCCAGGAGATGTCCCCGCTGACCATGGCGAACGTCTACGCGACCTTCGCCGCCCGGGGCAAGTACTGCACCCCGATCGCGGTCAACAAGATCACCACGGTGGACGGCAAGGACATCAAGGTCCCGGCCTCCAGCTGCAGCCAGGCGATGTCGGAGAGCACCGCCGACGCGCTCAACACCGTGCTGCTCAACGTGACGGAGAAGGGCACCGGCGCCTCGCTCGGCCTGGAGGACGGCCGCCAGATCGCGGGCAAGACCGGTACCACCGACAAGAAGAAGGCCGCCTGGTTCAACGGCTACACGCCGCAGCTCGCCACCGCCGTCTGGATCGGCGGCCCGGCCGGCGGTGTGGAGATGAAGAACATCAAGATCGGCGACACCTACTACGGCGGCGACGGCGTCTTCGGCGCCACCGGCCCCGGCCCGATCTGGAAGCTGGCGATGGACCAGGCGCTGAAGGGCTCCGCCAAGGAGAGCTTCCAGACCGTCAACATCCCGGACCCGGCACCCAAGCCCGACCCCAACGCCACCCCGACTGCCGGCGCCACCCCGCCGAGCGGCGACGCGGCGGGCGGCAACCCGGCCGGCGGCAACCCTGCGGGCGGCAACCCCGGCGGTGGCAACCCCGGCGGCGCGACGAACGCCGGCGGGATGATCGGCGGCGGGTTCACCCTCCCGCCCGGGATCATCGGCGGGAACGGAAACGGCAACGGGAACGGCAACGGCGGCGGCCACCACTGACCCGCTGACGCAGCGAATGGAAAGGGGCGCCCCCCGAGTGATCACTCGGGGGGCGCCCCTTCGCCGTGGGCACCGGCCACGTCAGCGGGCCGGGCGTCGGCGCCTGCTCAGGAAAGCGCGGCCTTCACCACGGCGGCCACCCGGCCGCCCTCGGCCAGACCGTCCACCTTCGGCTTCACCAGCTTCATCACGGCGCCCATGCCCTGCGGCCCGGTCGCACCGCTCTCGGCGACGGCGGCGGCCACGATCGCCGCCAGCTCCTCGTCGGACAGCTGCTTGGGCAGGTACCCGTCGAGCACCACGCCCTCGGCCCGCTCCCGGTCGGCCTGCGCGGCCCGACCGGCGTTGTCGAACGCCTCGGCGGCCTCCCGGCGCTTCTTCGCCTCGCGGGCGAGCACCTTCAGCACCTCACCGTCCGAGAGCTCCCGCTTCTCCTTGCCCGCCACCTCCTCGCTGGTGACAGCGGCGAGCGTGAGCCGGATGGTGGACGAGCGGAGCTCGTCCCGTTCCCTGATGGCAGCCGTGAGGTCCTCCTGCAGCTGCGCCTTGAGCGTCGTCATGGGCCCGAGTCTCCCACCTGCGCCGTTCGATCGCCCGGCATTAACCCCGGAGCCTCCCCCCGAGCAGCTGTAACTCCTCATAATGGTTACATGACTGCTTCCGACGAACCGGCCTCCGGACTGGTGCTGACCACCCCCGGAGGCGCGCGGTTCCGCTTCGATCCGGGGGCGCTCTGCCTGGAACTGCTGGTGACCGGTGGGCCGGGTGCCTACGCGCGGTACGAGGTGCTGCACCGGCCGGAGGACCTCGCCGCGTGGCTGCCCCAGTCGCGGCTGCGGCAGCCGGCCGACCGGATCGCCATCAGCGCGGAGCAGCTCGCCGCCGCGCGGACCCTGCGCGACGCGCTCTGGCGGCTCGCCGAGGCGTGCGCACACGGGGAGGCCGGGGCGGCAGCGGACTACGCCGTACTCAACCGGGCCGCCGCACACCCCCCGCTGGTCCCGCAGATCGGCCCCGACGGCTCCGCCGCCGCGCCGCTGCCGGCCGACGGCGACCAGCTCGTGTCCACCCTCGCCCGCGACGCGATCGCCCTGCTCACCGGGCCGCACGCGGACCGGGTCCGCGAGTGCGGCGGCGACAACTGCCGACTGCTCTTCGTCGACACCTCCCGGCCCGGCCGACGGCGCTGGTGCTCCATGGAGCGCTGCGGCAACCGGCACAAGGTCCGGGCGCTGCGGGCCCGGCGCGACCACGCCGACGGGCATCCGGGGGGCCGGGAGGAGAGCTGACCCCCGCGACCACCCGGGCGGGCCGGCCCCGGGGAGGGGCCGCCCGGCGGCCGACTCGCCCAACGGGTCGGCGGGATCGTCCAGGCTTGCGAAGGCTCCGCGGGCGGGCTGCGCAGCCGCCCCGACGGCCCCGGGGAACGGTCCCGGCCGCGCACGCACCGGCGGGCGGCGCCGGCCCCGGAGGCCGCCGGGCCCCGCACCGCACCGAGGGCGCATGGAGTACGCCCGCGTGTCCCCCCGCGCCCACCGGACGTTCACCAGCTGATCCGCCGTCTGAGAGCATGGAGCGATGCGACCGCTGTACTCCGTCCCCCTCGGAATCGCCGCCACCGGCGCCGCCTGCCTCGCCTACTCGGTTGGGTACGAGGTGCGTTCCTTCCGGCTGCGCCGGATCGAGGTCCCCGTCCTACCCCGGGGCGCCCGTCCCGTCCGGGTACTGCAGGTCTCCGACATCCACATGGTGAACGGCCAGGACAAGAAGCAGCGCTGGCTGCAGAGCCTCGCCGGGCTCCGTCCCGACCTGGTGGTGAACACCGGCGACAACCTCTCCGACCCGCTCGGCGTCCCCGCCGCCCTGGACGCGCTCGGGCCCCTGATGGAGTTCCCCGGCGTGTACGTCTTCGGGTCGAACGACTACTACGGCCCCGCCCGAAAGAACCCGGCCCGCTACCTCAAGGCCATGCGCAGCGGCGTCCACGGCATGAACAACCCCGACGGCACGGCCGGCCGCGGGATCAGCGGCGCCGTGCACAACCCGTGGGAGAAGCTGCGCGACGGCTTCGACGCCGCCGGCTGGCTCGACCTCACCAACACCCGGGGTCGGCTGACCATCAACGGGCTCGACCTGGAGTTCACCGGCCTGGACGACCCGCACATCCGGCGCGACCGCTACAACGAGGTCACCGGCGGCCCGTCCGCCGACGCGGACCTCTCGCTCGCCGTCGTCCACGCCCCGTACCTCCGGGTCCTGGACGCCTTCACCGCCGACCGCTACCCGCTGATCCTGGCCGGCCACACCCACGGCGGCCAGCTCTGCATCCCCTTCTACGGCGCCCTGGTCACCAACTGCGACCTCGACGCGAAGCGGGTCAAGGGCCTCTCCACCCACCAGGCCGGCGGCCGCCGCTCCTACCTGCACGTCTCCGCCGGCTGCGGCACCAACCGCTACACCCCGGTCCGCTTCGCCTGCCCCCCCGAGGCCACCCTGCTCACCCTCACTCCACCCCGCTGACCTGCGGCGGACGCTCTCCGGGAATCGGATTTCGTCTCTCGGCGAGCGTCCGGTAGAGTTCTACTCGTCGCGAAGGAGACGGAGCGACAAACAGCAGGACCGGGGTGTGGCGCAGCTTGGTAGCGCGCTTCGTTCGGGACGAAGAGGCCGTGGGTTCAAATCCCGCCACCCCGACCCAGTAAGACCAGCTCAGGGCCGGTCTCCCGCAAGGGAGACCGGCCCTGACTGGCTTTCCGGAGCCTCTCGGGAGAATTCTGGGAGAAAACCGCTCCGGGCGATCTCCCGGCGGGCTCCTACTGACCGGCCCTCAGCAAGGTGTCGAGCACCCCCACAGGCGACCCCGGCGACATCCGCCGGCGGGCTTCGAGTGACACGTCCCATACGGCGGTGAGGTCGTCCATGAGCCGGCTCCGCATCTCGGCCGTGATGTGCGAGTAGCGGGCCTGGACCGATCCGTCCTCGTGCCCCATCCGCTCGTCCTTGAGCTTCGGCGGCGTGCCGAACCCGTCCATCATCGTCTTGTGCGTGTGCCGCAGGCCGTGGGGTGTAAGACCGCGCTGGATCGGCGGCCAGCACGCCTCCGCCCGGCCGGCGGCTCCCCGTCCGCGCGCCGGGATGCCCGGCCACGGCTCGGCCAGCAGCGGCACCGGCCGGGCCTCCTCCGGCGCCTTCTTCGGGTACCAGCCGGTGGTCGCCGGATGGAACAGCCACGTGGCGAACCCGTTCCGGCGCCAGTGCGCGGCGTTCTCACCGGACGGCCAGTACCGGATGTAGTCGAGGTCGGCGATAGCCTTCTCCACCCGGGACCGGGTGTCGGGGGCGACGGCGTGCGGGCGGTTGAGCACGTTGGAGACCGTGCCGGTGGAGACACCGGCGACGCGGGCAACGTCCACCAGCTTCGTGCCGGGCCGGCGGGCGGCCCCGTTAGCGGCGCCGTGTCCGCTGAAGAGGTACCGCCGACCGTGGCACTCGCACGGCTTCGTACCGGCGCGGACCACCTGCCCGGCGAGCAGGCCGGACAGGAAGGACGGGGTATCGATCGTCCGGTAGGAGTCGTCCTTGGGCGGGCAGCGGTGCATCTCGCCGGAGTCCAGCTCGTACAGCTGCCATTCGACACGCACGGCCGCCGGGCGAATGAACTCAGCTTCGAGCCCGACGATCTCGCCCCAGCGCATGCCCGTGTAGCCCTTGAGCACGACGCCGACGAACTCGTCGTCCCGGCCCGACAGCAGCGCGGTTCGCTCGGCGATGAGCAGGATGCCAAGCCCGGTGGTGATCACCTTCTCGCGGCTGCGGTTGCGCGAGCGCCCTGCCCGCTTGCCCCGGCCGCGCCGCCGGCTCGCCGGGTTGGAGTCGCGCAGGCCGGCATCGACGGCGTCGGCGAGGATCAGGTGCAGCGTGCCGCGCCACGTCTTGATGCTGCTCGGCGCGTAGTCGCGCTCACGTTCCCGACGCTCCCATGCGTCGACCGCGCCCTTGGTGATCTCGTCGAGGAAGACGTCCTCGAACTCCGGGAGCAGGTGTTCTTCGATGTGCCTCTTGTAGTTCTGCATGGTCGACGCGGCGAGGTCCTGGTCCTCGTACCAGGCACTGGCGTACTCGCCGAACGTCATCCGCTCAGGGCCCGAAGCGGCGGGTGGTTGAGCAGCTTCCTTGGCTGCCTCCTCCTCCGCGACCGATGCGGCCTTCTCGGCCGCGCGCTTGGTCTTGTAGCGGACCGCCTTCCCGTTGGTGTCGAGGACGGTCCCGTACTTGCCGGGTGCGATCTTGTAGCGGGCGCGCCAGTAGTCGCCACGGTTCTCGCCGTATCCCAATGTGATCTCTCGGAAGTAGGGGCCCGCCCGGTGAGACCACCGGGCGGGCACTTGGGTGTGGTCAGGCAGCGTCCTGTTGGTGCAGCGCCGCCCTGCGCGGCGGCCGCGCGCGAAGTCGAACCACGGGCCGCGCCTGCTGCGGGTCACGGTCCGGCGCCTTCGGGGCGGCGACGGCGGTGATCTTGGCCTGCGGCGTGGCCCCCAGCGCCGGCCGCACCTCGTACATGCGGACGATCTCGGCAAACTGGTCGGCCGTGAAGCGGTAGGCGCGTCCGGGCTTGGTGAAGGGGATCCGCCCACGACGGGCCTGCTCCTTCACCCACCACTCGGACATCCCGATGGCCGCAGCGATGTCGGCCGGGTAGTACAGCGACGGCAGTTGACCCCTGCCCTTGGACATGAGGGCCCTCCAGATCGACGGTGACGGGGCTTCGCCCCCTCCTTCTCAGGGATCCGCTACTGCCGCTACTGCCGCTACCTCCCTGGTCAGGGGCGTGTTTTTGGTAGCGGATTTGGTAGCGGTAGCGGATTGGTGCCGCTCCCGCCAGTGCTGGCGGGAGCGGCGGACGGTCTACGGTGCGGCGGCGGCCGGGGTGGCGGGTAGCGGATCGGTATCCGCTACCTCGGGCGTATCCGCTACCGGGAACAGGGCCCTGACCTGCGCGGTAGCGGCAGTAGCGGCGGTAGCGGATCCCTCGGAGGGGAGGGGGCGGCAGTACCGCAGCCACGCGTCGGCGAGGTCGGAGGCGTAGTAGCCCTTCGCCGAACTCTTCGAGCCGGTCTTGATGTTGCGGGGCTTGATGGGGTCGTTGTCGGCGGTGACGTAGTCGCCGAGCATGCGGGCGAGGGCGCGAGCGGTGATGGGCTTGCCGTCGAGGTCGGCCCACGGGGCGTCGTCCAGTTCGGCGAGCCTGCTCAGCAGTTCGGCGCTGAGCATGCGTTCGGCGCCGTCGAAGATGTCCCGCAGGTCGGACAGGAGGCGGATGCCGACGCTGCCCTTGTCGTTGGCCTTGGCGGCGGTGACGAGCTGGACGCAGGCGGCGCGGGCGCGCTCGGGCCAGTGGCCGCCGGCGGCGTCGGCGACGGCGAGCAGGGGTTCCCACACGTCGGCGGGCCGGTCGGTGACGCCGTCGGGCATCTCGGGCACGGTGTCCTGGAGGGTGGTGCGGACGGAGTCCGCCCAGGTGGCGAGCCGCTTGCGCAGGGCGTGCCCCTCGGGTGCGGTGGTCCGCTCGCGGAAGGGCTCGACCTGCTCGTTGGGGGCCCGGCGGCGCATCCGGATGATGATCGAGCGGCTCATGATGGTGTCGGGCAGGTCGCCGAGGCCGCCCATGGCGAGGGCAGCGTAGACGGGGAACGCCTGGACCGTCTGGGTGCTGCCGTCGCCGACGCAGCGGTGGACGACGCCGGAGCGGCGGTGGCCGGAGTTGATGAGGCCGCGCAGGTCTTCGTTGCCGCCGGCTTTCGGCCCGAAGGTGGTGTCGACCTCGTCGAACAGCACGGTGGGCCGGGCGTCGGGGTCGGACACGGAGCGGAACAGGGCGGCCGGGGAGACGTCGGTGGTGAACATCGACCGGGGGGTGAGCGTGTCGATGATCTCCAGGGCGCGGGTCTTGCCGGATCCGGGTTCCGGGGAGAGGAAGGCGATGCGCGGGGTGGACTCGAAGGTGTCGAGCAGGTGGGTGTGCGCGTCCCACAGAACGACAGCGGTGTAGGCGGCCTCGCTGGGGAAGACGTTGAAGCGGCGGTGGAACGCTTCGACGGCGTCGAGCACGGCGGCGCCGTCCTCGGTGGTGACGGGCGGGGTGGGATCGGTCATGCTGGCCTCTCCGGTTCGGTTGGGCTGGAGTGGAGCGGGCCGCCGGTCTTTGGACGGATGCGGCGGCCCGCTTCGAGCAGGTCAGGCAGCGTGGGCACCTGCGGCGGCGAAGCCCCGGTCGACCGCGCGGGTGGCGTAGTCGTGCGGGACACCGACGCCGACGGCGGCGCTGATGATGTGCTGGGCGATGGTGTCGAGACCGCAGGGGCCGGGGCACCGGGTGTGCTGGGCGGCGAGGAAGCGGGCGACGCCGAAGGCTTGCGACCCGGCGCCGCTCTCCGGGCAGTCCGCGATCTTGGCGAGGCCGCGTTGCAGGCCGGTGTGGATGTAGCGCTCGGTGTGGCGGCACCCGGCGGCCACGGTGCGGCTCCAGGGTGGCGTGGGTGAAGAGGCCAACCGCGCGCCGTTCGTCGGCGGCCGGTTGGCCTCTTCCCCGACCACCAGGGCGCGGACGGCATCGGGCAGCGGGGCCATGATGCCGGTTCCGTACCCGAGCCAACGGGCGTACTGCATAAGCGACTTGACGTCGATGTCGGGGCGGACCCCGTTGGCGGAGGCCATGGTGCCCCGGTAGACCCAGTGTTCGCCCCGGGTGGTGGCCACGGTGAGCGTGGGAGGCAGATTGGTGCGGGCCCAGGCGACGGCGTCGGCGTGGTCGAGATCGACCACGGTCAGTCCGGCGCCGCCCGGGTGGTAGGCCACCGCTTCGGCCTCCCGCCACGCCCGCACCCACGGCGGGCTGGTCAGGACGGTGGGGTCGGTGGTGGCGGCGGCCCACGCGTGGCAGGGCGCCGGGCAGGCACACGGCCCCGGGACCTTCATGTTCGGCCGGCCACCGCATACGACGCCGGGCCGAGCGACGTTCTTCCTACAGGCCGGGCAGTTCCCGAGCGGGCTCTTGCCCGCTCGCAGAGGCAGCACCGGCAGGCCGAGCCGGGCCAGTTCGAGCGCGAGTTGCAGGAGGGGGTTCACGCCGCTCTCCAGAGGTCGGCGGGAGCTGCGCGGTGTGCTGCTCGGCGCAGACCTTGTGTGCGGGCCTGCGCTGCTCGTCGCGCAGCGGGGTGGGACGACGGCACCACCGGCACGGCAGGGTGCGGGTGCGGTCGAAGTGGGAGGCGTCGCGCCAGTCAAGGGCGGCGGCCACGGCCGGGGCCGTTAGGCGGCAAGGGCGCCGCCGCGCCCGGACTGGCTGGTCCGGGCGGCGACCTGTCGGCCGATCAGTTCGGTGTAGGCCGGCGGGCAGGCAGCCACGCGGCGGGCGGGCGGGCCGCCCGGAACAGCGCGGCCAGGGCGGCGGGGGCGCTCACCGGGCACCGCCGAGCAGGTCGTCCACCAGCGGGGCCAGCGCGCTGTTGGCGTGGGCGGCAAGCGCCGCGACCACCTGCTTGGCCTCGTGGGTGAGGGTGCGGCCGGGCCGGGCGGCGGTCGGTCGGAGCAGGATCCCGTCGGGAACGGGGACGAGCAGGGTCGCGGCGACCAGCACGGCCGGGCGGTCGGTCAGTTCCGGACCGACGAGCACCGGCCACGGGTCGTCGTGGCGTCCCCACGGGTCGCGCTCCCAGTCCAGGGGGCGGAAGCGGCTGTCGGGTCGGCGGGTGAGGTCCCGGTGCCGCAGGCCGACCTTGGCGCTGAGCACGGCCCGGCCCTCGTAGTCGCGGTGAACGGTGAGCGGGTAGACGTCGGGGCGTACAGCGACATAACCGGGGACCATGACGGGGGCGGTGGCCACCGACCACGCGACGGCGGCGAAGTCCACCGGGCCGAGCGGCTCGCCACCATCGTGGAAGTCGTCGGCGTGCTGGGCGAGGTAGGCGCCGTAGCGGGAGTGGCCGTCGCTGGCCTGCTCCCGGTCGTAGATGTCGTCCACGATCGCGAGCGTGAAGCGGTCGAACTCGGGCATGCTGGAGTCCTGGTCTCTGTGAAGGGACTGGTCGGGCCCCACACCGGCCGCCGATTCTTGGCAGAGAGACGGCCGGTGCGGGGCATCGTGCTGTGTGGAGGGGTCCGTCACAACTTGTGCCGGAGATAGGGCAGTTCGGTCGGTTAGGCGTACCGGGCGAGCCTGCTGGCGGTGTCCTGGTCGAGGTCTCCGTTGGCGTCGGCGCGGCTCAGCGCCTCCAGTGCCGCCGGGGAGGCGAGCGGGGTTTCCTTGCCCTGGAGCGGGAGGCCGTGGGCGCGTCCCGTCAGGAGGGCGTGCACGGCGGAGGCGACACTGTCCGGCGTGGCGACAAGGCCGAGGACGAGCGGCTCCGGGTCGGAGCGGCGGTTGTCGGAGGTGCCGTGCGCCCAACCATCCTCTATCGAAAGGCATGCGGAGGTTGGTGATGGGTTGGTATTTTCTAGGCGCACCCGAGCACGCAGGGAGTTGGCGGAAAACTGAAGGGCCATCCGGGAATTACAGCGACGCCAGCCGGCATGCAGAATTCGATTCCGGTGCCGGGAATTGCGATCCTTGACTCGCTACTAACGGGATCGCAGTCGAGCATCGTCCACTTGGCCCCACCGTCTCCGCAGCAAAACACAACTGAAACTGCCCGCGCGGCACGGCCGAAGGTCCCCTGCCATCCATGCAGGTGAAACTCCCCTGTCCTGCGAGGAGATGCGGCAAGGTAGGTCGGGTGCCAAGGGATCACGTCGCCCTGCGGCCAGCTCCCGCCCTGTCCAGTAGGGCCAGGCCACCCTCGCCTCCAGTACGGATATCGGGCCACCGCCAGGTCCGGAACATCCGCATACTCGGGCTTCCCTTCCTCTGGCGGGGAAGCAATCCAGGCATACGTGCGATGGTAGGCCAAGTCATGGGTCGCCAGTGTGAATCGGGCACGGCGCCCCTTCGCGTTAAGGAATGTCCCGTGCAGGAGTCCAAGACCTCCGGGTACTGGCGCAAATCCCGCCGAGAAGCACAGCTGTCGGTAGTTGACATCCATTGCGCGAGCTTCGGAAGGGGATATCTCGGCCCATTCCTTGATCTTCGGGTCACGAAGGTGGCCGCTTATCCCGCGAATGCGCTTTTCGTTCTCCAGCTCTTCCGGGAGGCGGTACTTCCTCTTTTTCTTCGTTGCCATGCCGAAAATACTGCCCGGAGTCGCGGCGCCTCCGCCAGCGGCTCGAGTCCAGCGCTCCAGGTCGGCTCAGTGTGGCCGTGACCTGCGCGAATCCTGGTTGGCGCACCTGCGGGTTGTGCCGATGGCACCCACACCGTGACCTACCTGCAACCCGGAACCTGCCTGAGCGGTCGCCGGCCACCCCACCCTGGCTCCGTCAGCGGAGATGGCCTGGATCGCCATCGAGGGGCCAGACGCCGTGGCTGTCGCAGACCAGACACTTGGGGTCCGGGGTGTCGGTCAGCTCGATGGCGGGGCGGGGCCAGCCGTTGAAGCGCAGTCGCATGCGGGACATGGCGTTTCTCCTGGTCAGCGGTTGCGGTTGGTGACGTTGACGTGCACGTTCACGCCGCCCTGGCCGCCCCGGGCGCCCCCGCCGCTGCTGTTCTTGAGCAGGTAGACGACGCCGAGGGCGGCGACGAGCAGGCCGAGGCCGGTGGTGGCGGCGGCGAGGGTCTGGAGCAGGAAGCCGACGCCGAGTCCGGCGCCGCCGATGCCGATGCCGCCGGCGAGCAGGCGGGCGGGCCACGGGTCGCGCGCCGGGGCGGCGGGCAGGTACTGCGCCAGCGGGGCGGGGGTGTGGAGTACGGGGTACTGGGCGGGCGCGGTCAGCGGGGTGGTGGGGTGGTAGAGCGCGGGCGGGGCGGTGAGCGGCGCGGGGTGGGCGTAGTAGGGGGTGCCGTCCTGGGTGTAGAGCACCGGGGCGGCGAACTGCGGCTGCGGGGTGGTGGTGTGGTCCACGGTGCTTCTCCTGTCGGCGGTACTGGCGGGTGGTCAGTGGATGGTGGAGACGTAGTGGGCGAGGGCGGTCAGGGCGCCGTTCACGGGGGCGGCGAGGCCGGTGCCGGCGGCGGTGAAGCCGGACATCCACACGAGGACGGCGCTGCCGGCGCTGACGCGCTGGGCGCGGACGAGCACGACGGTGATGACGCCGAACAGCAGGGCGGCGGAGATCGAGACGATCACGGTGCGGGGTCCTTCCGGGTGCCCCGGGTGCGGTTCCCGGGGCGCGGTCGATCGGGTGGCGGGTGGGGTGTCAGAAGCGTCAGAAGGGGTGTCAGACGTGTCTGACACCCCCTCGCGCGCACGCGTTACCTGGGGAAATGGGGTCTGTCGCCGTCAGGGGTGTCTGACGCGTCTGACACGTCAGGGCCGGGCCGGGGTGGTCAGGCGGCGGCGTGGTGGAGCGGGACGATCCGGTAGCGGCCGGCGTCGCCGGTCTCGGCGAGGCGGCCGCTCGCGACCATGTCGGAGACCTGTCCGGACACCCAGCTGCGGGTGCGGTGGAAGCGGTCGCAGTGCTCCATGAAGTCGGCCGGGCCGACTTCGGTGAGTCCGGCGGCCTCGAACTCGGCGAGGATCTCGGCCATGATGCGCTGGGCCTCGCTCTTGCCCACCTTGGTGCGCGGCGGGATCTCGGGCGGGGCGATCTGCACCACTCGTTCGACCGGGGGGAGTTCGGCCTCGGGGTCGATCCACCCGTCTGCGTCGTCGTCGCTGTCGGCGGTGAGGTCGTAGTCGTAGTCCACGGCGCCGGTCTCCTGCTCGTAGATGCTGTCGTCCTCGCCGTCCACGGCGGGCAGGGCGGGGAGCGGGTGGCGGGTGCGCTGGGTGAAGGCGGGGCCGACCGCGTTGGCGGCGGCCTTGGCGGTGACCGGGTCGCAGGTGGCACGGATGCCGGCGAACTCGGCGACGGCCCACGTCATGGCGTCGACCGGGGTGAGGTAGGCGCGGCCCGGGGTCGCCCACACGCCCTCGGGGATGCCGTTGGCGACCAGGTAGGAGTAGCCGGGCTTCTTGTCCCGCCACGCCTGCGGTGCGGCGCCGGCGTCCAGTGCTTCGTCCGGCAGGGCGAAGGTGGCGTCGCGGTCGTCGCGCAGGCCGAACACCCACGACGAGCCGAGGGAGGCGCGGGTGTCGGTGCTGATCTGGGAGCCGGAGGCGCGCTGGAGCGAGACGACCAGGGTGATGCCGGCGGAGCGTGCCTCCTGGGCGATGCCGGTGAACACGTCGTCGTCGGTCTCGCGGATGGTCTTGGCGGCTTCCTCGAACCAGGCGAGCAGGTACGGCATGCCCGGGGAGCCGTCGGCCTGCGTCTCGGCGCAGGCCGGTTCCCACTGCTTGTAGCCGTACTTCGCCAGCCAGGACGTGCGGGCGGGGATGACGGCGCGCAGGGCGGTGATCATGGCCTTGGTGTCGTCCACCGTCAGCGCGGCCCAGTCGATCGCGGGCAGCAGCGGGCCGAGGGTCTGTTCGGCCTTGGCCGGGTCAGACGCCCACACGATGACGTCCCGGCGGGTGACGGTCTCGGTCAGGGCGGTCAGGCCGCCCTCGGACTTCCCGGACCCGGTCATCCCCATGATCAGCAGGTGCATGGCGTTGCGCCCGGCCTGCGGGTCGCCGGGGAAGAACATGGCCATCCAGCCGCCGTCTTCGTAGATCCCGAGGTGGACGGGGTCGGCGATCGACCCGCCGGGGTGCGAGGGCCCGGGGTAGGCGACACCGGCCTTGAGCAGGTCGTGCGGCACGACGGTGAGCGTCGCCCGGCTGGAGTCGTCCGCGTCCGGGTTGAGGCGCACGGCGTTCTTCGCGACCTTCAGCGCCCCGGCGAGGCGGGGCAGGGCCTTGGACACGTCGTCGGGCGTCAGCTCCCCGCCGGGCAACTGGAGCCCGAAGACCGCCTTGTTGGGCTGCACCTCGGCCGAGGTGACCATGGTCTTGGCCAGTCCGACCTTCTCCAGCAGGCCGCCGTCGGCGCCGGCCGGGGTGCCGTCGGCGTTGACCCGCAGCAGCTGCCGCACGTTCCAGCTTCCTGCGAGGGCGGCGCCCCCTATGAAGTACAGGCCCGGCAGGGGACCGGTGAGCGGCCCGGCGAGGGAAGCCGCGGTGAACCACGACGTGCCGGCCGCCACCGTGATCGCGGAGTGCAGACGGCGCTGCGGGCTGGTGTTCTTGCCCGCCCACCAGGTCGCCGAGGTGAGACCGAGGGAGGCGAGCGTCAGGCCGACCGCGCCGGCCGCCGACGACCCCCACGCCATGGTGGCGGGGACGGAGAGGACGCCGGCGCCGGCGGTGACGAGCCACGGCGGCAGGTAGGGCTTGACCCGGTGGAGCAGGTACTCGCCGACGCCGCCGGAGTGCTGGTTGGGGTCGAGCTGGAGATAGCCGATCTGGCCGCCGTCGAGCTGGACGGCGGGCTGCTGCTGGCGTGGCACGGACTGCCTCCCTGAAGGCCAAGGGGTGAAAGAAGGGGGAGGGGCCCGGTGCCGGGGCGGGGACGCGCGCACAGCTCACCCGGCCAGGAAGCGGGCGAGGGGAACGCGCCCCTCGCCCCGGACAGCCGGGTCGGGAGGGGTCAGCCGCCGAAGTCGAACTTGCGGCGCGGGGCGTGGCGGGGGCGGGCGACGCGGGAGATCTCCGGGTCGAACTCCTTCTGGAACGCGGCGTAGGTGCGGGCGATCTCGGCGGCGCAGTCCTTCGCGTCGTCGGCGGCCTTCTTGAAGTGCTTCGACACCCGGCGGGCACGCGCGTGGGCGCCGAACGGGATGCCGTCCGAGTCGGGCACCTCCTTGAGCACCGCGTTCAGGATCTCGTGCGCCATCGACAGCTCGAAGCAGATCTGCATCAGCGCCGAGCGCCCGCGCTCGCAGAACGCGCGCACGTCCGCGTTGGTGAAGAACTCCGGGTCACCGAGCGGCGAGTAGCCGCGAGCGGCCCCGGAGCCGGCACCGCCAGGGCCCTGCTGCTGGCCGCCGCGCGGCGCGGCTCCGAGGCCGCCGCCCGTGCCGGGACCGGGGCCGGTGCCGCCGGGCGCGGCCTGCCCGCCCCAACCGCTGGTGCGGGTGCGGTTGTAGGTGAAGTGGTAGGAGTTGCCACCGGCCGCCCCGCTGCCGCCGGCACCGCCCACGCCGGGGTTTCCGCCGGGCGGAGCGGGACGCGTCGGGCCGCCCGCCGAGCTGGCGGGGCCGGAGCGGCGCGGGGGCGGGAACGGACTGCCGATGTTGGGAGGAGTGCTCATCTGTGCTTCTCCTTAAGAGAGTTCAGTCCACCGGGGCGGTGTCGGCGGGCGCGATCGGGATGGTGGCGAGGGCCTTGCGGCGCCGCGACCAGAGCGCCTGGGCGGTCGCGGTGCCGACGAGCCAGGCGGCGGCGAGCGGGCCGTTCAGCGGGCCGAACCAGACGGCCAGCGCGGACCAGGCAAGGCCGGCCGACAAGGCGGTGACGGAGCGGGTGCGGGCACGGTTCTTTCGACGGACAGCCGCACGCGGGTGGCGACGCGCCATGAACACCCGCCCGGCGGGCAGCAGCACGGCCGGGACGGCGAAGGCGAGGGCGGCGGCCGGGACGGCGGACAGTGCACCGGCCGCCCCGAAGACGCCGATCCCGGCCCAGACGGGCGCCCACGCGACCCGGCGGCGCCACAGCGCCCTGCCGGTCGCGCCGGCCACCCGGCCGGCCAGGGACGGCCGATGGGGAACGATCAGGACGACCGGGGCGGTACCCCGGCCGAGGTCGACGACGTGGGCGGCGGGCCCTGACCGCCGCCGGCCGCGCTGGGCGGGTATCTGGACCTTGGTGGTACGGATGCGGGCCATGACGGGCCTCCGGGGCGTTCAGAGCCGGTACGGCTCCAGCGAGAAGAACAGGACGGTGCCGTGGGCCAGCTCGGGCCGCTGCTGCGTCAGCCAGTCCCGGATGTCCAGGTAGACGTGCTGGCGGATGCTGCCGGGGGCGGCGGTGATGGTGCCGTTGTGGGTCGCGATGGCGAACCCGGCAGGCACCGGGTACTGGAGCGTGATCAGCCACGCGTGGGTGGGCTCGGCGACCGTGGTGGTGCTGGTGGTGTCGGACACGGTTCCTCCGGTCTGTCGGGTCAGCGGTCGACGACGGGCTTGGCGAGGTCGCGGTGGATGAGGTGCACGGCGGTGCCGGTCTTGGCGAGTCGGCGGGCGAGGGCCATGGCGACGGTGGCGGCGCGGTGCCGACCGCCCGCGCAGCCGACCGCGACGGTCAGCGGCGCCACGCTCGGCCCGGCGTCGTAGGCGTCGGCCAGCAGGGCGGCGGCGGTGATGGCCTCCCGGATGCCCGGGGTGCCCAGGACGGCCCGGCGGACCGGGAGGTCGTGGGCGCTTTGGTGGCGCAGGGACGGGTCGACGTGCGGGTCGCGGAAGTGGCGGCGCAGGTCGACAGTCACGGTCGCCTCGGGCGGGGCGCCGTGCAGGTACCCGAAGCTGATCACGTTGATCTCGGTCACGGACATGGCGGCGTTCCCCTTGCGGAGTCGGCGGTGCAGGTCGGGGGAGGTTCAGGCGGCGAGCGCGGAGGCGCCGGCGCAGGGCAGGCAGGTGCCGAGGTGCGCGGGGAGCACGTAGCCGGCGTCGTGCCCGCAGGCGGGGCAGGTGCGGCGCGCCCGGTTGGCCTTTTCGAGGGCGGCGGCCCGCGCGGGGGTCATCGGTCGCACCGGCAGGGCCAGCGCGATCCGGTAGAGGCAGGCGAGCCGGGCACTCCCGTAGCGCGAGCGCCACATGACCTGCGCGGCGACGTCCTGGCCTCCGGGGCGAAGACCCTTCGCCCGCAGCTGGCGGCGGGTGAAGAGGCCACGCGGCGCCATGCGCCACGGGTAGGTGGGCATGCCGCCGTGCCGGTCGCCGGACGGGTCCCAGTGCCGGGGGCGGCTCATGCGGCCACCGCCCCGGCGTCACCAGTGCCCTGCTCGCCGAGCCGCTTGTAGACGGCACTCACGTAGGCCGGGGAGCGGGTGGCACGGCGGGCGGCCTCCCGCTGCGGGACGCGCTCACGCCAGCACTCCTCGATCACACGGGCGGCCTCCACCCCGTCCAGCCGCTCCGGCTCCGGCGGGTCGGTGTCCACTCGGTCGTCGTCGGCGTTCACCTCCTGCTCGGGAGTGAACGGCTCGGGCTCCGGGGTGTTCACCGGGTCCGGCTCGTCGGTGTACACCGGTCCGTCGACCACGTCGTCGACGGCCGGCGCAACCGGGTCGGCGGTCGGCCCGGCGGGGTCGGCGGTCGGCCCGGCGGGGTCGGCCAGGGCGGGGTGAACGGGCGCGGGCACCGGGTGAACAAGCCCGGTGTTCACCGCGTTCACCGGCCCCACCGGGAGCGTTTCCCAGGCACCCGGAACGGGGCCGGAGGACAGCGCCCCGGCAGGCGGCGAGGGCGGGGTGAACGGCACGGCCGAGAGGGTGAACAGCGGCGCGTTCACCACCTGCCGGGCCGCCTTCGGGACCGGTGCCGGGCGGGCGGTGAGCCGCGGTTGGGGCCGCTTCGCGAGCCGGGCCAGGGCCCTCCGGTAGGCCGGTCCGGCCTCCGCGACGAGCAACAGCAGAAGCGGCGGGATCAGGTGGATCACGACGCCCACCAGGTCCTTTTCCAGCGCGGCGGCCCCGATGTTGAGCCACACCGTGGCGAGCCCGGTCACCCATCGGAAGACGGCCGGCCAGCGCCCGGCGCTCACGCCGAAGCGGGACAGGGTGCTGTCCGCCTGAAGACTCAGGATGAAGCACCCGTCCCCGGCAACCGCCATGACCGGACCGGTCCCGTAGCCGGGCGAGTGGGCGTCGATGAACGGAGCGGCGGTGGACATGCTCACCGCGACCACCGCCCCCGTCAGCACCCACGTACCGGCACTGATCACCCGCGACGTTCGGCGGATCTGGGCCTCGGTGGGCACCTCGGTGAGCACCGGGTGAACACCGTGCCCGTTCACCCGGCGACCCCGGCGTTCACTCGGGCCCGCGAGCGGGCCGCCTGCCGCAGCAGGGTGTTGCGCTCACGCTCGGTGAGGCCGCCGAAGATCCCGGCGGGCTCCTTGCGCTCCAGCGCGTCGGCCAGGCACATCGTGCGAACCGGGCACCCGGCGCAGATCATCTTCGCGCGGCGTTCGGCCCACTCAGCGGCGTCCGGCCCGATCTCCTCGGGGTCCGGGTAGAACAGGTCGGTGGCGAGGGCCTTGCAGGCGGCACCGCGCAGGTCACCGTCCGCGTCCGGGCGGATCTCGGCGAGCACGGTGGCCGCCGGGCGGGCCGTCAGGTGCGGGGTGCGGGTTGCCGGACCGCCGAGGAGGCTGTGCGGCTTGGTCATCACGCCGCCGCCTTCCACGTCTGGGCCCGGCGGCGCTCGGCGGTGTGCATCAGCGCGGAGGCGAAGCGGGCGGCCGGCGGGTCGAGGTCCCGCAGGACCGCCCTTGCGACGTCGAGCCGAATCATCCGGTCCTCGACAGTCAGGTCGGTGCTGCCGTCGAACAGCTCCGTGTCGACGCCGAACCCAAAGTCCGCGCCGGTCCCGAAGGCCAGCTCCGCGAACTCCTCGGGGGTCGCGGCCTCTTTGCCTGCAACAATCAGTTTCATGGGTTCACCTCGTCCAATCAGGGGGTGAGCCCGCAGGACCGCCGCGCGCCCAGCCAAGGAATGCGCGGCGGTCCGACTCATGCGGGCACAGCTTCTCGTGGTGCACGAGCAGCCATGGCCACGGCCCGACCGCGATCGGAGGGGCCGGGCCAAAGTCACTCGTTCACAGCTCAGACCCCGCACGCCGAAGCGATGCAGGGCCCGTGATGCCGTCCTCTTGGGGAGCGCGCTCCCATTCAGGCGCGGACGGCTTGACCTTTCGGTCTTGCCCTCCGGACTGACCAGGCGCCGGGTACCTCGGCCCGATCTGTCCCGGGCCCCTTCGCCCTGGATGCGGCGGAAGCCGGCCATTCGTGGGCGCGTTTGTGCAGGTCAGAGAAGCGAGAAGCTCCCCCATCGAGCTGCTTAGGGGGGCTTTCGCGCTTGCCTGATACCCAAGGTAGGCAGTGCCCGCCTGGGCGTCAAGTCCCCCTCGCGGTATCCTTGCCTCGCCCCCCTAGGCAGCGAAGGGATGACCATGCACGAGGAACTGGAGCGGGTGGCCAACGTCGCCGTCCCGATCGAACGGGCCAAGGCGGCAATCTCGCTGATGGCGGACTATCAGAACCGGGTAGTCGAGCTGTCCCGCGTCCGCCGCGAGGCCATCGAAGAGGCGTCTGCATCGGGCCTGTCGCAGACGGAGATCGCCGCCCTGCTCGGTGTCAGCCGTGGGCGTGTCGGTCAACTCGCGTCCGCCGGCCCCGCCCCGGAGCGCGCGTTCTTCGGCTTGGGCCCGATGACGGTGGCCCTCGGCGGCAAGTACGAGGCCGGGAAGTCGCAAGACGAGAACCCCAGCGAGGTCGTGACCAGGGAAGACCTCAGCAACTACGAGCACCTGCGCAAGCTGTTCGCAAGCCTGAAGCTCGACTCTGACTCAGAGGTGATCGCGCCGTCCGGCATCGTGAACCTGAACCGCGACCACCTGGTGGTCATCTGCGGGCCAAGGCTGTCGCCGATCGTGGCTCAGGTGCTCGAAGGGGACGACAACCTGCGCTTCCGCAAGGATCGTGCCTGGCATCTCGTGGACCAGCGCACCGAGACCGAGTACCGCTCGCCGCTGGACGAGGACGGAACGGCCGGCGATGTCGGCTACCTGGCCCGGCTACCCCGACTCGACGGCAAGGGCACGTTCCTGTACATCGCCGGCATCCACGCGATCGGCGCGAACGGCGTCGTCCACTACCTGGAGAACCACCTGGGCGAGCTGTACCGCGAGGTGAGGACGAAGCGCTTCTCCACACTCATCTCATGCCGCTACGACCCGAAGACCCTTGAGGTTCTGGAGAGCAGCAGGGTTACCCCGATCTACCGACACGAGGCCTAACATGCGCGTCTCTCTTGCCACCGCGCCCGGCGGCCCGGGTGCCAACGAGGACTGGGTGGGCGCCACCTCGTCGCTGGCCGTCGTTCTGGACGGGCTCAGCACGGTCGGACTCGACACCGGCTGTGAGCACGGCGTTCCCTGGTACGTCGCCCAACTCGGTGGCCACCTGATGGCCGCGCTGGCCGACACCCAGCGTCCGCTGACCGACGGGCTTGCCCAAGCCCTGGAGCAGGTGGCGGCGCTACACTCCACCTGCGACCTGGCCAACCCGGGGACGCCGTCGGCGACGGTCTCGATCCTCCGGGCCGGCGGCGAGCAGTTCGACTACCTGGTGCTCGCCGACTCGCCCATCGTCTTCGAGCGCAGCGGCGAGTACCTGCTGAAGACGGATCTGCGGGTGGACGCCGTCGTGCCGGAGCTCCGGGCCGAGACCGAGCGCTTCGCCACCGGAACGCCGGAGCACACGGAGAGCGTGCGCCGCATGGTCACGGCACAGAGGCTCACGCGCAACACGGCGGAGGGCTACTGGGTAGCAGCGTCCAACGGAGAGGCGGCCAGGCACGCGGTCACCGGGGTGGTGCCGGCCGCTGGCGTCAGCGCGGTCGCGGTCATGTCGGACGGCGCTTCCACCCTGGTGACCAACTACGGCGCGGCTTCCTGGCCGGAAGTCTTCGCGACCATGAGAACGGGCGGCGCCGATGGGCTGATCTCCGCTGTGCGTGATGTCGAGGCCACGGACCCGGATGGTGCTCGCTGGCCGCGCTACAAGCGAGGCGACGACGCAGCGGTCGCGTTCTGCCAGATTCCGTGAGCGCGGCCAGCCTCCTTCGCGGGGCGAGGCGGGAACCCTGAAGCAGGTTGAGATGGCAGTTAAACGCTACGTGAGGGGAAACTCCCACGGCGGGTTCGAATCCCTTTGTCGCCCGATCGAAGTCCGGAAATCCTATCTGGACGGGTCTTCGAGCGAGCGACAAAGGGATGCCTGCCTGAGCCGGACTCTGACGGGAGGCTCTAGATTACCTCTTGCTGTCCCTGGAAAGGCTGGTCCAGCTGCTGTTCTCGCATTCTCTGGTCGGCGCGCAGGCCTTCTACTGTGGCGGCGAAACTCGCCAGATTTGTTGCCTCGTCATGCGCATATGGCGCAATTCCCAGATCAAGTGCCGTTGAGTGTTGCTCGATACTGTCGGCAGTCTGTTGAAGATTGAAGGCCCGCTCGCGGGGCTTAAAGTAACCAGTGGCTCCAGTGACGACCGTAACAATGAAGCCCAGGGCGATCAGGACCCCTTTCCCAGGCTGCGGAGGGTCATACCACGCGGTGACTGCAGTAATGGATGCCGAACTGGCGAAGACTAGCCACTGTGTCAGCAGATGAACACGCCGATAGTGGCGGGACTCCTTGCGCAGGCGGGCCACTTCGCCAGGGAGTCGCTCCTTGTATGAGGCCTGGCGATTTAGCGTTTCTGGAGTTGCGCTTCTAGCCTCAAGGACTCGTCGTTCCTCTGCAAGCTCCAGATCAAGCTTAAGTTTCCGTACCGATGTCCCACGGTCTGGCCAAATCGCATAAACATCATGGAACTCGGCTGCCACCTGAAGGGCTGTTCCGCCAGCTAGCAATGCCGAGATGATGAAGAATGTGAGATGGACTGCCCCGGGGGTGTGGGAATTGAGCCAGAAGAGATTGCTGATGAGTACCCAGGAGCAAAATGTGGCCACAAGCAGGATTGCGGTTCCGTAGAGGCCTGCGACCTGGAGCCGCCGATTCTTGATTCGCTGCTTGAGGTCTTCGACCTCTCGGCGATATTGAATCAGCATCTCGGTAGTGCTCGTAGTGCTAGCCATGAACTTTGCCACCCCTGGCTCATGAACGACGTACCTGCGCCGCCAAAGACGGCGCCATCCCCTCATCTTGTCCATGAAGTTACACCAGTAAAGTGGGTCCCGTAGTGCGTCCAGTGCAAAAGTGCTGCGGTGCGGCCTGTTGGAACCGGGTGGGCGCCGCCTTGTGGCGTCACCTCGGGATTCCGCGCACTGAATGACCCGCCGACACCAGTGGCTGGCGGGTTGTGGCCGTGGCGGACCTGCACGGACACGGTTGGGTTGGCTAACCTGGGCCAGTCGTGGGCCGTAGTGTCCTGTCAGCGGCGTTGACCTGGTGTTCCGCCTGGTCCGGGGTGATGTCAGCGTTCCATCGGGCTTGATCTTGAAAACTGCTGTGCGGTGACCCCATGCCATGGGTTCGAATCCCACGCTCTCCTCTGGTGGCGGGAAGCCCAGATCAGGGCTGGTGTCGGCAACTTGCCGACACCAGCCCCTTCCGATTCGGCCCCGGAGCGGCCCACCCGCTTACCAGGTCAGGTCACCGTGCGCGGGCCAGTTGTGGGCCAGATTCGCGGCCTACTCCACCCCGTACTCCTGATCCAGGAATCGATCGATGCAGGTATCCCATCCCGCCAGGCAGCCCTATGCTTCGGCGCATGCCTGTTGCCCTACGCCGCGTCATAACCAGGTTGACCCCCGCCCAACGAATAGCCGCTTCCACGGCCGCAGCTCTTCTCATCGCCGGTGGGATCACCGCCGGGGTCTTCGCCACCAGCGATCACCCGCCTGCGTGTGCACAGGCTGCTCTGCAAGACACGCTCGGCATGACAGCCCAGGTTGAGTGCCTCGGCCAGGTCGCCAAGTGGTGCGAGGACAACTACCCAGAGGACGGGGCCTGCAAGAACAAGGTCTACGGGTACGACCCGCGGCCGCTCGGCCGGGACTAGCGGGGCGGCGAGATGGCAAGGCGAGGAAGCGGCGGTAGCGGCGGGTGTCTGGTACTCCTCGCCTTGTGGCTCGTCCCTCTTGCATTCAACATTCACCTCGGCTGTGCGCCAGACCCGCCGAAGCCTGCTAGCCCACCACGGCCGACGAAGCCTTTCGTCTTGGAGTGGAGCGCAGTTGGGTCGAGCTGCGCCGACGGGTGGGCCTCTACCTCGATCGGCAAGCGCGGTGCATGCTCGCACCATGGAGGTGTGGTCACGGTATGGAGCAACACGCATGGGGTCACTGTGCGGTGCAGGGCCTACCCGATGACATCGACCAGCTGCTAGCCCAGCCCCAAGATCTCAAAAGGACGGGAGCAACCCTTTCTCTACCCGCCTCTGGGAGAAGCCTGGGAGAAGATCTTGAGACCAGGGCCGTCTGAAGCTGGGTGGGACCAACCCGCCCCAAGGCTCTGGCCTGCATCTTCATACATGCACGCAGGTCGAATCCCAGCCCGAACCTCATTCGGGACGAAGAGGCCGTGGGTTCAAATCCCGCCACCCCGACCCAGTAACACCAGCTCAGGGCCGGTGTCCTTCACAGGACACCGGCCCTGACTGCTTTTCAGGGGCCTCTGGAGAGATCCGGGAGAAGATCCTGAAGTCCACCTCCAGGGCGGCCCCTGCTCGGGAGCCTCCGGCGGGGCGCCCAGGGCCGCCGCCTGCGAGTCGGCCCTCATCGCCCGGCGCCGGCCGGCTCGACGCCGGCGCGCGCCCGCGACCGGTCCGATCGCCAGCGCGGGAAGTCGGAGTCGTCGACTTCCCGCGCCGCCGACCCCGGCCACCCGCCTCCAGCTCGGCCAGTGCGGCCCCGCACCAGCGCAGAGGGCCCGTCGGAGAGGTCCGACGGCCCCCTGGCGTGCTCGGCTACTCAGGGGCGAGCGGGTCAGAAGAGAGCGGGGAGGTCGGTGCGGGAGGTGACGGCCAGTTTGGGGTAGGCCTTGTAGAGGTGGTGGCCGACCGTCCGGGGGCTGAGGAAGAGCTGGGCGGCGATGTCGCGGTTGGTGAGGCCCTGGGCGGCGAGGCGGACGATCTGGAGCTCCTGCGGGGTGAGGGCGGCGAGTGAGCCCTCGGGGGCGTCGGCGGGTGTGGTCGCGGGGGCGGTGGTGCCGGTGGCGGTGAGTTCGGTGCGGGCGCGCTCGGCCCAGGGGTGGGCGGCGAGGCGTTCGAAGGTCTCCAGGGCGGCGCGCAGGTGGGGGCGGGCGTCGGTGCGGCGGCGTTCGCGGCGCAGCCACTCGCCGTAGAGCAGCGCGGTGCGGGCCTGCTCGAACGGGCGGTCGGTGCCGTCGTGGAGTTCCAGGGCGGACCGGTAGGCGGACTCGGCGAGTTCGTCCGGGCCGAGCAGGGCCTGGCAGCGCAGCCGCAGGGCCTCGGCCCAGGGCCGGTCGGCGGCGCGGGCCCAGCGGGCCAGGCGCTCGTACGGTTCGGCGGCGCGGTCGGGGGCGCCGAGGCGGACGGCGGCCTCGACCAGGTCGGGGATCGCGCGGGTGGCGCAGACGTGGTGCCGGTAGCGGCCGGTGGTGAGGGCCTGGAGCCGGTCGGCGGCGTCGGCGGCCCGGCCCTGGCCGAGGTCGAGCAGGCCCAGCGCCCACTGCGCCCAGGGCTCGCCGGGGGCGGGGGCGGCGGACCGCGGCGCGTCGGCGGCCTGGGCCGGGCCGGCCAGGGCGGTGGCGGTCAGCGCCACGCACTCCTCGGCGGCGCCGCCGAGCGCGGCCAGGCAGGCCAGCAAGGCGCTGAGTTGGCTGACCCACTGGTGCTGGCCGCTGTCCCGGGCGAGGGCCAGCGCCTCGCCCGCGGTGGCCTCGGCGTCGCGGTGGCGGCCGTGGAAGAGCTCGGCCTCGGCGAGGAAGAACTGCAGGGTGGGCAGGACGCCGAGGGTGCCCTTGGACCGGGCCTCGGCGATGAGTTCACCCGCGAGGTCGATGGTCTCGGCGTCGCGGCCGAGGATCAGGGTCGCGCCGCAGAGCTGGACCAGGTCGCTCGGGGTCTCGGCGCCGTCCCGGCGGGCGGCCGCCGCGGTGTCGCGGGCGGTGGGCAGCGGCTGGGCCGGGCGGCCCAGGGCCGGGAGGACGGCGGCCGGCAGGTGGCGGGCCAGCGCGGTGTGGGGGTCGCCCTCGGGCAGCGGGAGCCGGGCCAGCCGGTCGAGCACGGTGACGACCGGCTCCTCGCCGGCGTACCAGGCGGCGTGGAAGGCCTGGAAGAGCATCCGCGCGGCGTGCGGCGCCTCGATGTCGGTGTCGGCGGCGTCCAACAGCAGCCGGTAGGCGGCCTGGTAGGAGCCGCGCCAGAAGTGCGCGGTGGCCCGGACCTGGTCGAGCAGGGCGTGCGCGAAGACGCTGTCGGTACGGGCGGCGGCGCGGTCTGCGAGCGCCTCGGCCTGCGCCAACTTGCCCTCCTCGGTGGCGGCTTCGGCGGCCAGCACCAGGCGTCGGGTGGCGCCGTCGCGGTCGGGCGTGAGGCGGGCGGCGCGCTCGTACGCGGCGGCCGCGCCGCCGTGGCCGCCGCGGGCCTCGGCGCGGAGGGCGGTGCGCTCCAGCGCGTCCGCGAGGTCGGCGTCCGGCGCGGTGGCGGCGAGGGCGAGGTGCCAGGTGCGGCGGTCGCCCTCGCCCAGCGCCTCACCGATGGCCCGATGGACGGTCAGTTTCTGCTGGAGCGGCGCGCGTTGGATGATGGCGGCGCGCAACAGGGGGTGCCGGAAGGCGAGTCGGTGGTCGGCGGTGGTGGAGACCAGGCCCGACTCCTCGGCGGGGGCGAGGTGCTCCGCGGACACGCCGAGCGCGGCGGCGGCCGGGAGGATGACGTCCAGGTCGCCGTTCTCCTCGGCGGCGGCGACCAGCAGCAGCGTCTGGGTGGCCGACGGCAGGCCGGTGACCTGGCCGTGGAAGGCGATCTGCAGTCGGCTGGTGAGCGGGAGCGCGCCCGGATCGGCGGGCGGGGCCGGGGTGGTGGGCAGTTCGGTGAGGGCGAGCGGGTTTCCGGCCGCCTCGGCGAGAAGTCGGCGGCGCACCTCGCCCGGGAGGCCCGCTCCGGCGCGGGAGGTGAGCAGCCGGTCGGCGTCCGGCTCGTCGAGCCCGGCCAGCCGGAGCTCCGGCAGTCCGGCCAGCGGAAGCGCCTCGGCCGGGCCGCCCGGGCCGGCTCCGGGGCCGCCGTCGCGCGCGGCGAGCAGCAGGGCGACCCCCTCCGCCTGAAGCCGGCGGGCGGCCAGCAGTACCGCGTCCAGGGAGGCCCGGTCGAGCCACTGGACGTCGTCCAGTACGCACAACAGGGGCTGGTCGGCGGCGAGTTCGGCGAGCAGTCCGAGGGTGGCGAGGCCGGTGAGCAGCCGGTCGGCGGGCGCTCCCCCGGGTGCGGTGACGGCCTCGCCGAGTCCGAACGCGGCCTCCAGCGACCGCCGTTGCGGGCCCGGCAGGGCGGCGAGCCGGTCGAGGCCCGGGGCGAGCAGCAGACTGAGCCCGGCGAAGGGCAGTTCGGCCTCGTACTCGACACCGGCCGCGCGGACCACCCGGAACGCGTCACCCGCCGCCGCGACCGCGTGCTCCAGCAGCGCGGTCTTGCCGATGCCCGGCTCCCCGCGCAGCACCAGCACCCCGCTGCGGCCGCCCCTTGCCCCGTCGAGCAGACCGTCGACCAGCGCCTGCTCCCGTTCCCTCCCGTACAGCATCCCCCGACCCTACCGGCGCGGCCTACGTACACCCCTACCTATGCGTGACGGATTCGCCCGCCGCGCGCCATCCGTACCTTCATGACCAGCAGGAACAAGCAGCCGGAACAAGCGGCGGGACGGGAGCCGGAGAACCGGCCAACCGCCCGCCAGGACAAGGGAGAAGACCATGAACGCCATCCAGAGCAGCGACCTCCAGCAGCTCGCCGAGCGCTACCTCGCCACCTGGAACGAGACCGACCCGACGGCCCGCCGCAAGCTGATCGACGAGCTGTGGAGCGAGGACGGCGGCTACACCGACCCGCTGGCGGCCGTCACCGGCCGGGACGGCATCGACGCCGTGATCGCCGCGGCCCAGGGCCAGTTCACCGGGCTGGAGTTCACCCTCGGTCCGGTCGACGCCCACCACGACATCGCCCGGTTCACCTGGAACCTCGGGCCGGCCGGGGCCGAGCCGCTGGTGGTCGGCTTCGACGTGCTGGTGGCCGGCCCGGACGGACGGATCGCCTCCGTGTACGGCTTCCTGGACCGCGTCCCGGGCGCCTGAGCCCTGCGGCCACCGGGCGGGGGCGGCACCCGGCCGCCCCCGCCCACCTGGTCCCGCACCCCTCCCACCCCTTCACCGCGCCAAACCCCCTTGAGGAGCATCCGAGATGAGCACCGCCCTGCGGACCAGGCCGACCACGGCGAAGAGCCCGGACCCCTCCACCAGGGGGCTGCTGCCGGTCGTGCTGACCACCACCTTCATGACCGCGCTCGACTTCTTCATCGTCAATGTGGCCGTACCGTCCGTCCAAGCCGATCTACGAGCCGGACCATCCGCCGTCCAATGGGTGATCGCCGGGTTCGGTCTGGCGCTGGCCGCCGGACTGGTCACCGCCGGCCGGCTCGGCGACCGCTACGGTCGGCGCCGGGTGTTCGCCCTCGGCCTGGCCCTGTTCACCCTCGCCTCGGCGGGCTGCGGCCTCGCCCCGACGGCGTCCGCACTGGTCGGGGCCCGGGTCGTGCAGGGCCTGGCGGCGGCGCTGATGGGCCCGCAGGTGCTGGCCATCCTGCGGACGGCGTTCAGCGGCGCGGCCCAGGCCAGGGCGTTCGCGATGTACGGGCTGACGATGGGCGTCGGCGCGGTGTTCGGCCAGTTGATCGGCGGCGTGCTGATCCGGGCTGACGTGTTCGGCCTGGACTGGCGCAGCTGCTTCCTGATCAACCTGCCGATCGGGCTCGCCGCGCTCGCCCTGGTCCGCCGCTGCCTGCCGGAGTCCCGCGCCCCGCAGCGCCCCGGCCTGGACCCGGTGGGCGTGCTGCTGGCCACCCTCGGGCTGACCGGCCTGGTGCTGCCGCTGATCCAGGGCCGCGAGCAGGGCTGGCCGCTGTGGACCTGGCTCTGCCTGGGCGGCGCGGTCGCGCTGCTCGCCGTCTTCGCCGTCCACCAGCACCGGCACACCGGTACCCCGCTGGTCGACACCGGGCTCTTCCGCAGCCGGGCCTTCACCGCAGGTCTGCTCGCCCAGCTCGCCTTCTGGCTCGGCCAGGCGTCCTTCTTCCTGGTGCTCGCCCTGCACCTGCAGCTGGGCCGCGGCCTGGACGCGCTCGGCGCCGGCCTGGTGTTCACCGCGATCGGCCTCGGCTATCTGCTCACCTCCACCCGGGCGCACCTGGTCGCCGCCCGCCTCGGCCGCCAGGCGGTCGCGCTCGGCGGGCTGCTGATGGCGGCCGGGCTGGTCCTGCTGGACCTGGCCGTGTACGGCGGCGGGACGACCGGCAGCGTCTGGTGGCTGGTGCCGGGCCTGTTCGTGGACGGCCTGGGGATGGGCCTGGTGATCGCCCCGGTGACCGGCGTGGTGCTGGCCGGGGTCGAGCCGCGGCTGGCCGGTTCGGCGGCCGGGGTGCTGGCCACCGTCCAGCAGGTCGCCGGGGCGCTCGGGATCGCGCTGATCGGCCTGGTCTACTACGGCGCCGGCGACCCGGTCGCGGCCTTCGGCCGGAGCCTCGCGGCCCTGACGGTGCTGGAACTGCTGCTGGCGGGCCTGGTCCAGCTGCTGCCGGGGCGGCGGGCGGGAGCGGACCGGAGCTGAGGCGGCCACCGCCGTAGCGGCGGCCGGAAGCGGACCGGAGCGGGGCGGGTGGGCCGATCGGGCCCGCCCGCCCGTTCCGTTCACTCCCGCGGATCGGGTTGGATGGGCGGATGAGCGAGGAGAAGAGCGCCGTACCGGCGTGGGAGCAGCGGTTCAGGGCGGCCAGGGTTTCACTGCCGGACTGGGCGGAGGACGCCCCCGCCCGGGCGCTGTACGTGTCCAACGCGACCGGCACCTACGAGGTCTACGCCTGGGACCGCGCCGACGACACCCACCGCCGGGTCACCGACCGGCCGAACGGCACCACGGACGCCGAGCTGTCCCCCGACGGCGCCTGGGTGTGGTGGTTCGACGACCACGACGGCGACGAGTTCGGAATCTGGCGCCGCCAGCCCTTCGCCGGTCGGCCGGACGGCGCGGACGGCCCCGACGAGGAGGCCGTGCCCGGTCTGGCGGCCTCCTACTCGGCGGGCCTGGCGCTCGGCCGGGACGGCACGGTGGTGGTCGGCCGCTCCACCGACGAGGACGGCACCACCCTGCACCTGCGCCGCCCGGGGGCCGCCGAGGCCGTCGAGATCTACCGGCACGAGGAGTACGGCGGCATCGGGGACCTCAGCTACGACAGCGCCCTGCTGGCCATCGACCACACCGAGCACGGCGACGCCATGCACTCCGCGCTGCGGGTGGTCCGGCTGGCCGACGGCTCGACCGTCGCCGAGCTGGACGAGGTCACCGGCCGGGCGGAGCCGCGCGGCGTCGCCTGCCTCGGCTTCGCCCCGGTCGAGGGCGACACCCGGCTGCTGGTCGCCCACCAGCGCAGCGGCCGCTGGGAGCCGATGCTCTGGGATGTCGCGACCGGTGCCGAGACGGCGCTGGAGCTGCGCGACGAGCAGGGGCGCGAGCTGCCCGGCGACGTCTCGGCGCAGTGGCGCCCGGGGGCCCGTGCGCTGCTGGTCGAGCACGAGTACGAGGCGCGCAGCGAGCTGTTCTCCTACTCCCTGGACTCCGGGACGCTGACCCGGCTGGAGACCCCGCGCGGCACGGTCGGCGGGGCGACCGCCCGTCCGGACGGCACGGTGGAGTTCCTCTGGTCCTCCGCCGCCGAGCCGTCCGCCGTCCGCTCCACCGCCGGGACGGTGGTGCTGCGGGCACCCGGCCCGGTGCCGCCGGGCTCGGTGCCGGTCGAGGACGTCTGGGTGGAGGGGCCGGGCGGACGGGTGCACGCACTCGTCCAGCGGCCGGCCGGCCAGGGCCCGTTCCCGACCGTCTTCGAGATCCACGGCGGTCCGACCCACCACGACAGCGACTCCTTCGCCGCCGGGCCGGCCGCCTGGCTGGACCACGGCTTCGCGGTGGTCCGGGTCAACTACCGCGGCTCCACCGGCTACGGGCAGGCCTGGACGGACGCGCTGCGCGAGCGGGTCGGCCTGATCGAGCTGGAGGACATCGCGGCGGTGCGCGCGTGGGCGGTGGAGAGCGGGCTCGCCGACCCGGAGCGGCTGGTGCTCTCCGGCGGCTCCTGGGGCGGCTACCTGACCCTGCTCGGGCTCGGTGTCCAGCCGGAGCTCTGGACGCTCGGCGTCGCCGCCGTCCCGGTGGCGGACTACCTCACCGCGTACGACGACGAGATGGAGGCATTGAAGTCCCTGGACCGCACGCTCTTCGGCGGCACGCCCACCGAGGTCCCCGAGCGGTGGACGGCCTCGTCGCCGCTGACGTACGTGGAGCAGGTGCGGGTGCCGGTCTACATCAGCGCCGGGGTGAACGACCCGCGCTGCCCGATCCGCCAGATCGAGAACTACGTCGAGCGGCTGGAGGGGCTCGGCACGCCGCACGAGGTCTACCGCTACGACGCCGGACACGGCTCGCTGGTGGTGGAGGAGCGGATCAAGCAGCTGCGGCTGGAGATCGACTTCGTTCGGCGGCACCTCGCGGAGGCGGGGGTCGGGCAGAATCCGACGGAGGAGGCTCCCGTCGGGGACGGCCCGGCCGGGAGATTCGACAGGGGGACCGTGTGAGACGTGCGTTGACGATCATGGGGGTGGGGGTGGCCGCAGCACTCGTGCTCACCGGCTGCTCGGGGCAGGACGACACCGAGGCGGCCTGCCCGCCGCCGGCCGGGCCTACGGCCACCGCCACGGCCACGGCCACGGCTGCTGCTTCGGCACCGGCCCCGGCCACCGCTTCGGCCGTTGCTTCGGCTACTGCTTCGGCTGCTGCTTCGGCTGCTGCTTCGGCTTCGGCGAGTGCGCGGGCCATGGGCGCGGTGGGAAGCGGCGTCGTGCAGGCGGCCTTCCACACCGGGGAGGACGGCGGCACCGTCCTGCTGGCCAAGTCCAAGTCCTCCGGGTCGAAGGGGTCCAAGGGCTCGAAGGGGTCGTCCAAGGGGCGCACCACGCGCCACCACGCCAACTCCTACGACTCGGACGACGACAGCAGCGGTAGCGGGAACAGCAGCCGCTGCGGCAACCAGCCGCCGCCTTCGCAGTCGCCCACGGCCTCCCCGTCACCCACGGCCTCCCCGTCGGCGACGCCCGCCAAGCCGGCCACCCCGACCGTGCCCACGGCGGCGCCGGTCCCGTCCAGACCGGCGGTGCCGGCCGTACCGCCTGCGAAGCCGAGCCGCTGAGCCGACGGGCCGCTGAAGCGCTGAGCCGCCGAGGCGCCGAGCGGACGCGCTACTCCAGGACCGGGTCCAGCCCGAGGGCCCGGTCCTGCTCGGCCTCCGCCTCGCGGCGGACCAGGCGGAACCACATGAAGACCACGAACCCGCCGAAGACGAACCACTCCAGGGTGTAGCCCAGGTTCTGGAACGCGCGCAGGGTGAGCCCGTTGCCCCCCTGCGGCTGCACGGTCGGTACCGGGCTCAGCCCGGCCGGCACCGAGTCCGCGGACACCCAGCCGTCGTACCAGCCGTCGTCCGAGAGCTTGTTGACGAGCGCGGCCCGGTTGATCGTGCCGAGCTGGCCCGCCGGGAGCCCGCCGGCCACCGCGCCGCCACTGCCGCTGGTCTCGCCGGCCTGCAGGCGGCCGGTCACACTCACCTCGCCCGTGGGCGCCGGGGCCACCGCGGACCCGCCCTCGGCGGACGTCTCCCCGGCCGGCGCGCCCGGGGCCCAGCCGCGGACGACGGCGACGGTGCGGCCGTCGCCGGTGCGCAGCGGGGTGAGGACGTAGTAGCCCTGCTTTCCGTCCACCACCCGGTTGGGGACGAGCAGCTGGTGCGCCTGGTCGAAGGTCCCGGTCACCGTCACCGGCCGGCCGACGGTGTCGGTGGTGACCTGCGGCTGGGCGGCGCTCAGCAGCTCGCCGAGCGGCCTGGCCGGACCGGCCGCGCTCGCCGCCTGCTCGACGTCCCGGTGCGAGGAGACCTTGTCCTCGAAGCGGCCGAGCTGCCAGGTGCCGAGCCAGACGCACACCGCGACGGCGGCCACGGCCAGCGCGGTGCCGCTCAGCCAGCGCGGAGTGAGGAGGAACCGGTACACACCCCCACGGTAACGACTCTTCACACCCCTCCCGACCACAGGGTCCCCCGCCGCACCGGCCGGGCCCTGCGGGGGCCGGGGCCGCCCGGCAGCGCCGAGCGGACCGGCGCCGGTCGGTTCAGCCCGCCGTCGGGGAGCCGGTCGGGCCCGGGGTCGGGGCGGGGGCGGGCTCGGCCTGGGTGCGGTAGACGGTGCCGGAGCAGGCGCCGAGCAGCACGGCGGTGGCGGCGGTCGGACTGCCCGGCGCCGGGGTGTGGGAGAGGGTGACGGTGGGCGGCGGGGCGCTCGGGCCCGTGGTGACGGTGGCCGTCGGGCTCGGGGCTCCGGTCGGGCCGGCCGTCGGAGAGGCGGAGGCCGGGGGCGCCGCACTCGGCGGCACGGAGGCCCGCATGGCGGGGGCCACGCCGCCGGAGCCGCCCGAGCCGCCGGGCTGGGCCGCCGGGGAGGAGCCCGAAGCGGCGGCCTGTCCGACCGCAGCGGTGGGCGAGGCGCCGGTCGGCGCCGGGCAGCCGCTGTCCGGCACCCAGCCGAACTCCACCCGGTACCCGGCCTGCGGGGCGAGCACCAGTGCCGGGCTGTTCCCATCCGCGATCGGCGCTCCGACGGGTGCGGGCAGCCCGGTCGCCGGGTCGCCCGCCGTGTGGTCGACCACCCGGATCCGCGCCGGGTCCGTACCGCTCGCGCCGCTGACCGCGACCGCGCCCGGGCCGCCGAGCAGACAGCTGTGCCCGGAGGTGTTGACCACGGTGAAGGAGCCGTAGATCCGCCCCTCGCCGTCGGGTGCGCCGACCTGTGAGGCGGCCTGTCCGAGGTCGGCGCGGGTACAGAGCGGTACGGGCGGGCCCTCGGTGCCGCCCGCGGTGGCCGCGGCGGAGGAGGCCACCGGGCCGCTGCCCGGGCCGGCCGTGCTGGCCCAGGCGCTGGGCGAGGCGGTGGTGGAGCCGGACGGGCTCGCCGTCCCGCCGGGGCCGCTGGTGGCGGGGTGGGGCGGCCAGACCGGTCCGGCGGAGCCGCCGCCGGTCGTCCCGGGGCCTCCGGTGACCGCCGGGGCGGCGCTGCTCTGCTCGGAGGGCGAGCCGGGGCCGCCGGAGAGGCCGAGGTGCTCGTCGTCGTGCAGGGCGGGAAGGGCGACGGCCAGCGCGACCGCGAGCGCGGCGGCCCCGGTCCAGGCGCCGCGCCGGGCGGCCCGCCGACGGGGTACCGCGCGGCGGATCCGGGGCAGGGCGGCGGGATCGGGGTGGACGTCGGACACCGCCCGCTGCATCAGCACCCGGACCAGGCGCTCCTCGGGGTCCAGACCGTCCGCGCCGGCCGGGGATGCGCTGCCGGGGGACGCACCGCCGGAGGATGCACCGCCGGGGGACGCACCGCCGGGGGACGCACCGCCGGTTCGCCGTTCCGGGCCGACCGCGTCGGCGGAGCCCCCCGCGCCCTGCCGATCGTCACTCATGCCCCGGCCTCCATCCGGACCCGCAACGCGGCCAGCCCCCGTGAGCCGTACGCCTTCACCGAGCCGAGCGAGATGCCCAGGGCCTCCGCGACCTGCGCCTCCGTCATGTCCACGAAGTAACGCAGCACCAGAACCTCCCGCTGACGGCGTTGCAGACCCCGCAGCGCGGCCTTCAACTGATCGCGCTCCAGCGCATCGTAGGCGCCTTCTTCTGCACTGGCCATGTCAGGCATGGGCTTCGGCAGCAGCCGCAGGCCGAGGATCCGGCGACGCAGGGTGGAGCGGGACAGGTTGACCACGGTCTGCCGCAGATAGGCGAGGGTCTTCTCCGGCTCGCGCACCCGCCGCCGGGCCGCGTGCACCCGGATGAACGCCTCCTGCACCACGTCCTCGCAGGTGGAGAGGTCGTCGAGGAGCAGCGCGGCCAGCCGCAGCAGGGAGCGGTAGTGGGCTTGGTAGGTCTCGGTGAGCAGGTCCTCGCTGGTGCCCGCGCCGAGGCCGGCCCCGGAGTCCGCCGGGCCGGGTGCGACCGCCGTCATCTGGCTATCTTCCGGCCTATCCGCGGGCCGCGGGGCGCGCGTCTCCGCGGGCCGCCGGCCGCCCCTGTCCACCGGTCGCGGGGCACGCAGCGGGAGCGTCACCGCGGCCGTCGCCGAGATGCCCGCCCGTACCCCCACCATCACGTTCGCCACGCCCGTTGGACACTCGATCCCCTGTCATGGTTGCCCAGCCCGCAGGACATTCTTCCGTATGCGTGGAAGACCCCTCCAGGGGATCCGCGGGGGGATTCCGGACAGGAATGTGCAGACGTGGTTCGCACCGGGCCGACGAAGGGTCAGCCGGACAGCTCGCCCGCCACCAGTTCGGCGAGCTGAAGGGCGTTCAGCGCCGCGCCCTTGCGCAGGTTGTCGCCGCAGAGGAAGAGGTCCAGCGCGGCCGGGTCGTCCAGCGCCCGCCGCACCCGGCCGACCCAGACCGGGTCGGTCCCGACCACGTCGTTGGGGGTGGGGAACTCCCCCGCCGCCGGGTCGTCGTACAGCACCACGCCCGGGGCGTCCCGGAGGATCTGCTGGGCGTGCTCCTGGGTGACCTCGCGCTCGAAGACCGCGTGCACGGCCAGCGCATGGGTGCGGATCACGGGGATGCGCACACAGGTCGCGGACACCTTGAGGCCGGGCAGGCCGAGGATCTTGCGTGACTCGTTGCGGAGCTTCAGCTCCTCGGACGACCAGCCGCCGTCCATCAGCGAGCCCGCCCACGGCACCGCGTTGAACGCCAGCGGCGCCGCGAACGGCCCGTGGTCGGCGATCACCGCGCGCAGGTCACCGGTCTGTTCGCCGACCTCGGTGCCGGCGACCAGCGCGACCTGGTCGCGCAGCGCGTCCACCCCGGCGCGGCCCTCGCCGGAGGCCGCCTGGTAGGTGGCGACGACGAGCTCGGCGAGCCCGTACTCGGCGTGCAGTGCGCCGATCGCCGCGATCATCGCGAGGGTTCCGCAGTTCGGTCCGGCGACGATGCCGCGCGGCCGGATCCGCAGCGCGGCCGCGTTGACCTCGGGGACGACCAGCGGGACGTCCCCGGCCATCCGGAACGCGCCGGAGTTGTCCACCACCACGACGCCCTTGGCCGCCGCGATCGGCGCCCACTGCGCGGAGACCTCGTCGGGCACGTCGAACAACGCGACGTCGATCCCGTCGAAGGCCTCCTCCGCGAGCGGCACCACCTCGACGGGCTCCCCGCGCACGGTCAGCTTGCGGCCGGCCGAGCGCGGGGAGGCGACGAGACGGATCTCGCCCCAGATGTCCTGGCGGAGGGAGAGGAGGCCGAGGAGCACCTCGCCGACCGCGCCGGTGGCGCCGACGACGGCGAGGTTCGGCCGCCGGGTCATCGCCCGGTGCCTCCGTAGACGACCGCCTCGTCCGAGTCGCTGTCCAGGCCGAAGGCGGTGTGGACGGCGCGCACGGCCTCGTTGACGTCGTCGGCACGGGTGACGACCGAGATGCGGATCTCCGAGGTGGAGATGAGCTCGATGTTGACGCCGGCCTCGGAGAGCGCCTCGAAGAAGGTCGCGGTGACGCCCGGGTTGGAGCGCATGCCTGCCCCGACCAGGGAGATCTTGCCGATCGCGTCGTCGTAGCGCAGCGACTCGTAGCCGATGCCCTCCTTGACCCGGCCGAGGGCGTCGATGGCCTTCTGGCCCTCGGTCTTCGGCAGGGTGAAGGAGATGTCCGTCAGGCCGGTCGACGCGGCGGAGACGTTCTGCACCACCATGTCGATGTTGACCTCGGCGTCCGCGATCGCGCGGAAGATCCGCGCCGCCTCGCCCGGCTTGTCCGGCACGCCGACGACGGTGACCTTGGCCTCCGAAGTGTCGTGGGCGACTCCGGAGATGATGGCCTGCTCCATCTCGCCCCCTTCGGGCTGGTTCGGGTTGTCGTTGCTGACGATCGTGCCGGGAAGGCCCGAGAAGGACGAGCGTACGTGAATCGGGATGTTGTAGCGCCGCGCGTACTCGACACACCGGTCGAGCAGCACCTTGGAACCGGACGAGGCCAGCTCCAGCATGTCCTCGTACGCGATCCAGTCGATCTTGCGGGCCTTCTTCACCACGCGCGGGTCGGCGGTGAACACGCCGTCCACGTCGGTGTAGATCTCGCAGACCTCGGCCCTGAGGGCCGCGGCGAGGGCGACGGCGGTGGTGTCCGAGCCGCCGCGGCCGAGCGTGGTGATGTCCTTGCTGCTCTGCGAGACACCCTGGAAGCCGGCCACGATCGCGATGTTGCCCTCGTCCAGGGCGGTGCGGATGCGGCCCGGCGTCACGTCGATGATGCGCGCCTTGTTGTGGACGGAGTCGGTGATGACACCGGCCTGGCTGCCCGTGAAGGACTGGGCCTCGTGACCCAGGGATTTGATCGCCATGGCCAGCAGGGCCATGGAGATGCGCTCTCCAGCGGTCAGCAGCATGTCGAACTCGCGGCCGGCAGGAATGGGTGACACCTGCTCCGCCAGTTCGATGAGCTCGTCCGTCGTGTCGCCCATCGCGGACACCACGACGACGACCTCATGGCCGGCCTTCTTGGCGTCAACGATTCGACGGGCCACGCGCTTGATGCCCTCGGCATCCGCAACGGATGAGCCGCCGTACTTCTGCACGACAAGGCCCACGTGCGCTCCTCGACTTGTGTCGTTTCCGGGGGCTCCAGGCCCCCGCACCCCCGGGTGGCGGGGGCTGTGCGGTCGGCGTCAGTCTACCGAGCAGGGGTGCCCCGACCGTCGCTTTCCATATGATGAGACACCGGTTTCAGCAGGTGGGCGGCGGTGCGGGGAGGCGACCGGCAGGTCTGCGGGGCATCCGGTACGGCCCCGCAGAATCGGCGGGTGAACGGACGGTGCCCGGGGGTTTTCCCTTTCACCGGAAAACCCTGAGGTTTACGTCACAATCCGTTCCCGCTGATCCGGTTCTGCCGATCCGCTCCCGCTGGTCCTTCGCGCGGAGCCGTTCCCGCCCTTTGCGCGGCCGTTTTTCCGGACCGTTTCCGTCGGACCGGTTCTAACGCCCGAGGCCGAGCTCGGCCGCCATCAGGTCGCCGGCCTGCTGCTCCAGCTGCTCGTCGGTCAGCCCGTCGTCGTCGGTGTCCGCGCCGTCCGGCACCGCGCCGATCGGGCTGTCCAGCCGCACGTGCGCGATGAGCGACTGCAGCGCCCGCAGCACCGCCGAGCAGGTCGTGCCCCAGTTGGACAGGTACGAGAACTGCCACCACCAGAGCGCCTCGCTGACCCGCCCCTCGCGGTAGTGGGTCAGACCGTGCTGGAGCTCGCTGACCACGCCGGCCAGGTCGTCCGAGATCCGGAACGCGTTCGGCTTCTCCGGCGGCCCGTACGGGTCGAAGACCTCGTGGTAGACGTCGATCGGCGCCAGCAGCACGGCCAGCCGCTCGCGCAGCTGCTCACCGTCCGGCTCCGGTCCGGTGTCGGGCTCGAAGCGGTCCTCCGGGACGACGTCCTCGATCGCGCCGAGCCGTCCGCCGGCCAGCAGGAGCTGCGAGACCTCCAGGAGCAGCAGGGAGACCGCGCTGCCGGGCTCGTCGCCCTTGGCAACCTCGGTGACGGCGAGCACGAAGCTCTCCACCGAGTCCGCGATCTGCACCGCGAAGTCGTCCGGCTCCGAGCCGTGCGCATGGGTGTGCGGGGCGTGCCGGTCCGCCTGCGGGCCGGCCTGGTGGGGCGTGTGGGGCTGCTGGTTGATCGTCCGGTCAGACATCGAGCAGTCGTCTCCCTTCGAAGGCGCGACCGAGGGTGACCTCGTCCGCGTACTCCAGATCCCCGCCGACGGGCAGTCCGCTCGCCAGCCGGGTCACCTTCAGGCCCATCGGCTTGCAGAGCCGGGCCAGGTAGGTGGCGGTCGCCTCCCCCTCCAGGTTGGGGTCGGTGGCCAGGATCAGCTCGGTGACCGTGCCGTCCGCGAGGCGCGACAGCAGCTCGCGGATCCGCAGGTCGTCCGGGCCTACGCCCTCGATCGGGCTGATCGCGCCGCCCAGGACGTGGTACCGGCCGCGGAACTCACGGGTGCGCTCGATCGCGACGACGTCCTTGGACTCCTCGACCACGCAGATCACCGCGAGGTCGCGGCGCGGATCCAGGCAGACCCGGCACTGCTCGGCCTCGGCGACATTGCCGCAGACCGCGCAGAAGCGGACCTTGTCCTTGACCTCCAGCAGCGCGTGCGCCAGCCGGCGGACGTCGGTCGGGTCGGCCTGCAGGATGTGGAAGGCGATCCGCTGTGCGCTCTTGGGCCCGACGCCGGGCAGCCTGCCCAGTTCGTCGATCAGGTCCTGAACCACGCCCTCGTACAACGTCGCGCCTTCCCTCGTGCGGCTGCAGGTGCTCCGGTGGTGCTCCGGTGCCATCATCCAACGAATCGGGCGTCGGACACACCGTCCGACGCCCGACTCCCACATAAATCACATGGGTCTGTTGCCCGAACTTCAGACCTTCACAGGCACCGGGGGCTGCGGTTGCGGGCCTCCGGGCCCGCCGGAGTGCCCCTGTGCCGGAGCTCGGACTGGCCCACGCGCGCCCCTGTGCCGGGGTCACCGGGGTTCCGTGCGCCCCTGTGCCCGGGGTTGCCCGGGTTGCCCGGGTTCAGAACGGCAGGCCGGGGATGCCGCCGCCCAGGCCCTGGGTCAGCGGGCCCATCCGCTCGGCCTGCATCTTCTGCGCCGCCTGGTTCGCGTCCCGGACGGCCGCCAGGACCAGGTCGGCCAGCGTCTCGGTGTCCTCCGGGTCGACCGCGGCCGGGGCGATGGTCAGCGCCACCAGCTCGCCGGCTCCGGTCACCGTGGCCTCGACCAGGCCGCCGCCCGCCGTACCGTTCACCTTCGTCTCGGCCAGCTCCTGCTGGGCCCGGGCGAGATCCTCCTGCATCTTCTGCGCCTGCTTGAGCAGCTGCTGCATGTTGGGCTGACCACCACCGGGGAACACGGCTCACTCCTTGCGTCTGTGTTCGTTCTGCGTACTGCGTCGCCGCGTACTGCGGTCCGCGTCCGCTGGGTCGCTCGCGCGTCGCAACGAGCCTACGTGCTGCCGGACGTACCCGTGCAGGGTCGGCGGGACCGTCCGAACGGGACCGGGTCGTGTCCGTCCGGTCCCGCTTCCGGACCGCCTATGCGCCGCCGTGCTGGATCTCCTCCAGCACCGTCGCGCCCAGCTCGCGGATGATCAGGTCCTGACCGGAGAACGCCTGCTCGTTGAGATCCGGATCGTCCTCCTCCGGGATGTCGTCCTCCGGCGCCACCATCGGCCCCGGCGGCGGGGCCACCGGCTGCTGCGGCCGGGCGGCGGCCTGGGCCGGCGGCTGCGCCTGGACGGGCGCGGGCGGCGCGGCCATCGGGGGCGCGGCGACGGGCGCGGCGGCCGGTACGGGCGCCGGCGCGGACTGCATCGCGGGCGCCGGCGCGGCCGGGCGGGCCGCCGGCGGGGCTCCCCAGCCACCGCCGCCACCGCCGGGGGCACCGCCGCCGAAGCCGCCGGTGCTGCCGCCGCCTCCACCGCCTCCACCGGGGCCGCCGACTCCCCCGGAGGGGTCGACGATGCACTCGATCCGCCAGTCCACGCCGAGCGCGTCGGTCAGCGCCTGGCGCAGCACGTCGTCGCTGTTGCTGCTGACGAAGCTGTCACGGGCGCCCGCGTTGATGAAGGACACCTGGAGCACGCTGCCGTCGAACCCGGCCACCTGGCCGTTCTGGCTGAGCAGGATCCAGGTGAAGCGGCGGCGGTTCTTCACCGCCTCCAGGATCTGCGGCCACAGCTGCCGGACCTGCCCGGCGCCCTGCTGCGCGGCCGCGGACGGCTGCCCGCCGGGGGCCGCGGCGGGGGCGGGCGCCTGAGCTGCGGGGGCCGGCGGGGGTACCGGGGCCGCCGGCTGCACGGGTGCGGCCGCGGGTGCGGCCGCCGCAGCAGCCGGTGCGCCGCCGCCCGCCGAGAAGCTGCGCGGGATCGGCCACGCGCCCGGCGCGGGGGCGGCCGGAGCAGGGGCGGGAGGGGCCGGGGCGGGCGCCGGGGCAGCCTGTACCGGCTGTGGCACGGGAGCGGCCTCCGCCGCCATCGGCGCCCCCGGGGCCGCCGCATCCTGCACGGGAGCGGCCTGCATCGGAGCGGCGTACACCGGTGCAGCCTGCATCGGGGCGACCTGCATCGGGGCAGCCTGCATCTGGGCGCCCGAGAAGCCGCCGGCCGAGGCCTGCCGCTCCAACTTGTCCAGCCGCGCCTGCAACGACAGCTCGTCGCTGTACGCGCCCGGCAGCATCACGCGGGCGCAGATCAGCTCCAGCTGCAACCGGGGCGCCGCGTTCCCGCGCATCTCGGTCAGCCCGGTGTTGACGAGGTCGGCGGCCCGGCTCAGCTCGGCCGCCCCGAAGGCGTCCGCCTGCGCCTGCATGATCGCGACCCGGTCCGCCGGGGCGTCGAGCAGCCCCTTCTCCCCCGCGTCCGGCACCGTCGCCAGGATCACCAGGTCGCGCAGCCGCTCCAGCAGGTCCGTCACGAACCGGCGCGGGTCGTGTCCGCCCTCGACCACCCGGTCGATCACCTGGAACACCGTCGCCCCGTCCTGCGCGGCGAAGGCGTCCACCACCTCGTCCAGCAGCGCCGAGTCGGTGTACCCGAGCAGTGAGGTGGCCATCTGGTACGTCACGCCGCCCTCGGTGGCGCCCGCGAGCAGCTGGTCCATCACCGACATCGAGTCACGCACGGAGCCGGCCCCGGACCGGACCACCAGCGGGAAGACGGAGTCCTCGACCTGGATCTGCTCCCGGCCGCACACCTCCGCCAGGTAGTCCCGCAGCGTGCCGGGCGGCACCAGCCGGAACGGGTAGTGGTGCGTCCGGGAGCGGATCGTCCCGATCACCTTCTCCGGCTCCGTGGTCGCGAAGATGAACTTCAGGTGCTCCGGAGGCTCCTCCACCACCTTCAGCAGCGCGTTGAAGCCGGCCGAGGTCACCATGTGCGCCTCGTCCAGGATGAAGATCTTGTACCTGCTGTGCACCGGCGCGAAGAACGCCCGCTCCCGCAGGTCACGCGCGTCGTCCACACCACCGTGCGAGGCGGCGTCGATCTCGATCACGTCGATCGACCCCGGCCCGCCCGTCGCCAGGTCCCGGCAGGACTGGCACTCACCGCACGGCGTTGGGGTCGGCCCCTGCTCGCAGTTCAGGCAGCGGGCCAGGATCCGCGCGCTCGTCGTCTTACCGCAGCCGCGCGGGCCGCTGAACAGGTAGGCGTGGTTGACCCTGTTGTTGCGCAGGGCCTGCTGGAGCGGAGCGGTCACGTGCTCCTGCCCGATGACCTCGGCGAAAGTCTCGGGGCGATAGCGGCGGTACAGGGCTAGGGACACACCCCCGACGATATCGGGACGGACCGACAAACGCGGCGCCCCTCGACCCGGCCGACCCGGCCCCGGGAACGCAAAGACCCCTCGTGCACCCGCCAGAGCCCTCTTACCCTTGCTGCCTTCCGGCCCTGGGGGGGTTCAGAGAGATAACGCCACACGAGGGGCTGACCACCACAGTACCGGATCCGCGGCCCCGACCTCCACCACCCACCCCCTCGACGATCCGCAGGCCCCACCCCTCACCCACCCCCGGGATACGTGGTCGCAAGCACCCCGGAACATGTACTAAGCTCTCCCACGGAGGATTCGCCTAGAGGCCTAGGGCGCACGCTTGGAAAGCGTGTTGGGAGCAATCCCTCACGAGTTCGAATCTCGTATCCTCCGCACCCGCCCGCCAGGGCAAACGAAAGGCCCCGACCGGGTTCCGGTCGGGGCCTTCGTCGTTCACAGTCTCATCTGCAGTCTCAACGCCCCGGTTCGGTAGCCTCCGGGCCGCCACCCTCCGGGCCCTCGGCCACCTGCCAGATGAGGCCGCCCACACGCTTGGCGACGTCCTTGAGGATGCCGCTCGTCACGTGCTGATAGCGCGCGGCCATTGCCGTGGACGACCACCCCATGATCTGCATGACCGCCCGCTCCGGGACGCCGAGGATCAGCAACACCGTGGCGGCGGTGTGCCGAGCATCGTGCAACCGGCCGTCCCGAACCTTGGCGTCGACGAGCAGCCGCTTCCATGTGTCGTAGTCGGTGCTCGGCACCAACGGCCACCCGAAGGGAGAGGTGAAGACGTATCCGCTGTCGTGCCACTCCTGCCCGGCCCGGCGGCGGTCGCGCTCCTGCTCCTCCCGGTGAAGCTCCAGCAGCCGGATCAGTTCGTCCGGCAACCCCATGACCCGGCGGCCGGCCTTCGACTTGGTGTTCGCGGTGTCCTCGTTCCTCCGCAGCCGCTGCTTGCAGTAGCCGGGCTTCCGGCCGCAGTCGCCCCCGCAGCCGTGCTTGTACTTCGGCCGGAGACGGTTCTTCCGCACCCGCAGAGTGCCCGTCTTGAGGTCGACGTCCATCCAGCGCAGACCCAACGTCTCCCCCTGCCGGAGCCCCAGCGCGAGGGCGATGGACCACCGGGTGCTGTTGGGCAGCTTGGTGGCCTCGGCAAGCAGCCGCTGCACCTCCTCGATGTCGTAGGGCTCCACCTCTTCCTCCTCGATCCGGGGCGGCACGGCGAGGGAGGCCACGTTCCGGGTCACGTGACCGCGGCGGAGGGCGTGGTTCAGGGCGGTGTGGACTGTGCGGTGGACCTGGTGGACCGTGCCGGCCTTGCTGCCCTTGGTGCGCATCTTCGTGTAGAAGCGCTCCAAGTGCTCCGGCTCCAGCTTGTCGAGCCGGTGTGCGCCGACCCCGGGGATCAGGTGCACCCGGACAGCCACCTCGTAGCCGCTGTAGGTGGTATCGCGGACGGAGGGCTTGGCGATCTCCTCAACCCAGTGCAGCAGCCACGCCTTCAGGGTCCAGGGCTTCCCGGGCTTGCGCACCTTTCCCGCGTCGCGCTGCTTCTCCAGCTCCCGCACCTTGCGGATGACTTCGGCCTCGCTGACCTTGCTCATCACGTGGCGGCGGTCAGGCTTGCCGTCGTCGCGGACTCCGACGGTGACACGGCCGTGCCAATAGCCGTCCGAGCCGAAGTAGATGGACGATGTCCCGTCAGGGCGCTTGGCGCGCTTGGTCACAGGCACTTCTCCTCAGGCGGCGATCGGGGTGGTGGTGTGCATCTGCATGCGGCGGCGGGTGAACTCGACAACGGCCTCAGCCGGCACCCGGCGGGCTCGGCCGATGGGGATGGTCTCGATCTCGCCGCCCTTGATCAGGGCGTACATGGTGGTGCGGCCGATGCTGAGTCGGCGGGCGGCCTCTTCGACGGTGAGAGCCACCAGGGTGGGGTCATGCTCGGGCTGGGCGTCGCCCGTGTCATCAGCCATGCGGAACCTCCTGCGAGGGACGGCGCTGAAGCCTGGAAGGCCCCAGGGGCCGACAGAACTGACAGAACCCCGCTACATGCGCCCTGACCTGCGGTTTCGCCCTTGATCACCGCTCTGACAGAACCGGTAAAAACCTCGACAGAACCTCGACGGAGGGGGTTTCGCGCGGCGGGGCGGGCTGCGTGGAAACCTGGGCGCGGGGGGTTCTGTCAGAGTTTTAAGTGGTTCTGTCAGAGCGGCGATCTTGAGCATTTCCGCAGGTCGGGCGGCATTTCGGGGAGTTGTGTCAGTTCTGTCGGCGCCCCGGGGGTTGTCGGCGAGTCAGGGCGTGGAGTGAGTCAGGTGGGGGTGGGCCTGGTAGCGGGGGGAGGGCGGGCGGCCGCCCTTGCCGGAGCGCGGCGGCGGGGCCTGCATCCGCACCCAGCCGTGTTCCTCCAACAGGTCCAGGGCGGGGTCGAGGTCGCCCATGGTGGGGAAGTCGGCGCGGGAGGCGGAGCGGAACAGGTCACGCTTGGTGAACCCGCCGGGGGCCGCGGGGTTGGTGCGCAGGTGGCCCAGGAGCAGGCGGGCGGCGTCGCGGGCGGGGTCGGCGCCCATGGCGTCGAAGACGTGCAGGGCGTGGATGGTGAAGTAGTCGCCCAGGCGGCAGGCGTCGGCCATGGTGGCGGCGTCGATAGGCAGGCGCCAGCCGTCGGTGGGGTGGGCGGCGAGGTGGAGCAGGGCGGCGATCCGGGCGACGGCGCCGTCACGCTTGCTGGCCCACTTCACGATCGGGGCCAGGGTTCCGCCCTTGCCGAGCCTGGATTCGGTGACCTTCTGGAAGGCGAGCAGGACGGCGTTGGCCTCGGGGGTGAGCTGGATGATCGCCGGGTCCGTCCAGTCGGCCAGTTCCGTGGTCAGCGCCACCAGATGCTGGCCGTAGGTGTTGACGACCTCATCCGAAATCGGGTCGGGTTCCACGTCGCGGGAGCCGACCAGGGAGACGGGGACGGAGTAGAGGTAGCGGGCGAGCAGCCCGCGCCCGTCCGCGCCCTTCACCTTGGCGATCGCCTCCAAAACTTCGGGCTGGATGGCCAGGCCCATGGTGACGGCCGGGCGCTCGACATGCTGGGAGGGGCGGCCCTGCCGGTTGACCCGGACCCGGTCCCCGGCATGGCCCTTGAGAAAGATGGTCATGTCCGGGGGACCGGAGTAGAGGCCCGCGATGATGTCGAACACCCCGCCCTCGGGGCTCATGATGGCGATCCGCCCGCCCTGCTCGGCCAGCAGCGTGGCCAGAGAGGCCTGCGTGGCGTCGTCGGCGATGAGCTGCGTCTCGGCCGGGACCGTGACGGCCTCAGCCTCCCGGGCGAGCGCTACGGCCTCGGCGGTGGCCTTGGCCCGGTCGTCCGGTTCGGCGTTCGCGGCCTTGGTGGCAGCGCGTTCGGCGGCGGCCTTCAGCAGCCGCTGCGTGGTCTCCGCCTCGGTCCGGCGGATCACACTCGCCGCGCACAGCTGCTTCTCCACCTCCATGAGCGGCCTGGTCATCAGGTCGAACACCGCGCTCTTGCGGTTGCCCGGGGGCAGGGCGACGGCGGTGTAGATGTTCACCGGCTCGTGCCACCGGCCCCGGATCCGGACGACCACGCGGCCGCCGGCCGAAGCGGCCAGGGCCGCCAGGGCCAGGCACCCGGCGAGGTCGGCCGGGGTCTGCGTCTCCTCGGCCACCGCCGAGACCATGTCGCCCAGCCAGCCGGGCAGGACATCGGTGGGGAAGGCGGGCAGAGTGCGGGACTCGCCGAGCTGGACCGGCGCGTCCCATGCATCCGGTCCGGCCTGGGGCTCGGCGTCGTCCTCCCAGCCGTCGCGGAACAGCGGGCTCACATTGTCGGGCGGTCCGTCAGGGCGGGGGGCGGGGACGGTCACGTGTGCTCCTTCGGGCGTGTGGTCGGGTGGTGAGGTGGCCCGCGCGGGGCCGGGGGCGTGTGGGCGGGACGGGGCCATGGGGAGGCCGGATAAGCGCTGTTCCGGTCCCCCATGGCGGCGGGCCCGTTCTCAGGCGGCGCGGGAGGCGGTGGCGGCGGCCAGGAACCCGCGCCGGATGGTGTACTCGCATTCGGCGGGCTTCAGGCCGGTGGCCAGTCCGGCGTCCAGCAGCGCGTCATGGGCCAGGGCCTCATCGAGGGCTCGGGTGTGGATGAGGCGTCCGACAGCAGCGCTGCTGGCCCACAGGCGGTTCTTGCGGCCGCCCTGGGTGGTGGCGCGGACCTTGTCGGCCTCGCGGGTTAAGACGGCCCGGGTGTAGGCGTCTTGGTGGTGGATCCGTTCCCGGAGCCGGTTCGAGTCCGGGGCGGCGGCCGGGACGGGTTTGGGGGCCAACGCGGTGAGCAACTCCAGTGGGGCGGGGGCGATGGTGCCCGGGTCGGTGCCGGGAACGAACCGGTAGCGGCCGGCGGCGCCGATGGAGCCGGGGCCGACGAGGTAGCCGCCGGAGCCGCGGACGTCCAAGCCGTGCGAGTGGTCGCGCTGCTTGCCCACGGAGTTGAGCACGCGGGTGCCGGGCGGGGTGGTCAGCCACAGGTGCCAACCCCCGCTCGGCGTGGCCACGGTGGCGGTAGCCGGGACCGCGAACGCGTGCGCGGCCTCCAACGCTCGAAGGTCGGCGACGCCGTCGAGACCGTCCTTCACATCGAGGTCGATGCCGATGAGGCGGTGCGGGGCCCGGCCGCAGGCGATGCCATAGCCGGTGGACCATGGGGCCCGCTCGAACATCCGCTGAACGACGGCGTGGTCGGTGGCGGCGTCGTGGACTCCGTGACCGAGACGCCCGCACTCGCCCCGGCACTGGCCTGCCTGCCGGGATGGGTGGGCGCGGGGAAGGGCCGGCTTCTTGTGGGCCGTGAGCGGGAACACCGCGAGACCCCGTTCAACAGCATGGCGGGCGGCGCCGAGGGCGCTCTCCCAATCAGGCATGGGCTGCTCCTTGCCGAGTATCGGAGCGAAGTCGGGGAATAGCGTGTCGGCCCCGGACGGGACCGGGGCCGACACGGTCAGGGGCGGGTGGTGCTGCTCGTCCCACGACAGGGTGGGGCGACCGCACCAACGACACGGCCGGACTCCGGCCCGCGCGCCTTCCGGGGCTGTGGGCGGGGGCTGCAGTCGGGGTGTGGGGTCAGCTCCGGGGGAGGCCGCGGCGGCGCTCCCACTCCCGGATGCAGCTCTGGACGATGCTCTGCGTGACGGGGTCGGTGTCGTCCTGGTGCCGCTCGATCGCGGTGGCCAGCTCGGTGTCGGTGTACTCGGGGACGGGCTTGTCGGGCCAGCGCTGCTCGGTCATGGCGGGCGCCTTTCGTGTGGGTGGATCAGGCGGCGGGGGTGTGGCTGACGATGATCGTTCGGGCGGGGTTGTCGGGGTCGGAGCGCATGACGAACCCCTCTCGGGTGGACCACTCCTGGGCGTTGTTGTGGTTGTTGTTGTTGCTCTGACCTGCAACAACACCGGACTCAGGGGAGGGATCGGAGGGGGAGGGGAGCGGGGGCACGTCGTCGTGGTGGATGCCGGGCACGCTGATGCCGCCCACCTTCACCCCGTCGCGGACCCTCACGCGGGCCTCCCGCAGGAGTGCCTTGGTGGCCTTCCCGGAGCGGTCCCAGAGGGGGTGGGCGGCGGCCAGGTGGGCGGTCACGGCGGTGAGGGCGACGTGGGTGCCGGCGGCGCCGAGGAGGGCCACCGTGTGGCGGGCGTCAGCGGGGGTCGGGTCGGCGGTCACGGTGGGTGTCTGGGCGGGCTCTTGACCGGGGGTCGGAAGCGGGTCCTCCTGGGCGCCGTCCTGGTCGGTCTGCGGCCCCTGCTCGGCGTCGTCGGCGGTGTCCTTGCCGGGGGAGGGGGCGTGGATGAGCGCGGCGATCCACCACGCGCCGATCAGGAGGCCGATGCCGGGCTCGATCAGGGGTCGGGCGAGGGACCAGATGAGCGGGCCGCCGACGATCAGCAGCAGGGCGCCCGCGCCGGCGGTGTCGCCGAGCTTGCCGCGGGCGGCCTTGCGGGCGGTCTTGGCCTGCTCCAGCTCGAACTGGCGGGCCGCCACCTGCGCGGCCTCCCGGGCCTGGAGCATGGCAGCACGCTTGGCGGGGTCGGTTTCCGCGGCGGCCTTCGCTGCCCAGGCGGTCTCGGCGTCGATGAGGGCCTGGGCGGCGAGTTCGTTCTGCTTGGTCTTGAGTGCGGCGGCTTCGGCGCGGCGCTCGCGCTGGGGGGCGGTCAGCTTGCGGATGAGGACGGGCGTGCCTGCGGCGAGGCCGGTGACCGGGTACAGGATGGTGGAGATGACCGTGTCGGTGGGGAAGATGTTCTCCATCGCCGTCAGCCGATGAACGAGGTGATCAGGCCGCTGAGGATGCTGGCCGGGAGGGCCCAGAGGCCGCCGGCAGCGGCGAACAGGGACGGGGCGACGGCGCCGCACAGCGCGTCCTTCCACGGCTTCGGCTTGAGCCCGAACACGGCGATCGTCAGGACGGCCGCGGTGGCGCCGGTCTGCCACTCCCCCAGGGCGGCGTTCCCCTGGAAAGAGCTGCTCAGCTGCTGGCCGATGCCCGCCAGCTGCTGGAACGCGGTGCCCGCGTTGGCCGACAGCAGACCGATCCCGAACGCCCAGTAGGGGACGTGCTCGTCCGCGACGTTGATCTTGTTCTTGCCGCGGACGCCGACGTAGAGGTACATGGTGGTGACGGTGGCGGCGCCGCCGGTGCCGAGTGCGATGAGGCTGCTCATGGTGTGTCTCCTTGGCCGAGAGTTAGAGGGAGAGGGCGGCGAGAACGTGGTCGAGGCCGGCGGCGACGGCCAGGCCGGAGGCGACCGGGATGCGCACGAGGACCAGCAGCACGAGCGGTCCGGGCCGGGTCACCTCGCTGACGCGTTGGCGGCCCCGGTCGCGGATGTGGAGGTCGAGGGCCCAGCCGCCGGCGGCCAGCAGCAGGCCGACGTAGGGGCCGCCGGGGGCGATCAGCGTTACGAGGCCGGTCGAGCAGCCGCCGATCGCGCTGATCGCGGTGAGCACGCACCAGCGCCGGAAGCGGCGGGTGCGGTCGGAGGGACCGGCGGTGCGGGCGGCGCGGCGGCGCTCGCGCCGGGCCCGGGTCGAGGCCGTGCGCTTGTCGGCGAGCCGCTGCTGGCGGTGCCGGCGGGTGCGCTGTTCCGGGGTTTCCCCGGCCGCGGCCCGCTCGGCGTCCTCCCGGGCCCGCGCCCGCCGCTTGTCGAGCTCCCGCTCGGCGTCCAGGCGGGCGGCCCGCTCGTCGGGCGTCTCGCCGATCCGCTCGGCGAGCAGGTCGACCATGCCGACGAGGTCGTCGCGGCGGTGGCTGGGGGTGAGGACGTTCTCGACGCGGTGGCGTTCGGCGCGCTGGGCGGCGCTCTCCCCCGCGGCGGCGAACTGGGCGTCGCGCACGGCTCGCTGGGCGTCGCGCACGGCCTCGTACTGCACCTGCTCGCGGGCCGAGCGCTGGGCCTCGGTCTCGGTCATGAGCTGGGTGACCTGCTGGCCGATCTGCTCGGCGATGTGCGGGACCTGCTCGGCCAGGATCCGGCCGACGGGGGCCCAGAACGCCTGCGCGGCGGCCTCCATCGAGGCCGGGGCGGCCGGGCCGCCGGCGGCGATCGGGACGGGGGTGTGCACGGTGGCACCCGGGGCCGGGGCGGGGATGCGCGGGCCGTCCTTGCGCCACCACTCGGCCACGGGCTCGGAGGCGGGGGTGGGCATGCCGGCGGTGGGCGGGTAGCCGGGGGGCGGGGGCGGAGTGGTCACCGGTTCCACCCCTCGGCGCGGATGAGGAGGCGGATGCAGTACCAGGCCAGCCCCGCGTCCCCGAGGACCAGGGCCAGGCAGATGAGCGTGCCGATCACGGCGTATCTCCAAGTCGGGTGGGGGCCCCGGCCGGTGGTGGCCGGGGCACCCCGGGGCGGTCAGGAGGAGGCGGGGTGGCCGAGCTGGTCGCGGCTGTGGCCGGTGCGCGGGGCGTGCACCGTGCTGCCGTTGGCGCGGGCCTCGTCGTAGTCGGCGCCGGTCCAGGTGCGGCCGTCGGCGGCGACGTGGTCCGGGGTCTCGGTACGCGTCGACGGCTTGGCCTCGGAGCGGGAGCGACCGAACATCAGGGGTTCTCCTTCGGTTCAGCGGTTGGCGACGGGCTTGTCGAGGTCGCGGTGGGTGAGGTGCACGGGGGTACCGGTCTTGGCGAGGCGCCGGGCTAGGGCCATGGCGACGGCGGCGGCGCGGTGGCGGCCGCCCGCGCAGCCGACCGCGACGGTCAGCGGCGCCTCGGACGGACCGGCGTCGAACGCGTCGACCAGCAGCGCGGCCGAGGTGATCAGCTCCCGGATGCCCGGGGTGGCCATGACGGCGACGCGGACCGGCAGGTCGGCCGCGGTCTGGTGCCGGAGGGCAGGGTCGACGTGCGGGTCGCGGAAGTGGCGGCGCAGATCGAGGGTGAGGGTGGCGTCCGCGGGCGGGGCGCCGTGAAGGTAGCCGAAGCTCACGACGCGGATTTCGGTCACGGACATGACATGAGCCTCCTGTTGCTGGTGGCAGCGGGGCGGTTCAGGGGTGGTTTCAGGCGGCCATCGGGGCGCTGTCGGCGCACGGCAGGCAGGTGCCGAGGTGCGCGGGGAGCACGTAACCCGCGTCGTGCCCGCAGGCCGGGCAGGTCCGGCGGGCGGCGTTGGCCTTGGCGAGGGCCGCGGCCCTCGCGGGGGTCATCGGCCTCACGGGCTTGGCGAGGGTCAGGCGGTAGAGGTAGGCGGCCCGCATGCCAGACGTGCTGCGGCGGGAGCGCCAGAGGACCTGCGCGGCGACCGGCTGGCCGCCGGGGCGAAGGCCCCGGGCGCGCAGCTGCCGCTTGGTGAGGTAGCCGGTCGGGGCCATCCGCCACGGGTAGGTGGGGTGCCGCCGTGCCGGTCGCCGGTCGGGTCCCAGAAGCGTGGGCGTCCCATGGCGCTACTCGCCGGTGCCGTCGGTGTCGGGCAGGTTGTAGAAGCCGTTGACCTCAACGGGGACGCCGTGGCGGGTGCCGTGTGCGGTCAGCCAGTGGGTGGTGTCGCACTCGCCGGTGTCGGTGGTGGCGGGGTCCAGGCCCAGGGCTTCGCGCCACTGCTCGAACGCGTCGAGGCCGCGGTGCAGCGACAGCGTCACGCCCCACGCACCCCACGGGATGTCGGTGCCGGGCCGGAAGAACTGCTTCAGTCCAGCGGTGGGGGTGGGCAGGTCGGCGTGGGCGCTGAGGATGGCCAGCAGGGCGCCGGCCGCGCTGAGCTGGCCGGTCACGGTGGTGGCGTTCTCGGTGGTGGTCACGATGCCTTCTCCTCGACGTTGCTCGGGGTGCCGGTGGCGGGCACGGCGTGCAGGGCGGGCCGCTCGGCTTGGGCGGTGCGCAGTTCCTGGTAGCGGGCTGCGATCCACCCGGCGGACCAGCCGGTCAGCTCAGCGGCCGAGCGCTGGGGCAGGCCGGCCGCGAACGCGCCCTTGGCGATCTCGCGGGCGCGTTCCTCCGGGAGCCGCTCGGCGGCCGGGGCGGCGGACAGCAACTCCTCGCGGGCGCGGTCGGCGGCCTCCCGCTCACGCTGCTCACGGGTCTGGGCGGCTTCGCGCTCACGGCGCTCACGCTCGCTCACCGCGTGCTCACGGCGTTCGCGCTCGACCCGGTCGGCGGCCTCCCGTTGGGCCCGTTCGGCCCGTTCCTCGCGCACCATCCTGGCCTCGTGCTCACGCTGATCGCGGGCCATGCGCTCCTCGTGCTCACGGCGCTCACGCTCGCGCCGCTCGGCCGCGGCGAACTCGGCCAGCCGGTCCTCGCGGGCCTGGCGGCGCTTGTCCTCGGCGAGGCGTTCGCGTCCCTCCCGCTCGGCGCGCTCAGCGGCTTCACGGGCGGCCAGCGCCGCGGCGATCGCCCGCCGGTAGGCCAGTGAGGCTTCGGCGGTGACGATCAGCAGCAGGGGCGCCACCGCGTGCACCGCCACGCCGACCGGGTCGCGGTCCAGGGCCGACTGACCGGTGTTGAGCAGCACGGTCATGAGGCCGGTCATCCAGCGCAGCACCACCGGCCAGCGCCCGCCGTCCCCGCCAAGGCGTACAAGCGTGCTGTCGAGGCGGACCACGATCACCACGGCCGCGTCCACGACCAGCGGCAGGATCGGCGCCGTCCACTCCCAGCCCGCCGGGCTGTGTCCGGACATCAGCGGGGTCACCGTGAGCACGCTGTAGAGGACAGCGCCGAACGTGATCGTCCACGTCCCGACGCTCAGCGCCTGCTCGGCGGAGCGGATCTGTGCGGGACTCACCGGGGCCCTCACCACGACCACCGCCCCCGCCGGGATGAGCGGGTGGTGAGCGCGGACAGGGCGCCCGTGAGCGCCGTGAGCGCGACGGTGCGCATCGCCAGCCAGGCCAGGACATCCATCCGGCCGGCGGCCCGCTTCACGCCGCCACCCGGTCGACGCTCGCCGTGCGGCGGATCACGGCCGGGCGCCGCAGCGGCACCGGCGCCATCCTCAGCAGCGCGGCGGCGTAGGCGGCCAGCTCCGGGTCCTCCCGACGCAGGTCCGCCAGCACCGCGCCCGCCGCGTCCAGCCGGGCCGCACGCTCCAACTCGCTCTCACCGGGCACCCCGGCGAACAGCTCCTCGTCCACGCCGAGCGCCAACTCGGCGAACTCGGCCCCGCCCAGGGGCATCTGGCCTGCAACAATCGACCTCACGGGTCTACCTCTTCTCAGTTGGGGGCGTGGACCCGAGGGCCGCCGCGCGTTCCTTGGCCGGAGCGCGGCGGCCCGACTTCGTTCGGGTCCGAGCCACTCGTCATGTCACGAGCAGCCATGGCCCCCGACCCGGCCGACGAGCGGACGGATCGGGGACCAAAGACACTCGAAACGCTGCGGACGTCACCCGGTCCGCACGGGGACGGGGACGAGCCCCGTCGTGAAGCACTCTGTGGAGTTTTCAAAGGTCGAGCGCTGCCTTCGGGGGGCTGTCACCCCACCCCTCCGGGCTTTTGACGTGCAGGAATAACGAGGCTCGGGAGAGCTTTGTTCTCTCTGCCTCAGAGCCCACTGTGAGGCAGAGAGGCAGAGTTGGCAAGTCCATCGGCTGGGCAACATGCGGAAGCATTGGTTCCGGCCGGGCATTGCGGCACTATGAGGCAGAGACGCAGAGGGATGTGGAGTGTTGATGGTCGAATGGACCGGAGAGAGGCCCGCCTACCGGCAGGTGGCGGACGACCTTTGCGCGCGGATCGCGACTGGCGAGTTCGCTGCCGACGGGAAGATCCCGTCGCTGGCCAAACTTCAGGAGCGCTACGAGGTGACTCCGACGGTGGCGCGCGCTGCCGTCGCCCACCTCCGCGAGGCGGGCCTCGTGAGGAGCCACCAGGGCAAGGCTGCGTTCCTTACTCCCGATGCCGCCGCCAGGGCGGCCGAGGCCTCGCCGGCAGCGGAGGCCGGGCAGTTGCGCCAGGAGCTGGCAGCGGTCCGCGGCGAACTCCAGGAGCTGAAGGCTCGGGTCGCGGAGCTCGAGGCCCGGTGACGCGAGAGCGGGGGAGTCAGGGGATCGCAGTCTCGCTGCGGTCCCCTGACTGCATATTGGGGCGGGTGGACTTTCATTGATCCCTCCTGGGGGCGGAATGAGTCCAGTTCACACCCGCCAGCACGGAATCTGTATCACGGAACCTTACCTGTCTCTGGTTGCAGATTCTTATACGCCTGCTATCACGACTGCTATCACGATTTTCGGGTGACTCAACGAGCCGCTACACTCGCGGCACGAGCAGTTTCCTAGGAGGGGAATATGGCTCGGCAACGCTCAGAATGGAATCCGGCGATCCTCAAGCAGGTCAGAGAATCCCACAACCTGACGCTTGAGGAAGTCGGCGAGAAGCTGCGAGAAATCGGCGAGCGGCACAATCTCAGCCTTGCCGCAAATTTTCAGACCGTCTGGTCACACGAGAGTGGGGGTTCATGCCCTCGCCCCAACTATCGCCGAGCGTACTGCATTCTCTACCGCCTGAACGAGGCGGAACTGGGCTTTCGCCGGGCTCTCCCCGGAGAGGTCACCACGGTGCCCAACCAGCGTGCAGCAGAGACCACCCTGGACCTGACCGAGGCCGTCCGCGAAGCTCTCGGTAGCATCCGTGAGGGCGCGGGCGGCGTTGACGCCGAAGCCTTCCGGAACCGTTTGGTCGATGAGTGGAAGCGCCGAGCAGACGGAGAGGGAACAGGTCCGTTCATCCTGTTGATCGGCGGGTACGCAGGGTCCGGCAAGAGCGAGTTCGCCAAATTCATCGGCCGCCTCACTGGATGGCCGATCCTCGACAAGGACTCACTGACCCGCCCGCTGGTGGACCAGCTACTAGTGGCACTCGGTGGCGAGGCTAACGATCGGAGCTCCGCCCTCTACCGCGAGAAGATCCGGCCGCTGGAATACCGCTGCCTCATGGAGGCCGCATGGGACAACGTCGATTGCGGCACGTCCGTAATCCTTGACGCACCTTTCCTACTAGAGTTCTCGCAGCCGGATTGGATGCAACGATTCCACAATCGGTGCAGGGCGAAGCGTTCCACGGGCGTATCGATCTGGGTGGAATGCGACCCGGAGTCAATGCGGGAGTACATCGAATTCCGTGGCGCCGCCCGCGACATGTGGAAGATGGAGGCTTGGACGGAGTACCTGGCCACCGTCGACCTGGCGATGCGCCCGCAAGGCCCGCATTTCGTCGTGGACAACCGCCTGGGTGCGGCCATCGCCGCCGCCGACCAGGCCCGCGATGTGCTGAGCGGCGGTGGACTGTGACCGCCAGGGGCCTCATCCTTTATGGCCCGCCAGCCGCCGGAAAGGACACGGTGACCAGGGCTCTCCAAGAGGTCAGCGCGGAATACATGCTGTACTCCCGGTTGAAGGTCGGATCGGGGAAGTCCGCGGGCTACCGGATGGGCACTGCCGAGCAGCTTGCCGAACTGGAGAAGTCCGGCGACGTCGTGTACCAGAACAGCCGGTACGACAACACCTACGTTATCGATCGCCCCGGACTGGGCGGCGCGTTCAACGCCGGCGTTCCGATCGTGCATCTGGGGCAGATCGAGGGCATCGACGCCCTGGTGACGGGCTACACGGCGGACTGGTCAGCCGTGCTGCTCTGGTGCTCGCGCGAGGTGGCCGAGGCCCGTTCCGCCGGCCGCGGCGACAGCGACACCGAGGCCCGGCTAACCGCGTGGGATGCCACGCAGGCCGACATCGATGCGCACCCGGGGCAGGCCTGGGACCTGTCGCTGGACACCACCAGCGTTGGACCGGTGGAGGCTGCTCGGCACATCCACGCTCTGCTCTCACGCGGCGGTGAAGGCGGTCGGCCGCAGTAGATGACTCCGGCCGCTACGGACGGGCCAGACGGTCAAGGGCCTCGTCGGGCGTCAGCCCGACGAGGTCTTTGCTGTCCTCCCATCGGGCCAGGGTCTGGGCTGCTGCACGCAGCAGCTCGTCAGGGAGGCCAGCGGCGGACAACATGTCGGCGGCCTCTTCCATCTCCGGACCCCAGCGCCACGCCCGCGCCGCAGTCTTCGCGATGTATCCCGTCTCCACCAGGTAGCTGCCCTGCCGCTTGCCGGCCACGTCGAGCAACGCCTCGTCCACGCCGTGCGCCCGCGCCGCGCCGAACGCCACGGCTGCCAGCACGCGGGACGCCTTCTGGTAGGAGCTGTACGCCAACTTCAGGGCCGACGCCTGGCCAACGGCACTACCCAGCACGGGAGTCTCCACCAGGCTTCCGGCGAACAGGCCTTCCAGCAACGAGACGGCGTCAGCTGGCCCGGAGAGGTAAAGCCGGGTCCGCTTGCCACCGACCGGCGGTGAACCGATCACGGCGCCGTCGACCACCGCTCGGGCGCATCCGTCCAACACCGCGGCGATGCGCTGCGTCCGTTCGGGGTTGATCGCGTTGGCTTCCACATAGACTCCCGCGTATCGCCGGTCGGCGACAGCGCGGGCCAAGTCCTCGGCGGCAGCCGGCGGGCAGAGGCTAAGGACGATGTGAGCGTGCTCCAGCAGCTCATCCAATCCGGCAACCGGTTCCAGCCCGGCCCGCTCGGCCCGTGCCTTGGTGGCCGGACTACGGCCCGCTGGACACCACAGCACCCGCGCCGCGTTCGGTCGGGCGCAGGCGGCCACTGCGGCGCCCATGCTCCCGGGGTGGAGGATGCCGACGGTCGGCTTGATGGTCATCGTGAAGTCTCCGAAAGTCCAAGCAGGAAGTCTGCGGCATCGACGGCGGTCTCGGCGATGTGGTCGGGAGCCAAGCCCGGGCTGCTCCAGTCGCTCCCAGCCGAGATCCAGACGGTCCGCAGGCCAGCCGCACCGGCCCCGACGATGTCTGTCACGGGGTTGTCGCCGACCATCCAAACGTCGCCCGGCAGCTCTCCCCCGCACCGCGCAACCGCCACCTGAAACGCCTTCGGCTCAGGCTTCCGGGCCCCAACCTCCTCCGAGATGCAGACCGCGTCCACGCGGTCGAGGATGCCTGTAGCGGTGAGCTTGGCCCGCTGGATGTCGGCCGCACCATTGGTCAACACGCCCACCGACCAGCCAGCAGCCCGCAGCCGATCGAGTCGAGACAACATCGCAGGATCGCAGACCACCCGCGCGGCTAGCCCAGCCACGTAGCTGTCCCACAGCTCCAAAGCAGACTCCGCTAGGCCGAGGATGCTGCGAAGGCCCTCGAACGTCTCCGGCGTCGCGCGCTCCCGAAGTGCCTCGGACACCGCCTGAAGAGCCTCTACCGACAGCCCCCGGGCCGCGCTGAAGTCGGTGGCCCAATCCGTCACGGCACCGTTCCGGTTGACCAGCGTGTTGTCGAGGTCCATGAGAACGAGCCTGCCCATGACGGTGACCCTACCCGCGCTCGGCTTCGTTCCGGTTCTAAGCCGCGGGCTCCTCGACGGGTGGGTCCAGCGGCTCTCCGCGCATCTTGGACTTGTAGTAGAGCGTCTGCCCTGGAAGGGCGAACACCAGGGTGGGCGGCCAGTGCTCACCAGGAGCAAGCGTCGAGGGATCGCGGAAGCGCCAGGACCCTTCCTCGTCAGGCACCCTGACGAGACCATTGCAGGGAACCAGGAGATTGACGATGCCGATGGTCCCTTCGTCCTGGCCGTCGTCAACACGAACCCAGGGGCGCAACTCCACGGTGCCCGGTTGGCCAGCCTCACGGGCTTCGGCCTGCTCAATCCAAGCGCTCAGGGGAAGGTATTCCTCCATCGTGAACGTGATCGTGTCGCCGCTGGGTATGTCGATGGGCAGCGACAGGTGATCGCGGTTGTAGTGCGGGTCGTCGGGGGCGAGCCTGGCGCTCACGTTGATCTTGGTGTCGTACCCGATGTTCTTCACACTGAACGTGTAGCGGAGTCCCACCGGCATACTCGCTTCGCGCGGTGTCCTGAAGATGTAGTCGCTCTCCCACGGGATACCGGGGGAGTGTTCGACATCCACCTGTCGCAGTGGGGGCCACTGCACGGTGCCGCCGGCCACCGAGATCCTTGGTGCCGCCTCCACGAGCCGAGCCTTCTGGGCGTCGACCGCACCACGTTCCGAGACGGACAGGGCCCGCTCGGCAATGCTGTTCGCGCGGGTGCTGTTGTCGTTGGCTTCCTTGGCCGCCATGAGTGCCCGTTCAGCGGTGTTGCGTTGGAGGATGGCCCATACCCAACTACCGCCGGCGGCCACGGCGGAACCGATGGAGATCCAGGTCGAGGTGTCCACGCGCGGCACGCTACCGAGGCGATCCCTCGAGGTGGAGGCCACGGGACGAATCGTGATCAGAAAGCCACCCAGCAACTGGAGCGCAGTCTCATCCACAGTCTCATTCGCCACCGTTCAGGGACGTTCAGACAGTGATGCAGAGACTCTAGGACCAGCCATCTGAACTGAGGCGAACCGCCCCGAATGCTGACATGCAGAGTTGGAAAGCGTGTTGGGAGCAATCCCTCACGAGTTCGAATCTCGTATCCTCCGCCTTGATCGAAGGCTCGGACCGCTCAGCGGTCCGGGCCTTCGTCGTCGTTCACGGGCGCCTACTCGAAACGACTCGACACGGTACGCCGCGGATCGCGCCATGAGCGCACCACATCGGCCGCCAGTCGCAGGATCGTCCGCACCGATCGAAGCAGCGCGGCGATGAACGCCACGATCCCGAGCGCGACACCACCTCCGGTGACTGCAGGCCTCCACACGCCAGGCTTCCAGACGTTCCCGTCATGTTCCCGGCCCACAGCGCGGAAGTCTGCACCTAACTAGGTGCATCTGCACATTGACTTCGGAACATGTTCCGAAGTAGTGTGGCCACATGTCCACTCTCACCGTGTCGTTCTCCGATCTGTCGAAGAACTCGAAGCGTGTCGCGGACACCGTCGAGCAGGCCCAGCGCATCCACGTCACCAGACGTGACGGTGAGGATCTGTACCTGACCACGGAACGTCACGACCGCCAGCGCGAGGAAACCGCGGATGTCACCGCACGCCTGTTCGCGGCCCTGATCACCAGTGACGAGGGTGCACGCGCTGTTCTCCTCGCCCTCCCCGAGGTCTTCCCCTGGACCCGGCACCTGTCGGCCGAGGAGGTACGGGAGTTCGTCGTCGACCTCGTGGACGCCACCCGAGACGTGGTGGAGTTGGACGTCCACGCCAACCTGCACCGCGTGATCGTCGAGTGGCGGGCCACCGCCAGGATCCTGGCCGACCCCGAGTTGAGCGTCCAGCTCACCGAGCCGCTACCCGGTGACGACCACGGCGAGGTGCTCGCCCCGTGAGCCCCAAGCGTGGAGACGACGTCCCACCGCCACCGATCGGTGACGAGTGGCGGCTGCGATTCGCCACCAACGAAGCCGCCAAGGGGTGGGGCGATCTCTGCACGGAGGCACCGGGGAACACCCGCCGCTGCTTCGAAGCCCTCCGTACCGACCCCCGGTCCACACGTGACCCCGATCGACAGCACCGGCTCCGAGGCCGTCTGGCAACGCGCGTTCTCGGCGGGGACGAGCTACCGCAGTGGGAGTACGAGGTGACCGCCGGCGGGCGCGTACGCTACCTCGTCGACGAACCGGGTCGGACCGTCCATCTCGTCTACGCCTCACCTCGGCATCCCAAGGACACGGACAGCTGACCAGCGGCGGAGCGGATCGATCGAGCCGCGGGCGCCAGGCGGCATGGTCTCCGTTTTGGTCTCATTCACCTCCGTCCGACCAGGTTCAGACACCGTCCAGTGGTTCGCTCCACCGCAGGCCGGGACAGGCATGACCCCCGGCGGACGGCGTTCGGGAGAATTGGAAAGCGTGTTGGGAGCAATCCCTCACGAGTTCGAATCTCGTATCCTCCGCCTTCACGAAGGCCCCGACCGCTCAGTGGTCGGGGCCTTCGCCGTTCCGTGATCGCGGTTGCGGCGGCCCACCGGACCAGCGGAAGGTCGGCAGGAGAACGCGGCCGGTACCGCCGCGCTCCGGACCGTCGCCAGGCCAGAAGATCCGCGAGGGCGGCCGGGTCGCCAACGTCCACTGCCCCGTCGCTGTCGGCGTCGACAACGAGGGCCGACGCGAGGTCCTGGGCCACGGGTGCGTCGGATCGACAACCTCGCCGCTGCGGGGTGTCCGCCCGAAGGTGCCGGGCACCAGATCGACCACCGCGACCGCGCCGGGCTCGGCCGAACAGGGAGTAGCCTGGAGATTACCGAAGGCACTTCGCATGCCGGTACCGGATATTGGCGTCGTCTGCGGCGAACGGCAATGCCGGACCCGACCTCTCGGCCGGGCCCGGGGACAGGCCTTTGATCATGACCACGACCCTCGATCGTGCGACGACGCCCACCGCCACGGATTCCACGGCTCGGCTCTCCCTTACGCCCAGCGGCGTGCGGCCCGGCCGTCTGGACGGAGCCTGGTGGCCGCGCTCGCGCGATCTTCTTCTCGAACTCCCCGCCCTGGCCGCCGAGATCGACGGGCGGTGGGGCCGGATCACCCGGATCACTGTGAACCCCGCGCAGTGGCCCGTCATCCCCCGGCGGATAGCGGTCACTGGACACACCGTCCACGCGGGGTGGTTCACCATCGAACAGGACCTGCACGTGATCACGGTCTGTTCCTACGCCCCCCGCCGGCTGAACCTACTGGTCGTCCCGCCCCAGACGGATGCCGTCGAGGCCGCCCGGCTGATGGCCGAGGCCGCCGATCCCGCGAACACCAGGACCGCGAGCGAGCTGCTCGCCGCCGAGTCGAGCGCCGGTGCGGCCGGGCCGGACGCCGGTTCCGACTTCCTGCCGTCGGCCGTCACACCCTCCACCGGGCTTGGCGAGGCCGACCGGCGAGCCGATCTCGCCCGGAGCCGGGCCGCCTCCTGGCCGGCAACCGCGTAGGCGGCCGGCGGGAGCCGCCCCGGGCCGGGGCCGGGCCTGCGTCACTCGCGTGACCACTCGGTCGCGGCCTGGGGCTCGCCGTCGATACCGGTCCCTTCCCAGAGCCGGACCCGGACTGCCCGGGGGCCCGGCGCGGGTCGGGAGAGGGTCCGAACGAACACGTCCCGGAGGTGGTTGGCCGCCCGCTGCGGCGGACCGTCGTACTCCAGCGGATTCGGCATCTCCGTGTCGTCCTGCCGGGACCAGCGGCCGTCGTCGTCCTGGGTCTCCAGAATCCACCGGTAGCGCTGCATCGTGCCCTCCTTGACAACGCTCCTGCCCTGACACGACCGTACGAGGCGGGCGGGCGGAGGGCGACCGGGGATGTCGGCCGGCAGCTCCGGTGCCACGATGGAACCTGGAGCGGAGGAGGTGGCCGATGTTCGAGGCCGGCGACATCCGGGAGTGGCGCGGCCATGACGTGGTCGACGCCGGCGGGCACAAGATCGGCACGCTGGAGTCCGTCTACGTGGACACCGCGACCGATCAGCCGTCCTTCGCCACGGTCACGGTCGGCCTGCCCACCCGCCGCCGCCTGGTGTTCGTCCCACTGTCCGACGCGACGGTAGGTCCCGGCTACCTGAAGGTCCCCCTGCTCAAGAGCCAGGTGAAACACGCCCCGGGCATCGACACCGACGGCGAACTCCCCGCCGGGGACGAGGCAGCGGTCTTCGCCCACTACGGCCTGACCTACGCACCGGGCACGGGCGGGGAGCGCCGCCTGGCCCGCCGCTAGGAGCCCCTCCGGACCATGAAGGAGGCCGACGATGGCACTGGTGCTGTTGCTCGTCATCGTGGCGATCGTGCTCGGACTGGTCGGTGTCGTCGCCGAGGGCCTGGAGTACCTGCTGTTCATCGGCATCGCCGTACTGATCGTCGCGCTGATACTCTCCGCCGTCCGGTTCCGGCGCGGGGGCCGGTCCGTGAACCGCTGAGTACCGTGCCGGGTCCGGGCCGGACCGGGAGTAGCCTGGGCATCACCGAAGGCACCCCGCATGCCGGCACCGGACACTGGCGTCGTCTCCGGCGAACGGCAATCCCGGGCGTGGCACCGGTCAGGTTCGGAGACGGGTCCTTGATCATGACTGTGATCGACGGCGCGACCCTTGCCGGTCCCGAACCCGCCCTGCGGTTGTGCCTGGCACCGTCCGGCTCGCGAGCCGGACGGCTGGACGGGGCGTGGTGGCCCCGATCGGACGACCTTCCTTTCGAACTCCCCGCCCTGGTCGGCGAACTGGACACGCGGTGGGGCCGGGTCGCCAGGATCACCGTGAACCCCGCCCAGTGGTTGACCGTCCCCCGTCGGATCCCGGTCGCGGGCCACACCGTCCACGCGAGCAGTTTCACCGCTGTGCAGGACCGGCACACGATCTCGGTCCGCTCGCACCTTGCCCGCCGGCTGACCCTGCTGGTCGTCCCGCCGCGGACGGGGGCCGTCGCTGCCGCCCGGCTGATGGCCGAGGCCGCCGATCCCGCGAACACCAGGACCGCGAGCGAGCTGCTCGCCGACGAGCCGTCCGCGAAGGTACCCGACCAGCGGGGGATCGTCTGGCCCGTACGCGACCCCTCGGTCTCGGCCTGGAGCTCCGCCCGGTCGGGCGGCCCGTCGCCCCCCGGCGCTCCGCCTCGGGCCCGCGGCCGACCGGCGGTGACGCCGACCACTGGTGACGCCGCCGTCCGATCCGTCGCTCCTGCGCTCCCGGCGGACCGCCGTCAGTGCTCGGAGCCGCTTCGCAGGTAGGTACCCATGACCTGGAGCCACGCTCCGGGGCCGACGCACGCCTCGATCCGGTGCGGGGTGTCCTCGAAGACCCGCAGGACACGAAGCGCCCCGCTGGAGTGCAGGTCGCACTCGAAGGTGACGCCGTCCGCGCCGTCCTCGTACCGCAGGTCCAGCGGCCCACTCGACGGCTCCGCCGGCGGAGAGCAGCGGCGGGGTGCCGCTCTCAGCGCCACTCGATCAGGAACAGGGTGGCGTCGTCGCTCGTGTGCCCGCCCCGCTTCTCCTTCAGCACGTGGGAGAGCGCCCGCACCACGGCCCGCACCCCCTCCTGCGAACGCTCGACGCGGTTGACCCAGTCGATGAGCTGATCCTCCCCGAACTGTTCCCCGCCGGCCTCGCGCTCCTCGACCAGGCCGTCGGTGAAGCACAGGACCCGGTCACCGTGCCGCAGCACCCGCTCACTGATCACCGGCTCCTCGCCGCCGAACCCGACCGGCAGAGTGGTGACGCTCTCCAGCCGCTCGACGACGACGTGGTCGCGGATCAGCAGCGGACGTGGATGGCCGGCGTTGACCCACTGCAGGTGGCCTCTGACGGTGTTGAGGCGCATCATCTGCGCGGTGACGAAGTGGTCCGGCCCGAACTGCTCCGCGATGGCCCGGTCCATGAACGCGTAGATCTCGGCCAGTCCGATGTCGGCTCGCCTGGCGTGCCGGTACGCGCCGATGGCCACGGTCGCCATGGCAGCGGCGTCCAGCCCGTGGCCCATGGCGTCGATCGTGGCCACGTGCAGTAGGTCGTCGTTCAGCGCGTAGTCGAAGCTGTCGCCGGCCACCTGGTAGGCGGGTTCGAGGATGCCGGCCACGGCGACCCGCGGGGCGGTCATCGCCAGCGGAGGCAGCAGTGACCACTGGATCTCCGCGGCCACGCTCATTGGCTGGAGGCGCCGGGCCTGAAAGATCCGGTCGGTGTAGCCGCTCTTGGTGACCAGCAGATCCGCGACCAGGGAGGCGAAGCGCCGCAGGAGCCGCCGGTCGTCGCCATCGACGTCGTCCAGCGTGAGTGCCAGCACTCCCACCTCGTCCCCGCCGTCCAGCAACGGCAGGTACACCCGCACCCCGTCGCCCTGCGGCACCTCGACGGAGACAGCACGCAGAAAAGCCGCGCCTGCGGGCGAGCCGTCGATCGGCACCGGCTCCCCGGCGGCCAGCCCCCGGCCGGACAGCGGGACCAGCACCAGCTGCCCGTAGTCCTGCAGCAGGAGCACCGGGTCACGGCCGCCGAACCCACGCACCGCGTCGGCGACCAACGGAGCGATCAGCTGGGGCGGAAGCTCGTGGGCCTGGTCGAGCAGCGCGCCCAGCAGGTGTTCGCCGAACCCCTCCGACCGGTCCGGGCGCCGCTCGCCGTCCCTGCCCACCGACGGATCCTTCCTGTCCCGTACGAGTCGGCACGGGCGCGATCAACCCCGGCACTCCGGTGCGGTTCACCGGGCCGGTCCTTCCATTACGCCCGACGGCGACGCATTCCGCCCCCGGTCACGCCCCTCCCCGCGGGGCGACGCCTCCGAGAAATCGGCCCTGCAGACCGTGGGCACGACCCCGATGCGCTGCGCAGACGCCGATCCCGGTCTCCGTTCTGGTCTCATTCACCCCCGTACGGCCGCGTTCAACCGCCGCTCAACCAGACACTTCGCCGCAGGTCAGAACCGGTGCGAGTGCTGGCGGACAGCGCTCGGGAGGAGAATTGGAAAGCGTGTTTGGGGCAATCCCTCACGAGTTCGAATCTCGTATCCTCCGCCTCTGCCAGCCATGGCAGCACGAAGGCCCGGACCGCACAGCGCACAGCGGCCCGGGGCTTCGTGCTGCCTACACGCCCTGGCCGGTTGCGGCCGCCAGCAGGACTTCGGCGGCCTCGGTGCGGACGTAGAGCACGTACCGCCCGCTTCGATGTGCATTCACCAGGCCCGCGGCGCGCAGTGCTGCCAGGTGCTGGGAGACACCGCCGGCCGTGATCCCGGTGCGCCGGGCCAGGTCGGTCGTCGATGCCGGGCTCGCGAGTTCGGCCACCAGCACAGCCCTGGAGCGGCCGAGGACCGATGCCAGGGCGTGTGGGGCACTCGTCCGGCGTTCCCAGAGCGTGGCCACTCCCTGGGGCGGGAAACGCAGCACGGGCTGCCAGGTCGGGCTGGTCACGGAGAAGATCCGGGGCCAGACGAACACCGACGGTACGAGGAGCAGACCCTGCCCGCCGAGGTGTCGGATGCCTTGGGTATGACGGTGCTGGACGTGCAGCGTGTCGGCGTCCCAGGCCACCTTGGGGTCGAGGTCGTTGAGCAGTCGCTGGGCGCCGCCTTCAGCGAGGAGCCTGGCTCGGCGGAGCACGTCGCCTTCCAGCAGGGAGCGCATCCGCGGCCAGTACGGGGCGACGGCGATCTCCCAATAGGCGTGCATGGTCTCGGCGAGTTCCGCCAGGCCGCGGTGCGGATCGTTCAGGAGCGCGTCGATCCGCTCGGAACGCGGTGCCCGCCGACCGCCGAGGCCCGAGCGGAGCTGCTCCGGCGTGGTGGATTTCAGGACGGCGAGCTCAAGTCCGATGTCGGGCACCGAGGTTGTGGGTGGTGGAGCGATGAAGACCGGTATGAGCCGCGGCGGCTGCGGGACGAGGTCGGCCAGCAGGGCCCACTCCAGCCCCGCGGCCGCAAGCCGTGGCCGGACCTCGTCGCTCCACGGCCGGAAGAACGGGTGCTCAGCGGGGTGCTTGATGATCCGGACGCTGGCCACCAGCTCCCACAGAGGCGACAGCGCGAACCTGGTACGGGCCAGATCGCGGGTGGAGAACGCCAGGTTCAGCACGGTGCTTCCTTTCGATTCAGCACAGCCTAAATTCATCGCCCGCCGGGTCGGGCGGGCCGCAGGCTCGCTCCATGACCACGACCGATCGAATGCGGCAGTCCGGCCTGCCCACGCCCGTACCAGGACCACGCCGTTCAGTGCTCCGCAACCAAGGCTTCCGGCTACTGATCAGCGCGGCGGCGGTGAGCAAGCTCGGCACTTCGGTCAACTCGCTCGCCCTCCCGCTGGCGGCGGTGTTCGCCCTGCACGCCTCAGCCGGCCAGGTCGGCCTGCTGGCGATGCTGGGCACCCTCTCCTTCCTCCTGATCGGCCTGCCGGCCGGTGCCTGGATCGACCGGATGCGGAAGCGCCCGGTGATGATCGCCGCCGATCTGGCCCGGGCGGCACTCTTCGGATCGGTGCCGGCCGCCTGGCTGCTGGACGTTCTGACCATCCACCAGCTCTATCTGGTCGCCCTGTTGTCGGGCGCGGCCACGGTTTTCTTCGACGTCGCCGTGCAGAGCCATCTCCCCGACCTGGTCGGACGCGAGCAGCTCACCGACGCCAACTCCCACCTGGTGACGGTGGACGCCATCACCCAGGTCGGCGGCCGAAGCGCCGGCGGCTTCCTGGTCTCGCTGCTGTCCGCTCCCGCGGCCGTCGCCGTCGACGCGGTCAGCTACCTGTGGTCGGCGGCCTGCCTGCGGCGGATCCGCCAACCCGAACCGCAACCGCGACAGCGCGCCGATCGCAGCCTGGCCAGTGAGGTCCGCCAGGGCCTGCGGTTCGTGTTCGGCCACCCGCTGCTTCGTCCGATCGCCCTCGCCGGGGCGGCCACCAACCTGTCCGTCCAGCTCTGCCAGACCGTGCTTCCCGTGGTGTTCGTCCGGGAGCTGGACCTCCCCGGCAGTGCGATCGGTCTGTTCTTCGCCACCGGCGGGATCGGCGTGTTCCTCGGCTCGCTGTCGGCCCGATGGCTCACCCGCCGCTTCGGCGCGGGCCGGGTGCTGTGGCTGATGGGCCTGGCTGTCGCTCCGCTGGGCGTCCTGGTCGCGCTGGTCGACCGTGGCCCAGCACTCTGGCTGGCCGCTGGGGCCTGGCTCGTCACGACCTGCAAGGTCGGCATCGACAACGTGATCAAGGTCAGCTTCCGCCAGCACGCCACCCCCGACCCACTGCTCGGCCGGATGAACGCCACCATGCGTGTGGTCCTCACCGGCTCCCTCACCATCGGCGCCGCCCTGGCCGCCCTCCTCGGCGAGTTCGCCTCCCCTCGTACCGCTCTCTGGATCGGCGCGACCGGCCTCGCCACGGCCTGGATCCCGATCCTCTGCTCCCCCCTCCGCACCACCCGCCACCTGCCCGGACCAGCGCCAGCACCAGCCGACAGCGAGGCACGAGCCTTCACCACCGTCCCCCAGCAGAACCGAGGGTGAGGCCACGGCCGTTCCGGGAGCACGCCCCGCCGCCACCGGCCTGACGCCACTCCCGATCGAACCGGTACACGCCGGAGCGTGCCGTCGAGAAGGCGGTCCGGGCCTGCGTCGTTCGGTGATCAGCACGGCAGCCCACCGTGGGGGTGAATCCTTTCCGGGCCACCCGGCCTCTCATCCATGTGACCGGCGCACAGGCCGGTGGATACCTGGAGGAGAAGAACCATGATGATCGTCGGCATCGCAGTGATCGGCACGCTGCTCGTGGGTGCGTGCACCTGGCACCTGTTGCGGCGCCGGAAGAGCCGCGTCTGACGAGCCCTTTCCGGATACCAGGAGGGCATATGAACCAGAGTCTCCGCTGGCCGGACGCGCGGCTGATCGAAGCCGCCCAGGCCGGCGACGTCACGTCGCTCACCACCGTCGTCGTGGAGTCGCAGCCCCATGTACGCAGGTTCGCGCTGTCCCTGTGCGCCTCGCCGCAGGACGCCGAGGACGCGGCGCAGGAGGCGCTGATCATCCTCTACCGGAAGATCGGCACCCTGCGGGCGACCGGGGCGCTCGCCTCATGGGTGTTCCGGATCGTCCGCAACGAATGTCTTCGGCAGGTGCGGGTGCTCGTCTCCCGTGCCGACGAGGCGTCCGCCGAACCGGAGGCGGGTGCGGAGCCGTCGGCCGAGGAGGCGGTGCTGCGCAGGCTGGAGGCGGAGCGGATCGCGGCCGCGATCGGTGCCCTGCCCCGTGAACAGCGGCAGGTCCTGATCATGCGGGACGTGCAGAACCTGCCCGGCAGGGCCGTGGCCCGCTCGCTCGGTCTGAGCACGCCCGCGATGAAGTCACGGCTGCACAGAGCCCGCGCGGCGCTGCGGCACTCCTTGGCCGTGCCCGATGAAGTCGTCGATCCACCAGTCGCAGGAGCAGGAGAACAATGACCGTGACGCTCATGAAGGCACCAGCGGCGCCCGAGACGGGTTTCGCCAGCAAGTCCGTTCCGCGCCACCTGGCGCGCGGCCTGGTCGGCTTCGGGCTGATCATCGGCTCGATCGCCCTGACTCCCCTGGTCGGCCCGGCCGTCTTGCTGGCGGCGCCGCTCGGCCTGATCCCGCTGCGCGGCTGCCCCGCCTGCTGGACGATCGGCCTGGCGCAGACGATCTCCCGCGGCCGTCTGCAGCGCGAGTGCGTGGACGGTGTGTGCACCCTCACCGCGGCGCGGCGTCCGGGCGGGGAGGCACCGTAGCCGCCTGGACGCCGCATCCACGCGGTGGTGCCCGGGCGGGGCCGGGGCCTTCGGCGTTCCGCGGTCGCCTCAGGACACCGTGGTCGACGGCCCCCCGTCCGCGGTGAGGCCGGTGGCGACGGCGAGGACGGCGAGACGGATGCGGTTGTCCCGGCCCGTCTTCGCCATCAGGTTCGCCACGTGTGTCTTGACCGTGGTGACGCCCAGGTGCAGGCGGTCGGCGATCTCCTTGTTGGACAGGCCGCCGCCGATCAGGCCGAGCACCTCCCGCTCGCGCGGGGTGATGTCGGGCGCCACCGGGACCTCGGCGCGAGAGCCGCGGGACACCCCGACGCGGGCGTCGACGGCGTGGCCGACGAGCCGGTCGAGAGCGTCCCGGCTGAACGGGGCCTCGCCGTCCGCAGCCCGGCGTACGGCGTCGATCAGCTCGGCCGGCGGGGTGTCCTTGACCAGGAAGCCGCAGGCCCCGGCCGCAAGCGCCGGGTAGAGGTGATCGTCGTCGTCGAAGGTGGTGAGCGCGACCACGCGAGCGGCGGGGCAGGCGGCCAGGATGCGGCGGGTGGCGGTGATGCCGTCCATGACGGGCATCCGCAGGTCCATCAGGACGACATCCGGCCGGAGGCGCTCGGCCAGCCGCACCGCCTCTGCGCCGTTGGCCGCCTCGCCGAGGATGTCGATGTCCGGGGCCTGCTCGAAGAGCATGCGCAGGCCCATGCGGACGAGCTGCTGATCGTCGGCCACCAGGATGTGGATCACGGTGTCTGCTCCGGGACTCGTACGGACGCGGGCGGGGCGGGGAGTGCGGCCGCGAGCCGCCAGCCCCGGGGTGTCGGGCCTGCGTCCAGGCGGCCGCCGAACAGGTCCACGCGTTCGCGCATGCCGATCAGCCCGTGCCCCGACGGGCCCGGGGCCGACGGTCCGGGACGACCCGCGCCGTCGTCCTGGAGCGTCAGGTGCACGGCGTCGTCGTCGGCCACCCGTACGGTCAACTCGGCCGTGGTACCGGGGCCCGCGTGCTTGGCCGCGTTCGCCAGGCCCTCCTGGGCCAGGCGGAGCACGGCAAGGCCGCGTACCGCGTCGAGGCGCGCGAGCGCCGGGTCCACGTCCGCGGTGACGGCCAGACCAGTGCGGCGGCTGCCTTCCAGCACCGACTCCAGCACGGTCGGCAGCGCCCCGGGCGTGACCAGGGCGGAGGCCGTCCCGGCTCCCGCGACGCTGTCCGGGTCACGCAGGACGGCCACCAGGCGCCGCAGATCGGCCAGGGCCTCGCTGCCGCTGGAGTGCAGGTCGTCGAAGACCTCGGCGACCCGCGCATCGACGGTGGCGGGGATGACGTGCCGGGCGATACCGACGCGCAGCACCATCGACGAGACGTGGTGGGCCACCAGATCGTGCAACTCGCGTGCGATGGCCGTGCGTTCCACGGCGCGGGCGGCCAGCAGCCGCTGACCGGCCCGGGCCTTCTCCTGGTCCGCGTGCATGCGGGCGGCGCGGGCGGCGTCGCGGGTGACCCGTACGTAGGCGCCCATGAGCAGCGGCAGGCCGGCCACGATGCCCATCTTGTAGAGCACCGAGGGGAGTTCGCCGGGCAGGTCGGCGAGGCGGTTCACGGCGACGGCGAGCGCCAGTACCGTCGCCCCGGCCGCCGGGCGTCGGCCGCACCCCCGTAGGGCCAGCTCGAAGAGGACGACGGCGGCCAGCACCTTCACCGCGGGGACGATGTCCGAGCCGAGGACGTGCGCGGCGACGAGAAGGCCGGACAGCGCGAGCAGCGCGCCGAACGCCCACCGGCCCGCGACCGCACACAGCGCGAGCCCGACCGCGGCGAGGCCCCAGTCCCGGGCGCCGGCGGGCCGGTGCACCAGCAGGAGGTCACCGACGAGCACGCCGACCAGTACCACCGCCCTCACGGCGGCGAACCGTTGATCGAACACGAGCTCAATCCCTGATCGATTCACGCGCTTCACGATAGGCGGGTGCCGCTGCGCCCCGGGTCCTGCGGTGGGAGGAGGCGCCTCCTCCCACCGGCCGCGATGACCGGCCCGCGGGAGGAGCCGGACACCCGGTCCGGACTGCGAGTGTGGTCGCCATGGATACGAACGGGAACGGGATGAACGGGAACGAGAAGACGAACGGCAACGGGAACGCCGGTTCCCTGCACCGGCGTTCCCTCCTCGGCGGCGCGGCCGCCCTCGGGGTGGTGGCGGGCTCGGTCCTCGGCGCGGGCGCACCCGCGGCGAGCGCCGCCCAGGGCGGGTCGCGCGCCAAGGACGGGCGGTTCCAGGGGAAGTCGGTGCTCATCACGGGCGGCACCTCGGGTATCGGCAGGGCCACCGCCCGTGCCTTCGCGGCGGCCGGCGCCCATGTCGGATTCTGCGGCAGGCGGGCCGAGTTGGGGCGCCAGGTGGAACGGGAGATCCGGGACGCGGGCGGCGAGGCCACCTACATCCAGGCCGATGTGCGGGTGGCCGACCAGCTGCAGAACTTCACGGACCGGGTCGCGAGCCGCTACGGCGGCATCGACGTGGCCTTCAACAACGCGGGGATCGGCAGCGGCCGGCTGCCGCACGAGCTGAGCGTCGAGGAGTGGGACGACGTCCACGCCACCAACGCCCGGGGCGTCTTCCTCGCCGTCAAGTACCAGGTCCCGTACATGCTCAAGGCCGGGCACGGCGTCATCGTCTGCACCTCCTCCTCGGCGGCCGACCAGGCCCGGCCGACCAGCGCCGCGTACACCGCGAGCAAGCGGGCGGTGCAGGGCATCGTGAAGGCGGCCGCGCTCGCCTACGGGACCCGGGGCATCAGGGTCAACGCCCTGCTGCCCGGCACCACCGACACCCCCTTCGTCCGCCCGCCCGGCATCCCGGACGAGGCCTGGGCGGCGTACAGGAAGGCGTTCGGCCCGCTCAACATCGACGGCCTGGAGCGGATGGCCGAGGCCGAGGAGATCGCGCGCGCCGTGCTCGGGCTCGCGTCCGACGACTTTCCCTACATGACGGGCGCCTCGGTCGCGGTGGACGGCGGAAGCACCGCCGGCCGGAAGATGGTCCAGCCGAGCCGCGGCTGAGGACGCGGTGGACTCGTCGGTCGATCCGGTGTGCCCGTAACGGCAGGAGCCTTCCGATGCACACGGGAGCACGGGCCGCGACCCCCGGTGCGGCCGTTTCCGCCGGTCATTTCGGCGATCGGGCAGTGGTCCCGGCGGCATTTCCCGGCTCCGGGTGCCGGGTGAACGCGGTGCGATAGGCGCTGGGGGTCAGGCCGGTCCGCCTCCACAGGTGCTGGCGCAGGGAGTCGGTGGTGGCGAGGCCGCTGAGCCCGGCCACCTGGTCCATCGGCAGGTCGGTCGCCTCCAGGAGCTCCTGTGCGCGGATCACGCGCTGGTGGAGGAGCCACTGCAGCGGGCTCAGTCCGGTTTCGTCGTGGAACCTGCGGGTCAGGGTGCGGACGCTGACTGCCGCGTGAGCGGCGAGGCCGGCACGGGTGAGCGGTGCGTGCAGGCGGTCGAGCGCCCACGCGCGGGTCGCGGCCAGCGAGGTGCCCGTCTCGGGTGGCAGCGGGGTCGCGATGAACTGCGCCTGCCCGCCCGGCCGCACCGGCGCCGCCACCACCAGCCTGGCGACGGCGTTGGCCGCCACGGCGCCGTAGTCGGTCCGTACGAGGTGCAGGCACAGGTCGATACCCGCGGACAGCCCGGCGGAGGTCAGGACGTTGCCGTCGTCGACGTACAGGACGTCGGGCCGCAGCTCGACCGCGGGGAAGCGCGTGGAGAACTCCTCGGACATGGCCCAGTAGGTGGTGGCACTACGTCCGTCGAGCAGTCCGGCCTGGGCGAGGACGAAAGCCCCGGTGCAGATCGAGGCGACGCGCTTCCCCTCGGCCGACGCGCGGCGCAGTGCCGCGAGGACACGCGGGTCGATGTCCTCGCGGGCACTGGTCCCGGTCACGATGACGGTGTCGGCGTCGTCGACGGCCTCCAGCCCGTGCGGGACGCCGACCTGCAGGCTCCCGCCGGTGGCGAGGGGACCGGGTCGGGCGGTGCAGACGCGGACCCGGTAGCCGGGGCGGCCGTCGACGACCGTCTCGCCGAGGACGAGCTCCGGGATGGACAGGTCGAAGGTGGTCGCAGGGGGGACGGCGATGACGGCAACCCGGTGCATGGCCCGAACCTCCGGATCTTTGGCATTCGGGCCACTACCTTACGGATCACCCGTGGCGGAGGGTAGAGCCGTCGGGGCGGCCAGCCCCATCTCTTCGACCAGGGAGTACCCGTGCCATTGCACGTCATCGTTGGAGCCGGAGCCACGGGATCGGCCGCGGCGCGCCTGTTGGCGGACGCCGGTGAACAGGTCCGGCTCGTCACCCGCCGGGGCGGCGGACCGCGGCACGAGCGGATCGAACGGGTGGCCGCCGACGCCGCCGATACCGGCCGGCTGACCGAGCTGACCGCCGGGGCGGCGGTCCTGTTCAACTGCGCCATGCCGGCCTACGACCGGTGGCCGTCCGAGTTCCCGCCGCTGGCCGCATCGCTGCTGGCCGCCGCGGAACGCAGCGGGGCGGACTACGTGATGCTCGGCAACACCTACGGCTACGGGCTCGTCGACGGGCCCGTCACCGAGGACCTCCCGATGGTGCCCAACAGCGTCAAGGGGCACGTCCGGGCCCGGATGTGGCTCGACGCACTCGCCGCACACGATGCGGGCCGGGTGCGGGTGACCGAGGTCCGGGCGAGCGACTACCTGGGCGCGGGCGCCTACTCGCCCTTCACGCTCATGGTGGGGGCCCAGGTGTTGAGCGGCGCGCCCGTCGCGTACCCGGGAGATCTCGACGCCCCGCACAGCTGGACCTACACCGGCGACGCGGCGCGCACGCTGGTCGCCGCCGCCCGGAACGAGCGGTCCTGGGGCCGCGCCTGGCACGTGCCGTCCACCTCCCAGGCCCCGGTTCGCGAGCTGGCCGCGGACCTGGCCCTGGCAGCCGGTGCGCCCGCTCCCGACCTGGCACACCTGACGAGGGCCGACCTGGAGGCGATCGGACGGACCGACTCCGTCATGGCCGAGTTCCCGGAGATGCTGTACCTGTACGACCGCCCCGGCCTCCTCGACGCGGCGGACACGGCGGCGATCCTGGACCTGACTCCGACGCCGGTTGCGGCGGTCCTGGACGAGATGGCCGCAGATCGCCGGGCATGAGTCCGACGCCTGGCCGACTGCCCGCCGCGGAAGCGACAGGTGTCAGCCGGCGCCGCAGCGCCAGGTCTGCTTCCGAGGTCAGAAACCAGTTCAGAACCATCCAGCCGTCCACGCCGTTCACCCGATCGGTACACAGGGCGACGTCGGCAGGAGCCGGGCGCGTTATGATCATCTGATGATGATTCCGTGACCGCGATCTCATCCCACGGGTGGTCCCGGACCGATAGCGTCTGAGCGGGACGTGTGAGGCGGGGACGGCCGCGCCGGGGGTCGAGGGGAGCGTGGGCATGCAGCCGCTGGAAGCGGACGATCCGCGGCAGGTGGGCGAGTACCGCTTACTGCGACAGCTCGGGGCTGGCGGGATGGGCCGGGTCTACCTCGGCCGGACGGCGGGCGGGCGGACCGTCGCCGTCAAGGTGGTCCGTCGCGACCTGGCCGGGGATTCCGAGTTCCGCGCCCGGTTCCGTCAGGAGGTCACCGCCGCCCGTCTGGTCGGCGGGGCCTGGACGGCACCGGTGCTGGACGCGGACACCGAGGGCGAGCACCCGTGGGTGGCCACCGGCTACATCGCCGGGCCCGCGCTCGGCGCCGCCGTACGGGAGTTCGGACCGCTGCCCGAACCGGCCGTGCGAACCCTCGGCGTCGGACTCGCCGAGGCGCTCGCCCACGTGCACGGCCTCGGGCTGGTGCACCGGGACGTCAAGCCGTCCAACGTGCTGCTCACCCTGGACGGGCCGCGGCTGATCGACTTCGGCATCGCCCGCGCGCTGGACGCCGCCACCATGCTCACCCGGTCCGGCCAGGTGTTCGGCTCGCCGGGCTTCATGTCGCCGGAGCAGGCGAACGGGCTGCCCGCCGGGCCCGCCGGCGACGTCTTCTCGCTCGGCGCGGTGCTCGCGTACGCGGCGACGGGCACGATGCCGTTCGGCTCCGGGGTGAGCGCGCCCATCCTGCTCTACCGGGTGCTGCACGAGGAGCCGGACCTCTCCGGGCTGGCCGACCCGCTGTACTCCATCGTCCGTGGCTGCCTGGCCAAGGACCCGGCCGCCCGGCCGACCCCCGAGCAGTTGCGGGCCCGCCTGGAAGGCGACGGCTCGGCGGCCGCCCGGCTCGGACACGGGGACTGGCTGCCGTCGGCACTGGCGGCGGCGGTCGGGCGCAGTGCCGTGCAACTGCTGGACCTGGAGGGGGAACGAGGGTCCGGGGAGGGGACGGCCGCGCCGGCTCCGGAGGCGCCGGCCGCCGAGGCCTGGGCTCCCACCGGGGGCCGGACGGTTGCCGAGACGGCGAGGGCCGCGCGAGCGGCCGAGGCGGCGAACGCCGCACCGGGCGGCGGGGTGACCGGGGTGCCCGGGTTCGGGCCGCCGGCCCCACCGGGTTTCGGCCCACCGACCGTCGGGCCGGTCGGCCCGTACTCGCCGACGCCGCCCCCGACCCCGCTCCCGACGCAGCCGCCGGTGCCGGTGCCGGGCTACGGGCCGTACCCTCAGCGGCCACGCGACCGGCGGGGGTACGGCGTCCTGGCGGCCGTACTGGCCGTCGCATTGCTGCTGGGCGGCGGCTACCTGCTGATCGAGCGGCTGCGGGACAACGGCCGACAGGCCGACGCGTCCGGCCCCGCACCGACCGCCCCGGCCGGGGACAGGACGGCACCGACCGCCCCGGCTTCGAAGAGCCCCGAGTCGACCGGTGACGGCTCCGACCCGTCCGACGAGAGCTCCGAGCCCGGCGCGGCCCCCACGGACCCGGGGCCGGGCATCGTCCCCGCGAAGTTCCTCGGGACGTGGGTCGGCGAGCTCATGGCTGCCAACGGGGACGTCACCACTCTCACCCTGACCATCGCCCAGTCGGCGAAGAGCGAGGAGAAGAGCAGGATCCGCGCCGAGACACCGAAGACCGGCACCTGGTGCGAGGGCGCGTGGACGCTCACCGACGCCGACGAGACCAAGGTCTCCTACGCGTCCCGGATGACCGGCACCTCGGCCGGTGAGAAGTGCGTCGCCGACCGGTCGGTCTACCGGGTGATCACGATGCAGCCGGACGGCACCCTCCGCTACAGCATGGACCTGCTCAAGCCGGACCAGTACCTGGTGCTGCGGAAGAAGGGCTGAGGCGCGGCCGGGCGGGCGCGCCGTACGCGGACCGACAGGACACCGCCGGGCACGCGGCCCGGCGGCTACAGGTAGCGGTAGACGTCGCGGCGGTTGTCGGGTGCCATGCCCCAAACGATCAGTCGGCCACCCCCGATCGTGCAGACGGCCCGGCGGTTCCCCGCCCCTGGGACGCCGGCCTGCGCTGCGCCCTTGGAGGGGCTCGGGCCGGACCGGGCGACGTGAAGCGGGTCAGGCCGCCCGGGCCCGGGCCCGGCAGAGGTCGATCAGCCGTTCCCAGGCGGGCACCGGCTTTCCGGTCTGGGCGGCCATGAGTGTGACGGCGACCAGGGCGTCGAGCGCCAGGATGGGCTCGGCACCGTCCGAGTCCGGTGCCCGGAGGCCGCCGAAGTCGTTCACGTCGTCCGCGAGGGCCTCCAGCCGCGGGTCGTCGCGGTCCCAGTCGGCGGCCTGGTCGCAGGTCAGGTAGAGCCGCTGGAACGCCGGGTCCTCGAACATCGCCTGCTTCTGCAGCGCCCACCCCGGCACCTGGTCGGGGTACTGCGCCACGAGCAGGATCCAGGTGTCGCGTTCCGTGCGGACCGTCGCCGGGCTGAGGCCGATCTCCTGGAGGCGGTCCAGCAGGACCACGACCTCCTCCGGCAGGAACAGGCGGTCGCCGCCGGTGAGTTCGGCGATGCGGCTGCGGCGCCGCTTCAACTCCCTGATCTGCTGCTTCAAGTCGTCGTCGATCGCCGCGACCGACTCGGAGAACCGCGCGGGCGAGGCCCCCATCAGCTCCTCGATCCGCGCCAGCGGGACGCCGGCGTCCGACAGCGTCCTGATCCGCACCAGGGTGACGACCGCGTCGGCCCCGTACCGCCGGTAGCCCGAGACGTCGCGCTCCGGCTCGGGCAACAGGCCCTTCTGGTGGTAGTGGCGGACCGCCCGCACCGTCACGCCCAGATAGGCCGCGACCTGGCCGATCGTCAACACGCTCGATCCCCCGAAGCACTTGCGAACGGACCGCTTGACCTTGACCCTGCGTCAGGGTCGGACGATCTGCTCATGAACACGACGCCGACGTATCGACAGGCTACCGAAGCCGCCCTGGCCCCACCCGCCGCGATCACCGCAACCGGCCTTCGCAAGGCCTACGGCGACCACCGCGTCCTGGACGGCCTCGATCTGACCGTCACCGCGGGCACCGTCTTCGCCCTGCTCGGCCCGAACGGGGCCGGCAAGACCACCACGGTGCAGATCCTCTCGACGCTGATCGCGGCCGACGGCGGCCAGGCGCGGGTGGTCGGCCACGACCTGGCCCACGACCCCGGCGGGGTGCGGGCCTCGATCGGCGTCACCGGCCAGTTCTCGGCCGTGGACGGTCTGCTGACCGGCCGGGAGAACCTCATCCTGATGGCGGACCTGCACCACCTGGGACGGGCCGAGGGCCGGCGCCGCGCCGACGCGCTGCTGGAGCGGTTCGACCTGGTCGAGGCCGCGCGCAAGCCCATCTCCAGCTACTCCGGCGGCATGCGGCGGCGGCTCGACCTGGCGATGACCCTGATCGCCGACCCGCGTCTGATCTTCCTCGACGAGCCGACCACCGGCCTGGACCCGCGGAGCCGCCGCGACCTGTGGGAGATCATCCGCGGACTGGTCGCCGACGGGGTCACGATCTTCCTGACCACGCAGTACCTGGAGGAGGCCGACCAGCTCGCGGACCGGATCGCCGTCCTCGACCAGGGCCGGCTGGTGGCCGAGGGGACCGCGGCCGAGCTCAAGCGGCTCGTCCCCGGCGGCCACATCCGACTGCGGTTCGCCGACCCGGTCCGGCTGGAGGCCGCGGCCCGGATCCTCGACGTGACCTCCCGCGACGACGACGCACTGACCCTGCAGATCCCGAGCGACGGCGGTGTCGAGTCCCTGCAGACCCTTCTCGACCGGCTGCGGGCCGCGGCGATCGTCGTCGAGGAGCTCTCGGTGCACACCCCGGACCTCGACGACGTGTTCCTCGCCCTGACCGGGAGGCCCGACGACGACCGCAGCCTGTGCAGCACCGGCGCCCGCGCCGCCGACGCCCACCGCGCCGACGCCCGTACCACCGGCGCCCGTACCGCCGGCGCCCGCGCCACCGACGCCCGCGCCACCGACAAGGAGACCGCCGCATGAGCACCCCGACCCACACCCGGACCGGCACCCGCACCTACGCCCTGACCGACACGGCCACCATGCTGCGGCGCAACCTGCGGCACACCCTGCGCTACCCCTCCATGACGCTCGGATCCGTCTTCGGCCCGGTGATCATGCTGCTGCTGTTCGTCGGGGTCCTGGGCAGGACGCTGGGCTCCGGACTCGCCGCGGCGGGCGGGCACCACGGGGGCGGGTACGTCGACTACATCGCACCCGGAATCATCATCATGGCGGTGGCCTCGGGCAGCATGGCCACGGCGGTGGCGGTCTGTGTGGACATGACCGAGGGCATCGTCGACCGGTTCCGCACCATGCCGATCGCCCGGGGTTCGATACTGACCGCGCACGTGATCAACAGTGTGATCACGACGGCGGCCAGCACGGCATCGGTGATCGCCGTCGCGATGCTCCTGGGCTTCCGGCCCACCGCCGGCCTCGCCGCCTGGGCCGCCGCGGCCGGGCTGCTCCTGCTGCTGACCTTCGCCCTGACCTGGCTGGCGGTGGCGATCGGGCTGGTGTCCCCGACCCCCGAGGCGGCCAGCAACAGCCCCATGCTGATCGTGTTCCTCCCGTTCGTCGGCAGCGCCTTCGCCCCGGCCGGCTCGATGCCGCCCGGCATCCGCCAGTTCGCCGAGTACCAGCCCTTCACCCCCGTCATCGAGACCGTCCGGGGCCTGCTGACCGGCACCCCGATCGGCCACAACGGCGTCATCGCGATCGCCTGGTGCATCGCCATCGCCCTGGGTGGCTACTTCTGGGCGCGCGCCGGGTTCACCTCCCACCGTGCCCGCTAGCCCCGGTCGGGCACCCCGCCCGAAGTACCGGTGGTCAGAGCCGCACGATGACCAGGGCGGTGTCGTCGGTGGCACCGCCGGTCGGGAGGAGGTCGTGCAGGAGGGCGTCGGCGAGGGGTTCGGGGGCGAGGCCGCAGTGCCGGGTGAGGGAGCCGGCGAGGCGGGCGAGGCCGGTGTCGATGTCCTCGCGGCGGCGTTCGACCAGGCCGTCGGTGTAGAGGACGAGCATGTCGCCCTCCTCGAACGCGATGGCGGCCTCGGGGCGGGGGACGTGTTCGGGGCGGGCGCCCAGCGGGGGGTCGGTGGCCTGGTCGAGGAAGACGACGGTGCCGTCGGCGTGCAGCAGCGCGGGCGGGGGGTGGCCGGCACTGCTGTACGTGATGGTGTGCGCGTCCCAGTCGATGTGCGTCTCCACCGCCGTGGTGCTCTCGGCGCCGTCGACCGAGCGCGCGTACAGGCCGAGGACCTCCAGCGCCCGGGCGGGACCGTCGGCGACCAGCGAGGCCGCGCTCAGCGCACTGCGGAGCAGGCCCATGACGCAGGCGGCCCGCAGACCGTGCCCGACGACGTCACCGACGGCGACCCCGATCCGGTCACCGGTCAGGTCGACCAGGTCGTACCAGTCACCGCAGACGTTCAGCGCGCCCACGGCGGGCCGGTAGCGCACGGCGGCCCGGTGGTGGCCGACCGGCCTCGGGGCGGGCAGCATCGCCGCCTGCAGGGCGAGGGCCACCTCGCGCTCCCGGGCGTGGGCCTGCCGCAGCCGGTCGTTGATCACCTGCAGCTCACGGGCCCGGGTGTAGAGCTCGGCTTCGAGGACACGGGCCCGGCTGCCGTCCTGGCCGCCGCGGGCCTTGATGAGCTCGGTCACCTCCTCCACCCGGTGCACCAGCAGGACCACCCGGCCGTCCGGCCCGAGCACCGGGGCGTTCACCGGGCTCCAGTACCGCTCCGTCCAGGTGCCCGGCCGCTCCCGGGACTCGACGTCGTACCGCTGCAGGGCCATGGCATCGCGCTCCCCGGTCTCCAGCACGCGGGTGAGCGAGGCGAGCAGGTTCCGCGCACCGGTCGCATCGGGATCGTTCGGGTTGTCGGGGAAGACGTCGAAGAGGTAGCGGCCGATCAGCTCCTCACGTGAGCGGCCGGACATGCGCACGAACTCCCGGTTCGCGTCCGCGTAGACCAGCTCAGGGGTCAGCAGCGCCACCATGCCGGGCAGTGCCTGGAACATGGCCGCGTAGTCGATGTCCGCACCGGCGCCCTTCATGCTCAGCCCGCCTCACCGTGCACCACGTGATCTGGTTCAACGATAGGAGCAGGAGCAGGGGAGCCGCCGGACGAGCGGCATCCGGGGCCGCGGTCCGGGGGATCGGATCCCGCCCGGGGCGGTCCGCCGACCGCCGCCCGGGGAAGCCGCCGAGGACTGCGCCGGGGCTGGCGGCGGCCCTCCCGCCAGGAGGAATTGACCCGTGATTTCGGTGCAGAAATGCACCCGGCACGGGGGTCGATACCTCCGTAGATTCATCGTCATGACGAACCCCACCGCACCCGCCGCCACCACCGCCAAGACCCCCCGGGTCAACTTCGCCAAGACCGCCCCGAAGGCCTTCAAGGCCCTGATCGCCTTCGACTCCGCCGCCCGTGAGGGCCTCGACCCGGCCCTGGTCGAGCTCGTCCAGATCCGCGCGTCCCAGCTCAACGGCTGCGCCTACTGCCTGCACATGCACACCTCCGACGCGCGCAAGGCCGGCGAGAGCGAGGAGCGGCTGCACATGGTCGCGGTCTGGAAGGACGCCGCGCACTTCTTCACCGCGAAGGAGCAGGCCGCCCTGGCCCTCGCCGAGGCCGTCACGCTGATCGGCCAGGGCGGCGTGCCCGACGCCGTCTACGAGCGGGCCGCCGCGCACTTCGCGGAGGAGGAGCTGGCCCGGCTGCTGGCCCTGATCTTCACCATCAACACCTGGAACCGGATCGCCCTCAGCACCGCCAAGGTCCCCGGCACCGACGAGCGGGCGGCGGGCTGACGGCCTCGGCCCCGGCCGCGAAGGAGCGGCCCTCAGGCCCCGTCGCGGTGGAGCGCCTGGACCTCCTCGTAACCGGGCACCTCGGCGGTGACGGGCCGCCCGGCCCGGACGGCGGTGGCGGCGTCCACCGCGGCGGCCAGCGCGGCCCGGTAGAGCAGCGAGCCGAGGCTGACCCGGGCGACGCCCAGCGCGGCGAGGTCGGCGAGCGCGGGGCCGGCCGGGGAGTGGAGGACGTTGAGCGGGACGGCGAGCCGCTGCACCAGCGCGCCGATGGCGCCCGGGTCGGCCAGGCCGGGCACGAACACGCCGTCCGCTCCCGCCTGTTGGTAGGCGGCGAGGCGGTGCCCGGCCTCCGCCTGCGGCCGGTCGAGCCGCAGCCAGTACGGGTCGGTCCGGGCGTTGACGAAGAGCCCGGGCGCGGCGGCCTTCACCGCGGCGATCTTCGCGGTGTGCAGGGCGACGGGCGCGAGCGTGCCGTCCGCGCGGCCGTCCTCCAGGTTGATGCCCGCCACCCCGATATCAGCCAACTCGACTGCCAGATCGGCGACTTCGGCCGGATCGTCGCTGAAGCCGCCCTCGACGTCGACGGAGAGCAGGAACCGCCCCCGGGCGAGGCGCCGAGCCAGGCGGAGGGTCTCCTCGCGGGTGGCCGCCACACCGTCGGGCAGGCCGGCGGCCGCGGCCACCCCCAGGCTGGTGGTGCCGATCGCGGGAAAGCCCTGCTCGGCGAGGGCGGCGGCGGAGCCGTGGTCCCAGGCGTTGGGGAGCACCAGGGGTGCGCCCGGGCGGTGGTGGAGCTCGGCGAAGCCGTTCATGATCCGACCTTCTCCTGACGGGTCGGGCCGACGACGGCGTCCGCGCCGCCGGCCGGGGCAACTGCGAGAAGCGGCTCCTCAGTGGACGCGACCTCGGACGCGCCGTACAGGACCTCGGACGCGCCGTGCAGGATCCCTGCGGCGAGGGCGAGGGCGTGCTCGCGTCCGGGGCAGACCCGGGGCGCGGCGCCGAAGGCCAGGGCCGGTGCTCCCGGGCATCCCGTCACCGCGGCGGCGGTCTCCAGGACGACCTCGGTGCCGGCCGGGATCGCCACCGCGCCGACGGTGGTGGCGCGGACGGCCTGCCGCCGCATCGCCCGGACCGGCGGGTCCCGGCGCAGCGTCTCGGCGAGCAGCCCGGCCACGGGCGCCCCCAGGGCGGCGGCGCGGCGGGCATGCTCGACCAGCCGCCCGGTGGCGTCGCAGGCCTGGACGAGGAGGCCGATCCGGTTGGCCGCGTGTTCGGGCGAGGCCTCCCCGGAGTCGGGGAGCATCCGGGGCAGCAGCCAGGCCACCGCCGCGTCGGCCTCCCCGTCCTCGGGCCGGTCGGCGAAGTACGCCCCGGCCACCACCGCGACCGCCCGCGCCACGGCCTGCGGCTCGGCCAGCCCGAGGGCCTCTGCCAGGACCCGGACGGCCCGCAGCCGGGCGTCCCCCTCGAAGCCCGCGGCAGCGGCGAGCCGCAGACGGGCGGGGTCGAGGCGGGCGAGGTCGGCCTCCACCAGGGCGCGGCGCCCGGCGTGCGCCTCGCCCGCGCTGAACCGTGCCACGGTGGCGCGCAGCCAGGCCACGCCGCCCGGCGGTCCGGGCTCGGCGGGCACCGGCACCAGCGCGGGGTCGGCGAGGGCGGCCGTCACATCGTCGTACCGGTCGAGGACAACTGCGGTGGTGGTCATGGGGCCCACGCTAGGGGCGGAACGTTTCGGCCCTGGCCGAAACGTGGCTGCGGCACGATGGGGGCATGTCGCTAGCCCAGTTCGCCGGACTGCTCGCCGATCCGACCCGCGCCGCCTTCTGCACCGCGCTGCTCGACGGCCGCGCCTGGACGGCGGGCGAGCTGGCCCGGCACGCCGGGGTCGCGCCGTCCACGGCCAGCGAGCACCTGTCCCGGCTGATCGCCGGGGGCCTGCTGGCCGAGGAGCGGCAGGGGCGCCACCGGTACGTGCGGCTGGCCGACCCGGCGGTGGCCACCCTGATCGAGGACCTCTCGGCGTTCGCGGAGTCCGCCTCCTCCGGGCGGGCTCGGCCGCGCACGCTGCGCGAGTCCACCCGGCTGAGCGCCGAGGCGCGGGCTCGGACGTGCTACGACCACCTGGCCGGCCGCCTCGGGGTGGCGGTGTCGGACGCCGTGCTGGAGCGGGGCCTGGTGGCGGACGACGCGGGCCTCGCGGTGACCGGGCTCGGCCAGGCGTGGCTGGCCGGTATCGGCATCGAACTGCCGCCCCGGGCGGGCCGCCGGAGCGCCCGCCCGGTCGTCCGCAGCTGCCTGGACTGGACGGAGCGCCGCAGCCACCTGGGCGGGGCGCTCGGGGCCGCCCTCTGCCGGACGGCCCTGGACGGGGGCTGGGTGGAGCGGATCGGCACCGGGCGGGCGCTGCGGGTCACCGCGGCCGGCGACCGCGCGTTCCACGAGCTGCTCGGCGTGCGGCTCGACGCGGCGCCCGGTGCCGACCCGGGCCCGGCCGGCTGACGCGCCGCCCCGCTGCCGTGGGCTCCACAGCCCTCAGCCCATCGTCTTCGCGCCGTCCAGCGACTCCCGGATGATGTCCGCGTGCCCGGCGTGCTGCGCCGTCTCCGCGAGGATGTGCAGCAGCACCCTCCGCACCGACCAGCTGGCGCCCGGCTCGAACCAGGGCGCCGCCGGCAGCGGGTGGGTGTGGTCGAGGTCGGGCAGGGTCGAGACCAGCTCATCGGTCTCGTGCGCCACCCGCTCGTACTCGGCGAGCAGCCCGGCCAGGGTCTCGCCGTCCGCCATCAGGAACTGGCCCTCCCAGTCGACCGGCTCGCTCTCCATCCTCTCCGCGCCGCCGACCGCGAACCGCATCCAGCGCTCCTCGACCCCGGTGACGTGCTTGATCAGGCCGCCCAGGCAGAGCGCGCTGACCGTGGTGCGCTGGGCGGCCTGCGCGTCGGTCAGGTCGCGGACGGTGTAGCGCAGGAAGCCGCGGTGCTTGTCCAGCGTCCGGACCAGCTCGGCGCGCTCGCCGCTCATCAGGCGTCCGCCATGACGGGCATGTCCCCCGCGGTCTTCCCCAGGTCGATCAGGCCGAACGCCGCGCCCTGCGGGTCGCCGACCGCCGCGAAGCGACCGAACGGGCTGTCCATCGGGCCGAAGAACAGCCGGCCGCCGCCCGCGGTCACCCTGGCCACGGCGGCGTCGCAGTCGTCCACCGCGAAGTAGACGCTCACGTACGACGGCGCCTCGGGCGGGAGGTCGTCCGGTCCCACCTTCATCCGGCCGAGCGCGGGCTGGCCGCCGACCTGGAAGATCTTGTAGTCGACCTGATCGGTGTCCATCCGCTTCACGCTGAACGGGAAGACCGCGGGGAAGAAGGCGTCCGCCTTGCCCGGCTCCCTGGTGAGCACCTCGGCCCAGGTGTACGCGCCCGGCGCGCCCTGCTTCTCGAAGCCCTCGTGGTTGCCGGCCTGCCAGACGCCGAAGGCGACGCCGGCCGGGTCCTTGCCGATCACCATGGTGCCGAAGTCGCCGACCTGCATCGGCCCCATCAGCACCTCGCCGCCACTGGCGCGGATCCGGTCCGCGGTGGCGGCCGCGTCCGGCGAGGAGAGGTACAGGCACCAGGCCGACTGCGCCTCCTGGCCGGGCATCGGCGGGACCACCGCGGCCACCGCCTTGCCGTCCGAGTAGGCCGTCGTGTAGTTGCCGAACTCCGACGAGCTCTCGCCGAAGGTCCAGCCCAGCACGTCGCCGTAGAACGTCTTCGCGCCGTCCAGGTCGGTGAACATCGCGTCGGCCCAACAGGGCGTGCCTTCAGGTAGCGCGGCCATCTCTCTGCCCTCTCATGTGACGTTTTGCCCCGATTCGCCACAGTATCGAGTCCACCGTCCGAGCGCGCGCGTTCGATGCGAACGGCGACGGCCCGCCGGGTCCACCCCGGCGGGCCGTCCCAGGCGCCTGCGCCGCTACCCGATCGGCGCGGCCGCCGCCGGCGAGCCGAACGGCGCGCGCGCGCCCGCCGTCCCGAAGCCGCTCGGCCCGAACGGCACCGCACCGGCCGGCACCGCACCGACCGGCCGGGCGCCCACCGGCACGGCGCCCACCGACGCGGGCACCACCGGCACGGGCTCCGCCCCGGCCGCCGCCCTGCCGCCGAAGTGCCTCCGCAGATCCGCCTCGCCGTACCGGTGGCAGTCCCGGTGCCAGACGTGGATGCCCGCGAGCCAGTTCTCCAGCTCCTTCACGTACCCGTCCAGCATCGCGCGCGCCTCCGGCCCCAGGTCGAAGTCGTCGTACAGCACCGGGAACTCGCTCTGCGCCACGTGCTGGAACTGGGCCACCCGCGAGTTCATCAGGTCGTCGACGATGCGCACGGCCGTCGGGTAGTCGCAGTTGAAGAAGTTCTGCACCACCAGCACCACGTTGTGCACCTCGCCCTCGTACTCCACCTCCTTCTGGTACGAGAACAGGTCGTTCATCATGCACGCGTAGTCGGCGGCGGAGTTCTCCAGCGAGCGCATCGGCCCGCTCTGGTAGATCTCCGGCGGCACGGCCTGCCCGTGGGCGATCCGGCAGAGGCTCATGGTGAGGTCGGACCCGAAGGTCTTGCGGCGCATCTCGATGTAGTCCACCGGGTCGGGGATCCGGTGCTGCGCCTGGTTGTTGAGCTCCCAGACCCAGCTCAGCACCATGTCCTCGACGGAGGTGCGGAACCTCTGCCGGGCCTCGGGCGCCATCGGCCCGGCGGTCCGCGTCCAGAGGTCGGCCAGACCGCGCTCCAGGGCGTTCAGCGGCACCGGAGTCGGGCTGTCGTCGACCGGCATGAAGGCCGAGAACCGCTCGGTCAGAGCCTTGGCCCCGACCAGGTCCCTGGTCCGCCCGAACACCACCGGGTAGTAGTCGTCACCGTACGTCCCCCAGGTCAACCAGGCCGAGGTGAGGTCGAGTTGCTCGGCGGTGGCGTCGGGGTGGATGCCCGCCGAGCAGAGCGGGAAGTCGTAGTCGGCGACCTTCGCCGCGGTCCAGATGTCCGAGCCCGGAACGCCCGGCTGGGCCTCCAGCATGCCCATCTCCGCGGCCCACACCACGGTGTTGGCCCGGGAGGCCTCCAGGTGCGGGCTCGGCTGCACGGTGAACGGCAGCTTGAACTCCGGCAGTCGCGACGGCCCGACCCGCTGGAACGGCACATGGCTGTGCGAGCGCGCCCGCCGCAGCGCCGGCTCGACGCCACCGGGCGACCCGGGCGTCCCGTCCAGCGTGTTGACCCCGCTGAGCGAGCCCAACTCGCCGAGCCCGCCGGGGAATCCGCCCCCGGCCGGGACCCGGAACAGATCCAGCGCCGAGGTGCCCACCCCGCCGATCGCGAACTGGTCCCACCAGTTGCCCGAATCCGCCGCCGCACCACCGCCGTTCATGTACCGGCTGGAGCGCATGTGCCATTCGTGGCCGCCCGACTGCCAGTCCTGCAGGCCCTTGACGTAGGCCAGCACCCGGGCACACTCCTCCGGGTCCAGCCCGGTCTCGGCGAACAGCGGCGGGAGTTCGGTGAAGACGGTGTTCTCGAACTGCTGCAGCCGCGAGGTGAGCAGGTCGTTGACGGCCTCCGCCGCCTCCTGGGTCGAGCACCCCAGGAAGGTCTCCAGCACCAGGACGCCGTTGCTCAGCTCACCCTCGTCCTCCACCTCCCGCTGGTACGAGAAGAGGTCGTTGCGCAGGTGGACACCGTCCGAGAAGGCGTCCATCAGCACCCGCAGCGGGCGGGAGCCCGAAACCGACTTCGGCACCTCGGCGTTGGCCGCGTACTCGATCAGACCGGCCGACCAGGGCGCGCCGCCGACCTTGCGGCGCATCTCGATGTACTCGACCGGGTTGGCGATCCGGCCGGCGTTGATGTTGGCGAGCTCCCAGAGCGACTCGTTGAGCAGGTTGCGGGTGCTCTCGGCGAACCGCAGCCGCCAGTCCTCGCCCATCGCGGGGACGGTCCGCCGCCACAGGTCGGCCAGACCGGCCTCGACCGGGTTGGTCGGCTCGGGCATCGGGGTGGCCGGGTCGGCCGGCATGAACAGCGGCAGCCGGTCCAGGTAGGCCTTGCCGCCCTCGCGGTCGTTGGTGCGCTTGAAGATGTCGAGGAAGTGGTCGTCGAAGAAGAACACCCATACGTACCAGTCGGTGACCAGCGAGAGCGCCTCGGCGGAGGCGTCCGGGTGCGTGTAGGCACAGAGCAGGCCGTAGTCGTGGGCCTCCAGATCGGCCTGTTCCCAGATCCCCGAGCCCTCCAGCATCCCCATCGTCCGCGCCCACGCGGTGGAGTGGGTGCGGGCCTCCTCCAGATGGGGGTTGAGACGGGCCGGGTGCGGCACGTAGAAGGAGGGCAGTTCGAACGGCTGAGTCACCGGGCGAGCCTTTCTGGACGCGTCGAGGAGGCCGACCGGCACGGCGAGGAGCGCCTCGATCCCCCAGCGCCCGCCACCCGGTCGGCTCAGCATTACCCCTGGGCAACGATCTCCACCGAAGAACGGCAACAGTCATACGAGTTGGCCCGGGTTGGGCCGAGCCAGTCGAACGACAGCCCGATTGAACGGTTGGTTCTGGTTCATCTGTACGGTCGCGGGCCGACCTCGCCGCCACCCCGCCCGCCGGTTTCGGACCGCGCCGGGCGCACGGTCCGGACACGCCGAGAGGGGCGAGCGGTGAACCGCTCGCCCCTCTCAGGCGCGTTGTTCCGGCCCGGCCCCGGACGCTCTACAGCAGGAACAGGGAGGCGGCGGCCGGCGCCATGTAGATCAGCGGCCACTGCACGTGGCCGAACGAGCGGGCCCGCAGGACGGTGATCGCCGCACCGGCGAAGTACAGCACCAGCCCGATCGCGGCCAGCACCCCGATCACCGGCAGGAAGAGACCCGCCACCAGGCCCGCGGCGCCGGCGACCTTCGCCGCACCGAGCAGGTTCCACCACGACTGCGGGACGCCGTACTCGACCAGCGGGTCCACCACGAACCCGGCCCGGAAGAAGATCGAGGCGCCCGAGAAGCCCGCCATGAAGGCGGCCAGGGAGGTGACGACAACGTAGGTGACAGACATGGGGGTTGCTCCTCAACGGGCGAGTCGTGCGGTCCACCGGTGCGTTGCCCGCCCCGGCCGGAGTGCCTTGCGCTCTTTCACTCCTCTGACCCGCCGCACCGCGCAGGTGTGACACGACCGCCGAAGAATTTTCCGCGGCCGTCACGACAGCGCGGCGGCACGGCATCCCGACAACGCGGCACCACGACAACGCGGCCGGCACGACAGCACGGCCTCGCGAAAACACGGCCTCGCGAAAGCACGCCGAGGCCCGGCCCGACAGTGTTCACGAAGCCCGGTGCTCGGGCGCACAGTCGGCCCCCGTGTCCCGGAGCCTGCCGGAGGATCGGCCTGACGGCGGCGGGGGATTCGTCCGGGGAGTCGACGGAGTCGCCGTTCCAGGCCGCCCGACCTTCCGCCCCGAACACCGCCCACTCACCGACGATCCTCCGAATGCGCAGGCGATTTGCCACCGGACAACAAGTCCGCTGACGAACCATCCAGCCGTTCCTAGGTTTGCCCTCCGCTGGGCGTGTTGACCCCGCCCCCTCCTCACCCGTCCAGCAGACTGGGCGGCGACCCGAGTCTCCACGCTCAGAGGAGGGCTACCCCATGAACGTCACCGTCCGGCTCGCGCAGCAGCCTGAGGCCGACGAACTGCTCGGGCGCAGCGCGCTCGCCGCGCTCGTCGGGATGTTGCTCGACCAGCAGGTGCCCATGGAATGGGCGTTCACCGGCCCGCTCACCATCGCGCAGCGGCTCGGCCGGGACGACCTCGACGCGCACGAGATCGCGGTGTACGACCCGGAGGCCTTCGTCGCCCTGCTCTCCGACAAGCCGGCCGTGCACCGCTATCCGGCCGCGATGGCCAAACGGGTGCAGCAGCTCTGCCAGTTCCTGGTGGCGCAGTACGACGGGAACGCCTCCGGTGTGTGGCAGGGCGTCGCGACCGGCAAGGAGCTGCTCAGCCGCCTCAACGCCCTCCCCGGGTTCGGGAAGCAGAAGTCGCAGATCTTCCTCGCCCTGCTCGGCAAGCAGTACGGCGTGCAGCCCGAGGGCTGGCGCGAGGCGGCGGGCGCGTACGGCGAGGAGGGCGCGTACCACTCGGTCGCGGACATCACCGGCCCGGAGACCCTGGAGAAGGTGCGCATCCACAAGCAGGAGGTCAAGCGCGCCGCCAAGGAGGCGAAGGCCAAGGTCTGAGCCCACCGGCGGCGCGTCAACACCCGTGAGGCGGCGGTCGGCCGGTGCCGGTCCGGCACCGGCCGACCGCCTCACCGCACCCGCCGGTAGGCGTACCGCCCTCGGATCTCCCGGACGAAGTACCGCCCGTGGCTCTCCGCGGCCATCAACCCCTCGTGCACCCGCCCGGGCACGGCCTCGTACACGTACACGCACCCACCCGTGAACTCCAGCTCCAGCACCAGCAGCACCGCGTCGTACCCGACCGAACGCAGTGCCGAGGAGTCCACCGCCCGACGCTCCATAGCCCTTCCAGTGTGCGCACGAGGCCCCGGCCGCGCATCGCGACCGGGGCCCGCCACCGCACACCGTCAGACCAGGACGGGCTCCCGGTTCGAGGCCTCCGCAGCGTCCGCGTCCTCGACCGCCGGCGCCCCGGCGACCGCCGCCTTCCGCTTCGGCAGCGCGCACATCAGCAGGAACACCACCACCAGCACCCCCACGACCCACCACATCGCGTGGACGAACGCCCCGTTGAACGCCGTCCCGACCTCGGCCGGAGCCGGCGTCGCGGGCATCGCGCCGAAGAACGCCACCGAGACCAGCCCGAGCCCCAGCGCCATCCCCACCTGGTTCACCGTGTTGATCAGGCCGGACGCCGACCCGGCGTGCTCACGCGGCACCTCCGCCAGCACCGCGTCCGTGATCGGCGCGACGATCAGGCCCATCCCGAGGCCCATCACCACCAGCGGCAGCGCCATCTGCCACGGCGCGATGGCCGTCCCGTACCGCTCCGCCTCCCAGACGTAGGTGAGGACGCCCGCCGCCATCACCAGCGCGCCGGCCTGGAGCACCTTGCGGCCGAACCGCGGCACCAGCTGCTGCACCGAGAGCCCGGCCGCCACCGAGACCGCGATCGAGAACGGAATGCCGGTCGTCCCGGCCTTCAGCGGGCTCCAGCCCAGGCCCAGCTGCATGTACAGGGTCCAGCACAGGAAGAAGATCCCGGTGACGACCCCGAAGGTCAGCTGCACACCGATGCCGGCCGCGAAGCTCTTCACCCGGAACAGCGAGAGCTCCACCAGCGGCGAGCCGTCCCGCCGGGTCTTGACCCGCTCGTAGACGACGAACAGCGCGAACACCGGCAGGCTCCCGGCCATCGACAGGTAGCCCCAGAGCGGCCAGCCGGCCTCCCGGCCGTGGGTGAGCGGGTAGATCAGCATCAGCAGGCCGGCGCTGGCCAGCAGCACGCCCAGCAGGTCCAGCTTCAGCGCCTTGTCCGCCCGCGACTCCCCGATGAACGCCCGGCCCAGCAGCAGCCCGGCGATGCCGACCGGCAGGTTGATCAGGAAGATCGGCCGCCAGGCCAGGCCGAAGAGGTCCCACTCGGTCAGCAGCGCGCCGATCAGCGGGCCGGACACGGCGCCCAGGCCGACCACCGCGCCGAACATCCCGAACACCTTGCCGCGCTCCTCCGCCGGGAAGGTCGCGTGGATGATCGACAGCACCTGCGGCACCATCAGCGCCGCCGTCGCACCCTGCAGGATGCGCGTCGCGACCAGCATCTCGGCGCCGGTGGCCAGCCCGCAGAGCGCGGAGGCGACGGTGAAGCCGCCGATCCCGATCAGGAACAGCCGCTTGCGGCCGTAGATGTCTCCCAGCCGGCCGCCCGTGATCAGCCCGATCGCGAAGGCCAGGGCGTAGCCGCCGGTCACCCACTGGACGGCGCTGAACGAGGCGCCGGTGTCCTCCTGGATGCTCGGGATGGCGATGTTCACGATGGTGACGTCCACCAGGTCCATGAAGGAGGCGGTCATCACGATCGCCAGCGCGATCCACCTCCGCCGGTCGGCAACCGCCGCATCGGTCTTCATTGCGTTCTCCCCTACCTCGCTCTTCGGCACGTCTGTGACGATAGAGCGGATGTAGGTCAGATCCTGTCCGCCTTGTCCGGCATCCTGGAGCGCATGACAGACACTCCGGCACGCCTGCTGAACCTGCTGTCCCTCCTCCAGACCCCGCGCGAGTGGCCCGGCAGCGAGCTGGCCGAACGCCTCCAGGTCAGCGCACGGACCATCCGCCGCGACATCGACCGGCTGCGCGAGCTTGGCTACCCGGTCGAGGCGACGATGGGCTCCATCGGCGGCTACCGGCTGGTGGCGGGGACGGCGATGCCGCCGCTGCTGCTGGACGACGAGGAGGCGGTGGCCATCGCGGTCGGCCTCCGGGCGGCGGCCGGACACGCCGTGGTCGGCATCGAGGAGGCGTCCGTCCGGGCGCTGGGCAAGCTGCTCCAGGTCCTGCCGGGCCGTCTGCGCCACCGGGTCGGCGCCCTGAACGCGGCCACCGTGCCCCTGCTCAGCGGTGACGGGCCGACCGTCGACCCGGAGGACCTCACCGTGCTGGCCAACGCCGTCACCAACCGGGAGCGGCTGCGCTTCGGCTACCGGGCCGGCAACGGCGCCGAGACCAGACGCCAGGTGGAGCCCAACCGCCTGGTCTCGGCCGGGCGGCGCTGGTACCTGGTCGGGTACGACCTCGACCGCGACGACTGGCGGCTCTTCCGGGTGGACCGGCTCACCGAGCCCTTCGCCACCGGCGCCCGCTTCGCCCCGCGCGAGCTCCCCGCCGAGGACGCGGCCGCGTACGTGGCGAGCAAGCTCCGCCGCCTCTCCCCGACGTACACCCTGGTCGCGACCCTGCACACGCCGGCCGCGAACGTCGAGCGCTGGACCCACGGCAACGGGGGCTCCGAGGTCGAGCCGATCGACGAACAGAGCTGCCGCTTCCGCTCCCGCGGGGACTCCCTCGAATGGCTGGCCATGCGCCTGCTGATGCTCGGCTGCGAGTTCGAGGTCCACGAGCCCCCGGAGATGCACGCCCACCTGCGCGCCCTGGCCGCCCGCGCGGCCCGCGCGGCGGACGCGTCCTCAGGATCGCTCTAGGGCCATTCCTCAAACCCCCGCCTGACACGGCCGGTTCACCCCGTACGGGCCGGCCGGCCCAGGACACGGCGGCCCGCCCGGGCGTCCTCCCCGGGCGGGCGCCTCCCCTCAGACGCCGAACTCGGCGGTGAGCACCGCGCGCGCCAGCGTGTGGAAGGTGATGTTGAAGCCGACCTGGGCCGGCGGGAGGTCGGCGGCGACGTCCAGCTTCTCCACGTCCAGCGCGTGCACGGCGAAGGCGTAGCGGTGCGCCGGGCCGGGCGGCGGGGCGGCGCCGTCGTACTTGTTCCCGGGGAAGTCGTTGCGGCCGTGGAAGGAGTCCGCGCCGGGCAGGTCGGCATCCGAGGCACCGGCGCCGCGCGGCAGGCCGACGGCGTCGGCGGGCAGGTTGAGGGCGAGCCAGTGCCACCAGCCGGAGCCGGTCGGCGCGTCCGGGTCGTAGCAGGTGACGGCGATGCTCCGGGTGCCCTCCGGCAGGCCCGACCAGGCCAGCTGCGGCGAGAGGTTGGCACCGGCGTAGGTGAACTCCTCGGCCAGCTTGCCGCCTTCGGAGATGTCCTCACTGGACAGCTCGAAGGACGGCACCTGCGGCAGGAACTCGTAGGGCAGCGGCGGACGAACGCTCACGGTTGGTCACCTCTCGACAAGCCTGGGCAGCCCGGCTCGGGCTGAACGACGCGATTCACTGTAGTGGGGTGCACCGGCGCACCGACCCGTCCTAAAGTCGGGTCATGGCCTCCACCTTCGCCCGCCTGATATCCGACTCGCGCCGTGCGCTCCTCACGATGCTCGGCGCACTGGCCGTCATCTGGGCGGTGCAGCTGGTGAACTGGATGGACGACTACCGGCTCTCCTACGAGTACGGGGTCTCGTCGCGCCGGCTCGACGAGCTGCCGGAGATGTTCACGATGCCCTTCCTGCATTTCGGTTGGGAGCACATCGAGGCCAACTCCTGGCCGCTGTTCGCCTTCGGCTTCCTGGCCGCCTACCGGGGCATGAGGAAGTTCCTCTGGGCGACCCTGCTGATCACCGTGGCCTCGGGCCTCACGGTCTGGCTGTGCGAGCGCCCCAACGTGGTGACGGCCGGCGCCAGCGGCGTGGTCTACGGGTACTTCGGCTACGTGGTGCTGCGCGGGCTGCTCGACCGCAACCTGCTGGACGCGGTGATCGGCGTCGTCATCGGCGCCGGGTACTCCTACCTCCTGGTCGGCGTGCTGCCCACCGCCCAGGGGGTCAGCTGGCTGGGCCACCTGGGCGGGCTGGTCGGCGGGCTCGCCGCGGCCTGGCTGTTCCGCAACCGCGGCCCGCGACCCGCCGCGGCCACCACCGACTCCGCTCCCGGGGCCGCCCCCGGCCCCCGCTCCGCGCTGCTCAAGGAGCTGGACGACCTGGGCCTGTAGACACGGCCGCCAGGTATAGACCATTTCGGGGCCCTGCGGTTAGCGTGAGAGGAATCCGCCCCCTGCTCCGGAGCCGCACCGTGGAGTCGTCCGTCCTCGCCTTCGCCACCGACCTGATCGACGAGGGAGCCGACACCTTCTTCGGCAACCTCACCGACCGGGCGGGGGTCGGCGGCGTCACCCTCGCCTCCGTCTACCACGAGGCCCGCGACGTCTTCCCGCACAACCCCCGCCGGGTGATCCGCTACCTGGAGCCCGGCGCGGCGTACTTCCGGCCCGACCCGGCGCGCTGGGCCGGGCGGCGCCTCGTACCCGCACCCGCCGCCGCGATCGGCGAACGCGACCCCTTCGCCGAGGCTGCCGCCGAGGCGCAGCGCCGCGGGCTGAGGCTGCACGCCTGGACGGTCTTCTGCCACAACGACCGGCTCGGCTTCCAGCACCCGGACTGCGCCCCGGCCAACGCCTTCGGCGACCGCCACCTCACCGAGCTCTGCCCCGCCAACCCGGAGGTCCGCGAGTACGCGGTGACCCTCGTCGCCGAGCTGGCCCGGTACGGCGTGCAGGCCGTCCGCGCCGAGTCGCTGCACTTCCACGGGCTGCGGCACGGCTACCACCACGAGCGCTACTTCGAGGAGCTCGGCCCGATCGCGGAGGCGCTGCTCGGCCTCTGCTTCTGCGACCACTGCCGGGCCGCCGCCACCCGCGCGGGCGTGCCGGCCGACGAGGTCGCGGCGGCCGTCCGCACGGAGCTGCGCCGCCGACTGGCCGACGATGCGGCGGCCGCCGAGCCGGGGGCCCTGGACGAGCTGGCCGGCGGTGCACTCGCCGCGTACGTCGACGCCTCCGCCGCCACGGTGACCTCGCTCGCCGCCGAGGTGGCCGAGGAGGCGCAGCGGCACGGCATGCGGCTGAGCTTCATGGACGGCGGCGGCCCGGGCACGGGCTGGCTCTCCGGCATCGACCTGCCCGCGCTCGCCAAGGCCGCCCACCAGATCGAGACCCTCGGCTACGCGAAGACCCCGGAGGCCGTCCGCGAGAAGATCGCCGCCTTCGCCCTGCACGGGGTGCGCCCGCAGGACATGGCGGTGATCCTGCGCCCGATGGCCTCGGACTGCGACGGGCCGGCCAACCTGGCCGCCAAGATCACCGTCCTGCGCGAGCTGGGCGTGCCGGAGGTCGAGTTCTACAACTACGGCCTGATGCGGCTCTCCTCGCTCGACCGGATCGGCGCGGCGCTGGGCTAGGGCCCGGGGGGGTTACCGTCGGCGCCGGGACGTCCCGAACAGGCTGCGGGAGATCTCCCGCCCGAGCTGCGTCCCGGCCGAGCGGGCGAAGGACTTGACCGCCGGGTTGCTCAGCAGTGAGCCGAGCAGTCCGCCGCCCTCCTCCTTCTCCTTCCCCTTCTCCCGTTCCCGCTCCCGCCGGGGCTCCGGCGCCGGCTCCTCCGCGGGCGGCTGACCGGGCGCGGGCTCCGCGACCGGCGCCGCCTGCGGCCGGGCGGCCCGCGCGGCCAGCTTCTCGTACGCCGACTCCCGGTCGATCGCGTCCCGGTAGCGGGCGGTCAGCTCCGACCCGTCCACCGCCGCCTGGAGCGCGGCCGGCTCCACCGGCCCCATCAGCGACTGCGGCGCCCGCAGCCGGGTGGCCGCCACCGGCGTCGGCGCGCCCTTCTCCGAGAGCACCGTCACCACCGCCTCACCGGTCCCGAGCGAGGTCAGCACCTCGCCCAGGTCGTACGCGGGCGACTTGGGGAAGGTGGAGACCGTCGCCTTGAGCGCCTTGGCGTCGTCCGGGGTGAAGGCGCGCAGCGCGTGCTGCACCCGGTTGCCCAGCTGGGCGAGCACGTCGGCGGGGACGTCCTTCGGCGTCTGGGTGACGAAGAAGATGCCCACGCCCTTGGACCGGATCAGCCGGACGGTCTGGGTGATCGCCTCCAGGAAGGACTTGGACGCGCCCTTGAAGAGCAGGTGCGCCTCGTCGAAGAAGAACACCAGCTTGGGCTTGTCGAGGTCCCCCACCTCGGGCAGCTCCTGGTAGAGGTCGGCGAGCAGCCACATCAGGAAGGTGGAGAAGAGCCGCGGCCGGTCCTGCACGGCGGGCAGCTCCAGCACCGAGACGACGCCCCGCCCGTCCGCAGCGGTCCGCAGCAGCTCGGCGGTGTCGAACTCCGGCTCGCCGAAGAACGCCCCGGCACCCTCGTTCTCCAGCATGGTGAGCGAGCGCAGGATCACCCCGGCGGTCGCCGCGGAGAGTCCGCCGATGCCCTTCAGCTCCTCCTTGCCCTCCGGCGAGGCGAGGAAGGTGATGACGGCGGTGAGGTCCTTGAGGTCGTACAGCTCGAGCCCGCGCTTGTCGGCGTAGTGGAAGACCAGGCCGAGCGAGGACTCCTGGGTCTCGTTCAGGTCCAGCACCTTGGCCAGCAGCAGCGGGCCGAAGCTGGTGACGGTGGCCCGCATCGGGATGCCCGCGCCCTGCCCGCCGAGGGAGAAGAAGTCGACCGGGCAGCCCTGGGCCGACCAGCTCTGCCCGACCTCGGCGGCGCGGGCGGTGGTCCGCCCGCTCGGCGCGCCCGGTGCGGCGATCCCGGAGACGTCGCCCTTGATGTCGGCCAGGAACACCGGCACGCCCTGGGCGGAGAGCTGTTCGGCGATCAGCTGGAGCGTCTTGGTCTTGCCGGTGCCGGTCGCACCGGCCACCAGGCCGTGCCGGTTGAGCACGCCGAGCGGGACGCGCACCTGGGCCGCCGGGTACGCGGTGCCGTCGAGCAGCACCGCCCCGAGGTCGAGGGCGGGGCCGGTGAAGGCGTAGCCCTCGGCGATCCCCCGCACGGCGGGTGGGACGAGGGCGGCGGACGGCAGCTCGGTGGACGACGGCTCGGCGGTCGGCATCGGGGCACTCTCCAGGGCAGAGCAGAGGGACGACGTTCGCGACATTTCCCATGAAACAGCCGCAATCGTCCGCTCGCAGCTCGCACCGGTGCGCGTGGCGGCGCCGCGGCTGCTGGGCCATCCGCCGCCCAAACGGTAGGCTTTCCGTGTGATCTTCAAGCGCATCGGCAATGGGCGGCCGTACCCGGATCACGGCCGGACCAGCACCCGCCAGTGGGCGGACGTCGCCCCGCGCCCGGTGCGGCTGGACCAGCTGGTGACCACCAAGGGCCAACTCGATCTGGAAACCCTCCTGGCGGAGGACTCCACCTTCTATGGCGATCTCTTCGCCCACGTCGTGAAGTGGCACGGCGACCTCTACCTGGAGGACGGGCTGCACCGGGCCGTACGGGCCGCGTTGCAGCAGCGCCAGGTCCTGCACGCGCGCGTCCTCGAAATGGAGTGACGGGCCCCTTCGACCTGCCGTCGGACCGCCCTCCGGCCACCCCCGGGGGGCGGTCCGCACGTCTGCGGTACCCCTTTCGGGTGCCGCCGTACTCCAGATGATGATCATTTAGTACCTTCACAGCCGGACGGCACTAATCTGCTGACTACGGCCGCGATCCGTGGCGCACCTCCGCGCCGGCCGGACCCGTCACACGAACCCCGCCCTGGCACGAGGGGGAGACAAAACGTGAGCATGTTGACTCCCCAAGGCCTGAAGGGGAAGCAGTACCGCATCACCGGCAACGCCTATCCGCGGCTGGGCCGGCCGCCTAAGAAGAGCCGCAAGGTCCTGGCGCTGATCGGCTCGATCCTCGCGCTGTCCCTGATCGCCCTCGGCGGTGTCCAGCTGTGGGACATCTTCAGCGGCAAGCTCAGGCACTCCTCCGCCCAGGCCTGCGCGACCCAGTCCGGGAAGCCGCTGGCCGCGCCCACCCCGGACGCCTCCCCCGCCGCCCCCGGCGGGGACCCGCACGCCGTCCCGCAGCCGGCCGCCTTCAAGGTGAACGTCTTCAACGCCACCACCAAGGCCGGCCTGGCCGGGCGGACCGCCGACGAGTTCACCAAGCGCGGCTTCGCCGTCGACAAGAAGGGCAACGCCCCGGCCGAGCTCGACAAGAAGGTGCCCGGCACCGCGGTGGTGATCGCCGGTCCGGCCGGCGCCGGCGCGGCCACCCTGATCAGTTCGCAGATCGCCGGGGCCACCGTCACCACGGACGCCCGCACCGACAACAGCGTGGACGTCGTCGTCGGCGACAGCTACAACGCCCTGCTCGACGAGACCCAGGCCGCCGCCGCACTGGCCCTGGCCACCAAGCCCTCGCCGACCCCGAGCGCCACCGGCAGCTGCTGAGCCGCCCGGACGTACGAGAGCCCCCCGGCACCGCGCCGGGGGGCTCTCAGCCGTTCTGGGGAGGTCAGCCCGCGGTGCCGTACAGGCGGTCGCCCGCGTCGCCGAGGCCGGGGACGATGTACCCGTTCTCGTTCAGCCGCTGGTCGACGGCGGCGGTGACGACGGTGACCGGCAGCCCGGCCAGCTCCTTCTCCATCACCGCGACGCCCTCGGGGGCGGCCAGCAGCACGACGGCGGTGACGTCGGTGGCGCCCCGCTCGATCAGCATCCGGATCGCGGCGACCAGCGTGCCGCCGGTGGCCAGCATCGGGTCGAGCACGTAGACCTGGCGGCCGGAGAGGTCGTCCGGCATCCGGGTGGCGTAGGTGGAGGCCTCCAGGGTCTCCTCGTTGCGCACCATGCCGAGGAAGCCCACCTCGGCGGTCGGCAGCAGCCGGGTCATCCCGTCCAGCATGCCGAGGCCGGCCCGCAGGATCGGCACCACCAGCGGGCGGGGGTAGCTGAGCCGGGTGCCGGTGGTGACCGCCACGGGCGTGGTGATCTCCACCTCTTCGGTGCGGACGTCCCGGGTGGCCTCGTAGGCGAGGAGGGTCACCAGCTCGTCGGTCAGGCGACGGAAGGTCGGCGAGTCGGTGCGCTCGTCGCGCAGGGTGGAGAGCTTGTGGGCGACCAGCGGGTGGTCGACGACGTGGATCCGCATGCGTCGAGGTTAGCCCGGTACCGGACGCCCGTACGACACGCCGTGGCCCGCCCGGCCCGGACCCTGACCCGGCCGGCGGAGCGGCCGGGCTCACTCAGACGTGACACGCCGTGACGCACCGCGAATGCCCGGGCGAAACCGCCTCCTGTGGTATCAACCGGGCCGATCTGGGAAAGTCACGTCGTATGACGAGCAACCCGAAGCCCGGGGGCGGCTCGGCGGACGAGCCACAGAGCCCGTCGAGCGGCCTCTCCGGGCCGCCCCCGGACCATCCGGAGACCGAGGCGGAACGCCGTAAACGGCGGGCCGCCTTCCTACGCGAGCTCGCCGAGGCCCGCGAACTGCGCGAGCGGGTGCAGCCCCGCCGGACGAAGGAGCGGCGGATGCGCGAGGCCATGCGGATGCGAACCTTCCGGATCTGACCGGACCGGCGGCCGTTCACCGGCATCCGGCCCGTGCTTCCGACACGACCTGCAAAGACGCGCTGCCGAACACCCCCCGCAAGGGCGGGCTTTCTGTCACGATTCCGATGGGACGGTCCGAACAGCGGACCGCCTCTGGCGCGGGGGCGGCCAGATTCCGCGTTGCCCGAGAGCGCCGACAGCCGAGACCGAGATCCTGGGAGTGTCCCTGGTGGCGTACTTCGCTGCAGTGCTTGCTCGCACCGAGGACGGGTGGGATGTGAGCGAGGCGGAACTCGACAACGTCGAAACCCTGGCCGATCTGGCCGATCTGGCCCGCGAGGCCGCCCAGGACGACGACAGCGTCCTGGTCTTCATCGAACAGGAGGACGCCTGGTTCGCCATCGTCCGGGTGGACGGCGAGGAGGATCCGCGGATCTTCGTGTCGGACGGCGCCGCCGCCGCCCGCAGCTCGTACGGCTCCGTCCTCACCGACGAGCTGGTCGACCAGGCCGGCGAGAGCGAGTTCGGCGACCTCGACAACCTGGTCGCCGAGCTGGAGGAGGAGCAGGAGGCCGAGGAGCTGGACGAGGAGGACGCCGACTCCCCGCACGGCGGCGTCCCGGTCGGCCCGCTCGGCGACGCCCACCTGCTCGGCGAGTTCGGGCTGCCCGCCGACGAGCTGCTCGCCCTCAGCGGCGAGGGCGCGGTGCCCGGTGACGCCCTGGAGGAGATCGCCGAGGCGCTCGGCTGCGGAGAGGTCCTGGAGGCGGTCCGGTAGCGGCCGGTGCCCGCCCCGGGATACCGGACACTGGATGTCATGCAGTCCGCCCCGCAGATAGCACCACTGCCCGCCCCCGTCCGCCCCGACCCGGTCCGCGACCGCTGGGCGGCGCCGATGCGCCTCGCCATCGCCGAGGCGTCCCTGGCGCCGTCCGGCGGGGACGTCCCGGTCGGGGCGCTCGTCCTGGGCCCGGACGGCGAGGTGCTCGGGCGCGGCCACAACGAGCGCGAGGCGGTCGGCGACCCGACGGCGCACGCCGAGGTGGTCGCGATCCGGCAGGCGGCGGAGAAGCTCGGCGAGTGGCGCCTCAGCGGCTGCACACTGGTCGTCACCCTGGAGCCCTGCACGATGTGCGCGGGCGCCATCGTGCTGTCCCGGATCGACCGGGTGGTCTACGGCGCCCTCGACGAGAAGGCCGGCGCGGCCGGCTCGCTCTTCGACGTGATGCGCGACCGCCGGCTCAACCACCGCCCCGAGGTGGTCTGGGGCGTCCTGGCAGAGGAGTGCGGCGAGCAGCTGCGCGAGTTCTTCGAAACCCACCGCTGACGCCCGCCCGATCCGCCGCCACGGCCGCCCTGCGCCGCACCCACGGCGCTGACCTGGACCGGAACACCCGCCCGGATACGGATTTCGTGACGGCGCCACCCGTCCGGTAGAGTTCCCCTTGGTAGCGTGTCCGAGCGGCCAAAGGAGCACGCCTCGAAAGCGTGTGTGGGGGCAACTTCACCGTGGGTTCGAATCCCACCGCTACCGCCAGCATCACGAAGGGCCCGTCCGATCCGGACGGGCCCTTCGTCGTTCCCCCGCACGAAAGAACTCCGCACCCGAGGCCGATGACCACCAACGCCCGGCGAGTACGGAGCCTGAAGGGGGGAGCGGCTCGGGGGACCAACCGCTCCCCCGGGCGGAGTCCCACAACCGGGGCCGCGTCGGGGGGAGTCGCGGCGCCCGGTCCCACAGCGGGGGCTCCGGATCCACGTACCGGGAATTCCTGCCAGGTCCCCGGTACACCACCCATCGTGCTGCACCGCTCGCGCCGGGGCACCCGGAGAAAGGCCCCACTCGCGGGGACCTTCGTCCCGCCGGGTGAACGCGTCGCACACGTGATAGGCCGTCCGGTGGATAAGCTGCCCAATGCAGAGGGCCGCTCGGGGACCGAGTGGCGGCGGCCCACAGCAGGGAGGAAGGTCACCGGATGGCGCAGGCGAAGAAGATCGGCATGGTTCTCCTGCTCGTCTTCGTGCTCTACACGATCATCACCTCTCCGGCCCGGGCCGCCGAACTCGTCCAGCTCGGCTTCGAGGGGATCTCGAACGCCGCCAAGGCGATCGGCACCTTCATGACCGGGCTGGTGAAGTAGCCCCACCGGCAGCGGCTACGGTGGGCGGGACCCTCACCCCCCGTCCGCGAGGAGCGGCATCGTGATCCGGCACCTGGTCCTGTTCAAGCTCAACGAAGGCGTCACCAAGGACGACCCGCGCGCGGTCGCCGGCGCCAAGGCGTTCGAGGAGCTCGGCGCGCTCATCCCCGAGCTGCGCGAGTGGGAGTGCGGCTGGAACACCACCGACCGCGACATCGCGTACGACTACGCGATCAACAGCCTCGTCTCGGACCGCGAGACGCTGCAGTCCTACATCGCCCATCCGGCCCACCAGGCCGCGGCCGGGCAATGGCGCGAGTTCGCCACCTGGGTGATCGCCGACATCGAGGTCTGATCCCCGGGCCACCCCCCGAACGGCCGCGGCGCCCCGCCCGAGACCCGGGCGGGGCGCCTTGGTGTGTGCCGGAACGGTGCCCCGGGCAGGGTCCCCGGAGGCTCGGCGGGGCGTCACCACCCCACCAACACACCTCCACACGGTGCTTGCCCGACCTGTGCCCGCCTTGTGATGCTATGACCGGTTTTGCCGGACATGGCGAGGTGGTGAGACGAAACGCGACTCCCGATCCGCAGGTCCCGCCATTCATCGAATTCGGGAGGGGTGACGTGTCCGTGCGGACACCAGGGAGCGCGCCGGACACCGGCACCGGGCCCACCGGCCCACAGGCCGCCGAGCAGACCACCGAGCGGCCCCCGCCGCCACCACCGGGGGACGAGGTCCTGGCCGCCATCATCAGCCCGGCCGGGGAGCTGCGCCCGGACGGCCTGCGCGGCCCCGGCGGCCGCCCCGTGGTGGACGTCCGGACCCTGACCCGGGTGCTGTTCGAGCGGCTGGCCGAGCTGCCCGCGGACGCCCCCGAGCGGGAGCGCGTCCGGGCCGCGCTGATCGAGGTCAACATCCCGCTGGTGCGCTACGCGGCGACCCGCTTCCGCAGCCGCAGCGAGCCGATGGAGGACGTCGTCCAGGTCGGCACGATCGGCCTGATCAACGCGATCGACCGGTTCGACCCGGGCCGGGGCGTGCAGTTCCCGACGTACGCGCTGCCGACCATCCTCGGCGAGATCAAGCGGTACTTCCGCGACAACGTCCGCACCATGCACGTGCCGCGCCGGCTCCAGGAGCTCTGGGTGCAGGTCAGCGGCGCGATGGAGGAGCTGACGGTGATGCACGGGCGGGCCCCCAAGGTCCCCGAGATCGCCGCCAGCCTGCGCATCCCGGAGGAGGACGTCCGGGCCTGCCTGGACGCCGGGCGGGCCTACAACGCCGCCTCGCTGGAGGCCGCGCAGGAGCACGAGGGCGGGCTCGCCCTGCTCGACCGGCTCGGCTACGAGGACGCCGCGCTGGACGAGGTCGAACACCGGGACATGGTCCGCCACCTCCTGGTCCAGCTGCCGGAGCGGGAGCGGCGGATCGTCATGCTGCGGTTCTTCGCCAATCTGACCCAGTCGCAGATCAGCACCGAGCTTGGCATGTCCCAGATGCATGTGTCCCGGCTACTTTCGCGCATCCTGACCAGGCTTCGAACCGGCAATTCCTGGGAAGACTGACCGTCATAATCCCGGACAGTCCGGGGCAAATGAATGTCCGAATCAAGATTGCTACGCGTTACCGACGCGTGACATCTTGCGACGTTCGGGTTTGCCGGGGGCGGTGGGCCGGTATGGAGGGGGAGGGCACCGTGCGGGAACCCCCGCACGGCGGCACCCGTTCAAATGTCAGTCACAAGGGGGTGGGCGCATGTCCGGAGAGCTCGGCACTGCGGAGATCCACGGGGCGCTGGTCCACGTCGGCGACGCCGATACCGCGACGGTCACCGCCGACCTGATCCCGGCCCAGCGGGCCGGGGCCGCGACACCCGTCCCCGAGGCCCCACCCGCCCCTCCGGGCGCCGGGCTGGACACCCGGACGCTCTCCCGCTCGCTCTTCCTGCGGCTGGCCGTCCTGGAGCCCGGCAGCGGGGAGCACACCTACGTCCGCGACACCCTCATCGAGCTCAACCTGCCGCTGGTCCGGTACGCCTCCGCGCGCTTCCGCAGCCGCAACGAGCCGATGGAGGACATCGTCCAGGTCGGCACGATCGGCCTGATCAAGGCGATCGACCGGTTCGACCCGGAGCGCGGGGTCGAGTTCCCCACCTTCGCGATGCCCACCGTGGTCGGCGAGATCAAGCGCTTCTTCCGGGACACCAGCTGGTCGGTGCGGGTGCCGCGGCGGCTGCAGGAGCTGCGCCTGGCGCTCACCAAGGCCGGCGACGAGCTGGCGCAGAAGCTGGACCGCTCCCCCACCGTCGCCGAGCTGGCCACCTGCCTCGGCGTCAGCGAGGAGGACGTGGTCGAGGGCCTCGCGGTGGGCAACGCGTACACCGCGAGCTCGCTCGACTCAAGCCCCGGCGAGGAGGACGGCGACGGGCCGCTGGCCGAGCGGCTGGGCTACGAGGACCTCGCCCTGGAGGGCGTGGAGTACCGCGAGTCGCTGAAGCCGCTGCTGGCCAAGCTGCCGCCGCGGGAGCGCCGGATCATCATGCTGCGCTTCTTCGGCAACCTCACCCAGTCGCAGATCGGCGAGGAGATCGGCATCTCCCAGATGCACGTCTCCCGGCTGCTCACCAAGACCCTCACCCAGCTGCGCGAGGGCCTGACCAACGAGGGGTGACGGCGGCGTCCGCCCGGTGGGAACGGGCGGACGCGGCCAGGACCCGTCCGGCCGGTCCGGCCTGACAGGTCCTGAGCGGGCGGGCCCCTAGGCGAGCAGGTTGGCGCGCAGGCCCGCCAGGACCTCGTCGTCCAGGCCCAGGCCGTCCTGCCAGAACTTCTCGAAGGTGACCCAGCCGGCCTCGACCTCGGCGAAGGCCGCCTCCAGGTAGCTTCGCTCGGCCCGGAACACCGGCAGCAGCAGCCCCGGATCCTGCATCAGGCCGCGGGTGCCGAAGCTGTCGACGATGTTCTCGACGATCTCGGCGGAGCGCTCGTTGGTGAGCAGGTAGTCGGCGAACACAGTCTCGCGGTCCACCCCGAGGACGGTGAGCAGGATCGCCGCCGTCCAGCCGGTGCGGTCCTTGCCGGCCGAGCAGTGGAACAGCAGCGGCGCGCCGTCCGGCGCGGCCAGCAGCCGCAGCACGGTGGCGAAGCGCTCGCGCGCGACCGCGTCGGTGACGAACCAGCGGTAGAGGCCGACCATCATCGCGGCGGCCCGGCCGTCACCCAGCAGGGCGTGCTGCTTCTCCGGGCTGCGGTCGGCCAGGGCGTCGCGCAGCGCCACGTAGATGTCGAAGTCGGCGGCGAAGACCGGCAGGTGGTGCAGGGTGATGCCGTCCGCGGTGGTCCGCTCGACGGTGATCGGCCGGGCGGACAGCTCGGCGGCGGCGATGTCGGCGACCGGCAGACCGGGGACCCGGTCCGGGCCGGCCTCACGGACCTCGTCGAGGCTGCGCAGGTCGACCACCTGACGCAGGCCGAGGGCGACCAGCAGGTCGAGGTCCGCGTCGGTGAGCCGGTTGAGACCGTCGCTGCGCAGCGCGACGCCGTGCCGCAGCACCCGGCCGTCGGCCGTCCGGTAGCCGCCGAGATCGCGGGCGTTGACGGCCCCGCGCAGCCCGAGGCTCCGGGCCGCCGGATCGTTCTCCGCGGCCCCCGTGGCGGCCTCGATAACGACGTTCTCGGTCTGCTGCTCGGTCACCCGGTGCCCTCCAATGGATATTCGGACTGTGACATGGCACAACCCTGCGCGATATTGCATGAACCTGCCCACCAGAACGGACAGATGTGCAAGAGTGTCACGCGCAACGCCGCCAGTGTAGGGCGCGCCACCCCCGCCCCAGCCACACGCTTGGTGACCAGCGGTAACGCTCCGGCAGCGCTTTTTAATTTTCAATTCATTATTTGCGTAACCGGTCCACTTCCGGCCACAATCAGCGCCTTCATGGCATCGCCATGAACGTTGGTAACAGATTCGCTGCACTCCCGCCCATTTGGTCCCAATCGGTGCGGAGTCTCCACCAGGATGGGCGCCGGGCAGCCTGCTGCCCGCGAACAGCGACCGGGCAGATGAGCGCCGAGCAGCGGAGCGCCCTGCCCAGGGGAGGAACACACATGGGTCGAGCGACCCGAAGAGTTGCCGCTTGCGCGGCAGCCGTCCTGCTGGCCGGCGGCCTGCAGTCGTCCCTCGCACACGGCGCCACCACGGCTCCCAGGATCGACCTCACGGTCCTGGTGATCGACGATGGCGGCCCCGCGACGGCGGCCATAGCCGCCGAGCTGAAGAGCCAGGGCACCCCGTACAAGATCGTCAATCTCAACGACGCCAACCGTCCGGTCATCGATGCCGCCTTCCTCAGCGACACCGTCAACGGCCAGCCGCGCGGCAAGTACCAGGGCATCGTGATGCCCAACGACAACCCCTTCACGGCCGGTTCGGCCGAGATGACGGCGCTCGCCACCTACGAGGCCGCCTTCGGCGTCCGCCAGGTCGACGCCTACACCTACGCCAGGCCGGACGTCGGCCTGAACTGGGCGCAGGACCCGGGGTACATGGGCAAGCTGGACGGTGTCCAGGCCCAGGTCACCGGCGCCGGCACGGCCGGCCCGTTCGGCTACCTCAAGGGCGCCGTCCCGTTCGAGGACAACGACCCGACCGTCGACGAGAGCTACGGCTACCTGGCCACCCCGCTGGCCTCGCCGCCGGCCGGCGCCTCGTTCACGCCGCTGGTGGACGCCCCGATCCCGGGCTCCACCGCCCGCGGCTCGCTGGTCGGCGAGTACAGCCACGACGGCCGCAAGGAACTGGTCGTCACCTTCGTCTACAACCAGTACCAGCAGCAGTACCGCCTGCTGGCGCGGGGCATCGTCGACTGGATCACCCAGGGCGTGCACCTCGGGTACGACCGCAACTACTTCGCGGCCCACGTGGACGACGTCTTCCTGGCGGACGACCGCTGGGACACCGTGCTCAAGTGCACCCCCGGCGACGTCACCTGCCCGCCCGGCACCCCGGAGACGGCCAACCCGATCCGGATGAACGCCGCCGACGCGCAGTACGCGAAGCAGTGGCAGACCGCCAACAACTTCACCATGGACATGGTGTTCAACGGCGGCGGCAGCGAGGACTGGAAGGCCGACCACAGCGTCACCGCCGACCCGGTGGTGGACCAGATGGTCGCCGACCAGGCCAGCTACCGGTGGGTCAACCACACCTACACGCACCCGTACCTGGGCTGCCTGCAGGACGTCTCGGTGGTCCCGTGGAAGTGCACCAAGGACGCCGCGGGCGGCACCGTCTGGGTCGACCAGGCCACCATCACCTCCCAGGTCAAGAACAACATCGACTGGGCCGCGGCGCACAGCCTGGTCATCGACAAGACCGAGCTGGTCACCGGCGAGCACTCCGGGCTGCTGACCGCCCCGCAGGAGACCAGCGACAACCCGTACCTGGCGCCCTCGCTGGTCGCCAACGGGGTCAAGTGGACCGCCAGCGACGCCTCCCGCGAGCCCGCCCAGCGGTCCGTCGGCTCGTCCGTGCTGACCGTGCCGCGGTACCCGATGAACGTCTTCTACAACGCCGGGACGGCGAAGGAGGAGGCCGACGAGTACAACTGGATCTACACCAGCGTGGCCAACGGCGGAAGCGGCGTCTGCGAGAACAACGCCAACTCCACCTGCCTGCCGACGCCGCTGAACGTCAACACCGGCTACCAGTCGTACATCGTGCCGCTGGAGGCCCGGATCGACCTCGGCCACGTGCTGAGCAACGACCCGCGCCCGCACTTCATCCACCAGTCGAACCTGTCCGAGGACCGGATCGTCTACCCGGTGCTGGAGCGGATCCTCTCCACCTACCGCTCGCTGCACGCCGACAACGCCCCGGTCGTGAACCTCCCGCAGAAGGAGATCGGCGCCGAGTTCCAGCGCCGCGCGGCGTGGAGCACGGCCCTGGCGTCCGGCCAGGTCACCGCGTACCGGGTCGGCGACACCGTCACGGTGAGCGCCCCGGCCGGTGTCCAGATCCAGGCCACCATGCCGACCGGCACCACCCAGAAGGTTTCCATCGGAACCGCGCCCTTCGGCACCGCCTACGCCGGTACGCTGTCCGGCTGGGTGAAGCCCGCACAGCTGCAGAGCAGCGTCACGCTCAAGCTGACCGCGGCCAACACCCCGGCGACCCCGGCCGTCGCCGCGCCGAACGCCGCCGCCAAGGCGGTCACCGCGCCGGCGCCGGCCGACAAGAAGGTGGTGCCCCAGGGCACCGCCGACGCCGTCCCGGCCGGCCCGAGCGACACCGCCCGGACCGACGCGCCGACCCTGGTGCCCGGCAGCGGCGCTCCGGTGGCCGGCAAGGGCGTCACCGGCGGCAACGCCAAGGGCGTCGCCAAGGGCAGCACCAAGAGCGGCAAGGCCTCCGGGGGGAAGGCCGAACCCGCCCGCAAGACCGCCGGTCAGCCCGGCACCCGTTAACAGGTGATACCGGTGGTGGGGCCGGGCCGTCCCCCGGCCCCACCACCGGTAACCCGACCCGGCCATCCGCGCCGGGCGCTTGACGCAAGGACAGGAGGGGGGACAGGCAATGCGAGTCACCCTGCTCACCGAGGGGACGTACCCGCACCAGCACGGCGGCGTGAGCGTCTGGTGCGACCAGCTCGTCCAGGGCATGCCGGACGTGGACTTCGACATCGTCGCGGTCACCGGAACCGGCCACGAACCACTGGCCTGGGAGCTGCCGGCCAACGTGCGGTCCGTCACGACCGCCCCGCTGTGGGGCCCGGCCATCGAGGCCAGAGCACCGCGCGGCAAGGAGATGCGCCGCTTCCTCAACGCCTACGAGCGGTTCCTGCACTCCATCCTGGACCCGGTCTACACCACCCACTTCGGCACCGAGCTGTACGGCTTCGCCGACCTCGCCCGGCGCGGGCTGCTCAGCCCGGCGCTGCGCAGCGAGCGCGCCCTGCGCACCCTCCAGCACGTCTGGACCCGTGACTACCTCTCCACCGCCGTCTCCCGGCCCACCCTGCACGACGCGCTGAACGCCACCGACCTGCTGGAGCACGCGCTGCGCCCGCTGTCGGTCGAGCCGCCCCAGGACGGCGTCGCGCACGCCGCCAGCGGCGGCCTGGCCACCCTGCCGGGGCTGATCGCCTCCCAGCAGTACGGCGTACCGTTCCTGCTGACCGAGCACGGCATCTACCTGCGCGAGCGCTACCTCGGCTACCGCACCGGCCCCTACCGCTGGCCGGTCAAGGCGCTGCTGCTGGGCTTCTACCGGATGCTCGCCGAGGAGAGCTACCGGCGGGCCGCGCTGGTCACCCCCGGCAACCGGTACAACCGGCGCTGGGAGGAGCGCGGCGGCACGCCGTCCGCCCACATCCGCACCGTGTACAACGGCGTGGACCCGGCGGCGTTCCCGCCCGCCGGACCGGAGCCCGAGACGCCGACGCTCAGCTGGGCCGGCCGGGTCGACCCGATCAAGGACCTGGAGACGCTGATCCAGGCCTTCGCGATCGTGCAGCGCGAGATACCCGACGCCCGGCTGCGGCTGTTCGGCGGCACGCCCAAGGGCGGCGAGGCCTACCGCGACCGGTGCATAGCCCTGGCCGCCGAGCTCGGCGTCGCCGACTCGGTGGCCTTCGAAGGCCGCGTCGCGGACATCACCGACGCGTACGCGGCGGGGAACGTGGTGATGCTCTCCAGCATCAGCGAGGGCTTCCCGTTCACCCTGATCGAGGCCATGTCCTGCGGCCGCTCCACCGTCTCGACCGACGTGGGCGGCGTGCGCGAGGCCGTCGGCGACACCGGCCTGGTCGTCCCTCCGCGCGAACCCGAACCCATGGCCGCCGCCGCCATCGAGCTGCTGCGCGACCCCGAGCGGCGGGCCCGGCTCGGTGAGCAGGCACGGCTGCGGGTGATCGAGCAGTTCACGCTCCGCCAGAACATCGACGGCTTCCGCAGCATCTACACCGAGCTGCTCGGCACCTCCCGCTGGCTGCCGAACGGCGTGGTCGCCGTCGCCGACGGCGCACCCGCCGACTGGGACGAGCCCGTGGCCCTCGGCGAACGCAGCGAGGTGGGCGCGTGAACGACCAGACCATCGACCGGCGCGCACCCCGCGAAGCGGCCGCCGAGCGCAGCGAGGTGAACGCATGAGCGGGCCCCTGCGCCTCGTCCCGGACGAGGCCGGCCCCGAGTGGGCCGAGCAGACCGTGCAGTTGCGCACCCTGCCGCGCAAGCGCCGCCGCCCGGTGCTGCCCGCGCAGCGGACCGAGCCCGACGAGCAGCTGGACCTCTCGCCGGACCCGCTGGACGAGCTGGCCGACCGGCTGGCCGACGTCTGCGCCGACGCGGTCCACCCCTACGAGATCGCGGCCTACCTGGAGTCCGACGGCCTCTCCGACGAGCAGGCGGCGCTGCTGTACGGCCGCCCCGACGCGTTCACCGTCGCCGAGGAGCTGTTCCAGAAGGTCGAGCGCCGCTACCCCGGCCCGAGCTCCGAGTTCGCCAACCCCTGGCGGGCCGACCCCTGGCGCTGTGTGGTCCGCGGCCTGGTGTTCGCCCTGCCCGGCCTGGGCTACCTGCTCGGCGCCAACCTGTTCGCGGCCACCCGGATGCGCTTCGGCCTGCCCTCCGGCATGCTCGCGCTCTCGGTGTCCACCCTGGTCAGCTGGTCCTGGAACCAGGCGCTGGCGCACCGCTCGTACGCCTGGCTCGGCCGCGGCCGGCGCCGGGCGGCCGGGATCTGCCTGGCCGTCGGCGCACCGGTCGGCGCGCTGACCGCGGCCATCGCCGGGTACGTGGTCGGCGGGCCGCTCGGCTCGCTCGGCTTCGCCGCCGGGCAGTCCGGCTACCTGGCCGCCGCCACCGTGCTGCTGGTCCTCGGCCGGGAGAAGTTCCTGCTGGTGGCCCTCGCACCGTCGGCGATCGGCGCGGGCGTGGTGCTGGCCGTGGACGTACCGCAGCTGGCCCGGACGGTCGTGCTGCTGGCCTCGCTCGGGTTGGCGCTGGGCCTGGCCACCCGCGAGATCATCCGCTGCCTGCGCAGCGAACAGGACGCCACCGTGCTGCGGCTGCCGCTGCGGCACGAGATCCCGCACCTGCTGTTCGGCCTGGCCGTCGGCACCCTCACCCTGATCGCCGGCCTCGGCGCCACCGTCCACCAGGCGGTCCGCACCGGGGCCGCGGACGGCGCGGCCACCAGCCCGACGGGGCCGGCCATGATCGCGCTGACGCTCAGCCTCGGCCTCGCCGAGTGGTTGCTCTTCCGCTACCGGGCGATGGCCGTGGCGGCACTGCGGACCAGCCACACCGCCGCCGAGTTCGTCCGCCGCACCGGTGGCGTGCTGCTCGGCTGCCTGTTCATCTACCTCACCACCGTGGCCGCGCTGGACGCCGCCGCCACCGTGCTCTGGCCCGGCGCCCCGGCGCTCGGGGTCCGCGAGCTCGGCGCGCTGCTGCTGCTCGGCGGCTCCCTCTGGCTGGCGCTGCTGCTGAACGCCTTCGGGCTCAGCTGGAGCACCGCCCTGATCTGTCTGGCCGCCGCGGGCGCCGAGTGCGCCGGGCTGCTGACAGGTGTGGACCCGACCCTCCTGCAGCTCATCGGCTGCGGGGCGGCGGCCGTCGTCCTCACCGCCATCGCCGGGCCCGTGCTCGGCCGCACCACCAAGCACCGCTGAACCGAGCACGACCCGAACCGCACCACCGCACAGCACACCCGGCTGGGCCACCACACACCGCCCAGCCCGTCCCCGATCACCGAGAAAGCGAATACCCAGCATGAGCAGCGTCGCCGTCACCGGAGCCGAGGGCTTCATCGGCTCCCACCTCGTCGAGACCCTGGTCGCGGACGGCCACCAGGTCCGCGCGATGGTCCAGTACAACTCCTTCTCGTCCTTCGGATGGCTGGAGACCCTCCCCAAGGAGGTGCTCGACTCGGTCGAGATCGTCCTTGGCGACGTCCGCGACCCGGGCTCGGTCAACGGCCTGGTCAAGGGCACCGAGGCGGTCTACCACCTGGCCGCCCTGATCGCGATCCCCTACTCCTACCGGGCCCCGCACTCCTACATCGAGACCAACGTCACCGGCACCCTCAACGTGCTGGAGGCGGTGCGCCACCTGGAGATCCCCCGCCTGGTGCACACCTCCACCAGCGAGACCTACGGCACCGCGCAGACCGTGCCGATCACCGAGGACCACCCGATCAACACCCAGTCCCCGTACGCCGCCTCCAAGGCCGGCGGGGACCGGCTGGCCGACAGCTACCACGCCAGCTTCGAGACCCCGGTCGTCACGCTGCGCCCGTTCAACACCTTCGGCCCGCGCCAGTCGATGCGCGCCGTCATCCCGACCGTGATCGCCCAGCTGGCCGCCGGCGAGCGCGAGATCACCCTCGGCGACCTGCGCCCGACCCGCGACTTCACCTTCGTCAAGGACACCGCGAGCGCCTTCCGCACGGTCGGCACCGCCCCCGCCGAGGCCGTCGTCGGCAAGACCTTCAACGCCGGCACCGGCGGCGAGATCTCGGTCGGCGACCTGGTCACCCTGGTCGGCAAGCTGATGGGCGTGGACGTCACCGTGAAGGAGGACGAGCAGCGCATCCGGCCGACCAACTCCGAGGTCATGCGCCTGGTCGCCGACGCCACCCGGCTGCGCACCGCCACCGGCTGGGCCCCCGCCTTCTCCCTGGAGGAGGGCCTGGAGCAGACCATCGAGTTCTTCCGCGACCCGGCCAACCTGGCCCGCTACAAGACCGACATCTACAACGTCTGATCCTCGCCGTCCTGGCATCCGGTAATCCGACCCGAAGGCTCCTGTCGCACCGACTTCCGTGGGGGAAACACCATGCATGCAGTGATCCTGGCCGGCGGTAAGGGCGTTCGCCTGCGCCCGTACACCACCGCGCTCCCCAAGCCGCTCGTCCCGATCGGCGACCAGCACGCGATCCTCGAGATCGTGATGCGCCAGCTCGCCGCCGCGGGCTTCAAGACCGTCACCCTGGCCATCGGCCACCTCGGCCACATCATCCGCGCCTACGTGGGCAACGGCTCGCAGTGGGGCCTGCGGGTCGGCTACGCCGTCGAGGACAGCCCGCTCGGCACCATGGGCCCGCTGCTCACCATGCAGGACCGGCTGCCCGAGCACTTCCTGGTGATGAACGGCGACATCCTCACCGACCTGGACTTCGCCGGGGTGCTCAAGCACCACGAGGCGTCCGGGGCGCCGCTCACCATCGCCACCTACGCCCGCCAGGTGAAGATCGACTTCGGCGTGCTGACCACCGAGTCCGGGAGCATCACCGGCTTCCAGGAGAAGCCGAGCATCGACTACCGGGTCTCGATGGGCGTCTACGGCGTGTCCCGCTCCGCGCTCGCCGCGTACACCCCCGGCCTGCCGCTGGGCTTCGACGAGCTGGTGCTGGACCTGCTGGCCGCCAAGACCCCGCCGGCCGCCTACGAGTTCGGCGGCTACTGGCTGGACATCGGCCGCCCGGACGACTACGACCGGGCCAACGCCGAGTTCACGCTCAACCGCTCGCTGCTGCTGCCGGGCGAGCCGGCCGAGGGCCTGTACGCCGTGCCGGACGGGCCGGAGCTGCCGATCCCGGCCGCCCGCACCGCAGCCGACAGCGCCGACGGGCAGCCGGCCGCCGCCGGCGGCCCCGGGAACGACGGACGGGCCGCGTGAGAATCCTGCTGCTCGGTGTGGACGGCTTCCTCGGCCGCCACGCCGCCACCGTCCTGCGGTCACTGCCCGGTGCCACCGTGCTGACCGCGGGGCGGCGGCCCGACCACGACCTGCGCCTGGACCTGGCCACCGCCCAGGCCGGCCCGCTCGGCGAGGAGTTGGCCGCGCTCGCCCCCGACGCGGTGGTCAACTTCGCCGGCGCGGTGGCCGGCAGCGCGGTCACCCTGGCCGAGGTCAACGCCCGCGGCCCGGCCGTGCTCTGCGAGGCCCTCCAGCAGGGGGCTCCGAAGGCGCGCCTGGTGCACATCGGCTCGGCCGGCGAGTACGGCGTCTGCGAATCCGGCACCTCGCTCGCCGAGGACGCCGACGCCCGCCCGGTCGGCGTCTACGGCGCGACCAAGCTGGCCGGCTCCCTCGCGGTGGCCGGCTCGCCGCTGGACGCCGTGGTGCTGCGGGTGTTCAACCCGGTCGGCCCCGGCGCGCCGGCCGGTTCGCTGCCCGGCCGGCTCGCCGCCGAGCTGCGCAGGGCGGCGCCGGAGGGCGCCGAGGGCGTGGTGAAGGTGGGGGACCTCTCCGCCCACCGCGACTTCGTCGACGCCCGGGACATCGCCCGTGCGGTCGGCCTGGCCGTCACCGCCGAGCGCCCGCTGCCCCGGGTGCTCAACCTCGCCTCCGGACAGGCCAGGCCGGTCCGGGCGATCGCGGACGGCCTGGCCGCGGCGGCCGGGTTCACCGGCCGGATCGACGAGAGCGGGGCAGGCTCCGAGCGCTCGGCCGCCGTCTCCTGGCAGCAGGCCGACGTCTCGGCCGCCGCCCGGGAGCTCGGCTGGCACCCGGAGACCGGACTCGCCGACACCCTGCGCGATCTCTGGCTCAGCACCGCTCCGGCCGCCCCGGTCGTCGCATGACCGGCGTCAGCCACGCCGACGGCCGCCTGCTGGTGCCGCTGTACGTCCACCCCGCGGTGGACCCGGCGGCCTGGCAGGCGGTCGCCGCCGCCGAACCGGGCCGGATCGCCGCCGTCGTGCTCAACCTGGCCGACGGCCCGGGCGAGGCCCCCGACAACGTCTTCGCCGAGGCCGCCGAGAAGCTGCGCGCGGTGGGCCTGCCGCTGCTCGGCTACGCGGACACGGACTACGGCCGAAGGCCCCACTCCGCCGTGGTGGCCGACATCCTGACGTACCGTCAGCGGCACGGCATCACCGGCGTCTACCTCGACCAGGTCGCCACCCATCCGGGCGCGCTGGCCCACTACCGGCGGCTGGCCACCGCGGCCCGGGCGGCCGGCTGCGGCACCGTGGTGTTCGGCCACGGCGACCACCCCGACCCCGGGTACGCCGAGGTCGGCCTCGCCGACCTGCTGGTCACCTTCGAGGGGGACTGGGAGGCGTACCGCTCGATGACCCTGCCGTTGTGGACCGGCAGGCACGCCGCCGCCCGCTTCTGCCACCTGGTGTACGACGTGCCCGCCGAGCTGGCCAGGGAGGCCGCCGCGCTGATCGCCGCCCGCCGGGCCGGCGTCGGCTGCGCCGTCCCCGGCGCCGGGGAGAACCCCTGGCGCACCCTGCCGTACGGTCTGACCGCCGCTGAACTTACCTGACCCGATCCGGAGTTCGAGTACCGTGACCCGCCGTACCCGGCCCCTGCTGGCCGCCCTCGCCCTCGCCACCACCCTGTTGGCGACCTCGTGCAGCAGCTCCGGTTCGGAGGACGAGGACGACCCCTCGGCCGACGCCACCGGCGCGCAGCCCCCCGCGGCCACCGCCGCCCCCGTGCCCGGCACGCCGAGCACGTCGAGCGCCCCGGGCACCCCGAGCGTCCCCGGCACCCCGGGCACCCCGACCAGCGCTCCGGCGGGCACCCCGACCGGCACCCCGACCGGCGGTCCGGCGCCGCAGCCCGCCGGCTCCCGCTGGCAGCCGGCCCCCGGCCTCGCCTGGCAGTGGCAGCTCGGCGGCGGCGTCGACCAGTCGGTGGACGTCCCGGTCTACGACATCGACGGCTTCGAGACCGACGCCTCGGTGGTCGCCGCGCTGCACGCCAAGGGCCGCAAGGTGATCTGCTACATCAACGCCGGTTCCTGGGAGGACTTCCGCCCCGACTCCGCCGCCTTCGCCAAGGCCCTGCAGGGCGGCGGCAACGGCTGGAAGGGCGAGAAGTGGTTCGACATCCGCAAGCTCGACCAGCTGAAGCCACTGATGGCGGCCCGCTTCGACATGTGCAGGTCCAAGGGCTTCGACGCGGTCGAGCCGGACACCATCGAGGCCTACAACCAGGACAGCGGCTTCCCGCTGACCGCCGAGGACCAGCTCCGGTACAACCGCATGCTGGCCGCGCTCGCCCACGAACGCGGCCTGGCGATCGGCCTGAAGAACGATCTGGACCAGATCCCCGCCCTGCTGGGCGACTTCGACTTCGCCGTGAACGAGGAGTGCTCGCAGTTCAACGAGTGCGCCCGGCTCTCGCCCTTCATCCAGGCGGGCAAGGCGGTGTTCCACGTCGAGTACAAGCTCGGCACGGAGAAGTTCTGCGCCCAGACCAAGGCCCTGGGCTTCAGCTCGATGCAGAAGAAGCTCGAACTGGACGCCTGGCGGCGGCCCTGCTGAGGGAGCAGGGGCCACTCGGCCGCCAGGCACCAGTTGTTACTTGACCGCCAGCCAGATGACGGCCGCCACCACGACCACCGCGACGACGGCGATCGCCGCGATCACGCCGGTCCGGCGGTTGCCGCCACTGCTGTAGGTGGAGACGGAGCCCGGTGCCTGGGGTGCCGGGGTCTCGTCGACGAACGCCCGGAACATCTGGGTGCTGCCGGCGGGGTCGTAGTCGTTGTCAGCCATGGCAGGGACTCTAACGAATCCGCCCGCCTCGACGACACCCCGGACCCCGCCCCGGTGATCACCTGCGGCCGCCCGCGCGATCGTGCCCGCCCAGTGCAACGGCGACACGACAAGCTCGTGAAGACCTGCGGGTCCGAGGAATCGCCGCCGACCCGATCGGGTTGACTTCACTCATGACCGAAAACCACAGTGACGCCCCCAGGGTGAAGCTCGGCACCTCCGACCTCGCGGTGTTCCCGCTCTCCCTCGGCGGCAACGTCTTCGGCTGGACGGCGGACGAGGCGCAGTCCTTCGCCGTGCTCGACGCGTACACCGCCGCCGGCGGGAACTTCGTCGACACCGCCGACACCTACTCCTCCTGGGTGCCCGGCAACAGCGGCGGCGAGTCCGAGACCATCATCGGCAAGTGGCTGCGCAGCCGCGGCCGCCAGGACGACCTCGTCGTCGCCACCAAGGTGGGCATCCACCCCGAGGCCACCGGCCTGAGCGCGGCCAACATCAAGTCCGCCACCGAGGCCTCGCTGCGCCGGCTCGACGTCGAGCGCATCGACCTGCTCTACACCCACCGGGACGACGACACCCCGGTGGAGGAGTTCGTCAGCGCGCTCAACGAGCTGGTGAAGGAGGGCAAGGTCGCCGAGATCGCCGCCTCCAACATCAGCGCCGAGCGGCTCGCCGAGGCGCTGGCCTTCTCCGAGCGCGAGGGCCTGGCCAGGTACGTCGCCGTGCAGCCGCACTACAACCTGGTCTCGCGCGCCACCTTCGAGGGCGCGCTGGCCGACACGGTCGCCGACCACGGCCTGTCCACCGTGCCGTACTTCGCCCTCGCCTCCGGCTTCCTGACCGGCAAGTACCGCCCCGGCGGCCCGGGTGTGGACAGTGCCCGGGCCCAGGGCGCCGCCCGGTACCTGGAGGACGAGCGCGGCCCCAAGGTGCTGGACGCGCTGGACGCCGTCGCCGCCGAGCACGGTGTCGAGCTCGCCACCGTCGCGCTGGCCTGGCTCGCCGCCCGCCCGACCGTCGCCGCACCGATCGCCAGCGCCCGTACGGTCGAGCAGCTCCCCCCGCTGCTGGCCGCCGCCTCGCTGCGGCTCACCCCGGAGCAGACGGCCCTGCTGGACGCCGCCTCCCGCTGACCCGGCGCGCCGGACCGTCCGCCGGCCGTGGGCCGTGGGCCGGACCAGTCCGGGGCAGCACGCGGGGCCTTCGCCGGGACGACTCCCGGCGAAGGCCCCGCGCTCATCGGCTACGGACGGCCGAAGTGGGTCGGGCGGAAGCCGTTGCTGATGGTGGATATCCGCACCGTCTTGCCCGGCCTGGGCGCCTCGACGAACGTGTTGCCGCCCAGGTATATCCCCACGTGGTGGATGCCCGAGGCCCGGCCGCTGTCCGACCAGAACACCAGGTCCCCGCGGCGCAGCTGCCCGGCGCTGATCGGCGTGGTGGCCGCGTACTGGTCGTCCGCCACCCGGGGCAGGCTGATCCCGCTGCGCCGGTACGCCTGCTGGACCAGTCCCGAGCAGTCGTACCCGGACGGGCCGTTGCCACCCCAGACGTAGGGCTTGCCGAGCTGGGCGAGCGCGTACTCGACGGCGGCCTCGGTACTGCCGGAGGCCGAGGCGGCGGGCGCGGCGGGCTTGGCCGCAGGTCGGGCCGCGGGTTGGGCGGGCGCCGAACCGCCGGAGGCACCGGACGCGCCGGACTGCCCGGTTCGGCTCAGGTAGATGTCGTAGTGGCTGGTGTACCGCCACTCGCCGCCACCGTTCTTGAACCAGTACTTCGAGCCGTCCCAGCCCTGCCTGATCCCGGAGGACGCGGCCGAGCCGTTGGAGGCCGCCGCCTTGCCGCTCGAACCGCCGGAGCCACCGGAACCGCCCGACGCGCCGGACGCGCTGGAGCCGGCGGGCTTGGCGATGTGGTCGGCGTACACGTCGTAGTGGCTGGTGTAGCGCCACCTGCCGTCGGCGTTCTTGAACCAGTACTTGGAGCCGTCCCAGCCCTGCTTGCCGGCCGCGGCGTGCGCGGACCCGGCACCGGCCGTCAGGCCGACCACACCGGCACCCGCCAGCACGGTGGTGGCCAGGCAGGTACTTCGCACGGCGCGGTGTATTCGTCCGCCGCCGCCCGCACCGGCCGACGCCCCTCGCGCGGTCCGCGGGCGACCGGCGCAGTTCAGGCAGCCGCACCCCGCCATCGCCGGAATGCTGCCGAGCATCTCCTCGAACCCGATCAGCGCGGCGTCGGCGTCGATGTCGATGTCGATGTCGAACGCGCTGTCGAAGTCGGCGTCCGTGCCGGTGGCTATCCTCATGCCGGTCGTCCTTCCTTCCGCCCGGCCCGGGCGGCCGGGGACGGTACCGAGGCGGCCACTCCGGCCGGGGCGACGAAGGCGACCAGCAGCTGCTCCATCAGCGCACTGCGGGCGGCCTCGTCCAGTTCGTGCGCGGTGGCGCGCTCCAGCCGCCGCACGGCGAGCGCCGCGGCCTCCACCGCGTCGTCCACCAGCACCGTGCGCAGGCCCGCGTCCAGGTCCGCCAGCCGGCGGCGACGCATCGACTCGGCGACCTCCGGCGCGTAGTCCAGCGCCAGCGGCTGCGCCGAGTAGACCTCCAGACCGGCCGGGGCGACCTCGGCGGCCAGCCCCCGGGTCAGCTCGTCGGCGAACCACTGCCCGTCGCGCAGCGCGGGCCCGGGCGCCGCGTTGCTGTCGCAGGGCAGCATGGACGCGGTGCGGGTCAGCACCGCCTGGACCTGCTCGCGCAGGTAGTTCTCGTGGTCCTCGATGGCCAGCAGCGCCCGGGCGGTGTCCTTGACCCGCCAGACGATCAGCAGCCGGACGATGATCGGTGTGCCGGTGCGGTCGACCACCTTCACCGGCTCGCTGCGCCAGTGCCGCAGCCGTACGTCCACCCGGCGGCGGCGCAGCAGCGGGTTGATCCAGACCAGGCCGGTACGGCGGACGGTGCCCCGGTAGCGGCCCCAGCGGCTGAGCACCCTGGTCTCGCCACCCGCGTTGGCCAGCAGACCGGCCAGCACGACGAGGATCAGCAGACCGGCCACGGTGACGGCGGTGATGGACCGGGCGTCCACCTCGGAGCCCCCGCTCGCCTTCGCGGCGGCGCTGCGCAGGTCGGGCACCGCGTCCCAGGCCGGGATGACGCCGTCGTGCAGCAGCACCAGCAGCACGGCGGCCACCCCGACCAGCAGCGCCAGCAGGGCGATCCAGCCGGGCACCGTGCCGGCGGCGTGCTCGCGCAACGCCTGGTCGGCCCGCGGGGGGCGGCGGGAGGTGACGGCGGCGACGGCTCCGGCCGGCGCCGGGTCCGGGATCGCCAGCGCCTCCGCGACGGCCGTCTCCAGGGGATCCCGCAGGTCGACGGGGGTGCCCGAGGTGGCCGCCGGGAGCGGGACGACCGCCATCGGCGCGGTGGCCGGGCCGGTCGGCGTGGCGTTCCGGCCCGCCTTGGCCAGCGGGCTCGAACCGGAGGCGGAACGTTCCGGCAACGCCGGGGGGAGCGTTTTCGGCAGGTGGTCGGGTCGCTGCGAAGAATCGCGGGTGACGTCCATGCACGGATCCTCGTGGTCGGTGTGTCGCGCAACGGGCGGCCCGGATCTGACGGGCAGTGCCAAGATCAGGCTAAGTTCATACGTCATCAAATGCGACATTTGAGGTGTCGTGTGTCGACATTTCCTGACGAATCGTCCGAAGCCGACCTGACGCGCAGGCACATGGGCTAATGGTTCGGATTGGCTCAGCGGCGCCGAGCGCCGGGCCCCCGGGCGAAGACCCGGCGGGTGATCAGGCCGATCCCGGTGAGCAGCAGCAGGAAGCCGGCGAGCGCACCGCGCCAGCCGCCCGAACCGGGCCGGTCGGCCGCGGTCTCCGCGGCCACGGCCCCGCCGGGCGGCGCGGCCAGTGCCCGGGAGGACTCGGCAGCGGGTTGCACCTCCGGGTCACCTGAGACGGGCCCGACGGGGGCGGGCGCAGCGGACACCGGACCGGCCGCAGCCGACGCGGCAACCGGAGACGGGGAGACGGACAGGGCGGGAGAAGGAGAGGGAGAAGGAGCCGCGGACAGGCCGCCGCTCGGGCTCGCCGCCCCACCGGCCGGCGCGGACACACTCGGCGACACCGAGGAGCCCGACACACCAGCCGGCGCGGACACGCTCGGCGAGACGGACACGCCCGGGGAACCAGGCACGCTCGGCGACACCGAGGAGCCCGGCACCGCCGGCCGTCCGGGAACGGCCGCGACCGGCGGCACGACCACCGGCACGACGACCGGCAGCAGCCCCGGCGCAACGGGGTCGAGGGCGGGCACGGACGGGACGGACGGACTCGCCGAGCCCACCGGGACGGACGGCGACACCGTCGGGACGGGTGCCGAAGGCACCGAGGCCGAGGGCACCGGAACGGTGGGCGCCGACGACGGGGTCGGACCCGCGACCGGCGGCACGACCACCGGAACGACCACCGGCAGCAGCCCCGGCGCAACGGGGTCGAGGACGGGCACGGACGGGACGGACGGACTCGCCGAGCCGACCGGGACGGTCGCCGAGGGGCTCGGCGCCGTGGGGATCGGCGCCGTGGGGATCGGCGCCGTGGGGATCGGCGCCGTGGGGATCGGAGAAGCCGCCGCGGGTGAGGCCGGCACGGCTGCCGGGGACGTCGGGGTCGGAACGGCCGATGCCGACAGTGACGGGACCGGCACCGAGGACGTAGGCACGGGCGAGGCGACGAGGGGCGAGGGCACCGCCGAAGCAGGCACCGACACCGAGGGCACCGCCGAAGCAGGCACCGACGCCGTGGGCACCGACGCCGTGGGCACCGACGCCGTGGGCACCGCGGGCGAGGGAACAGCCGTCGGGGGAACGGTCGGCACGGGCACCACCGGCAGGGACACCGACGGCGATGCCGTCACCGGAGGTGTCACCGGAGCCGCCGCCGAGGGCGACGGCACGACCGGTGAAGGAGTCGAAGGCACTGGCACCGCCGCCGCGACCCGGATGCCGACCGGATCCCCCGACGTGCCGTTCCCCGCGAGGTCGGTCGCCGTGACGAGCAGCCACTGCTCGCCCTCCGGCAGATCCCGGTTGGCCGTGCAGGTCCAGCTGCCGTCGATGGCCGCCGTCGCCCCGCAGGCCACGATCCGCTCGGCCGAGGCCGAGTCGGAGGCCGGCCCCGAGCCGCCCGCCCGGGCGGTGACGATCACCCTGGCGCCCGCCTCCGCCCGCCCCGCGAGCTTCGGCCGGGCGATCCGGACGGTCTCGCCGGCGGCCGGGGCGGTGAGCACCGGACGGGCCGGCGCGACGGTGTCCACGACCAGTCCGGTGGCGCGCCCCGCCGTCCGGTTCCCGGCCGCGTCGACGGCGGTCGGGGTGAGCTGGTGCCGACCGTCCGTCAGGTTCTCCACCGGCAGACAGGACCACGCACCGTCGGAGCGGACGGCCGTGCTGCACAGTTCGACCCCGGCGCCGCGCACTCCGGCCGGCTGGTCGGTGACCGAGACGGTGCTGCCCGCCTCGCCGGTGCCGGTCAGCTGGAGTCCCGGGTCGTTGGTGTACTCCGGCAGGGTGAGCGCGGGGGCGGCCGGCGGCGCGGTCTTCACGGTGATCCGGATCGGTTCGCCGCGCAGCACCACCCCGCCGCTGGTGGTCTCGACCGGGGTGAGGGCGTGAACGCCGGGGCTGAGCGCTCCGCCGGGGCGGCAGGACCAGTCGCCCTTCTTCCCCGCGTGGGCGCGGCAGAGCGTGGCGTCCCCGTCGCGGACCTCCACCGTCGCGCCCGAGACCGCGCCCTCGCCGCGCACCTGTGGGCGCGCGTCGGCGACCACGGCGCCGTCGACCGGTTCGGCGATCTCGGGGCGGGCGGCGCCGACCGTCAGCCGGATCCGCTGGTCCAGCACCTGTCCGGAGTCGGCGAAGCCGCCGGGCGGCACCAGTTGGGCGGCGTCGCGGCCGATCCGCAGCCGGGCCCAGGTCTCCCCCGAGGATGCGCCGGCGGGGACGGTCCACTCCAGGACGGTGTGGTCGGCCCCGGCCGGTACTTCGCTCTGCACCCGCTCGGTGGCGTCGAAGCGGCCGTTGCGGTCGAAGTCGACCCAGCCGGCCAGGGTGGCGGTCGCGCCGCCCACCGCGACCGGCACGGTCAGCCGGTAGTAGCGGCCGATCGCGGCCTCGGCGGGGTAGCCGATGCTCGGATCCGCGCCCTGGTACTCACCGCGCCCGGGCTGGAGCTGCGGCGGCGCCGGGCTGGACCAGACGCTGCGCCGCCCCGCGCCGTGGTCGAGCTGTACCAGCGGCTCGTCGGCCGGATCCGCCCCGGGGGTCGCGCCCTCGGCGGAGGCGGGGGCGGGCACCGACGACCGGACGGCGGTCCGCCGGGCGAGTCGGGCCGGAGAGGCGGCTTCGGCGCCGAGGAAGAGGTCGGAGAGCAGGTGGGAGGCGTTCCCGTAGCCCTGCGGGGCCGTCCCGACGCCCTCGTCCACGGTGACGGTGTACGCCTGGTTCAGCCGGACGGGGGCGGTGGTGCTGCCGGCCCTGGCGGTGGAGCGCTGCTCGACCCGGAGCACGGCGGTCCGGAACGTCCCGGCCAGCTCCAGGCTGCCCTCGGCGGCCGAGCCCCCCGATCCGTCGGAGGCGCCGTCGGCCCCGGCCGGGGCGAGGGAGTTGCCGTCGACCGTCCAACCGGGCCAATCGGTGCGGTTGACCAGGGTGGGCGCGTCCGGCGAGCCGCCGGTGACGGTCAGCCGGGTGGCGGTGCTGGTGGTGCCGTCCCTTCCGGTGGCTACTGCGGCGAGTCCGCTGAGGTGCAGCCGGGGATTGCGGACGGCCCCGGAGAAGGTGAGCTGGAGCGTTCCGACGGTGCGCCAGGAGCCATCCGCCTGCGGGCGGTCCTCGGTGATCCGGAAGGTCTCGGCCGGGTCGCCCGGCCGCAGGCCGTCCGTGTAGAGCGCGGCCGACCGTCCCCCTCCGGCGCGGTCGGCCAGCTCGCCCGGCTCGGCGGTGACGCCCGTTCCGGGAGCGGGCGAGAAGTCGAGCTGGACGGAGAGCCCGGAGGGCAGCAGTGCGCGGTGCTCGCCCGACCAGGTGTCGGGTGACTGCTGGGCGGCGGAGAACGGCGGATTCCAGCCGATCAGCAGTCCGGCGGCCAGCACGGCGCAGACGCCCGCCGTGGCCAGGGGCAGCCGCCTGGTGCTGCCCGTCCGGCGAATCCGCCGCTCCGGGGCCGGGCCGGACAGGACGGCGTCGCGGGGAGACTGTCGGCTCATCCGGCTCTCCTTCGGTGTCGGCTGCCTGGGGCGGGCAGTCTGGGCACAAGATCTGACAAAACGGAATCACGATCCTGGTCCGGTCATACTTCGACACCTGCGCTATTGGCCGTGTCCCACCCGAACAGCCGTCATCCGACCGGCAGGAAGGATGTACCCGAAAGGGATGTATTTCATCCATTAGGCGGCGTATCGCAGTGAATCCGACGATTCCAACCAGGCGCCACCACGCAGCACCTGACGGCCCTTCGGGATGCTCTGTTCGAATGAGCCGACCGCTCGGGAGCGTCGGGGCCCGTGACCATGGACCCCACTCCCGCCAGGAGCGGCCTCTCGGCGGTCGCGCCCTGCGGCCCCGCCGTCTCCGGGGGCTCTGTTCGAACTCGATCCCGGCGTCCGCACACTGTCCGCCGAACGCCTGGACGATCAGCGGGACCGGCTCCGGGCGGCACTCGGAGCCCCGTCACCCACCTGGAGGACGCCGCCCCCGAATCCCCCTGCCGCGGGAGCCGGGCGGCCGCCCCCGGCGAGGCCCGGACTCCGAAGACCGAGGCCTTCCGGACGACCGCCTACGGCGCGATCGCCGACACCCCGGGACGGGGCCCGACCACCGCCCGGGAAAGCGGAGAAGCCCCCGGCCGATGGCCGGGGGCTTCCCTGGTGGTGCGCTCAGCAGGATTCGAACCTGCAACCTCTTGATCCGTAGTCAAGTGCTCTATCCGTTGAGCTATGAGCGCAAGTGCCGGGCGAACCCGGTCTTGCGAAGGTTTGGTGCGCTCAGCAGGATTCGAACCTGCAACCTCTTGATCCGTAGTCAAGTGCTCTATCCGTTGAGCTATGAGCGCTCGCCCTGGTGAACGTGCCACCGGGGCGGTGCGGGAACAACATTACATGACCTGCGACTCGGGGCGAAATCGATTGATCCGGGCCGTACCGGACCCCGCCGGGCGATCATGCAGAGAGCCCCGCCGACGTGCTCGTCGGCGGGGCTCTCAGAGGCGGAGGCTGAGGGATTTGAACCCTCGATCAGGAATAACCCCGAAACCGCATTAGCAGTGCGGCGCCATAGACCGGACTAGGCGAAGCCTCCTCCACATGGAGCGCGCCCGTCTGGCGGACCCGTTCCGTGTGCCTGTGATGATGCCACAACCCAAGGGCCCGACACCAACCACCGCCAACGTTACTAGGCGGGTCGTCCCCGCCGCAAAGAAGAATGAGATACTGCCGTCTCCGGAGGAGCTGCCCTGAGCCGAGGAGACCTGTCGACGTGAGCAGCAGGCCGATCCGAGGCGCTGCTCGCCTCGCCGCCATACTCGACGCCCTGCCCGACGCGCTGCTGCTGGTGAACAGCAACGGCACCGTCGTCGATGCCAACAACGCGGCCGTCCGGGCGCTCCAAGCCCCCGGCACCTCGCTGGTCGGCATGGGCGTCCTGGACCTCCTGCCCGAGTTCGACCCGAGCCGGATCCCCGGCTCGATGCGGCCGGCGCCCCGCGAGGACGACGCCCTCGACCGCCCGGTGCGGATGACGGCCCGCCGCACCGACGGCACCGCCTTCCCGGTCGAGGTCTCCGGCAACGACTTCGCCGACGACGGCGCCAGCGAGGGACGCGGCTACGCGCTCTCCCCGCTCGTCCCCTACGACCCGTACCGCGAGGGCTCGTCCTCCGGCAGCGACCTGCTGCTGCTGCTGGTGCGCGACCTGTCCAGCCGGCTCGGCGTCGAGGCGGAGCTGCGCCGCCAGCACAAGCAGACCGAGATGATCCTGCGGGCCGCCGCCGAAGGCGTGCTCGGGGTCGACCTCGAAGGCCGTTGCGTGCTCGTCAACCCGGCCGCCGCGCACATCCTGGAGTACCGGGCGAGCGAGCTGGGCGGGCGCGAGCTGCACCCCCTGATCCAGCACTCCCGGGCCGACGGCACCCCGCTGGCGCTGGAGGAGTCCGCGCTGCTGGACACCCTGACCTCCGGGCGCAAGCACCGGGTGCGGGGCACCGTGCTGTGGCGCAAGGACGGCCGGCCGGTCACCGTCGACCTCACCACCGCCCCCGTCCGGGACGGCGACCAGCTGGTCGGCGCGGTGATGACCTTCACCGACCGCAGCCGCGAGCTGGCCCTGATCGCCCGCAACGAGCACCTCACCGCGGTTCTGGAGAGCGAGCTGGGCGGCGCGCTGACCGCGCTGCACCGCCGGATCGACGCGCTGGCCGGGGACCCGGCCGGGCAGCTCTGGCCGGAGGCCAACTGGACGCTGCGCCGGCTCGCCGACGAGTGCCGGCGGTTCGGCAAGCTGATCGACGGCGTGCTCGCCCACCAGCGCTCCGAGGCCGGCGACAGCGGACCGGCCGGCCCCGGCGACGGCCGCACCGACGGCAAGGGTGAGCAGAAGGCCGCCGAGCGCGTCCCGGTCGCCCTGGACAAGGTGGTCCGACGGGCCGTGGAGCACGCGGGCGAGCTGGTCGGCGCCGGCCGGGTGCGGTTCTCCGTGCACGCCGCCGCCGTCGAGGTGATCGCCGACGAGCAGCGGCTCGCCCAGGCGCTGGCCCACCTGGTCGCCGACGTCAGCGGGGTCGCGCTCTCGCTGGATGCCGCACCGGCGGTGTCCTCCCCCGGGCTGGCGGCCCCCGGCACCGCCGCCCTGCCCCCGGCCGACGGCGACGTGCCCATGGTGGTGCTCGCGGCCGCCCAGCGCGGCGAGGTCGCCCGGGTGGAGATCCGCGGCCCCGGGCGCGGCGGCAGCCCCGTCCACCTGCCGATAGCCCGCACGGTGGTGGAGCGTCACGGCGGCGTGCTCCAGCCGCACGAGCTTCCCGGCAAGGCCGGCACCACCTATGTGGTCGAGCTGCCGCTGGACCCGGTCGCGGCGAAGGCCGCCGCCGAGCGCGCCGCCGCCGAGGGCCGGTCGGACCGGCCCAAGGAGACCGACAGCGCCGTCCTGCCCGACCTGCCGGGCATCCCGGAGCTGCCCGCCGCCGCACCCCGCCCGGAGGAGGACGCCGCCGAGGACGCGGCGGCCCCGGGCGACGGCGCGCCGGAGCAGCCCGCCGAGCAGCCGGTGCCCGAGCGGCGCGGCCGCCGCGGGCGGGCCGCCGCCGAGGAGCCGACCGCGCCCCCCGCCGCACAGGAGCCGGCCGCCGAGCAGTGGCCGAACGCCCCCGCGCGGGTCGAGCGGGCCGTCCCCGAGCAGTGGAACGGCACCGGGAACGACCCCGCCTACGGGCGCCAGGGGATCGGCGGACCGGAGAACCCGGCCAGCGACCCGTGGGGCAAGGACGACGGTGGATCCGGTCCGGCCTACGCGGTACCGGTCGACGGCGAGCACCAGGACGGTCCGGCCGCCGAGGAGGCCGACGCCCCCGGCGGCCGCGGCCCGATCGCGCTCGGCCCTGCTCCGGAGCACCCCGCGCCGGAGGGCGCCGAGCCGACCCCGGCGGCGGGGACGGCCGTCTCCGCCGACGCCGAGACCGAGCAGAAGCCGTCCCGTCGGCGCCGGGCCCTGCCGGCCGCCGAGGACTCCTCCGGCGCGCTCTCGCTGCCGGGCGTCCCCGACCCCGGCACCCAGCTCTACCCCGGACTGGAGCACGCGCTGCCGGCCGGCCCGGCCCCCGCCGCGGCCGAGCCGCCCGCCGTCGCGCCGACCGGTCGGCGCCGCCGGCTGGCCGTCCCTCCGGGCGCGGACACGGAGGCCCCGGAGGCACCCGCCCCGACGCCCGGCACCGCCCTGGAGCCGGCCCGGCCCGCCCTTCCCGCGGCCGCCGTCGAGCAGGCGCCGCAGGCACCGCAGCCGCCGCGCCCGGTCGGCAGCGGCCTGGCCGAGCTCGCACCGCCGCGCCCGCTCGGCGGACCCGGCGAGGCCTACGCCGGCGGCATCCCCGCCCCGGCCGCGCCGCCGATGCCGGCCGGACCCCCGCAGCTGCCCGCCGCCCCCGAGCTCCGGACGGCCCCCCGCCCGATGGCCGAGCTCCCCGCCGCCGCCCCGCACGGGGAGGACACCGGCGACCACCCGGCCATGGCCACGCCCGCCGCGGACGGCGGCCCGCGCCGCCTGCTGGTCTGGCCCGAGCCCGACGCGGCCACCCGCCAGGCCCTTCAGGACCGCGGCTACCGCCCGGTGATCGTCCGCTCCCGCGAGGAGGTGGACGCCCAGGTCTCCGGCTTCCCCGCCGCGCTCTTCGTCGACCCGCTGACCGGCCCGATCACCCGCACCGCGCTGCAGTCGCTGCGCACCGCGGCGCTGAACAGCCGGGTCCCGGTGCTGGTCACCGCCGGCCTCGGCCAGGCCACCCGGGACGCCGCGTACGGCGCCGACCCGGCCGTGCTGCTGCGCGCGCTGGCCCCGCGGGACGGCGAGAACCACGCCCCGCGCGTGCTGCTGGTCGAAGGCGACCCGGACATCGCCGCCGCCATGATCAGCAGCCTGGAACGGCGCGGCATGCACGTCGAGCACGCGTCCGACGAGAACGACGCCGTGGCCCGGGCCAGCAGCGTGCAGCCGAACCTGGTGGTGATGGACCTCTTCCAGATCCGCCGCCGCCGGGTCGGCCTGCTGGACTGGCTGCGCACCAACGACCGGCTGCACCGCACCCCGCTGGTCGTCTACACCTCGGTGGACCTCGACCCGCGCGAGCTGCCCCGGCTGCGGACCGGCGAGACGGTGCTGTTCCTCGCCGAGCGCTCGACCAGCGCGGACGTGCAGTCCCGGATCGTCGACCTGCTCGGGCGGATCGGCGCCATGGGCGAGGCGGGCGTCGCCGCCGCCGGCTGACGCGGCGGAGGGCCGGCCACCCGTGGTGGCCGGCCCTCCGGTCCGTTCCGCTCCGCGCGGCCCGGTCTACTCCTTGCCGAGCACCGTGACGTCCAGGCCGTCCGCCGCGTAGGTCGCCCGGATCACCTTCTTGTCGAACTTGCCGACCGAGGTCTTCGGCACCGACTCGACGATCGCCCAGCGCTCCGGCAGCTGCCAGGAGGCGATCCGCTCGGCCAGGAAGGCCCGCAGCTCCGGCAGCCCCGCGGTGGCGCCCGGCCGCAGGACGACGGTGGCCAGCGGCCGCTCGCCCCACCGCTCGTCCGGGACGGCGACCACGGCGGCCTCGGCGACCTCCGGGTGGGCCATCAGCTGGTTCTCCAGGTCGACCGAGGAGATCCACTCACCGCCGGACTTGATGACGTCCTTGGCGCGGTCGGTGAGGGTGAGGTAGCCGTCGGGGGTGATGGTGCCGACGTCCCCCGTGCGCAGCCAGCCGTCCTCGCTGAACTTGTCCTCCGGACGCTCCGGGTCGTGGCCGGCGCCGCCGTAGTACGCCCCGGCGATCCACGGGCCGCGCACCTCCAGCTCGCCCGCCGAGACGCCGTCGTGCGGCATCCGCTCGCCGCCCGGGCCGGTCAGCCGGGCCTCGACGGAGGCCGGGAAGACGCCCTGGGTGACGCGGTACTCCCACTCCTCCTCGGGGGTCAGGCCGCCGGGCGGCTGGGCGAAGGAGCCCAGCGGGGACGTCTCGGTCATGCCCCAGGCGTGCACCACCTTGATGCCGTGGCGCTCGTCGAAGCCGCGCATCAGGGCGGGCGGGCAGGCGGAGCCGCCGATGACCACCATGCGCAGGCTGGAGGTGTCGTAGTCCCCCGCGTCGAGCTCGTCCAGCAGGCCGCTCCAGATGGTGGGCACGGCGGCGCTGACGGTGGGCCGCACCCGGGCGATCATCTCGGCCATGGGCTTGGGCTGGAGGAAACGATCCGGCATGAGCAGGTTGGCACCCGACATGAAGGCGGCGTGCGGGATGCCCCAGGCGTTCACGTGGAACATCGGGACGACCGGCAGCGCGGTGTCGCGCGGGGTGAAGGCGAAGTTGTCGCCCGTGTTGACCTGGAGGCAGTGCAGGTAGACCGACCGGTGGCTGTAGAGCACGCCCTTCGGGTCGCCGGTGGTGCCGGAGGTGTAGCAGAGCACGGCGGCCTGGCGCTCGTCGAGGTCGTCCAGCCACGGGTACTCGGTGGGCCGGTCGGCGATCAGGTCCTCGTACTCGTGCACGGTGCCGGCGAAGCCGTCCAGGACGGACCTGTCGCCGGGGCCGCTGACCACGATGTGCTTGAGGGTGGGGTTGAGGGCCGGCAGGACGGCGGCGAGCAGCGGGAGCACGGTGCCGTTGACGATGATCACGCGGTCGGCGGCGTGGTTGACGATGAACGCCAGCTGCTGGCCCGGCAGCCGCAGGTTCAGCGTGTGCAGCACCGCCCCCATCGACGGCACCGCGAGGTACGCCTCCAGGTGCTCGGCGTTGTTCCACATCAGCGTCGCCACCCGGTCGTCGCCGGTGACCCCGAGCTCGTCGCGCAGCGCGTACGCGAGCTGCGCGGCCCGCGCCCCGACCTCGGCGTACGTCCGGACGACCGGCCCGGCGCCGTCCCAGGTGGTGACGGTCGACCGGCCGTGGATGGTGGCACCGTGGGTGAGGATCCTGGCGACGGTGAGCGGTACGTCCTGCATCGTGCTGAACACGGGTCCTCCTTGACCTGGCGGCACCTGGGCGGGCTCCCCCGCGCCTACTGGGCGGTAATCTCGGGCAGCCGAGGCCGATTGTGCCTCCCGGCGGGGCCGATGTCAGCATCCTCGGCCCGTTGAACGGATCACGGCTTCGCGTTGGTGACGATTCGTGGAACGCCGGTCGGAAACAGCGGAATCTGTGGCGGTGTCACCTCCGCGCGGATAGAGTACTGCTTCATTATGAAGGACGTACATAACTCAGAGTTGACTCCCGACTCCGACGGCCTCCTCCACGACCCCGGGGTCAGGGCGACCATGCGGGCGTTCGCGGCAGGCGACCGCACGCTCACGCTGGAGGCGGCCGCGGCGGTCCGCTCGGCTTCGCAGGCCGTGGACCGGTTGCGCGCGCAGGGCGCGGGCGGCCGTGGTCTCAGCGCGGGTGCGCTCGACCTCCTCGCCCGGCTGAGCGTGGCCGCCGACGAGGGGCTGAGCATCGGCGACCTGGCCCGCGCGGCCGGTGTGAGCTCGCGCAACGTCACCGGCCTGGTCGACACGCTGGAACGCGACGGACTGGCCCAACGGGTCCAGGACCGGCACGACCGCAGGTCGGTCAGGGCCCGGATCACCCCGGCCGGCAGCGACTGGCTGGAGGCCTTCCGCCAGCCGACGCAGCGCGCCATGTCCGCCGTCTTCCGCGGCTTCACCGAGGACGAACTCGCCCAACTCCGGCACCTGTGCCTGCGCCTGGTCGAGAACCAGCACCGGATCGAGCAGTACCTGGCCGACGTTCAGCCCGACCAGCCGGCCTCCTGACCCAGGACGAGGAGCACCGCATGACCGCCGAGCCCTCCAGCCGACACCCCGTCAGGACGTACTCCGAGGCCCGGTTCCGCGGCGATGTCGCCACGGCCGCGGCCCAGATCGGCGAAGGATTCGTCTTCCGAAGCCCGTTCATCACCTCCGACAGCCCGACCGGCCACCTCGACGGCCTGGACGGACTCCTGGGCATCGTCACCGAGGTGGAGCCGGTCAGCGCCCTGTACGGCGAGGCCGAGGCGACGCTGGTCTACAACCTCCACACCGTCCCGGCCCTCGGCATCACCCAGCGCACGGCCGAGCACTTCCGGCTCCGCGACGGCCTGATCACCGAGATCACGCTCGTCTTCGACTCCGCCCCCTGGCAGGCCGTCATGGCCGCGGCCGGCCCGCCCGGCGACGGTGCCGCGGGCCCGGCATGACCGGGTGGGAGCGGCCGCGGCGCGCAATACTGAACGGCATGAGCGACAGCCATGACGATCGCCAGGTGCAGCGCGAGCCGGCCAGATTCCGGGTGCCGTGCCCGAACTGCGCCGGGGGTGTGCGGACCCGCGCCCGCCTCGGGGTGCGGGCCGACCGGACGGGCACGGGGTACATCTCCGAGACCTGTCCCGACTGCGCCGGGCAGGGGTGGATCCCACTCGGCAACGGCGAGTGGAAGCGGGGGTCGGCCTAGGCCTGCCGACTAGGCCGGCGCCTGGGCCGGGGTGGCGCGGTCGGTGCGGCACAGGCGGACGCAGACCTCGGGTTGAGGGGTGTACGCCGGGTCGAGGTGCCAGCCGTGCTCGGCCGCGATGCGCAGAACCTGCTGGGCGCCGGCGCCGCGGTAGGTCGCGAGGTTGATCCGGATCCGGCGGACGAAGGTGCCGTCCGCGGCCACCACGCCGCGGTCGGGCCCCTTGTCTCGGGCGGCGTCCTGGCGGATGTCGCGGGCCAGGATGCGGCGGACGTGGCGGTCCCAGGCCGCGGCGCCACCGGTCAGCTCCGCCCAGAACGCGCGGGGCCCGACCGCCCAGCGGGCACCCCAGCGGTCCCAGTAGTCGGGCTCGGTGCGGTCCAGCCAGAAGGTGGAGAGGCAGTACACGGGAACGTAGACGACCTGCAGCACCAGGATGACGGGGAGCAGCAGGGCGAACCTGCCCGGGCGCGGCCCCCACGGCGTGCCGGGCGCGGCGGGCGGGTCCTGCGGACCGGGCGCGTGGATCTGCGCGGGCGCGGGGAACCGGCGGCCGAGCCGGACGTGGTTGCGGTCGCCGCCGTCGGCCACCCCGTGCCAGCCGTAGCGCTCGGCGAGGCGCACCACGCCGGCCGCGCCGAGGCCGCGGTAGAGGCGTACGGCGAGCCTGACCCCCATCGCGCGGCTGAGGTCGGCGGCGACGTCACCGGCGCCGGCGGCGTACTCGGCCTCGGCGCTGCGGATCCGGCGCTCCAGGATCGGGGCGACGTAGCGCTCCCAGTCCTCGGGGCGGCCGGTGAGCTCGGCCTTCAGGCGGCGGGGCGGGATGAAGGAGCGGTTGACCTTCAGCCAGGCGTCGGAGTCCGGGCCGGACGGGCCGCCGCCGCCCGCCCAGAGCAGGAGCGCGATCAGGGCGGCCAGGGCGGCGATCCAGAGCGGGGCGTAGATCCACTGGAACGTGAACTGCAGCAGGACGGCGGTCCGGCTGCGGCGCGGCTCGGGGCCGGGGAAGCCGCCGGGGTTGCCGCCGGGCGTCTGCGGGGCGGGGGCCTGTTGGGCGGGCGCCGGCTGTAGGGGCGCCCGCGGAGGCGGCGCGTACTGCGGTGACACGGGCTGCGGCAGGACCGGCTGCGGCGGGACCGGCTGCGCGTACGGGTTCTGCTGGTACGGGTCCTGCTGCTGGTACGGGTTCTGCTGGTACGGCGCCGGTTGCTGGTACGGGTTCCCCTGGCCGTACGGGTGCTGCGGCGGTGTGCCGTACCCGCCTCCGCCGTGGTACCCCTGCTGCTCCGACACGCCCGTCCCCCTGTGCCTCGATCGAGTCGACGGCACACCCTATCCGGGACGCCGGACGGGGGGAGGTACGAGGACGGCCCGGGCTCAGTTCGCCAGCGGGGTGTCGACCTGGTTGCGGTCGATGGTGAGGGCGGCTCCCCCGTAGGTCTCCTCGACGTTGCCGCGGTACTGGTGGACGCGCTGGTGGCCGGTCCAGAGATCGGCGGCGAGCGCGCCGCCGCCGGCGGTGTCGGCGCCGTCGTTCCAGCGCGCGTACCAGACGCTGTCGGGCAGCGGGGAACTGCCGGCCCGGGCGGCCGCCGCGAGGTCGGCGATCCCGGAGTCGAGGCTGGAGTAGAAGCCGGAGCGGTAGCCGGCCGCGTGCAGGCCCTGGGTCCAGCCGAGGGTGAAGTCGACGACCGCCTGACCGCAGGCCGCGTCCCGCATCGGGTACGCCTCCATGTCGAGGAAGACCGGACTGCCCGCGCCCAGCCCGACGGCCTTCAGGCCGCCGACCGCCTCGACCGCCTCGTCCCGGCCCTGCTGGACGGCGTGGGCCGGGTCGATCCGCGCGGGCTTGCCCTTGAGCTCGCTGCACGGTGCCTGAAGTCCGACGTGGACGGGCAGGAACCGCCAGCCCATCGCCCGCGCCTGGCGGACCCAATCGGCGCTGAGCCGGGGCTGGGCGCAGCCGCGCTGGGCACCGCTGGTGTAGATGCCGACCGCGCCGTACGGGGAGGTGCCGCGCCAGGCGCGGAGGGTGTCCAGCGGGGGCGCGGTACAGGTGTCGAAGGCGGCACCGCTGTAGAGGTCGCGGGTCCGGGCGGCGGGTGGACCGGGCCGGTCCGGTAGTACGGTGCCGCGGATGCGGGGGGCGGCGGCGCCGACCGGGGAGGTCGCCTCGGCGCTCAGGCCCGTCAGGCCCGTCCCGTCGGTGGCGAGGAGCAGGACCAGGGATGCGGCGGAGAGGGCCGCCGGGCGGAGATAGCGCACCCGCCATTGATACTGACGGACCATCGGATGATTGCGGCAACCGCGCCGCATGCACCGCCGGAGCTCACCCTTTCAGCCGCACCCGTCCGTATCCGTCCGCATTTTGGTAACGAGCTTGCCCCGCACTTACTCCTTACGGCAAACTCGCCTCTATGCCCACGTCCCCTCCCGTCGAAACCGCCGCCCCGACGCCGGCCGCCGCCGTCGCCGAGGCTCTTGCCATGCCGCCCGCCCCCAAGGGCGAGCCCGCCGGCGAGCGCGGTGGCTGGCGACGAGACGGGGCGCCCGGCACCGAGCCTCCCCCAGGCGCGCAGCCCGCCCGGCCGACCGGTCGGCGGATCCCGAAGCTGGTGCGGCGCCCGGAGCGGATCCCGGCGCCGCTCCTCTGTCTGGCCGCGATGTTCCTGGTGCAGCTCGGCATCGCGCTCTCCAAGCCGCTGTTCGGCCCGCTCGGTGTCAGCGGCACGACCTTCCTCCGGCTGGGCTTCGCCGCGGTCCTCCTGCTGGCCGTCACCCGGCCCCGGCTGCGCGGGCGCCGTCCGCGGGACCTGGCCGCGGCCGGACTGCTCGGGATGGCCTCGGCCGGGATGACCCTGCTGTTCGCCGGGGCGATCGACCGGCTGCCGATGGGCACCGCGGCGACCATCGAGTTCCTCGGCCCGCTCGCGGTGGCGCTGGTCTTCGCCCGGCGGGCCAGCCACCTGCTCTGGGCACTGCTGGCGGCCGGCGGGGTGGCGCTGCTGACGCTGCTCGGCGAGGGCGACGGCGGTTCGTCGCTGGACCCGGTCGGGCTGGCATACGCCTTCGGAGCGGCCGCCTGCTACGCCGCGTACATCCTGTTCACGGACAAGGTCGGTGCCGCGTTCCAGGGCTTCCAGGGCCTCGCCGTCTCGATGACGGTCGGCGCGCTGACGGTGGCGCCGTTCGGGTTCGGCCAGGCCTGGGACGGGCTGACCGCGCCCGGTGCCTCGCCGCTGGTGCTGCTGCTCTCGGTGGCCGGGGTGTCGCTGCTGCTGCCGGTGATCCCGTACACGCTGGAGATGACGGCGCTGCGGCGGATGCCGCAGCGGGTGTTCAGCGTGCTGGTGAGCCTGGAGCCCGCGGTGAGCGCACTGGTCGGCCTGGTGGTGCTGGGCCAGCTGCTGGGCGGGCCGCAGCTGGCCGGCATCGGCTGTGTGGTGGCGGCCAGCGTGGGGGCCACGCTGACCGGGCGGCGCTGACCGGGCCGGGGCCGCGCCGCCTTCGGGGGCTCACGGGCTATCTGCGGCCCATGGCTTTCCGAGGCTGAGGGTTTCCCGCGGGCCGGTCGCTCAGGGCCAGAGCAGGGTGCGCGACCACTCCGGGGTGCGGACCGGACCCGTCCGGGTGTAGCGCAGTCGGACGTGGCGGCGGTCGGCGTCGCCCTGCCAGAACTCCACCTCGTGCGCCCACAGGGTGTAGACCGCGTGGCCGGCCGCGACGGCGTCCGGGGTGGCCTCCAGCCGACGGCGGGCGGTCGCGGAGGCCTCCTCGTACTCGCCCAGGGCGGCCAGCGGCTCGCTCTGCCGGCCGACCAGGGAGGCGACCCGGGAGGCCGGGGACCGGGTGGCGAACTCGGCCGCCGCGACCTGGTCCGCGGCCCGCTCGACGGTGCCGCGGACCCGGATCTGGCGCCCGAGCGGCGGCCAGTAGAGGGTCATCGCGGCCGCCGGGTGGTCGGCGAGCTGGCGGCCCTTCGGGCTGTCGGCGGCGGCCGAGAAGACCCAGCCGGTACCGGAGGCGTCGACGTCCCGCACCACCAGGACCCGGGCGTCCGGGAGCCCGTCGGCGTCGACCGTGGAGAGCGTGACCACCTGCGGGTCCAGGACGCCGGCCGCGAACGCGTCGGCGAGCCAGTCGACGAACAGCGGGCCGGGCTCGACCGGGGCGGTGTCCGGGTCGAAGGACGGCAGCGGACGGGCCATCGGCGGGCGGCCGAGCAGTAGCTCGGGTACGGACCTGGCTTCGGACCTCGGCTCGGACCCGTGGTCCGGCCGCGGTGCGGGCGTGGACTCGCCCGGGCCGGTCAGGCCCTCCTCCTCCGCTGCCATCGCGCCCTTCCCTCCGGTTGCCGCGGCCGCAGCCCGGTCGGTCGGGCCGAGACGGCCCGGGCGCGGGGTGCGCTGTCGGAGCGCAACCGTACCGCCGAGGGGTGACGGACCCGGGCGCGGGCCCTTGCTGCGGGGTGTCCGGGCGGGGCCGGGCCGGGCCGCCGGACCGTTCCGAGGGCGCTCCGAGAGTGATTCGGAGTGATTCGGGAGTTCTTCAACGGCAAGTCACAGGCGCTTTCGAGGGAGCGTCAAGGGAGCTTCAGAAGGGGTTCGAGGCTGCTCCGGCGGCGGGCCCGGACGCACCGGTGGGCGGTGCCGACGATCGGCACCGCCCACGAGCCCGGCTCGCGGTGACCCTTTCCGCTACCCGGTTCCTGCTTCGCTTCGAACCCCGCCGCGGGCGCTCAGCTCACCCGCGGCCACCCACCTCCGGCGCCCCCGCCGGCGGTGGGATCCGCCTCCGTCAGTGGAAGACCGGGGCGAAGACGATGTTGAAGTTCCTGTTGTCCTGGCCGGCCAGGATGACGCCCGCGTTGTCCTTCACCGCGAGGGTGTTGGCCTGGTTGGAGGCACCGGAACCGGTGGCCGTCTGCTGGGTGGAGACGTAGTTGCCGTCAACGGATCCGAAGACGTTGCCCGTCCCGACGTTCGACACCACACTGCCGTTGGAGCCGTCGTTGGACGCCGCGCCGTTGTCGGCGGCGGCGGCACCGGCTCCCGCGAGCAGCAGACCGGCGGCAAGCGGAGCCGCGAGCAGAAGACCGGCCACTCGGTGGGTGCGGATGCGAGCCATAAGAATCCTCCAAAAAACTGAAAATCATGCATTGTCGTACATGGTGTGCGGGAGTCCGTCGGCCAGACGAACACCTGCGGGCTGCGACGCCGAGAGACAGACTTCCGCAACAAATCGACAAAGCACCACCTCCCGGCGGCCTTTTCGCCCGTTAGCGTGATATCCGGACTTGGGCGCATAACGATCGAACCAGCGGCGACCACGCCGACACACCGCCACCGAGCTGGGATTTCGCTCGAACGGTGGCAGCGCCGCGCAGCCCCGGAGCGGGCGTGCGTGCACCATTCGGATGACCCCGCGCACCACCCCAGCGCGCAGCACCAGTGAACGCGCCCCCTAAGGGTGCGGTCAGCCATCCTTGTCGATATATCCAGCCATTCTCGGACTATTCAAAAAATCCGATAAAGCGGGAAAGCGCCCCGACATTTCCACTCCTCGGAAATGCGGGGCGCTTGACGGCAGGGATGCGGGATTTCGGGCAACAACCGGTCGGACGATCAGACCGCCTTGCCCGGGTTGAGGATCCCCAACGGGTCGAAGACCGCCTTCAGCTGCCGCTGCAGCTCCATGGCCACCGGCCCCAGCTCGCGCGCCAGCCAGTCCCGCTTCAGCAGCCCGACCCCGTGCTCGCCGGTGATCGTCCCGCCCAACTCCAGCCCGAGCGCCATGATCTCGTCGAAGGACCGCTGCGCCCGCGCCGACTGCTCGGGGTCGGCCGCGTCGAAGATGACGATCGGATGGGTGTTGCCGTCACCCGCGTGGCTCACCACACCGATGGTCAGCTCGTGCCGCTCGGCGATCACGGCGACGCCGTTCAGCATCTCGGCCAGCCGCGAGCGCGGCACCGCCACGTCGTCGATCATCGTGGTGCCCAGCCGGTCCATCGCGGGCAGCGCCAGCCGCCGCGCCTCCAGCAGCATGTCGGACTCCGCCTGGTCCTCGGCCGGCACCACCTCGGTCGCGCCGGCGGCCCGGCAGATCGCCTCCACCGCCGCCAGTTCGGCCACCCGGTCCGGCCCGTCGAAGGCCACCAGCAGCAGCGCCTGGGTCGACTCCGGCAGCCCCATCTGCCCGAGTTCGTTGACGGCCCGCACGCTGACGGCGTCCATCAGCTCCATCAGCGACGGCGTGAGGCCGCGTGCCATCACCTCGCAGACCGCCGCACCCGCCGTGTCCGCACTCGGGAACTCGGCGGCCAGCGCCAGCTGCGCCGCGGGGGCGGGTCGCAGCGAGACCACCGCCCGGACCACCACGCCCAGCGTGCCCTCCGAGCCGACCAGCAGCCGGGTCAGGTCGTAGCCCGCGACGCCCTTGGCGGTCCGACGGCCGGTGGAGAGCAGTCGGCCGTCCGCCAGCACCACGTCGAGCCCGAGCACGTACTCGCTGGTCACCCCGTACTTCACACAGCACAGGCCGCCCGCGCCGGTGCCGATGTTGCCGCCGATGGTGCAGGACTCCCAGCTGGACGGGTCCGGCGGATACGCCAGGCCCAGCCCGGCCGCCGCGCGGGAGAGTTCGGCGTTGATCACGCCCGGTTCGACCACCGCGATCCGGTTCACCGCGTCCAGCTCCAGGATGCGGTTCATCTTCACCATGGACAGCACGATGCAGTCGTCCACCGCGTTGGCCGCGCCGGAGAGCCCGGTGCGGGCGCCCTGCGGAACCACCGGGACGCGCAGGGCGGTGGCGGTCCGCAGCACGTGCTGGACCTGTTCGACCGTCTCCGGGAAGACCACCACCGCGGGGGTGCCGGCCGCGCAGAAGCCCGCCATGTCACGGCTGTAGGCGGCCGTCACATCCGGGTCCACCGTCAGCGCGCCGGGCGGGAGGCCCTGGGCCAGCCGGTCCGTCAGATCACTCATCGCCGTCTCCGATCGCCGCCGGGTGCGGGCCCGCCCCGTCCCGCCGCACTCTGCCCCGTGCCCGTGGGAGCGGCAAGTACGCGCACCGACTGCTTCAGGGCCGCTTCAGGGCCGCTTCACTGCCGCTTGGGGGCCGCTTGGGGGCCGCCGCCTGTCGGCCGTGTGCCTCGCCCGGTCCGCGTTCGTGCTCCGTGCGGCCCTCTGGCCGGTCCTCCGGTCGGCTCGGTGGCCGGCTCGCTGCCCGGCGGAGCGTGGCAGATCCGAGTGCGGCAAGCCCGGCGGCGCCGGTGGCGAGCGCACAGAGCGCCGTCGGCCAGCGGGCGCCCACCGCGTCGGCGAGCAGTCCCAGCAGACCGGTCGAGAAAACCAGGGCGGCGCTCTGCACCAGCGTCAACACGGCCTGCACCCGGGCGAGATGGCTCGACGGCGCACCGCCCAGCACCAGCGGGCCGAGGTGGCAGGCGAACAGCCCCGCCCCGATCCCGGCCACCGCACCGCCCGCCACCGCCACCCCCGCACCGGGCGCCCAGGCCAGTGCCGCGATCCCCACCGAGGCCGTGCAGAGCCCGGCCGCCGCCCCGACCCCCGCCCTCGGCAGACCTCCCCGCCAGGACACCAGGCCCGCCACCACGAGTACCCCGGCCCCCTGCCCGCCCGCCACCAGGCCGGCGGCCCCGGCACCCCAGTCATGGGTCCGGGCGAGCAGCGGACCGAGCAGCGAGACCACCGGCAGCAGCGCCCCGGCGGCGGCGCCGGTGAGCAGCAGCGCCGCCCGCAGCAGCGGGTCGCCCAGCGCCAGTCGGACCCCGGCGGCCGCCTCGCGCAGCAGTCCCTCCCGTCCAACGCCGGCACCGGGCGGAGCCGCCGTCGGAACGGCCGTCGGCCGGGCCGGGTGGACCCGGAGCAGGACCAGCAGCAGCGCCCCGAAACTGAGCGCGTCCGCCAGGGCCGCCCCCGGCAGCCCGCCCGCCGCGACCAGGGCACCGCCGAGCGGCGCCCCCAGCAGGGCGGCAAACTGCCCGCCCGCCTGCCGCAGTGCCAAGGCGCGCGGCAACTGTCCGGCGTCCACCAGGAGGCTCGGCATCGAACCGCTCGCCGGAAGGTAGAACGCGTCGACGGTGCCGATCACCACCGCCGTCGCAACCAGCAGCCACAGCGGGGTCCCCCAGCCGCCCGTGGCCAGGGCGAGCGCGGCGGTGGCGACGAGCATCACCGCGTCCCCCGTGAGCATCACCCGGCGGGCCCCGAACCGGTCCGCCACCGCACCGCCCAGCAGGACGAAGGCGGTGCGGGGCAGCGTGATCGCGGTCAGCACCAGTCCCGCCGCGCCTCCGCCGTGGGCCGAGGCGGCCCAGCCGAGGGCGAAGTAGAGCGCGGCATCACCGAGCAGCCCGACCTCCGTCCCGGCCAGCCAGAGCAGGTACGGACCGGGCAGCGCGGCCCGGCGCGGGGCGTCGACGGTGGTGGTTGCCATGCCCGGTGACCGTAGGGTCCTCGACCAGGTCGAGGGCAAGGCCCGCCCGCCGCGCGCGCCGGGCCGTGCCTCAGCCGCGGACCACCGGCTCCTGGAACTCCGTCACCCACTCCGCGGTGTCCTCGGGGCACTCCAGGTACAGCTCCCGGGCGTACCCGGTGGAGCGGTAGCCGGCCTCGTCGACGAAGCGGGCGAGGGTCTGGAAAGAGGGCAGGCAGTCGTCCATCGCACCGCGGTGGACGATGGTCGCCGCCTCCTCGATCTCCGGCAGGTCGAGCACCGCGAAGTCGTACGCCCCGGGCACGTCCACCCCGGCGCCGACCGTCACGGCCGCCCGGATCAGCACCGAGCCGTCCCCCTCCGGGGTGTCCTCGTACCGGGCGACCGACGGACCGGCCGCCGCCACCCCGGCCGCCGCCATCCGACGGCACAGCTCCTCGAAGAGCGGGCCGATCACCGGCCCGATGTCCTCCGGCTGGTAGCTCGCCGCGACGGCGGTCAGCTCCGCCACCCGCACCGACGGGATCCGCTTCACCACGACGTCGTCTGCCGACATGATTCCCTCGCTCTCGATGGTTCGGAGCCTCACCTCGACCCGGGCCAGCCGCTGGGCGTCCGCCGCCATCGCGGCGGCCAGCTCGGCACGCCGCAGCCGCAGCATCCCGCGCAGCTCGGCCGCGTCCACCTGGTCGTCCAGGACGGCCTGCACCTGCTGCAGTGTGAAGCCGAGGTCCTTGAGCGCGATGACGCGGTTGAGCCGCGCCAACTGGGCTGCCTCGTAGGAGCGGTAGCCGCTGGCCGGGTCGACACGGGCCGGGCGCAGAAGTCCGATGGCGTCGTAGTGACGCAGCATGCGGACCGACACCCGGCCGTGCTTGGCGAAGTCTCCGATGTTGAACATGATTCCTCCAGTGCAGACCCTCACACCGTGTCATGGTCAAGCACCGGACGACGCCGCCTCCCGCCGTACCTCCGTTCCCGCTCCTTCGGCCCCTCCGCCCACCGGCCTGCCGGCCTGTCAGTCCGTGACGTCGAACCCCCGGCGTGCGCCCAACTCCCGCAGGCTGCGCTGGCCCGGGATGCCGTTGGCGTCCGTGCCCGAGTAGCCGAGGCTCCGCTGGAAGTCCGCGTACGCCTCGACCGTCCGGGTGCCGAGCGACCCGTCCACCCAGCGCTGCTCCAGGAACCCCTCGTCGGCCAGCGCCTGTTCGACGATCCGCACCTCGCCGCCGTACGTCTGGTGGCCCTGTTCGGCCCCCGGGTCGGTGCGCGCGGCGCTGACGACGTGCGCCAGCGAGACCCGCCGGGGCGAGGGCAGTCGGCCGAGCAGCCGGCGCAGCGACTCCTCGCCCGGCACGCCGTCCGCGGCGGCGCCCGAGTAGCCCAGACCGCGTTGGTAGTCCTGGTAGTTGAGGGTGTCGGCGTCGCGCCAGTCCTCGTCCGGCCCGGAGGTGTAGTGCGAGCCGTGACCGGCGGCCACCAGCGCCTCGCCGACCTCGCGGACCTGCGGGCCGTGGGCGCCGTAGCCGTACTCCAGCCCGTTGATGGTCACCCGGTACCGGGCCGGGCCGGAGTCCGCCCGGGGCGGCGGCAGCGGGGTGCTGCCGCCCGTGCCACCGCCACCGCCTCCACCTGCGGCCCCGGCGACGATGCCGGGCAGGACCACGTCGTAGAACTGCCGCACCCGGGCGTCCCCCGGGCAGGCCGTCCCGCCGTCCGACCAGTCCGGGAACATCCGGTGGAAGCCGTACCCCGGGTCGTCCGCCGTCCGGCAGGCGCGCAGCGGGATCCCGTGCGTGCGGTGCAGCCACACCCCCAGCGCGGTGAGCGCCGCGACCTGCGCGTCCGTCCACGGATCGGTGTGCCGGTCGTTGCTCGCCGACTCGATGCTCACCGCCCCGGTGCCGTCCGCCCGCCGGTTCGCCCGCATGTTGGCGTCGGCGCGGGTCTGCGTGCCGACGAACTGGCCTACACCGCCGTCGTATCCGACCCCGAAGTGCGACTCCAGGTTGGTGCTGTCGCGCCAGTACTCGTAGATCCGCTGCGGCGTCCACGGCGCCGCGATGCTGTGAAAGATCACCTGCGTCGGCACGATCGCCGGCTGCTCGTCCGACTCGGGCTGCAGCTCCATCCGCTCAGCACCGGGGTACCAGGCCATCCGCGTCTCCTCGCCGGGCACGCACCAGGGGCAGTTCGCCCCCTTACGTCCGACTAACGCCGACCCCTCCCCCTCACGAGGACGCCCCCTCCCCAAACCCCCCTTCCGAGTGAAACCGGGACAACTCCCCCTGACACCACGGCGGTCCACACACCATGCCCAGAACCGGCACCCGCACCGGGAAACGCAAAGGGCGGGTGCCGGAAGCTTCCGGCACCCGCCCTGAGCAGGTTGTTCTCCTACCAGCGGAGAGCGTGGGATTCGAACCCACGGTACGGGGTCACCGCACGACAGTTTTCAAGAACGCAGCGGTCGCCCTAGTTGCCCGCCGCTCACCTGCGATGCGACCCAGAGATGATCACCAGCGCGCTGGATGTGCCACAGGGGTTCCATGGCCTGGCCTACGACCACAGTCGCCAGCCCCACCAGTGGCCGTATGACAGCTATCCGACCGAACGGGTGTGAAGTAGAGTGTGAAGCATGGCAACCGGACTGTTCAGCGACCTGCCCGCACCAGAGGTCCCTCTCACCCGTGCACCGTTGACCCGTGTCCTCGCGCAGATCAAGTTCCCCTCCGCGCCAGATTTGACCGCACCAGAAGGACAGCGCGAGCTTGCCAAGCTTCTGCGCAATCGATACCCGGTAGCCCGGCAGCAAGCAGGGATCAACCTCGTTATCACGCCCAACGGCGTAGTACAGCAGCCGGACCAGAATGTTGTACGGCAGCTTCACAGCAAAGACTCGACCTGGATGGTCTCGTACTCCGACAACTTCGTTTCGCTAGAGACCAGTTCCTATGAATCTCGACGACAATTTCGCGAGCGACTCGAGGAAGTCCTTTCGGCGATTAGCAAAACAGGCGATCCCGTACTCGCAGATCGAATCGGAATTCGATACATCAATCAAATCACCGGACATCACCTCTCTCGCCTCCACCAATACCTGCGTCCCGAAACTCAAGCAGGGCTGGCGCTTGGCAGGATGAGCAAGCACGCCACGCTGGTCCAGTCGGTCACCGAGTCCCTCTACGCAGAGGGCAACGATCGCATGCTAATCCGGCAAGGCTGGGTGCCAGCCAGGGCTATGATGGAGCCCACGATTCCAGTGCTGGAATCTGACAGCTGGGTAATCGATCTAGATTCATTCACTGACGGTCCATGCGATTTCACCGTCAGTGACATTGGTGAGCGAGCAGAACAGTTGGCAAGCGGAGCATATCGAGCCTTTCGCGCGTTGATCACCGACGAATTCTTGCAAGATTTCATCTAGGGGGCCGACGTGACTGCTCTGGCAATTAATCAAGCGGCCACAAGTCCACCCACTCTCACAACGCGCGGGTCGAGGCTGATATCGGCTGCGGTAATCACCTTCGCTGGCCTTGCGGGTGGTACCACTGGCGCGGGCGTTCCCGCCCTGCCCCGGGGTCAAGAATTCGTCTACGTCAGCTTTCAAACCAGCAACGGGGCCGCAGCGGGAGCACCCGCAACCTCGACCGCACACAACACCGCAGTGGATATTCGGCGGTTGCATGACACTTCTGGGCTCAGTTGGGACCAAGTCGCCCGGCTCTTCGGTGTCAGCCGGCGAGCCGCTCACCTGTGGGCATCTGGCGGTCGAATGACGGAGCACCATGCTGAGCTACTGAGGGCACACCTTGGCGTCCTCGAGAGCTACGACCAGGGAACCGGCGAGGCCACCCGCCAAACGCTACTGACAGCCAGTCCAGGAGAGCGGTCGCTCTACCAACTCATGGTCGACTACCGGCTACGAGCGCACGGCAACCCACTCCGTGGCGAGCTCGCCCCCGCTACGCTGTTGGCTAGCAGCAGTTCCACTTCCTTGTCACCCGCCGAGGTGGTTCGCGGCGGGCGGAGGCTAGGAAAGTCAGCTACCCGGAGCGTGAATGACAGCCCAGCCGACTCCTGACGACCAGTCCGACCTGTTCAGGCAGCAGGTTGACGCGGTGGTGCTCCAATGGAGCCAAGGGGACGTACTGGACGGCCTCTTCGGCCTCCGCCTGGTAGACCTGCAGCGCCCATTGAGCCCCGGCGCGGAGACCCTAAGGGCAATGGAAGGGGTCTCGCTATCCTCTTCACTTGCTACTGATGAATACACATCAGAACTGGCCGTGCTCGACAGCGAAGATCCTCACGGGTATGCAGTAGTCAGCCAGACATGCGATGTGGTGAGAGATTGCGGCAGGCAGCCTTATATTCAACTCTGCCCGGTTGTAGAGGAGATCGGGGAGCAGGGAAGGATGGCGCGGAAGTTTGAGTCAACTCAGCTTGCATGGCTTCCAGCGCTCGGAGAAAACCTATTCGCAGATCTGACTCGAGTATTCACCGCCGAGAAAAGCGTGCTGCTCAATCGAACTCCGCTTCACGGCGTGACAACAGATGCAGAAATCCGATGCCTTTCTGCGGTAATCGCAAGAAGATTTGGCAGGTTTGCGTTCCCTGACGACCTCCACCCCGCCCTCGGAAGACTTTCTGGCAGGATCCGTGATAAGCACTCGAAATCTGGCGACGAGTCCCGAGCCCTGCAGGAGCTCTATCAGATCCGCGCCGAAGCGCTTCCACATTGGGGGGCCGAGAGCGTTGAAGTTGTCCTCCATTTCATACTAAATCCCCAAATAATCCCAGAGGCTGACGCGTGGGTCCAGGTGTCCGACGCGCTTGATCCACGCCCGGCGGCCGTCGTTGCAAAGGATCTTCGCGCAGCTCAGGGTTCCGCCGCCGTCGATCTCTGGCAGGAACTCCTCCTGGCCTGGACCGCCCTCTGCGAGCCCCACGGGCGCATAAAATCCTTCAGTGCGACACTCTCAAGCACTGACACATTCACTCTCGAGCAGTATCGCCAAACCGAACAGCTCGACCTGGAATACCTTTCCAGTCCATCATAGATGGAACCTGGCGGCCTACTTGAGGGTCTCATTTGCCAGAACAACGGGCGATGCCGCATATATTTCGAGCCAAACAGCGATATAGGCAAGCCTCAGGAGTGGAACTTCTCATGCCCGCGCCAAAGCCTCAGCAATAGTCTCCATCAATTCCACGACCACCACAGCACCGGCAGCAGCGAGCTTCGCGTCTTTCCCTGGCTTATTGGCGTAACCAATCGTCGTGACGCCAGCAGCTTCTCCCGCCTCGACGTCGCGGGCCGCGTCGCCGATGAAGATGCTGTGCTCCGGTCCGGTGCCCGCGGCTTCCATCGCTTCGAGCAGGAGGCGCGGGTTCGGCTTCATAGAGGACGGGTCACCCGGGGCGCGTCCGAAGACGCCAGCCACGTAGTCGCTGAGGCCGTGCTCGGCGAGGTAGACCGTGATGGCCGCGCCCGCGTTGTTGCTGACCACGGAGACCAAGCGACCGGAGCGGGCAGCGGCGCGCAGGACCGATTCTCCGCCCGGGGTCGGGCGGGCTACGCGAACGGCTTCGGTCTCCAGCGCGGCCAGCTCAGCATCCATGCTCTCCGTGAGCTCAGGTCGGGCGTCTGAGATAAGCCGGAACAAGGCGAGCGGGTCGGTCTCACCCTCCGCGCCAGCCGGGTCCTGCTCACCGGCGATGAGCAGGCCCTCGCGGAGTCGCCGAGCGACCTCCGGGGCGGGGAGGCCGGCGAAGACCGAGCACACCGGGCCGTCGAAGTCGAGCAGCACATGCTTCACCGGCCGCAGCACGTCGGCGAGTTGCTGAGAGGTGGCGGTCATGGCTGCCGCTCGTAGGCGATCGTGCTCCACACGCTGTCGAACCACATCTGGGCCTGCTGGACGTACTGCGAGCCGAGCGAGGCGTCGTCCGGGCCGGCGGCGTGGTGGAACAGGGTCGTGTCCTTGCCGGTCACGTCGTAGAAGGTGTGAGCGGTGTCATCGATCGCCACGGTGCGCTCGCGGAGCGGGTAGAAGCCGAAGAACGCCTCCTGCCGGTTCAGGATGTACAGCTTGAAGAGGCTGGACGCCCGGTGGACCTTGACCGCGACACTCGCCTTCTGGACCAGCCCCAGCTCGGCCAGCATCTCCACCGAGTGGGCGATGCCGCCGGCATTCGTCAGGGCGATGTTGCGGGCGCGCTGCCGGAGGGCGGCTTCGTCTTGGAGGCCGTCGACGAGCACCGGGACGGCCATGGGCGCCGTGGTGTCCGGCAGCAGGAGCCGGATGGTGATGGACTCCGGCGCCAGCCGGCCGGAGCGCACCTTGTCGAGCGGCTCCTGGAGCGCGTTGTGGAGCGTCTCGCTGGAGAAGCCGGCGAAGTCGAGGGTCACCTGCTGCTGCTCGAAGGCCGCCTCGAGGTGAGGCCGCAGCCCGACCGGCCGGGATGTCCGCTCCCGGACGAAGGAACCGCTCCCCTGCCGGGTCACGATCAGCCCCTCGGTGCGGAGCAGGTCGAGCGCCTTGTCCACCGTGCCGCGCGCCACGCCGAAGTGCTTCGCCAGCTCGGGGCCTGAGGGGAGCTTGTCGCCGGTCTCGAAGCCCGGCTTCTTGGTGAGGATCGAGGCCCGCAGAGAGCTGCCGACCTGCTGATACGGGGGGCGAGAGTCGTCCGGGTCCAAGGCCATGGGGCAATGCTAGGGGAGGTGCTCAACAGGCGCGAGAAACCCAGCTCTCTTGACCTGCCTAAGCAGGTTCTCTATGTTGTGAGTGTCGCACCGAGTGAGACAGGGGTGACACAGAGGGGCCTTCTTTGGGCTGCTCTGACCTGCACGAATGCGCCCGTGGATGGCCGGCCTTCCGCCGTGCCCAGGGCGAAGGGGCCCGGGACAGATCGGGCCGAGGCATCCCGGCGCCTTGTCAGATCGGAGACCTAGATCAAAAGGCCGCGCCCGCCTGCAAGGGCGCAGACCTGCTGGCCGTCCTGGGCAACCGGGGCGGCCAGTGCTGTTGATCAACATTGGCCGGGCCTGTGAGAACGGGGCCGCCGCGCCTTCCTTGGCCGGAGCGCGGCGGCCCCTCACGGGCCCACACCCCAGAGAAGAGGTAGGCCCATGAGGCTGATTATCGCGGGCCAGACGGCCGCGGACGACGACGAGTTCGCCGAGTTGGCGCTCGGCGTGGACGAGCAGCTGTTCGCCGGGGTCGCCGGCGAGGACGAGATCGAGCGCGCGGCCCGGCTGGACGCGGCGCACGCGATGCTGGCGGACCTGCGCCGGGAGGACCCGGTGCTGGCCGCCTTCGCCGAGCGTCTGCTGCGGTCGGCGCCGGTGCCGTTGCGGCGTCCGGCCGTCATCCGCCGCGCCGCGAGCACCTACCGGGTGGCGGCGTGAACGACAACGTGTTCACCGCGCTCACGGTCACGGTGAGCGTGCTCACCGGCCGCTCACGGCGCCCGGTTTGGGGGCCGCGATGAAGGCGGCGATGAGTCCTGCTCAGATCCGTTCGGCGGAGCGGGCGCTGAGCGTCGGGACGTGGGCGATCACGTTCGGCGCGGTCCTCTACAGCGTGCTCACGGTGACCCCGCTCATGGCCGGCCACAGCCCGAAGGGCTGGGAGTGGACGGCGCCGATCCTGCCGCTGGTCGTGGACGCGGCGGTGGTGATCGTCGTGCGCATGGACGCCACGCTCGCCCGCCTGAACGGCGACGGCGGTCGCTGGCCCGTGGTCCTGCGCTGGATGACCGGCCTCATGACGGTCCTGCTCAACGTGGGTCTGTCCGCCCTGGACCGGGACGGCGTCGGGGTCGCGGTGCACTCGGTGGCACCGCTGCTGCTGATCGTCACGGCCGAGACCTCCCTCGCCTACCGGCGCGCCATCGGCGCCGCCCTGGCCGCCCGTGAAGCCGCTGAGCGCACCGAGCGCCAGCAGCGCGAACAGCGGGCCGAAGCCCAGCGGCAGGAGGAGCGGGCCGACCGCATCGAGCGCTTCGAGGCCGCAGAGCGGGGCGAGCGCGAGCGCCGTGAGCACGAAGCCCGGCTCGCCCGTGAGCAGCGTGAGCACGATGCGAGCATGGCGCGCGACGAGCGCGCGGAGACCGCCCGCCGTGAGGCCGCAGCGCGCGAGGAGCAGGCCCGGCAGGAGGCTGCCGTACGGGCCGAGCGTGAGCGCCGTGAGCGGGAGGCGAGCGAGCGTGAGCACCGTGAGCACGCCGCTCGGGCCGAGCGTGAACAGAGTGAGCGGGAGGCTGCGGAGCGGGCCAGCGCCGAGTTGCTGTCCGCCGGCCCGGCCGCCGAGCGGCTGCCGGAGGAGCGGGCCCGTGAGGTGGTCAGGGCCGCCGTCGAGGCCGGGTTGCCGCAGCGCCAGGCGGTGGAGCTGACCGGCTGGTCCGCCGGCTGGATCGCAGCCCGCTACAAGGAACACCCCACCGTCCGGCCCGCCCTGCACGCCGTCCCCACCACGACCGCTGAGGAGCAGGCATCGTGACCAGCAACAACACCGCTTCCGGGCTGATCAACGCCGCCGGGGCACTGATGGCCGCGCTCAGCGCCCACGCCGACCTGCCCGTTCCCAGGATCACCAGCGAACAGGTCGTGTCCGCCGAACGCGACGCCTCCGGCGACCTGGTCCTCGTCTGGGGCCTGTGCTTCGGCTTCCACCGCGACACCGCGCTGAGCGACTTCGAGCAGTGGCGCCAGGCTCTCGGGGTCGACCCCGCCGCTGTCGAGCACGGCAGCACCGGTCCCCACGCCTGGCTGAGCGCCGCCACCACCTACGCCGGCGTCCCGCTGTCCCTGACCGGCTACTACAGCCTCGCCCTCGGCAATCACGTCCGCGACCCGCACGTCGACCCCGGCGTGCCGGTCGGCGAGGGCGGCGGTGCGAAATGAGCAAGCCGATTAATTCTCTGCCGCTGGTCGGCATCGTCCGCCGCGACGGCATCGCCTACCGCGTCGCCGACCCCGTGCCGCTGGACGTGGTCAGCGGCCTGATCCGCGAGCCGTGGTGCTCGCGCCTGGTCGTCACCGACGCCAGGAGCGGCGGCGCCTGCCCCGGCGAGTTCACCGCGATGTGCGTGGTCGACGGCGAGCCGTTCGTCCTCGTCGGCCGCATCAGGCAGCGCTGATGTTCGGCCGCGACCCGAAGCCGCCCGAGTCCGGCCGGCAGCGGCGCGCGAAGGCCGTCCGCGAGGCGGACCGCGCCGGGCAGCGCCAGATCGACTCCCACCGCACCAGCCGGTCGACCACCGCCTGGCACCGCGCCGAGTCCCCCCGCGCCTGGTGGCGCTCCTCCTGACCCACTCCCCGGTGCGCACCCCGCACACCCACCCGCGCACCCTCCGGTGTGCGGGGTGCGCACCCTCTCTGACCTGGGAGCTTCCGTGCGCTACCTGCTGGACGTCCTGAACGTGTTCTTCATCCTCCTCAACGCCTCGATCGTCTGCGGCGCCATCTGCGAGCTGATCCGCCGGGGGTGGAACCGATGACGACCCCCCAGAACGGCGACTGGGACGACGACCTGGCCGACCTGTTGCAGCGGCTCGTCACCCTCGGCCCCACCCCCGCCGGACCCGCCGCGCCGGCCACCGCGCCGGTTTCGCCGCAACCCTCCGTGCCGCCGATGCCGACGGTGCCGCCCCAGGCCCCGCCCGCCGCTCCGGCCGGCACCGGGCAGCCGGTGGTCGACGAGTGGTGGCGCAAGTCCGGGCCCGTCGTGCACACCCCGGTCCCGCTCGGCGGCGACCAGCCCACCCGCCCCTCCTTCGAGGCCGCCGCGGCCGCGTTCTGGGCCCCCGTCGGCCAGATCCTCACCCAGCAGGTGCCCCACATCGCCGAGCAGGTCGGGCAGCAGGTCACCCAGCTGATGACCGAGACCGAGGCCCAGCGCCACGCCCGGGAGCAGGTCCAGTACGAGGCCGTCGTCGCCGCTCAGCGCGCTGTGCGGGACAGCCAGTTCGCCGCCGCCGGTGAGAGCACCGAGCAGCGGGCCGAGCGCCACCGCGTCGAGCAGCTGCTCGCGCCCGGTCAGCACCGCGACGACCTGGTCGGCATGGTCGACCTGCTCGCCGATCGGATCGGCGAGACCCCGGAGGAGCGGACCGCCCGGCGTCAGGCCGAGCAGGAGCTGCACCGGCAGCGGGCCCGCGCCCGGGAGGACGCCGCCCTGGCCGCCGCAGGGGAGACGCCCGAGCAGCGCACCCGCCGCCACCGCGAGCAGCAGCTCGCCGACCAGCGCGAGGCACGCACCCGGGCCCGCCGCCAGCGCCGCCGCGCCGCCCGCACCGCCGGCCCGTCCGACCGCACCCGCCGCTTCCGGCGCTGGTGCGTGCTCACCGCGATCAGCGCCACCGGCGGCTACGCGACCGGCCTGGTCGCGCTGATCACCCCCGGCGGCCCCTTCGTCGGCCTGCTCCTGGCCGCTTTCGGCTGGGCCCTGGAGCTCCAGGTCCGCGACCGGGGCCGCCAGCGCGTCTCCGAGGTTCGCGGCCCCTGGCCCCTGATCACCCTCGTCGCCCTGCGCGTCCCGGTCGCATCCGGCCTCGCCGTCGCGCTCGGCCTCGGTCCCGTCCTCGCCGCCATCCCCCTCCACTGAAGACCAGGAGACACAGCATGAGCAGCATCATCGCGCTGGGCACCGGCGGCGCCGCCACCGTCACCACGATGTACCTCTACGTCGGCATTCGCGGCAAGGGCAAGATCAACGTCGACCCCGATCACGTCCCCTACTGGGCGTTCGGCATCGGCCTCCTGAGCGCCAACGCGGGCACCGCCTTCAAGCAGCTCGCTGGCGTCGGCCAGCAGCTGAGCACCTCCTTCCAGGGCAACCCTGCCCTCGGGCAGTGGGAGACCGGCGCGACCGCAGCGCTGCTGACGATCGCGGTGTTCGGGCTCAAGCCCAAGGCATGGAAAGACGCCATCTGCGGCGCGATCACCCCGAGCCTGTTCGCCGCCGCCGGCGGACTCTGGGCCATCCCCGCGTCCGTCATCAGCGGCCTCATCACCTCGGTCATCAGCTGATGACCGACGAGAAGATCTTCCCCACCGAGAAGTTGAGCGCCACCCTGCTCTACCCGGTCACCGGCCTCGCCGCGGGCACGCCCGTCCTCGTCCGCAAGCTGATGGCTCCCCAGCGCGAGCGCCGCGCCGAGGCCGCCGCCCTGAAGGCCAAGCGGGACGAGATCACCGCCGAGGCCACCGAGGCCGCCGAGGCCGCCTTCACCCGCAAGCTCGTCTCGGAGGCGGACCCGGTCAAGCGCGCAGCGATGCTCCAGGCCCGGGAGGCCGCGCAGGTCACGGCCCGCCAGGTCGAGCTGGAGCAGGCCAAGGCCGCCCGCAAGGAGACCCGCAGCAAGCTCGGCGACACCGCCGGCGCGGCAGCCCTGCTGCTGATCGTCGGCGGCCCGCTGGTCTGGTCCCTCGCCCGCCCCTGGATCCAGCCCGGGATCGGTGTCCTCCTCGGGGTCTGGTGGATCGCCGCCCTCATCCACGCCCCCGCCCGCGGCGAGGCCGCCCCGGCCGAGGGCCAGGAGGAGCAGGACGGGCCGGTGCCCGTGGTCGAGGAAGAGCCCGCCGGGGAGGACCCCGTCGAGGCCCCCGAGGAGACCGTCCCGACCCCCGTCGAGGTGCACTCCCTGACCGCCTCCCTGACGGCCTCCGGCAGCTCCGTTTTGCTGACCCGGCTGGCCGCCGATCTGGGCGCCGCCCACCCCTCCTGGACGGGCTCCACCAAGGCCGTCCGCGCGCTCCTCTCCCAGGCCCGCGTCCCGGTCCGCGAGGGGGTCCGCACCCCGGACGGCAACGGGCCCGGCGTCCACCACCAGGACGTGCCCCCGCTCCCCTCCCCCTCCGAGACCCCCGCTGTTGCCAACGTTGGCCCAGGTCAGAGTGCCAACGCCAACGCCAACAACACCCGGGAGTGGTCCACCCGAGAGGGGTTCGTCATGCGGGCCGACCCCGACAACCCAGCGCGGACGATCATCGTCGGCCGCACCACCGCCGCCTGAACCACCGGCCCGGTCCAGCAGCGCGGCACCCGCGCCGAGCGGGAGGCCGGCCGGGCCGGCCCCGCCCGAAAGAGACCCGAATGACCACCGAGCACGACGACCCGTACGACACCTGGAACGACTGCTACGACATCGACGGACCGACCCACGCCGAGGAGAAGGCGTACGAGATCGCCCTCGACGTCGCCGACGAACAGCGCCGCGCCGAGGAGGAGGGGGCCGCCGGCCCGCAGCCCGGTCACACCGAGACGTGCGAGGGCTGCCACGGCACCGGAGGCGGCTACGAGGACGAGGTCTGGGACGACGACGCCTACGACCTCGTCACCGTCGACCACGACCGCTGCCCCGAGTGCGGCGGCTGCGGCTTCTACGACTGCGACGGCGCCTGCGAGACCGACCAGGACTGACCCGGCCCGCCCGGCCGGCCGTGCCGTCCGCACCCCCGCCGCAGCCGACGGCCCGGGGGCGCGGGCGGCGCGGGGACCGGACAGACCGGATCCGAACCTCCCTGAAGGGAAAAGCACATGGCCGACCCTCACGCCCTGTACTTCCAGGACGTCCTGACCGCGCTCGGCGCCAGCGCCGACCGCACCGAGTCGTTCGCCCAGTACTGCAACGACGACGGCAAGCAGATGCTCGCCGAGATCTTCATCCAGCTCGACAACGACCGCGCCAAGGCCGCCGGCCACCCGCACGGCCTGGGCCTGTTCTGGAACCAGGTCACCGGCTGGCTGTGGATGCGCGGCACCAGCGACGGCCGTCTCTCCAACGAGCAGCCCCTGGTCCTCGCCCTGATCGCCACCCCCGCCAGCATCGCCGCCGCCGTCCACGCCCTCCTGACCGATCGGGCCACCGAGCTGCCCCTGCACGACGAGGAGGCCTCGGCCACTGCCTACCCGGCGGTGGCGGAGCTGGCTGCCGCGGCCCGGTCCACCGAGGACGACGACCAGGTCCCGCTCGACATCTGACCTCCCACAACCGTTGGGCGGTCCGCGCCCGACGTCTTCCGTGGCTCGGGCCGCCCTGCTCCGCACGAAAGGAGCTTCGTTGAGCACCGAGCCCGCGCACCCGAACGTGATCCCGTTCCGGCCCGAACCCGCCGAGGTCAAGGCCGCCGAACAGGCCGTCATCGGCGCAGCCCTGCTCGACCCCGTCCAGATCCCCGCGCTCGCCGCCCAGCTCGGCGACCCCGGCGCGTTCTACCACCCCGCGCACGAGACCATCTGGCGCACCATCACCCGCATGGCCGACGGCGAGCGGCCGGTGGACCCGCTGCTGCTGACCGGCGTCCTGCGCGCGCAGGGCGACCTCGGGCGCATCGGCGGCCCCGGCTACCTGCACGCCTGCGTCGAGGCCACCCCGACCGCGGCGAACGGCGACTACTACGCCGAGATCGTGCGCGTCGCCGCCGAGCGCCGCCGGATCAACACCGCCACCAGCCGCCTGGCCCACATGGCCGGCGACGGCCAGGCCGACCTGGACGACGTGCGCGCCGCCGCCCTGGCCGCGCTCGCCGACCTCGCCACTGGCGAGAGCTGGCTCGACCCCGTCCCGCTCGGCTCCCACGGCACGCTGCCGACCTTCCCCGTCCACGCCCTCCCGAAGTGGGTCGGCGCCTACGTAGAGGCGGTCGCGGAGTTCACCCAGACCCCGCCCGACATGGCCGCCACCATGTCCCTCGCCGCGCTCTCGACGGCCGCCGGCGGCCGGGTCGGCGTGGAGATCCGGCCCGGCTGGCGCGAGCAGTCCAACCTCTACCTGGTGTGCGCGATGCCCCCGGCCAGCCGCAAGTCCGACGTCTTCGCGACCATGACCGCACCGATCTACCGCGTCGAGGACGAGCTCCGCGCCGACGCCCGGGCCCGGATCATCGAGGCCGAGACCGCCAAGGAGACCGCGCTCGCCGAGGTCGACGCGCTCATGGCCAAGGCTCGCAAGAATCCCGACCTCGACCGCGCGCACCTGGTCGCCGAGATCGCCGGCGCCCGGATGCTGGCCGACGAGATCGTGGTACCGCCCAGCCCACGCCTCACCCTGTCCGGGGACATCACCCCGGAGACCGTCACCCACCAGCTCGGCGTGCACCGATGCCTGGCCGCGCTCTCCCCCGAGGGCGACCTGTTCGACAGCATCGTCGGCCGCTACAGCAGCAAGCCCAACCTCGGCGTGTTCCTCCAGGCCCACAAGGGCGAGCGACTGCAGGCCGACCGGATCACCCGCGAGCAGCCCACCGTCGACAAGCCCGCGCTGACGATCGGTGTCACCCCGCAGCCCGCCGTGCTGCAGGAGCTCGGCGCCGCCCCCGGCGCCCGGGACCGGGGCCTGCTCGCCCGCTTCCTGTACTCCCTGCCGCCGTCCAACCTCGGCTACCGCAAGATCCGCACCACGCCCGTTCCGGAGCAGGTCGCCTCCGCCTACGATCTGCGCCTCACCGCGCTCCTGCACATGCTCACCGCCCTCGACGAACCGGTCACCGTCAAGATGACCGAGGCCGCCGACCTCGCCGTGGAGAAGCTGCAGGAGAAGTTCGAGGTCCAGCTCCGCCCGGACGAGCCTCTCGCCCACATCAAGGACTGGGCGGGCAAGCTGGTCGGCCACATCGCCCGCGTCGCCGTCCTGCTCCACCTCGCCGACCACGTCAACGGCGACTGGCGCGCGCCCGTCGAGGCCGCCACCGTCGACCGGGCCGCCGAGATCGCCGAGTACTACACCGCGCACACCCTCGCCGTGTTCGACCTCATCGCCGCCGACCCCGCCACCGAGGACGCCCACGCCCTCCTCCAGTGGCTCCGGCGCCCGAAGAAGGACGGCACCCACCGCACCCACATCAAGGCCCACGACGCCGTCGCCAGCAGCCGCCGCTTCAAGAAGGTCGCCGACGTCGAACCGGCCCTCGCCCTGCTCGAACAGCACGGCTGGCTCCGCACCGACCAGCCGCCCGCTGGCGGCCAGCGCGGCCGCACCCCGGCCGTCACGTTCCGTGTCCACCCGGCCGTGAGCACCCCCACGGGCGGGGCCGAAGCCCCGTAACCGTCAGGGATGTCAGGGGAAATCCCTGACCAGCCACAACGTCGCCGGACGGCCTGTCAGGGCACGTCAGGTTTGTCAGGGGAAAGCGGAGTTTCCCTGACATCCCTGACAATCCCTGACGGCCCGCCAGGAGCCAAACTCGCAGGTCAGTGATTTTCCCTGACATCCCTGACGGCTTCCGCCCTCCGCCTCCGTCCACGAGAGGGCCAGTAACGCACCGCAACCACCATTCGCACTCGCCAATGGAGTCGCCGCCATGCCCACGCAGGACCCGAAGCTCAAGCTCGCCGAGGTGCTCGAAGAGCTGGAGATGTCCCGCTCCGCCTTCTACCGCATGGTCGCCCGCGGGAAGGCACCGAAGCTCATCAAGCTCCCCAACCAGCAGATCCGCGTGCGCCGGAGCGATCTCGACGCCTGGTGGGCCGCGCAGGAGCAGAACGCCGCCTGACCCCGTCCCGCTTCCTCTTCGCAGCCCCGGCCGAACGGCCGGGGCTGCTCTCGTTCTGGAGCCCGATTTGCTCACCTACGACGTCCAGATTCACACCATCCGCGATCTCGGACGCGGTCGGCGGCCGCACCAACTCCGTTGGCGGGTAGGGAAGAACCCCCACTCCGCGACCTTCACGACCTTCCCGCTCGCCGACGGCAGGCGGGCGGAACTGCTGACCGCCATGCGCAAGGGCGAGCAGTTCGAGACCGAGACCGGCCTGCCCGCGTCCGAGTTCCGGAAGCTGAACCAGGTGACGTGGTTCGCCCACGCCAAGGAGTACGCCGAGGCGAAGTGGCCGCGCTCGTCGGCGAAGAACCGCGCCACCCGGGCGGATGCCCTGGCCACGCTCACCGAGGCTCTGGTGACGGACCGTCGCAGCAGGCCCGAGCGGAAGGTGCTCCGCCGCGCGCTCTCCTGCTGGGCGTTCAACTTCTCCGAGCACCTGGCCGAGCCACCCGAGGAGATCACCTCGGCCCTCGCCTGGGTGACCAAGAAGTCCATCCCCCTCGACGAGTTGGACGACTCCGAGAACGTTCGCCTCGGCCTGGAGGCCATCGCCCGGCTGATGGACGGAAGCGTCGCCGCGGACACCACGCTCGCCCGGAAACGGATGGTGTTCAACAACGCCCTGCGGTACGCGGTGGAACGTCGGCGACTGCCCAGCAACCCGCTCCAGTTCGTCGACTGGACACCGCCGGCCACGAGCGACGAGATCGACTTCCGGTGGGTGCCCAGCCCGGGGCAGGGCCGCACGTTGCTAGAGGCCGCCGGGCAGGTCTCGGCCCGGGGCCAGCACTTGCGGGCGTTCTACGGGTGCATCCTGTACGCCGCCACGCGGCCGGCCGAGGCGACGAACCTGCGGCTGGCGGACTGCAGCCTGCCGGAGAGCGGGTGGGGCGAGCTGGTGCTCGGCAGCAGCTCGCCCCGGGTCGGGTCGCGCTGGACGAACGACGGGCAGTCGCACGAGGAGCGCGCCCTGAAGCGGCGGGCCCGGAACGCCACCCGGGAGGTGCCGATCCCGCCCGTGCTGGTCCAGTTGCTCCGTGAGCACGTCGCCGCGTACGGGGTGGCGCCGGACGGCCGACTGTTCCGGGCGGCGCGGGGCGGGCGGCTGCTGACCAAGGAGACCGCGGCCGTCTGGAAGCAGGCCCGGGAGATCGCCCTTACCCCGAGGGAGGTGACGACCAAGCTCGCCGAGGTGCCGTACTCCTGCCGCCACACGGCCGTCTCCGGGTGGCTGGCGGCCGGCGTCGACCAGACCGAGGTGGCCCGGCGGGCGGGGCACAGCGTGGCCGTCCTGCTCCGGTTCTACGCGAAGGTCATCAACGGGCGTCAGGAGCGCGCAAATACCCTGATCGAGCGGTTCCTCGACGGCGAAGAGCCTGCCGCGTAGGGCCCTGATCCGTTCCACAGGCGTTCCACACAGGGTGGTCCGGAGGGGCATCCGGGTGGGACACCCCGGGACGGAATCGAAAAGGGCGGGTATCGGCAAGTTGCCGATACCCGCCCTGATCTGGGCTTTCACCACCAGCGGAGAGCGTGGGATTCGAACCCACGGTACGGGGTCACCGCACGACAGTTTTCAAGACTGTTCCCTTAGGCCGCTCGGGCAGCTCTCCAGGCGGAGGTCAGCCTAACGGGTCCGGCGGGGTTCGGTGCACATGGTTATCGGGTCGGTTACTTGTCTCCGACGCGCTTGTCGAAGGTGACCTTGGTCTTGGCGGTCTGGCCGTTGCGGGTGTACTCGACGTCGACGGTCTCGCCGGGCTTGTGGGTCCAGATCTTGCTGACCAGGGCGGGGCCGTTCTCGATGGGGCTGCCGCCGAGCTTGGTGATGACGTCGCCGGGCTTGAGGCCGGCCTTGTCGGCGGCGCCGCCGGGAGTGACGGCGGGGGTGCCCTGGATGTCGCGGGTGGAGATCTGGGCGCCCTCGCCCTTGTAGTCGTCGTTGCGCAGGACGGCGAGCTGGGCGTAGACCGGCTCGCCGCTCTGGATCAGGGTCTCGGCGACCCACTTGGCCTGGTTGATCGGGATGGCGAAGCCCAGGCCGATACTGCCGGCCCGGCCGGTGCTTGAAGTGTTGGACTGGATCGCCGAGTTGATGCCGACCACCGCGCCGCCGGCGTCGAGCAGCGGGCCGCCGGAGTTGCCCGGGTTGATCGAGGCGTCGGTCTGCAGGGCGTTCATGTACGAGGACTGGGCACCGGTCTCGTCGCCGGAGGCGACCGGGCGGTCCTTGGCGCTGATGATGCCGGTGGTGACGGTGGACTCCAGGCCGTACGGGGCACCGATGGCGATGGTGGCATCGCCGACGTTGACCTTGTCGGAGTCGGCCAGCGGGAGCGGGGTGAGCTTGCCCTTCGGCGTGTCGTCGAGCTTGACGACGGCGACGTCGTAGCCCTCGGCGCGGCCCAGCACGGAGGCGCCGTAGGTGCTTCCGTCGGCGAACTTGACGGTCAGTTTGCCGCCGTTGGACGCGGGCGCGACCACGTGGTTGTTGGTCAGGATGTGGCCCTGGGTGTCGAAGACGAACCCGGTGCCGGTGCCGGACTCGCCGTTGCCCTGCGCCTTGATGGTGACGACGCTCGGCAGCGCCTTCTGCGCGATGCCCGCGACGGAGCCGGGGACGGGCTCGCTCTTCTGCGGGCTGTTGGCCTGGACGGTGGTGCTGCGGTGGTCGTCCGCGGCGCTGACGCTGCGGTCGTTGCGGTCCGCGACGGCCACGCCGACCGCGCCGCCGGCCACACCGGCGACCAGGGCGACGGCGGCGATCAGGGCGATCAGGCCGCCGCGCTTGCGGCCCGGGCCGCCGGGGCCGCCGGGGCCGGGCGCACCGGGGTAGTCGGCCGGGTAGCCGAGCGGGCCGCCCGGGTAGCCGGGGCCGCCGGGCGTACCGGCACCGGCCGCGCCGCCGGCCGTGGCGTCGTGCAGGCCCCAGCCGCCGAGCGGCTGGCCCGCGCCGAAGGGGTGCTGGGGGTGTGCCGGGGCAGCCGGCGCACCGGGGACCGGCGGGGGGCCGTACGGGTCGTGCGGGGCGGCGGCGAGCGGGGCTCCGGGCGTCGCGTACGGGTTGGTCTCGTGCACCGCGGGCGCGGCGGGCGCCACCGGGGCGACGGGTGCCGGCGCCGCGGCGACGGGTGCCGGCGCCGCGGCGACGGGTCCGACCGGGGCCGGCGGCAGGACGGGCGGCGGCGCGTCGATGTACCCGGACCCGACCGGAGCGACCGGAGCGACCGGGGCCGCCGGGGCTGCCGGGGGCTCGACCGGCTCCGGGGCGCTGAGCTTGCCGAACGCCAGCGTCGGCGTGAAGCCGCCGGTGGCAGGGGCCTCGGGAGCGGCCGCCGGGGCGGGGGCGGCAGGCTCGGCCTGCTGGGCCGGACCGTCATGAGCGGGGCCCACCACCCCCTGGCCGCCGGAGGGCTGCTCCCCCTGCGGCCCGGTGGACCCAACCTCGCGCTCGGTGCTCACGGACGACCTCCATAGCTGACAGGACCAAGAACCATAGTTTTTCGCACACCCGATTCGATTGCCGTAAGGACCCCTCTGAAGAACTCATAAGAATCCTTAGCCCGGCCAGACAGACCGGCACGGCGAACCAGGCAGACCGGCTCGGCGAACCGGACGGACCGGCACCGCTGACCTGCCGGACGAACCTGCCGGACGGGCCGGCCGGACGCCCCCGCACGGCGGACCGGTGTGCCCCCCGGCGCACCGTTCACTCCGTCCACGACGGACACCCCTGACGTCCCGCGATGCGGACCGCAGGCCGTCTGGCCTTGGCGTTCACCGCCCCGCCGGTTAGCCTGTCGCTCCAAACTGACACGCGGGAGCTTGGACCGACCAGGCTGAGAGTGCGCTGGTCGACGGTACGTCACGGGATCCGTGGCCGGATCGTCGAGGGGGCGCAGACCGCCGGAACCTGTCCGGGTAATGCCGGCGTAGGGAGTATCGGCCATGCCGCCTGCTTCGCCATCCTCTTCTTCGGGCGCGTCCGCGTCCAAGGGTTTCCCCGAACCGTCCACGACCGTTCACTCGGACGCCGACGGCCGCGCGCCCGGTTCCACGGCCGGTGCACCCGCCGCGACCGCGACCTCGGTGCTGGACCGGCCCGACCAGGCCGCGGGCCGGGTCGAGGCCCCGCTGGTGCTGGACACCGAGCCGCCGCGCACGCTCCGCTTCCGGGACCACTTCGCGCTCTGGATGAACCTCGGCGTCAGCCTGATCGGCTTCACCACCGCCGCCACCGTGCTGGGCGCCCCGGGCAGCGAGCTGTCCCTGGCCGCCGCCGTGACCGCGATCGTGGCCGGCACCGTGGTCGGCACCGCGATGCTCGGCGTGGCCGCACTGATCGGCGCCCGCACCGGCGCACCCGCGATGGCCAACCTGCGCGGACTGTTCGGGACCCGCCTGTCGTACGTGCCGACGGTGCTGAACATCGTCCAGTGCCTCGGCTGGGGCGTGTACGAGCTGCTGGTGATCGCGATGGGCGCGCAGACCGTCGCCCACACCGAGGGCTACCGCTGGGTCTTCGTCGTGCTGGCGGGCGCCGTGACCACCGCGCTGACCATCTGGCCGCTGGGGGCGATCGCCGTACTGCGCCGCTTCGTGGCCGCGGCGGTGGCGGTCGCGATGGTGTACTTCACCGTCCAGCTGGGCCGCCAGGGCGTGCCCGACCCGGGCGCGGGCAACTGGCACGGCTTCCTGAAGGCCACCGACGCGATGATCGCCGTCTCGATCTCCTTCGTGCCGCTGGCCGCCGACTACACCCGGCACTCGCGCACCCCGCGCGCCGCGTTCTGGGGGAGCTTCTCCGGCTACACCGTCGCCCAGATCTGGTGCTACGTGCTCGGCCTTTTCGCGCTGCTGCAGTCCGGCGGCGACGCGACCCGGATCTTCGACTCCTTCCTGGGGGTCTGGGCCGGCTGGGCGTTCCTGCTGGTGCTGGTGCTGCGCGAGACCGACCAGTCCTTCGCCAACGTGTACTCGACGGCGATGTCGGTCCACAACCTGCTGCCGAAGGTCGACCGCCGGGTGCTGACCGGCGCCACCGGCCTGCTGATCACCGTGCTGGCACTGCAGATCACCGAGTTCACCGACTCGTACTACGCCTTCCTGGGCCTGATCGGCTCGGTGTTCGTGCCGATGTTCGCGGTGCTGGCGGTGGACTACTTCCTCGGCGCCGGCCGGCGCGGCTGGAACCTCGCCGACGACGCGCCCTCCCGCTGGCTGATGCTGCTGCCGTGGGCGCTCGGCTTCGCGGTCTACCAGCTGATCGCACCGACCGCGATCGCCGGCTGGTGGACGGACTTCTGGACGTCCCTCCAGGAGGCGCTGCACTTCACGCCGCAGGAGTGGACCTCGGCCTCGCTGTTCGGCTTCCTGGTGCCCGCCCTGGCCACCCTGGCGCTCACCCCGCTGACCCGCGGCCGGCGCTGACCACCGCGCCCGCACCCGAAGACGGCCCCGCAGGTTGGGGCCGTCTTCGCGTTCGCGTCACCTCCGGCGCCTATCGTGGACGCGTGACCAGCCCTGACCTCTCCCCGGCGACGGCGCGCACCGGGCCGCCCGTCCAGGTGATCGCCCACCGCGGCTCCTCGCACGCGCTGCCCGAGCACACCCTCGCCGCCTACCGCCGGGCGCTCGACGAGGGCGCCGACGCCGTCGAGTGCGATGTCCGGGTGACCGCCGACGGGCAGCTGGTGTGCGTCCACGACCGCCGGATCGGCCGGGTCTCGGACGGGCGGGGCACGGTCTCCGCGATGACGCTGGCACAGCTGGAGGCGCACGACTTCGGCGCCTGGAAGACGGGCGTGCCGAGCGCGGACCCGGAGCTGCGGAGCGTGCTGCGGCTGGAGAGCCTGCTGGAGCTGGTCGCGGACTGCGGGCGCCCGGTGGACCTGGCGATCGAGACCAAGCACCCGGTCCGCTTCCGGGGCCGGGTGGAGGCCGAGCTGCTGCGGATGCTGGACCGGTTCAAGATCACCGGTACGCCGGACGGCGACCGCCCGCAGGCCCGCATCATGAGCTTCTCCGCGCTGGCGCTCGGCCGGGTGGCCGCCGCCGCGCCGCAGTACCCGAGGGTGTTCCTGTTCGAGAGCGCGCTGCCGCTGCGCGGCCGGCTGCGGCCGGGTGCGCCGCTGCCGGGCGGGGCCCGGATCGCCGGTCCCGGCATCGACCTGGTGCGGGCCCGGCCGGAGCTGGTGACGCGGCTGCGCGGGCTGGGCCACCAGGTGCACGTCTGGACCGTGGACGAGCCGGCCGACGTGGAGCTCTGCCTGGAGCTCGGGGTGTCGGCGCTGATCACCAACCGCCCGGCGGAGGTGCTGGCCCAGCTCGGCCGGTGAGCCGGCCCGGGCGCTCCCACCCGGGCCGGGCACCCCCGTCCGGTGTGCCCGGCCTCCAGGGCGCCCACAGATCGACTGGAGCCGGGCCAGCGGACCGGTCGATCGATCCGGGGCTGGATCAAACGTTTCGCCGACGTTCTTTGCCGGAAATTATGCGCTTTCACAACGCAGGGTGAGCACCGAATCACCTGTCGCGCACCGTGCGTCGCACGGCTTGAAATGTCCGCGCGGGATCGGCCCGCGGTCGTTTCCGACGCATTACCAAGGGGCATCCATCCCTCGGCATACGCTGAAGGAGGTCCGGGGGTGGCGTTGATGGTGGCGCGTGAAGTGCCGACTTCATCGACCATGGCAGTGCCGCACGGCCCAGCGAGTGTCGGGGTCGCACGGCGCCGACTGCGTCGAGATCTGGGTGACCGGGAGATACCGGAGCCGGTCATTGATGATGCTGTTCTGATCCTTTCCGAACTGTTGAGTAATGCCTGTCGTTATGCCCGGCCGCTCGGCCCGCTGCCCGCCCTCGGGCGCAGCGCCCGCGCGGAGGTGGTCGACAGCGTGCTGGTCGGTGTGCCGACCGGCGCGTCCGCGGCCCCCGCCGATGCCGGGCAGGACGCCGGCGGAGTGCTGGTGCGCTGGCAGATGCACACGGACGGGATCCTCACCCTGGAGGTCACCGACGGCGGGGCGCAGACCCGGCCGTCGCCGGCCAGTCCGTCGCTGAGCTCGCGCGGCGGCCGGGGTCTGAGCATCGTCGACCAGTTGTCGAGTGACTGGGGCGTGCGCGACGCGCCCGGCGAGGTGACGGTGTGGGCCGCGCTGCCCGCCCGGGCCCGCCATGCGAGACGGACCGGCGGTGATGCCCGCAGCGCCTGACGGCGCACCCCTGTCCACCGGGGCCCTGCGGCCCCGGGTCCGCCCCGGCGCGTGCCCACGCGCCGGGGGAACGTCAGTAGGCTGCCCGGAGCACAACACAACCGTCCCCGGGAGAGCCGCACCATGGGCAAGAAGGCCGCCAAGAAGGCGCCGCAGCGCAGCCAGTCCACCACCACCGCCACGGGCGAGATCCCCGTGGTCGGGGCCCGCGAGAACTGCCCCTGCGGTTCGGGCCGCCGGTACAAGGCATGCCACGGCCGGGAGGCCTCGCACGCCGTGCAGGAGCTGGTGCACCGCCCGTTCGAGGGGCTGCCGGGTGAGGCCGACTGGGTGGCGCTGCGTGAGCTGGTGCCGGCCGCGACCGCGCCGCTGACGCTGGCCGCCGCGGTGGCCGAGGGCGCCAACGGCGAGGTCCCGTCCGTGACGCTGGCCACCGTCCTGCCGCTGGCCTGGCCGGCCCTGCGCCGCCAGGACGGCTCGATCCTGCTCGGCCTGCAGACCCAGTCCGCCTCCGGCGACCTCAGCCGCGACCTGGCGGACGCGCTGGAGCTGGCCCTGGCCACCGAGCCGGGTACGCCCGTCCCCGCCCGCCGGACCGTCCCGGGCGGCCGCCGCCTGCAGGACCTGCTGGACGTCGAGGCGCCCTTCACGCCGACCGTGCACACCGGCTTCGAGTTCTGGCTGGAGGACGCCGAGACCGCCACCGGCGAGGTGGCCGCCTCGCTGGAGCGCGCCAACGCCTCGGCCATCCCGACCGAGAAGCTGGCCTCCGCGGACGCCGCGTACTGGTGCGGCACGCCGGACAAGAACCACCTGCGCTGGGTGATGACCGTGCCGGAGGAGCAGCTGCTGGACGCCCTGGCCCGGCTGACGGCCGCCGACCAGTCCTCGCTCGGCCCGGACACCCGCCTGGTCGGCTCGTTCCGCGCGCACGGCCTCACCGTCCCGGTCTGGGACCTGCCGGTGACGATGACCGCCGCCGACTGTGAGAAGCCGGCCGCCGAGTTCGCCGAGCGGCTCGCCGCGACGCTCGCCGACACCACCCCGCTCACCGCGGAGGAGCGTCGCGCCCGGGCGAACCTGGTGAACCGTCAGGTCACCTTGAACTAAAGGCGACCCGGGATCACGTGATACGCGTCACATTACCGCCGGAGGCCGCAATTTCCGGGCTGCCAGGGCGTCTTGGAAATTGGCGTGGACGCGGATCCTTGTTACTGTCTAAAGAGTCCGGTCGCTGGTGCATCCCCCGTCGCCAGCGGCCGGATCTTTTGTTTTCCGGGCGGGCGTTCCCGACCGGCCGGATCTGCGGCCCGATCACAGTCCCGGTCACCGGCTTGACCGACGGCCAGGCGCCCGGCCCGATCATCACCGCCGGATCAACACCGCCGCGATCGACACCCCGCCGCGATCAATACCAGACGAACACGTCGGACCAACACGCCGGACGGCAAAGGCCGAACGGCGACTGCCCCGGGCCGACGGCCCGGGGCAGTCGCCGGAAACGAACCGCGGGATCAGTACGAGCGGCCGCCGTCCAGTTGCACCGTCGCCTCGACCAACTCGCCCAGCAGCGGCCCGACCTGGGGCAGCCACACCCCGCCGTCCGCCGCCGGCCGCGGCGCCAGCACCCAGCGCACCCGGGCACCGGAGCCGCCGCCGCCGGGCGGCAGCGGCAGGAAGCCGCCCGGCCCGTGATAGCGCAACGAGCCCGGCACCCAAGGCTGTTGGGAGAGCATCTCGCCGAGCGCATCCAGTGAGTAGGGGGCGACCAGCAGGGCGTAGCGGCCCGGCAGCGCCAGCACCGGTCCGAGCGGCAGCCGCAGCGCGCCCAGGTAGGCGATCGCCCGGGCGCCGGCCGCCGCGGGCAGGCTGACCGCCGAGACGGCCCCGCCGGTGGCCGCCAGGACCGGCGCGTCCGGGCTCTGCCGCTCCCACCACCAGCGGACCATCCGGGCGTCGGTGGTGGCCGCGAGCAGCGGCGGGTCGTACGGGTGGGCGCCGGGGACGGGGCAGTCCGCGTCACCGCAGGAGCAGCCGTCGGCTCTCAGCAGCGCGCCGGGGACCACGGGCCAGCGATGGTCGACGGCGGCGGCCAGGGCCGCAGCCAGCCGGGCGGCCCGGGCCGTCGATCGGCCCTTCGGGTTCTCACGCATGGCGCTCGTTCCTTTCCGTGACCGCTCGGGTCGCTCCGGGCCCACCGGCGCACCGCGGGGGAAACGCCGCGCGGGCCGCAGGGGAGGCACGGGCATGGCGGACGCCGTGGCAGGCATGGCGAGGCATGACGGACATGGCGGGCGTGACAGGCATCGCGGGGCATGGCGGGCATGGCGAACATGGAGCACGGTGTGGTGCACGACATGAAAAGGACCGCAGATCAGAACAGCCCTGGGACGAGAATCCCGCATGCGACCGGATGGACGCCGCCCGGGCGCGATTGGTTCCACCGTACGAGTGAGTGACTTCCGGCCAGCCCGGCCGACGAGCGGCGAAAGCATACGATCCGGGCGGCCGCCGGACCCGTCCTCACGGTTCTGCCCGTTCTCGGCCGCTCCATGCCCCCGCCGTCGGCCGGGGCGTGCGCGGCCCCCGGGCGCGCCCCCGACGGGTTCCGGAGGGAGGCGGAACCGGCCACCCACACCGTCACGGATCTGGACATGCCCCGAATGGCCTGTGTAGAAGTGGTGGCATTGCTGACGATCAATGACGAGTAGTAGCGAATCCAGGCGAAACGCGCCGTTCGGCCGTGCTCGCTCCGATCGGCCGTACCCGGGGGGTTCCGCATGACCCGTACCACCGCGTCAGGAGTGGCGGCATGACCGAGTCCCACCCATCGTCGACGCCCTCGGATCCGGCCGAGACCGGTTCCTCCAGCGGGCTCTCGGTGCTGGACCCGCCAGGCCTCCCCGGCCCGGCCTCCGGCCCCGGCGAGGAGCAGCACCCCGACGGCCGCAGTGCACCCCCCGCCGGCGTGCAGGACCGTTTGGCCGGACGGCTGTCCGATTTCACCAGCCTGTACGCGCACACCGAACAGCTCGCCCGCACCCGCGGGCTCGCGGCCGCCCTGGACACCGTCCTGGCGTCCGGCTCCGCGCTGCTCGGGGCCCGCCGGGCGCTGCTGGTCACCGCGCTGCCCGGCGGCGGGCCCAGCCAGCCGATCGGCCTCGGCCTGGACCGCGCCAGCCTCGGCGCGCTGGAGACGGTGCCCCCGGAGCAGAGCCTGGTCGCCAGGCTGCTGCGCGAGCACGACCGGCCCGTCCAGCTGCAGTCCCGCGACCTCGCCGACGACCCCGCCATCGGCACCCGGCTGCGCGAGCTGGCCGGGCACCTCGGCCTCGGCGGCTGCTACGGCCTGCCGCTCGCCACCGAGGAGGACGGGCCGCTGGCCGCCGCCCTCTGGTTCTACGACGAACCCGCCGAGCCCACCGAGCGCCAGCGCGAGCTGGCCCGCCGGTACTGCGGGGTCGCCGCCCCCCTGCTGGCCAAGCAGCTGGACGCGGAGAAGGTCCGGCGCACCACCGAGGCGCTGCGCCGCGGCCTGCTGCCGGACCGGCTCCCGCAGCTCGCCGGGCTGCGGCTGGCCGCCCGGCTCGACCCGGCCGGTCTGGACGACTCGGTCGGCAGCGACTGGTACGACGCCATCCCGCTGCCGGACGGCACGGTCGGGCTGACCGTCGGCAGCGTCTCCGGGGACGGCCCGGGCGCCGGCCCCGGCAGCGCCCCGGGCGCGGCCGCCGCGATGGGCCGGGTCCGGGCGGCGCTGCGCGCCTACGCCGTCCTGGAGGGCGAGGACCCGGTCTCCGTCCTCGGTGACCTGGAGCTGCTGCTGAAGACCACCGAGCCGGCCCGCAGCGCCACCGCCGTCTACGCCTGGGTGGAGCCGGAGGAGCGCCGGATCACCCTGGCCGGGGCCGGGCACTGCCCGCCGGTGCTGGTCGGCCGGTACGGCGCCGAGTTCGTGGAGACCTCGCTCTCCGCGCCGCTCGGCATGCTGTCCTGCTGGGAGGCCCCGGGAGTCGAGCTGACCGCCGGGCGCGGCGACACCCTGCTGCTCTACACCGAGGGCCTGGCCCGCCGCTGCGGCCCCACCCTGCACGCCGGGCAGGCCAACCTGCGCCGGGCCGCCGCGGACGCCCCGCGCGACGTGCGGATCGACCCGGACCGGCTCTGCGCCCACCTGCTGGCCGTCTGCCCGGACCGGGGCACCGGCCCGGCCACCGACGACCTGACGGTGCTCGCCGCCCGCTTCGAGTAGCCGCTGTCATGACCCCGCAGGGGTCGGCGGCCGGGCGTCCGTACCATGGACGCACGGCCGCCCACGCGCGTCGCGATCCGACGCGTCCGGGGCGGCAAGACTCGCAAGGAGGCGACGTACGTGACCGAGGACCGTAGCCCGGCGGTGGCCGAGAACCCCGAGGCGGCCGGGGGCGACGAGGAACCGAAGTTCAGGGGCGGCCGCAGGAACGGCCTCTACTCCGAGGTCTCCGAGGAACTCGCCGCCTCGATGAAGTCCGGCTGGGCCGACACCGAGCTGCGCGGTCTCGAACCCATCGCCCAGGCCCCGTACACCGCCGAGCGCCGTGCCAGGCTCTCCGCAGCCTTCCCCGGCGAGCGCCTGGTGGTCCCGGCCGGCAACCTGCGGATGCGCTGCAACGACACCGACTACGACTTCCGTGCCGCCAGCGAGTACGTGCACCTCACCGGCGACCAGACCGAGGACGCGGTGCTGGTCGCGGAGCCCACCGGCGACAGCGGCCACAGCTTCGGCCTCTACCTGCTGCCCCGCTCCAACCGCGAGAACGGCGAGTTCTGGCTGGACGGCTACGGCGAGCTGTGGGTCGGCCGCCGGCACAGCCTGGCCGAGTCCGAGCTGCTGCTCGGACTGCCCGCCCGGGACGTCCGCAAGGCCGCCGAGGAGCTGGCCGCGCTGGCCGCGTCCGGCGGTGCGCCGACCCGGATCGTGCGCGGCTACGACGCCGGCCTGGAGGGCGCCCTCGCGGACGTCCTCGACGCGGACCGGGACGCCGAGCTGAAGGAGTTCCTGAGCGGCCTGCGGCTGGTCAAGGACGAGTGGGAGATCGGCGAGATGCGCGCGGCCTGCGCCGCCACCGTCAAGGGCTTCACGGACGTGGTCCGCGAGCTGGGGCAGGCCGTCGCCACCTCCGAGCGCTGGATCGAGGGCACCTTCTGGCGCCGCGCCCGGGTCGAGGGCAACGACGTCGGCTACGGCTCCATCGCCGCCGCCGGCCCGCACGCCACCACCCTGCACTGGGTGCGCAACGACGGCGACGTCCGCCCCGGCGAGCTGCTGCTGCTGGACGCCGGCGTGGAGACGCACTCCCTCTACACCGCCGACGTCACCCGCACCCTGCCGATCGACGGCCGGTTCAACGACCTGCAGCGCAAGATCTACCAGGCCGTGTACGAGTCCCAGGAGGCCGGCATCGCGGCGGTGCGGCCGGGCGCCCGGTTCCGCGACTTCCACGAAGCCTCGCAGCGCGTCCTCACCGAGCACCTGCTCGCCTGGGGCCTGCTGGACGCATCGGCGTACGACGTGGAGAAGGTCCTGGAGCTGGGCCTCCAGCGCCGCTGGACCCTGCACGGCACCGGCCACATGCTCGGCCTGGACGTCCACGACTGCGCCCACTCCCGCACCGAGGAGCACGTCGACGCCCTGCTGGTCCCCGGCATGGTGCTCACCGTCGAGCCCGGCCTGTACTTCCAGCAGGACGACCTGACCGTGCCCGAGGAGTACCGCGGCATCGGCGTCCGGATCGAGGACGACATCCTGGTGACCGCCGACGGCAACGAGAACCTCTCGGCCGGCCTGCCGCGCCGCGCGGAGGACGTCGAGGCCTGGATGGCCTCGCTCGCCTGAGCCCGGACGAGCCCCGGAACAGCCGAACGGGCCCGGCCCCCCTGGAGAGGGGGCCGGGCCCGCGGCCCTTCCGGACGGTACCGGCCGGTACCCGCCGCGCTACTTGGTGACCCGCACCGGGATGCTGCGCTCGCCGATCACCACCAGCTCCTTGGTGCCGTCGTAGGGCAGCGTCGCCTTGGCCGTGACCGGCATGACCCCGGCCCCGTTCGCGCCCGCCAGCGTCATCCGGTACTTGACCGTCCTGCTCTGGCCCGGCGCCAGCGGGAACGACGCGTCCTTGCCCAGCGTCGCGTAGTCCATGCCACCGCCCGGCGCGATCGGCAGGGGCTTCCAGACGGTGCCGTCCAGCCGCTCCAGCCTGCCCTCGTTGATCGGCACCACGTCGGCGGGCGTACCCGCGTACTCCTCGGTGTAGACCAGCGGCTGCACCGAGGCGTAGGTGCTCTGGCTGCTGTTCTTGAACGTCACGGAGAAGGACACCGCCGGACCGTTGTTCACGACCTGCTGGCCCGTGGTCAGGCCCTCGAAGGTGATGGCGATGTCGCTCTGGTTCGGCTTCAGCACCGGCGCCTGGCGGCCGCTCAGGTCCATGGTGTCCAGGATCGACACCAGGCCTGCCTGGAGCTCGGGCTTGAGCCCGATCGCGGAGAGGAAGACCTGGTCGTTCGGCAGGCCCCAGAGCTGTGCGGTGAAGCTCTCCTTGGCGTTGCAGGAGGCCTGCCACTGGGTCTTGCGGACGGCCCGGCCGGCCACGATGTCCCTGGTGCGCACCGGGGTGCCGACGGTCTTCAGCTGGTCGGCGGCGCCGACCGTGTGCGGGTTGCCCCAGATCGGGCAGTACGGCTGGGCACCCCAGCCGGACTCCGATTCGAGGGCCCCGATCGAGGGCCAGTTGCCGTGCTCCACCTCCTCCGCCGTGTTGTAGGAGGTCAGCTGGGCACCGTACGGCGCGCAGTCGCCGAACTTCGCCGACTGCGGCGCTCCGGGGGCCAGCAGGCAGATCGCGTCGCGGCCCGGCGCGTCGTCCGCTGCGAGCCGCCAGCCGGCCGGGATCTGGAACTTCACCCCGCGGAAGGTGTGCGGGGTCGCGGGCGAGAGCGGCGAGGTGGTGGTGGATGACGCGGTCGGGCTGGTGCTCCCGGAGGACGTCGGGGCCACGGGCGCCCCCGGGTCCCCGGTCGTGGCGGCGGTGGGGCCGGCGGTCGGGCTCGGGCCCGCCGTCGGCTCGGCGCTCGGGCTCGCGGTCGGGCCGGGGGTCGGCTCGGCGGTCGGGCTCGGGCTGGCGCTCAGGGTCGCGGCCGGGTTCGGCGAGCGGTCCTGGTCGGCCACGGTGTCGGCGCGGAAGTTGAGCAGCCCGAACGCCAGCGCGGCGGCCAGGGCGAACATCGGCACCGCCGCCAGGTACACCGGCCGCAGTCTGCGCACCCGGCGGTTCGGCGGTTCGGCCGGTCGCAGGTCGTGCGCGGTGATCGACGAGGCCCGGGCGCTCATCGCCTCGCGGAGCAGCTGTTCCATCGGGGACTCGCCCGACCCGGCACCGTCGCCGCCGTTGCGGCGGGGAAGCTTGTCGGTCATCGAACCTTCTCCAGGTGCTTTTCCAGAGCGTCCAGAGCCCGGCTGGCGGTGGACTTCACGGCACCCCGGGACAGCCCCAGGGTCTCGGCTATCTGTGCCTCCGACATGTCGGACCAGTAGCGCAGTACCAGCACCTCGCGCTGGCGGGACGTCAGCTCCTGCATGGCGACCAGAACGCGCCGGTGCTCGTCGTTGAGTACGGCGTGGTCCTCGGCCGACGGCGCGTCGGCCTCGTGCGGCGGCACGTACTCGCGGGCGGTCTTGCGCCGGCGCAGCATCGACCGGGCACCGTTGACCACCGAGGTCCGCAGGTACCCGAGCGCGTTGTCCAGGTCGTCGAGGTTCTCCCCGTGCCGCTGGTAGAGCTGGGTGAACGCCTCCTGCACGACGTCCTCGGCCAGGTCCTGGTGGTCGACCAGCAGGACCGCCATCCGGACCAGGCCGAGCCGGTGCGCATGGTAGAGGTCCGTCAGGGTGGGCCGTTCCTCGACGGGCTTGCGCCCGCCGCGAAGCAGCCGGAACCCCGAGCGGCGCTGCGCCGCCTCCTGTTCCGAACCCCGGCCGGCGACCACCTCGCCGGCCTCCTGCGCGCCGAACAGCAACCCGAGCAGCCCCGTGAGGGAGAAGCCGCGCCCCCTCGCAGGTCCCACAACCGGCCCGATGGCCATGGACATGTACGTTCTGCTTTCCCCCGGGACGGCACCCGGTGCGAACCGGGTCCGTCAGGACAAGTGATCAAGGTCGTGATCAGCGGGAATCATGTCAGTACAGGTCTCCCGACTTCCCCACCCCCCTTGCTTATGGACGTTCGGAACGCCCCGGGGTTGCAGGTGGATTCGAAGAAACCGGCGATGGCCGGAACGGCTACACTCACCGGCATTCCGCCAGCCGCCACCCAGCCCGCGAGGGGACCTCATGGCCGACCAGCAGACGTCCGGGCCGGTGGCCGTCACGATCGGGCGCCGCCCGGAGCCGGTCCACGACGTCGCCGTGTACGCGTTCGACGGCATGACGCCCTTCGAACTCGGCGTGGTGGTGGAGGTCTTCGGGCTGGCCCGGCCCGAGCTGAGCGGGCTGCTGGCCGCGCCCTGGTACGGGCTGAAGGTCTGCGCCGACCGGCCGGGCACCCCGCTGTCCTCGGTCGGCGGCTTCTCGCTGACCGCCCGGCACGACCTGGACGAACTCGCCGCCGCCGACACCGTGGTGGTCCCCGGCGTGCCGAACGCCTTCGGCGGCGAGGTCTCCCCCGGTCTGGTCGCCGCCCTGCGCACCGCGCACGAGCGCGGCGCCCGGATCGTCTCGATCTGCTCCGGCGCCTTCGCGCTGGCCGCCGCCGGCCTGCTCGACGGCCGCGAGGCCACCACCCACTGGCGGTACGCCGACCTGCTCCAGCAGCGCCACCCCTCGGTGCGGGTCAACCCGGACGTGCTGTACGTGGACAGCGGAGACGTCCTGACGAGTGCCGGCAGCGCGGCCGGCATCGACCTCTGCCTGTACCTGGTCCGCCGGGACCACGGCGCCAGGGTGGCCAACAGCGTCGCCCGGCGCTTCGTGGTGCCGCCGCACCGGGACGGCGGCCAGGCCCAGTTCATCGAGGCGGCGGTCCGCCCGGTCGAGGAGGAGGACGACGGCATCGCCCGCAGCATGCAGTGGGCGATGGACCACCTGTCCGCCCCGCTGACCATCTCCCTGCTGGCCCGGGCCGCCCAGATGTCCGACCGCTCCTACCTGCGCCACTTCACCGCCCGCAACGGGACCAGCCCGATGCGCTGGGTCGTCACCCAGCGGGTCGCGGCCAGCCTGCCGCTGCTCGAAGCCCCGGGCGGCACGGTGGAGGAGGTCGCCGGCGCCGTGGGCTTCGAGAGCGCCGCGACCTTCCGCCACCACTTCGGCCGGGTGATGCGCACCTCCCCGACGGCCTACCGGCGCAGCTTCGGCCGCGGGGTGGCGTAGGCCCACCCGGGCGGCCCTGGCCGGGGCTTCGCCCGGAAGCGGCACGGCACGGGCCGGCGCCCCGTGCGGGGTGCCGGCCCGTGCCGTGTCGTCAGGCCTGCCCGCCGGTGCGGTGGTCCGCGTTGGCGAGGATGGCGTCGTGCAGCCACTGGGCCAGGCCCGGGGCGAGCTGCTCGTAGGTTGCGGTGAAGCGCGGATCGGCGATGTACATCTGCGCGAGGCAGCGGTGGATCTCGAAGGTGCAGTCGTAGAAGTTGTCGGTGATCTGCCGGCGGTGGGCCTCGGCGAGCTCCATGGCCTCGGCGCCGTCGGCGGGCAGGCCGGCGGTGTGGGCCTCGGCCAGACGCGCGTTGAGCCCGTCCATCTCGGCCTTGACCCGCTGCCAGTCGTCCTTGCCGTAGCCGCCGGTCCGGCTCTGGGACTGCGCCCAGGCCTCGGTACCGCCCCAGCGCTGCTCGGCCTCGCCCTCCCACTCCTCGCGGTAGGACTCGCCGAAGACCTCGAACTTCTCCTCCGGGGTCAACCTGATACCCATCTTCTGTGCCTCCATGGCGTGTTCGACGGCCGCGGCCAGCTCCTGGAGGTGCCTGATCCGGTCGCTCAGCAAACGGTGCTGGCGCCGCAGGTGTTCGCTCGGGCTCACCGAGTCGTCGTCCAGGATGGCCGCGATCTCCTCCAGGGGGAACCCGAGCTCGCGGTAGAACAGGATCCGCTGCAGCCGGTCGAGATCGGCGTCCTGGTACCGGCGGTAGCCGGCCCGGGTGCGGCCCCGGGGGGACAGCAGTCCGATCTCGTCGTAGTGGTGCAGGGTCCGGACGGTGACCTTGGCGGTCCTCGCCACCTCGCCGACCGAGTAGCCGCCGCTGCTGCTCATGCGGGTCGCTCCCTTCTTGCTGACCACGACCCTCCCGCCTCCCGTTACGTGAGGGTCAAGCCCAGTTTCACCGGCCCCGGCGGCCGCAGGGGTGCGCAGTCCCGTGCGAGCCTCCGAGCGGGCGCGCGCCGGACGGCCCCGGGTTGGACGAAGCCGCCAATTGCCGGGCCCGGGCGGCGGCCGGGACGATGTCGGCTATGACCACGACCGCTGTGCCCCTGATCCGTCGGCTGGCCGCGGAGGCGGTCGGCACCGCGGCGCTGGCCGCCGTGGTGGTGGGCTCGGGCATCCGGGCGAGCGCGCTCAGCCCGGACGGCGGGGTGCGGTTCCTCGCCAACGTCGGGGCGTCCACGCTGGCCCTGGTCGTGCTGATCGAGCTGTTCGGCCCGGTCTCCGGCGGGCACCTCAACCCGCTGGTGTCGGCCGCCGACTGGTGGACCGGGCGGCGGTCCGGCGGCGGTCTGACGCTGCGCGAGCTGGTTGGGTACGCGGGCGCGCAGCTGGCGGGCGCGGTCGCCGGGACGGGGCTGGCCAACGCGATGTTCGAACGGTCCTTCGTCGAGCCCTCCGGGCAGGCGCGGGACGGCGCCGCGCGCTGGCTCGCCGAGGCGGTGGCGACCGGGGTGCTGCTGCTGGTGGTGTTCGGCCTGGTGGGCAGCGGGCGCGGGCGGCTGGTGCCGGTGGCGGCGGGGCTGTGGATCGGCGCCGCCTGCTGGGCCACCTCCTCGGGCAGCTTCGCCAACCCGGCGGTGACGCTCGGGCGCTCCCTGACCGACAGCTACACCGGGATCGCGCCCGGCTCCGTCCCGGGCTTCCTGCTGGCGCAGTTGGTCGGCGCGGTGGTCGGACTGGCCCTGGTGGCCCTGCTGTTCGGCCGGTCCGCCCGGACGCCGGCGGTGCCGGACGACGCCCGGGACCTGGTGGCGGGGTAGCGGGGGTCTCCGGCCACACGGGTCAACGCGTCTGGGCGCCCGCGCCGACCAGGGGTCGACCGGACCGGGCAGGGTCTAGGCGCCCGCGCCGACCAGGCGGCGTTCGCGGCGGCGGGAGGTCCGGCCGTGGTGGGCGCCACCGGCCGCTCCGGAGCCCGGGCCCGGCCGCCGCGACCGTTTGGTGGGCCAGAGCAGCACGTACGCCGCCGAGACGGTCACGAACGCGAGCCGGAGGAAGCCCCGTGCCGAGTCGGACGGGATCAGCAGCGTGCCGCCGTAGAGCGTGGCCAGCGCGATCCAGCTCCACCACGGCACCAGCCGCTTCTGGCCGACCGCGTCCCAGAGCAGCGTGCCGAGCAGGATCGAGGCGGAGTAGTAGGTGTAGACGCTGGGGTCGAGCAGGATCCGGGCGTCGGCGCCCAGCAGCACGACGGCGGGCCAGCGGCCGCGCCAGACCGCCAGACCGCCCAGTCCCAGGCCCAGCGCGAACTGGGTCGGGCGGTCCCACCACGGCGTGGCCGGGTCGGTGACCCCGAACCAGCGCAGCGCGGAGGCCGGCTGGTTGGGGATGGTGAACTTGGCCGCGGCCATGGTGTCCAGGTTGCCCAGGTAGAACGGCAGCCAGGCGACGGCCACCAGCCCCGCGAACCAGAGCGCGGTACGCAGCCAGGCCGGCCGGGGCAGCGCGAGGATCAGCGGGGCGAAGGCCAGTGCCCAGGGCTTGGAGTCCACCGCCAGCGCCAGGTGGACGGCCACCATGGTGGACCGGCCCCGGCTGAGCGCGTGGGCGGCGAGGGTGGTGAAGAACAGCGCCAGCACGTCGTCCAGGTGCGCGAAGCGGACCGAGACCTCCACCCACATCGGGATGAACGCCAGCCCGGCGACCAGCAGCCGCTGCTGGAGCCGGCGGTGGTTGGTCCCGGTGCCCAGGTAGTACCAGGCGGCGGTGCGGCCGACCAGGACCAGCATCACCAGGCCGAGACCGGACATCGTCGCCTCGGCCAGGATCTGGCCGGTGTGGGCGGGGAAGGGGTCGAACAGGCGGGCGGCGGCCAGGCTGACCGGGCCGATCTGCAGCTCGGGGTGGTGGGCGTAGAGCGAGAGCCCGCCGTCGGACTGGCCGCTGAACAGCAGCTCCTCACCCTGGCGCAGATAGTGCCAGGAGAAGCCGCCGCTGGGCTCGACCAGCAGGAACCAGAGCACCGTCCAGGCGACCAGCAGCACGTGGTGTCTGCGGATCGGGGTGCCCGCGATCCGCCCCGTGGCGGCCCCGTAGTCGGTCGTACCCCGTGCCGAACGTGCTCCCCGCACCTGTGCGCCTCTTCCCGGCCGTTCCGCCCCCCTCCGGCCGGTCATCCTAAGCGATCGGGGGGAACGCGACGCGCCCCGCGGAGGTCCGGTGACCGGACCTCCGGGGGGCGCGTGACGGTGCTAAGCGCTACTGCTCCGGGGTTGGTGCCCCGGGGCGTTGGTGCTCCGGGGCGTTGGTGCTCCGGGGCGTTGGTGCTCCGGGCTCAGCCGTGCTGGGCGGACTTGCGGCGGCGCAGCACCACGAGGGTGCCGACACCGGCGGCCAGCACCGCGGCACCCGCGGCGGCGATGGTGGTGGTGTTGTCACCGCCACCGGTCTGGGCCAGGTCCTTGTCCGCGTTGTCGGCGGCGGCCTTCGCCTTGGTGACGGTGGCCGGGACGAGCTTCGGCGCGGGGACGGTCGGCACCGCCACCGGGAGGTCGATCGGCTGCTGGGCGGCGCTGCTGCTCACGGCCGGGGCCGGGGCGGAGCTGGAGGCCGACGCGCTCGGCGAGGTGGAGGCCGAGGGCGAGACCGCCGGGCCCGAGGTCACCGGGGTGGTCGGCGTGGTCGGGGCGGTCGGCTCCGTGCTGGCGGTCGGCGAGGCCGGGGCGCTGCTGGTGACCGTCGCGGAGGGCGAGGCGCTGGTGGTCGCGGTCGCCGTGGCGGAGGGCGAGGTGGACGCGGAGGGCGAGGTGGACGCCGTCGGCGAGGTGGGCGAGGTCGGGGTCACGGTGGCACTCGGCGAGGTGGTGGCGCTCGGCGAGTGGGTGGCCGTCGGGCTCGGCTTCGAGGTCGTCGGCTTCGAGGTGGTGGGCTTCGAGGTCGGGCTCGGCTTGCCCCCGCCGCCCTTGATCGTGAAGCCGGCGCCGCGGATCCCGTCGCAGCTGAAGTGGCCGTTGTCCACGGCCTCGTGGGTCTTGTCGTCGAGCTGCGCGGAGAAGACCACCGGCACCACGCCGGCCTTGCCGAGCGGGGCGCCCGCGGTGAAGGAGACCCGGACCTTGATGACGATGTTCTTGCCGCGGTTCACGCCGAGCAGGGCGTCGTCCGCGACGTTGCCGTCCGGGCCGACGCCGCCGAGCAGGGTCAGCACCGCGTCGTCGTCGGAGTCCCCGCCACCGGGCGCGACCGAGCCGGTCAGCCACTGGCCGCCGGGCAGCTGGTACTCGACCTTGAGGTCCTTCGCCTCCAGGCTGCCGTCACGGTTCTTGAACTTGAGCAGCGGGATGAAGACGAAGTCGTGCTTGGTGGAGTTGTCGATCTTGAACGTGAACTCGCGGGCGTCGCCCCCGGCTATGAACGTGTCCGGCACGCCGTGCACGGACAGGTCGAGGTCCTGGCGCGCGGACTTGTCGGCCTGCGGCGCGACCGCGGCGGACGGGGAACCGGTGGTGCCGACGGCCAGGGCGCCCTGCGCGCCGGCCAGCACCAGGGAGGAGGCGAGCGCTGCGGTGCCGGCGAAGGCGAGGCTGCGACGGATGGTCATGGACAAGGGAGACCTCACGTGAGTGTCCGGGCGCGGCCCGGGAACGCGGCAGGGGCGGGGCTGTCCGGACAGCGATCCCCCCCGCGGAAGCTGAAAGTCCGACGGAGACTACCGAACGATCCGGCCACTTTGGAAGGCGGGTGCCACTCTGTGTGCAAGCCCCCCGCACATGATGTCCGTTTGGCCCAACTCCGTCACTTGCCAGGGCTTTTGCACCTGACCGGCGGGTAGCCCCGGAGTGACCGGTACACGTCCGGAGGGCCGTGTCGTACGACCCTCCGGTGGCGTGAAATCGACGGTGTACCGACGGACTTCGGCCGCGCCGGCGCTGCTCCGGGCTCGGCCCGTCAGGAGTCAGCCCGCGAAGAAGGACTTGGCGGCCAGCAGTGCCGACTCGTCGCCGAGCACGTCGCCCGGCCGCGTCCCGCTGCCCAGCAGGACGCCGCCCCAGCGCATCCCGAGGTAGTCGGCGCAGAGCCGCAGGGTGCCGATCAGCGGGTCGGCGTTGGACCGGTCGGTGGCCAGGGCGGTGACGCCCCAGATGGTGCCGCCGGCCATCCGGGCGCGGAAGTCCGCACCCTGCACCCGCTGCCAGGCCGACCAGTGGTCGAGGTAGAGCTTGGCGCTGGCCGGCACCGAGTACCAGTACAGCGGGGCCACGAACACCAGGTCGGTGGCGGCGAGGGTGGCGTCCAGCAGGGTGCGCTCATGGCCGACGGGATCGCGGTAGCCGGCCCCACCGGTGTGCCGGAGGTCCTCGAACGGCGCGAGCGGCAGCTCGTCGAGCCGCAGCCAGCGCTGCTCGGCCCCCGCGGGCAGGCTCGCCTCCGCCGCCAGCCGGGCGAGCTGCTCGGAGTTCCCGTTGGTCCGCGAACTGGCGTTGAGGAAGAGGAAACGGCGCGGCTCGGTGGCCGGCGCGGCGGCGGCTATGGGCTGGTCGGACATCCGGACTCCCCGTGAACGGTGCTGACAGAGGATCCGGGCCGACGACCGCCGGGCCCGGACCAGGGCCGGGACGGGCCCCGCCCCTACAGCCCGGTCCGCCGTGCGCCTGTTCCCGGCGGGCGGCCCGCCGCTACGCGCTGCGGGCGAACGCGCGCCGGGACGCCCGCGCGGGGCCGGCCTCCAGCTCCGCGAGCACCCGGCCGCGCAGCAGTTCGTACTGGGCCTGGAGCCGGCCGGGACGCTGCGGGCGGGCGACCGGGCGGCCGGGGCCGACCAGCTCGTCCGGGCCGAACTGCTCGCGGGTGAGGTCGATCTCGACGCCCGTCGTGAACCGGTTCCACCAGTGCAGGTCCGTGCGGACCCCGCCGACGTGCACCTCGCCCATCATCAGCTCGCCGCCGAGCAGGTCGTGCACGACCATCGCCGTCACCCCGCACTGGCCGCGGGCCGGATTGTCGGGACGCCAGTGGGCCAGGTCCTCGGGCGCACAGGTGTCGACACCCCAGGAGGAGCGGATCGCACGTTCGATGTCGTTGAGGGTCCACGCCGTCATACCGGGAAGCCTGCCACGGGCCACTGACACCGGCACCGGCTTTTCAATGAGCCACCCCGTGTTCTGCGCTGACCTTCTCAATCTTCACCCGTACGAGGAGCTCGCCCGGGACCCCGTTGCGCTCCCCGTACTGCTCGGCCAGGTCCTCGCCCATGTAGCGGGCGGCGATCCTGGTCGCCCACGCCCGGACCTCGGGCAGGTCGTCGCCGAGGGTGGCCGCGCCCTGGACGAGGACGTAGGAGAACGGCGGCCGGTCGTCGTCCACACAGAGCATCACCCGGCCGTCCCGGGCCAGGGTGCGGCCCTTGACGGTGGCGGCGCCGGTGTTGAAGAGGATCTCGTCGCCGTCCAGCAGGAACCAGACCGGCGCGACGTGCGGGCGCCCGTCGATCCGGGTGGTGGCGATCTTGGCGGTACGGGTGCCGGCGGAGAGGAACGCGCGCCACTCGGGCTCGGTCATGTGTGCCATGGGCCCATCCTGGCCGTCGCCGCGGCCCGGCGCCAGGGCGGTCCGCGCCGGTCGCGCGGGTGCGCCCCGCGCCCGGCCGCGCACCCGCGCGACCCACGTGCGACCGGGCGCCACCACGGACGACCGCGCGACAGCCGGGTGCGACCGGGACGGTCGGGGGCCCGTCCCGGTCGCACGGCGGCGCCCGGCCGCCCGGCGGCTACTTGCCGAGCGCCGCGACGCCCGCCTGGGCGAACTGCTCGTCCAGGTCGCCGCTGGGCGCACCCGCGACGCCGATGGCCGCGACCGGCGCGCCCTTGGCCTGCACCGGCGCGCCCCCGGCCAGGAACAGGGTCCCCGGGATGTCCTTGAGGTTCGGCGCCTGGGCCAGGCGCTTGGCCAGCTCGGAGGTGGGCGCGTTCCAGGAGACGGCGGTGAACGCCTTGCGCTCGGCGGACTCCGGCGACTGCGGGCCGGCGCCGTCGCCCTTGAGCAGGACCCGGGTGATGCCGTCCCGGTCTACGACCGCGACCGAGACGTGCTGGCCGGCCTTGGTGGCCGCGTCCAGGGTGGCCTGGGCGGCCTTGGTGGCGGCCTCGATGGTCAGGCCGGTGGTCTGGGTGAGGTTCCGGTTCTGGGTGTCCGCCTTCACCGCGGAGGCGGCGGCCGGGGTCTCGGCGGTGTCGGCGCTGGCCGAGACGGCGCCGACGGTGGCGGCGGCCAGGGCGGCGACGGCGACGGTACCGGTCAGCACCCGGGTACGCACGGCGGTCTTCTTCATGGTCCAGCTCCTCGGGGGTCGGTCGGGCCTGGTCGGGCCCGGCTGCTCTGCTTCGATCCTCCGGTCGGCACCCCGCCCGGCACATCAACGGTCCGGCGCGGCCTCGCAGGCATGATGGACGACAGGGGCGTCAACCGATCGGCTGATGCGCGAGGGGGCCGGACGGGCCACCATCGAGGGATCGGCCCAGGTCGGCGCGGTGCGCAGCCGGGCCCGTCGACCGCGTGCGGCCCAGCCGTCCCGGGGCGGTCGGGCGCCGCCGCCGGTGGCGCGGGAGGCGCGGCACCCCAGGAAGGAGCACCCCGTGGAGCAGCCCCGACCCGCCGTCGGCCAGGGCGCGACCGGCCAGGGCGTGGGCGGCCGGAGCGCGGCCGGCCCGGCCGCCGACGGCCAGGACGCCGGGGACCGCGACGCGGGCCGGCTGGCCGTCCTGCTCGACTCCGCCTTCCTGCTGCTGCTCGCCACCTCGCTCAGCCGCTACCTCACCCACCACGCCGACAACCCGCAGGTCCCCTGGGTCCTCGGGCTGAGCCTCGCCCTGGCCGTCGCCCAGCCGGTCGGCTCCTGGCTCGCGCACCGCCGCCCGGTCGCCCCGGGGCGCCGCCGCCGGCTCTGGCCGCTGGCCGTGGTGGTCTCGCTCTGGGTGGTCCTCGTCCTGCTCGCGCCGAGCTTCGCGTGGTGCGCCGTCCCGCTCGTCTACACGGCGCTGCGCACGCTGCCCGCGCGGACGGCGATCCCCCTGGTGGCCGCGCTCACCCTGCTGGTGGTGGTCGGTGAGATCCGGCTGCCCGGCGGGGTGGACGCCAACCTGGTGCTGCTGCCGCCCGCCGTGGCGGCGCTGGCCACCGCCGTCTTCCTGTACATGGAACGGCAGGCCGGGCGGCAGCGCGTGCTGATCGCCGACCTGGTCCGCACCCGGCGCGAACTCGCCGCCACCGAACGGCGGGAGGGCACCCTCGCCGAGCGCGAGCGGCTCGCGATGGAGATCCACGACACGCTCGCCCAGGGGCTCTCCAGCCAGCAGATGCTGCTCCAGGCCGCCGACCGCACCTGGGACTCCGATCCGGCGACCGCCCGCACCCATGTCCGGACCGCCGCCGAGGTGTCGGCCCGGAACCTGGCCGAGGCCCGCCGGTTCGTCCACGACCTCGCACCGGCCGAGCTCGCCGACGGCCGCACCCTGGAGCAGGCCCTGCGGGCGCTCGCCGAACGGGAGTCCGCCGAGAGCGGGCTTCCGGTCCGCTTCCTGCTGGACGGCGCTCCGGTGCCGCTGCCCGCCGCCGCGCAGGCCGCGCTGCTGCGGATCGCCCAGGGTGCGCTGGCCAACGTCCGGGAGCACGCCGGGGCCTCGGCCGCCGCGCTGACGCTGTCCTTCCTCGGCGACCAGGCCGTGCTGGACATCGCCGACGACGGGCGGGGCTTCGGCCCGGTCGGCGAGGCCGGGCCGGGCGCCGACGGGCCCGGTGCCGACGGGCCGGACGCCACCAGGCCGGGTACCGGCGGGCGCGGCCACGGTCTGCCCGCGATGCGCGCCCGGCTGCGCCAGTTCGGCGGCACCCTGACGGTCGAGAGCAGCCCCGGCGAGGGCACCGTCGTCTCCGCCGCGATCCCCCTGGAGGTCCGATGAACGCCGCCGCCCCGACGCCCCCCGCACCCGTGCGCCTGCTGGTCTGCGACGACCACGCCGTCGTCCGGGCCGGCCTGCTGGCACTGCTGGCCAGCGCCGGCGACATCGAGGTGGTCGGCGAGGCGAGTAGCGGGGAGCAGGCCGTCTCCCTGGCCGCCCGGCTGGCCCCGCAGGTCGTCCTGATGGACCTCCAGCTCGGCGAGGGCATCGACGGGGTGGAGGCCACCCGGCGGATCACCGCCGGTCCGGGCGCCCCGCACGTCCTGGTGCTCACCACGTACGACACCGATGCCGACATCACCCGGGCGATCGGTGCGGGCGCCACCGGCTACCTGCTGAAGGCCGAGCGGCCTGAGGAGCTGTTCGCCGCGGTGCACGCCGCCGCACAGGGCCGGACGGTGCTCTCCCCGCCGGTCGCCTCCCGGGTGATGGCCCAGATGCGGGCGCCCGCGCCGCAGCTCACCGAGCGCGAGCAGGAGATCCTCGCCCAGCTGGCGCAGGGCCTCGGCAACCGGGAGATCGCCCGCGCGCTGTTCATCAGCGAGGCGACGGTGAAGACCCATCTGGGCCGGATCTACGACAAGTTGGGCGTCGACACCCGGGCCGGCGCGGTGGCCGTCGCCAAGGAGCGCCGACTGCTGCGCTGAGCAGCCTTCCGCTTCCGCTCGGTAGTGGACCGATGGTCGGAATGTCGGATTCCGGGAGACCGCACTCCGGGCGCCGACAGCGGATCCGGCCGGGCGCGTCCACGTCCGGCCTACCCGGAGCACCGGAACGGGTGATCCAGGGCTCTGGGCGGCCCGTCGGGACGTACACGAACGACAGCGGGCATACAAGGGCCGTTCCGCCCGCCTTCGATGACCGGACGTCACCCGCCCGCACCCCGACCGGACGCTTGGGGTCAAGTTGTGGATATTTCATGGATCCCGGCATTGACAAACCAACCACTCGGTTTGTTAGCGTGAGATCAACGACGCCCCCGGTGGTGGGGCTCGCCGAGGTCCGTGCGGACCACTCTCGCCGGAGGGTGCGCCAGGGGGGACGGCGAGAGCCTGGGGAGTCGGGGGGAGCGGCGCGCCAGGGCCGTGCGACGAGGCGACGCGGAGCGTGTCCGGGGGGACTCGCTCCGCGTCATCTCCCGCCTTCCACCCGCCCGTTCGGCAGGCGGGGGCAGTCCTCACAGCATGGGGCTGCGGCCGGACGGGACGTGGGCCCAGTCCGGCCGATCCTGCCGGGCGGGACCTAGTCGAGCGCGGTCCAGAACGGACAGCGCACCTCCGGAACCGGCGCGACGTCGGCGGCCGGCTCCTCGGAGACACCGGAGACACCGGGGACGCCCGGCGTGCCCAGCGGGTACGGCAGCTGCTCCGAGTGGAGCACCCCCGGCGAGGCCGCCGTCAGCCAGGCGTTCCCCCACGGGCCGAATCCCAGCGCGAGCCGGTAGCCGTCGCGGGTGACCGCACTGACCCCCGGCGGTCCCGCCGCCACCGTGACCACGACCCGGCCGCGCCGCCGCCAGTGCTGCTCGACCGCGCCCAGCAGCGCCCTTCGGCGGGCCGCCGAGATGATCGTCGTGATGTGCCGACTGCGGGTCACGTACCAGTGCACGTCCCCGTCGCCCGGGCCGGCTCCGGGCGCGGGCAGCCGGGCACCCGCCCCGGGCACCCCGTACCTCCAGGCCAGCGCCGGCCGGACGGCACCGAGGGTGTCCCGCAACAGCCGCTCGCAGTGCTCCGCCGCGGCCGCCTGGTCGGTGAGCGCCTCCCGGACGCCGATCGGCCCCGCCGGTTCGCCCGGGTGCTGCTGCCAGACCTGCACACAGTCCTCCGCGACTCGTCCCGGCGTCCGGACCGGTCCGGGCCGGGGTTCCGTTTCCCCCTGGGACGGCCCGCCGCCCGCCACGGTTCCGCCGGATCTGACGGCACGTCCGGTCGCCCTCCCCCACCGTACGACGCGGCCCGCCACACCGCCAAGGGTAAACTGCACCGAGTAGTGCACCTTTGCCGAAGGAGAGACGCCCGATGACCCCAGGGAACCCCACGCCACCCGCGGGCTCGCGCCGGATGCCGGAGAAGCGGCAGGCCATCGCGCGCGCGGCGAGCACGGTGTTCGGCCGCGAGGGCTACACGCGGGCGAGCGTGGACGCGATCGCCGCCGAGGCCGGCGTGTCCAAGCGCACCATCTACAACCACTTCGGTGACAAGGAGAAGCTGTTCCTCTCCGTCGCCCTGGAGACCGCCGGCGAGCTCACCGAGATCATCGCGGGCCTGGCCGACCGGCACCTGCACAAGATCGTCGACCTGGAGGCCGACCTCACCGCCTTCGCCGTCGACCGGGCCAAGGCCGTGATCGCGGCGGGCGACCACTACGCACTGGGCCGCACCATCCGCGCCGAGGCGGGAAACATCCCGCCCGACGTCCTCGCGGCCTGGCTGGACGCCGGCCCGCTCGCCTCGCACCGGGACATCACCGCACACTTCGACCGGCTGGCCGGACAGGGGCTGCTGCGCTTCGACGAGGCGGAGCAGGACGCCGGGCTGGCCGCGACCCAGTTCACCCTGCTGACCTTCAGCGGCGCCGCCGACCGCACCTTCTACGGCGCCGTCCCGATCCCGGACACCGAGCTGGCCTCCGGCATCGCCGTCGGGGTCCGCGCGTTCCTGCGCCTCTACGGCTGACCGCCACCACGACCGAACCGCCACCGCCGACCGCCCCCTCAGGGCCGGACCCCACCACCGGGGCCGGCCCTGAGGCATGTCCCGCCCGGACCGCCCCGGAAAGTGCACTGCACGGTGTAGTTGATCCCATGCCCTACACCGTGTAGTTTACTTTCTTGTCAGCCCGCACCGACGGGCCGGCAGCAGACCGGACACCCACCCCGAAAGCAGAGGACCTCAGCCATGCCCAACGTCACCGTCGGCACCGCCCGCATCCCCTACCGCATCGTCGGCCAGGGCCCCGCCACCCTGGTGCTCGTCCACGGCACCGGTCCGGGCTCCGGCATGTGGGACCACCTGCTGGACCGCTTCACCGACCGCTACACCGTGCTGCTCCCCGAACTGTCCGGCAGCGAGAGCGCCGAGGACGACGGCGCCGAGCTGACCGTCGAGACCCTCGCCGCCCAGGTCAACGCGGTGATCGAGGACGCCGGCCGGGGCCCGGTCGACCTCGTCGGCTTCTCGCTCGGCGCGGTCGTCGCCACCGCCGCCGCGGCCCGGCGGCCCGAGCAGGTCCGCCGACTGGTCGCCGCCGCCGGGTGGGTCAACGCCGACGACGAGTACCTGCGCAACATGATGACCGTCTGGCTGGCGATCGCCGACGACGAGGCCGCGTTCGGCCGCTACGCCACGCTCACCGCGTTCAGCCGCGGCTTCCTCAACGGGATCGGCCGCGAGGCCGTCGAGTCCAACGCCGGGTTCATGCGACCGGCCCCCGGCACCCTGCGCCACATCGCGCTCAACCTGAGCCTGGACATCAGCGCGCTGCTCCCCCGCGTCCAGGCCCCGACCCTGGTGATCGGCTGCGCCCAGGACGCCACCATCCCGGTGGAGAACGCCCGGCTGCTGCACGCCGGCATCCGGGGCAGCGAGTACGCCGAGTTCGACACCGGCCACGTCGTGGTCTTCGAGCAGGCGGAGGCCTTCAGCCGGAAGGTCCGCGACTTCCTGGCGGCGGCCTGAGCCGCGGGCCGGGCCGGCGCCGCCGGTCGCTCCGGCGGACACCGCGAGGCCACCGCGAGGCCACCGCGGCCGCACCCCTCGGAGCACACAGTCCGCACCGTGGCAAGACCTGCGCCAGAACGTCCGATTACCGACGCCGATCGGAATAGAAATTGACTCTGCGTCAGCTTGCAGGGAGAGACTGCCCCGATCACATGATTCGCCCTCAAACGGCAAGGAGACACCCGTGCGCATACTCTTCACCGGCCCGGCCGCCGCCGGTCACCTGTTCCCGATGGTGCCGACCGCGCAGGCGCTGCGCGCCGCCGGCCACGAGGTGCTCTTCGCGGGCGGGCAGCCGCTGGACCAGCTCCGCTCCGCCGGCTTCCCGATCACCGAGGTCGGTGACGGCCGCACCATCCGCGAGGTCTTCGAGGAGGTCTCCGGGGGGAAGATCCGCTACGTCAACCCCGACCTGACGCAGGACGAGATCCTCGACGGGGCGGCCACCGCCTTCGCCGCGGCCTCCCGCCCCACGGTGGACGGCCTGCTCGACGCCGCCACCGGGTGGGGCGCCGACCTGCTGATCTACGACTCCTTCCAGGGTGCGGCGCCGCTGGTGGCGGCCAAGCTCAAGCTTCCCTCGGCGATCCAGAACTTCGGCGTCACCTCCGGCCACTCGATGGTGGGGCGCCTTGCGGCCAACCTCACCGACGTCTACGAGCAGCACGGCCTGGCCGGCCCGGCCGAGTCGCTCGCCATCAACGTCGTCCCGGCCGAACTCGGCGGCGACGCGGACGGCCTGCGGATGCGCTACATCCCCTTCAACGGCGGCGGGTTGGTCCCCCCGGACCTGCTGCACCGCGGCACCCGCCCGCGCGTCGCGGTCACCCTGGGCACCGTGCTCACCGCGATGGACGGCGTCCGCGCCATCGTCCGCCTGATCGAGGCCGCGGCCTCGGTGGACGCCGAGTTCCTGCTCGCGGTCGGCGACGCCGACCTCACTCCGCTGGGCACCCTGCCCGCCAACGTCCGCCCGCTCCCCTGGGTCCCGCTGGCCGAGCTGCTGGGCACCTGCGACGCGCTGATCCACCACGGCGGCGCCGGCACCATGCTCACCGCCCTCCAGGCCGGCCTGCCCCAGCTGCTCCTCCCGCAGGGCGCCGACCACTTCGTCAACGCCGACGCCCTCACCGCCGCCGGCTCCGCCCTGCAGGCCACCTCCGAGGCGGTGGACAGCGCGCTGCTCACCCGCCTGTTCACCGACCCGGCCCTTCGCGCGGCCGCCACCCGCCTCCAGGCCGAGAACGCCGCGCTCCCCTCTCCGGCCGCCATCGTCCCCACCCTCGAAGCCCTGGCCACCGCAGCCCGCTGACCTCGGTGGACATCGAAGCCGCAGGTCCCGGCGACCTGCGGCTTCGCCGTGCGGGGAGGGGGTCCGGCTCCCCGTGCCGACCGAGGACCGCGCCGGGCCGGGGCCGGGCGGGAGGCGGGTCATCCCCTTGCCTGGCGCATTGGTCTAGTCCAAACTGATCTTCTTCGAAGCCTCTGCAGAGTCGGCCGCGCACGGGGCCCGCAAGGCCGCCGCCGGTCGCGACCGACGGGTCGCGGTCGCCGGATGAGGGGGATGCCATGTCGGAGCGGACGTCGGCCACGGGGCTTCCCCGGGGAGGTCCGGCAGGCGGTCCCGGCCCGTTCGGCCCACGGCTCCAGTCCTTCCGCAGCCGCGCCGGGCTGAGCCAGGAGGCGGCCGCGACCCGGGCCGGGATCAGTACCAGGGCACTGCGCGACATCGAGCACGGCCGGGTCCGGCAGCCCCGGCCGCACACCCTCCAACGCCTGGGCGAGGCACTGGGGTTGACCGGCTGCGAGCTGGCTGACCTGCTGGCCGCCGTCCACACCGGGCCACCGCCCGGCGCCGGCCGGCCGCGTCTGCTGATCCTCGGCCCGCTCGCCCTCCAGCGCGGCCGGACGCCCGTCCCGGTCACCAGCCCGATGCTGCGCCGGCTGCTCGGACTGCTGGCGCTCAAGCACCCCGAACCCGCCACCCAGCAGGAGATCACCGACACCCTCTGGCCGTCCGGACCGCCCGGCTCCCAGCAGAGCCTGATCCACACCTACGTCAGCCAGGTCCGCCGGTTGCTCGACCCGGGCGGAGTGCGGACCGTCCCGGCGCCGACCGTCGTCCGGACGCCCACCGGCTACCTGCTGGAGGCGGCCCGGAACCAGATCGACCTCGGCCACTTCGACGAGCTGCTGGCCCAGGCGAGACGCCTGCACCAGGCGCCCGACCCGGCGGCCCCGGAGGCCGCGTACGAGTCGCTGGCCCAGGCGCTGCAGTGGTGGCGAGGTCCGGTGCTGGCGGATGCGGACCCGGTGCTGCGCCAGCATCCGGCCGCGGTGGCGGCCAACGAGCGGCGAGTCAAGGCGGTGCTGCTGCACGCCGACGCGGCGCTGCTGCTGCACCGCCCCGAGGATGCCGCCCCGGTGCTGTGGGACATGGTGAACACCGAGCCGCTGCACGAGGGTCTGCACGCCCGGCTGATCCTCACCCTCGCCGGCAGCGGGGAGCAGGCCGCCGCGCTCAACGTGTTCGGCCGCCTGCGCGAGCGGCTCGACGAGGAACTGGGCATCGAACCCGGTGCGGAGGTCCGCGACGCCCACCTGCGGGTGCTGCGCCGGCAACTGCCCCTCGCCCAGCGCCCCGACCGGCCCGCGCGCCACGACCGGCCCGCGCGCCCCGCGCCGACCGACCGCCCCGCGCTCACCGGCCCGCTCACCGGCCCGCTCCCAGCCCAGCTGCCCGCCACCTCCGGCACCCATGTCGGGCGGCGGCGGCAGCTGACGGAGCTGGACGCCCTCGTCTCGCCCGACCCGGCCCGGCGCCCGCACGTGGTGGCGGTGGTCGGCGCACCCGGGGTCGGCAAGACCGCCCTCGCCACCCGCTGGGCGCACACGCGCCGCGAACACTTCACCGACGGACAGCTGTTCGTCGACCTGCGCGGCCACTCCCGGCTACCGACGCTGCGCCCCGGCGACGTCCTCGCGCAGTTCCTCCGGGCACTGGGCACCCCGCCCGACCGGCTGCCCGCCGACGAGGACGAGGCCGCGGCGCTGTACCGCACCCTGCTCGCCGACCGGCGGATGCTGATCGTGCTGGACGACGCGCGCGACGCCGAGCAGGTCAGGCCGCTGATCCCGGGCGCCCAGGGCTGCGCGGTGGTGATCACCAGCCGCAGCCGGCTCGCCGGGCTGGTCGCGAGCGACGGCGCCCGCCGGCTCGGCCTGGACGTGCTCGACCCGGACGAGGCGCGCCAACTCCTGGGCGGCACCATCGGCGCGTGCCGGGTCGCCGCCGAGGAGGAGGCGGCCCGCAGGCTCGTCCGGCTGTGCGGCGGCCTCCCGCTGGCTATCCGGATCGCCGGCGCCAACCTGGTCGCCGGCAACGCCGGCATCGCCGACCACTGCGCCGAGTTGGCGGGCGACGACCGGCTCAGCCGACTGCACATCGAAGGGGACCAGCGCTCGACGGTGCGGGCCGCCTTCGACCTCTCCTACCGCGCGCTCCCGGCCGAGGCCCAGCGGATGTTCCGGCTCCTCAGCCTGATGCCCGGCCCGGACCTCACCGTGGACGGCGCCGCGGCGCTGGCCGACACGGCCCCGGCCGGATCGGGCGGACTGCTGGTGAGCCTGGCGGACGCCCACCTGGTGCAGGAACGGGCGCCCGGCCGGTTCGGGCTGCACGACCTGCTGCGCTGCTACGCCCGCGAGCTGCTCGGCAGGGAGGAGGCCCACGCCGCCCGCCAACGGCTGTTCGACTGGTACCTCCACCACGCCGACGCGGCGGCCCGCCCGCACCACCCGGCGGAGCAGGCCGCAGGCCGGCCCGGGAGGACGGCACCCCCGGGCGCGCCCGACGCATCCGAAGCCGAATTCACCACCGTTGCCTGGCGGTTGGCGGAGACCTTGCACGACTACCTCTCGGCGGGGCTGTACACCGGCGACTGCCTCAGGGTCGCGACCGCCGGCCTGTTCGCCGCCGTCGCCGACGGCGAGCTGCGGGCCGAGGCCACCGCCCGGTTGCGGCACGCCGATTGCCAGGGGGCACCGGCGGACCACGCGCAGGCCCTGGAGCTGGTCGGCCGGGCACTGGAGCTCGCCCGGCAGGCCGGCTGGCTCGACGGCCGGGCCCTGGCGCTGCGCCGCATCGGCGCCGCGCACCAGGCGGCCGGCGCCGTCCGGCCTGCGCAGTCGGCCCCCGGCGCACGGGGCAGGGCGTTCGAGCACTGGCGCGAGGCGATACGACGCTCCCGGACGACGAATCGGGGCCGAATCCGCTGAACACCGGCCCGGTCCTGCCGCGGCCCGGCGGCAGGACCAGCGCTCCGGCAGTCTCCCCCGTTCTGCCGGTTCCCCTGCCCGGCCCGGCGACGACCGACAGATCCGCAGGTCAACACCGTTTCGCCCGACCGGGATCGGGCTCACCGGGGGCCTGCCCTCCTCTGGCCCGGCTGTAGGAGCCCGACCAGGCCGGCTCCGTACGGTGGTCGCACCGCAGGCCCGATTCAGACGGACGCCCGGCAGACGCCCGGCGCGTCGCGCCGACCAGGCCCGACCGAACCGGACTTGAGGCGCGTCGCTTCCACACGCCGACAACCACGTTCCACGACCGAGGGGTTGAACAGTCATGGCGGAATGCCTGACCGAGCACACTGCGACGGCGACGCCCTCGCAGGTCCAGGACCGGCCCGCCGAGCCGCCGCCGACCGGCGAACCGGCGATCTGGTCCCGTAACTTCCGGTACTACTTCACCGGCCGCAGTGCGGGCCTGCTCAGTTGGGCCATGCTGCCGGTCGCGGTCTCGGCCGGCCTGCTCAGCGGCGGGTACGGCCTGGACACCGCCGGGTACGCGATGGCCTTCCTGGTGGGCCCGTTCGCCGGGTTGGTGCTGTTCGGCGGGGTGCTCGCCGACCGCTTCACCGCCCGCCGACTGATGATCGCCGCCGACCTGGCCAACCTCGGCGCCCACGTGCTGCTCGCCCTTCTGTTCATCCACGGCATCGACCATCTCTGGCAGCTGTACGCGCTGTTGATGGTGGCCGGCACCGCCAACGCGATGTTCCAGCCGGGCTCCGCCTCGACCGTCCCGCTGGTGGCCCGCGACGTACAGGGCGCCAACGGCGTGCTGCGCACCTCCGAGGCGCTCACCGGGCTGGGCGGCCCCGCACTGGCCGGCGCCCTGGTCGGATTCGGGGCCACCGGCTGGGTGATGGTGATCTCCGCCGTCGCCTACGGGACCAGCGCGGCCTGCCTGTTCGCGCTCCGGCTCGGGGCGGTGCCCGCCCCGCCGGCCGGCGAGAGCCTGTGGCACAACCTGGCGGTCGGCTGGCAGGAGTTCCGCGCCCGCAGCTGGCTCTGGGGCGTGATCGTGATCTGGATGTTCTTCGCGGTGCTCTCCTGGGGCCCGCAGCTGTCGGTGGCCGCCGGTGTGATCGTGCCCGAGCACGGCGCGACCGCCTTCGGCCTGCTCAACGCCGCGCTGGGCGCGGGCACCGTGGCCGGCGGCCTGCTGGCGATCCGCTACAAGCCCGAACGCCCGCTGGCCGCCGGGGCCGTGGCGATGCTGGCCTACCCGCTCTACCCGCTCGGCATCGTGCTCGACTGGCCGGTCTGGCTGCTCGTCGCCGCCCAGGTCGCGGTCGGCGTCGGAGTCGGCGTCTGGGGCGTCATGTGGGCCACCAGCGTGCAGACCCAGGTGCCGGGCGAGGTGCTCAACCGCGTCCACGCCTACGAGGTCGCGGGCTCCGTCGGCATGTACCCGATTGGCAGCGCGCTGGCCGGCCCGGCCGTCGGCGCCTTCGGCACCGACCGGGTCCTCCTGGTCGGCGTCGCGGTCGCCCTCCTCACCGCCGCCGCCCTCCTGGCCACCCACCCCATCCGCACCCTCCCCCGCGTCCCGCCCCGCCCCTGACCACCACCCGCCCGAGCGCCCCGACCACGCCCCGGCGCCACCCCCGGAAAACACGAAAGCCGCAGGTCAGGTGACCTGCGGCTTTCGGCAACGGAGCGGGCGACGAGAATCGAACTCGCGCTATAAGCTTGGGAAGCTCATGTTCTACCATTAAACTACGCCCGCCTGACGGGCTGTCAGAAACCGCCCGTCCACCATCACTGTACCCCATCCGCAACGGCGGGCGCACAGGCGATCCCCGAGCGCGGCGGAGCCGCGGGGGGCGGGGTCGGAGGCGTACTGTGTGGGCCGCGTGAGAGTGCTCCGGCGGTGGGTTTCGGGGCGGCGAGCCGCGGTGTGGAATGTCCGGAACATCCCCTAATGTGACGCTGTCCCGGGGGCCCCGCCTCTCGGGGCGCGATGAGTACGGGTGAGTACCGGGGTAAGGATGGGAAGGGGATCGATGGAGCAGCGCGCCGTCGTTCGTTGTGCCGAGGGGCACCTGTTCAGCACCACCACGTTCCCGATGCAGAACCTCGGGCCCGGTCGGCTGGGGCCCGGTCGGCTGATCCGCTGTCCGCAGTGCGGACGCCTGCGCAGCTCGGTGCTGGCCGACGTGCGGGAGCTGTCCGAGCCGCAACTGGCCCGGGCGATGCGGCTGGAGGCCGCGGAGTTCCTGGCCTGACCGGGACGGATGTGACGGATGCGGCCCCGGGCGATTCGTCCGGGGCCGCGTCGTGCACGTAACCTCGAAGCGTGCTGCTCTCTGACAAGGACATCCGGACGGAAATCGACAAGGGTCGGGTCTCCATCGACCCGTTCGACCCGGCGATGATCCAGCCCTCCAGTATCGACGTGCGGCTGGACCGCTTCTTCCGCGTGTTCGAGAACCACCGCTACCCGCACATCGACCCCTCCGAGGAGCAGCCGGACCTGACCCGGCTGGTCGAGCCGGAGGGCGACGAGGCGTTCATCCTGCACCCGGGCGAGTTCGTGCTGGCGTCGACCTATGAGGTCATCACGCTGCCGGACGACGTCGCCTCGCGGCTGGAGGGCAAGTCCAGCCTGGGCCGCCTCGGCCTGCTCACCCACTCCACGGCCGGCTTCATCGACCCCGGCTTCAGCGGGCACGTCACGCTGGAGCTGTCGAACGTCGCAACGCTGCCGATCAAGCTCTACCCGGGGATGAAGATCGGGCAGCTCTGCCTGTTCCGGCTCTCCTCGCCGTCCGAGCACCCGTACGGCTCCGCGCGCTACGGCTCGCGCTACCAGGGCCAGCGCGGCCCGACGCCGTCCCGCTCGTACCTGAACTTCCACCGCACCAAGGTCTGAGCACCGCGGGCCCGGAGCGGCACTGCGGCACAACGGAACAGCGGCACAGCGGCACAGAGCGCACGCACCGCGGGCGGCCACCCCTCACTCCGAGGGGCGGCCGCCCGCAGGCGTTGTAGGGGGCGCCGGAGTCAGGCGCGCTTGGGCCGGGTGACGGCGACCAGCTCGCTGCCGTCCTCGGAGAGGCGCAGCTCGGTGCGGAGCTCGGCCAGCTCACCGAGGTGGTGCAGGTGGGTGCCGCCGCAGAAGATCCGGGCCGCGCCCTCGGGCAGCTCGCAGTGCCACTGGCGGCGGGCGGTCAGCTCCGGTCCGGGGACCTCGATGCGGACGGGTGCGTCGGCGGCGACCCAGGCGGCCAGCTGCCGGTTGACGGCCTCGGTGAGCTCGGGCAGCGCGTCGGCCAGGGCGGGGAGGTCCTCGGTGGCCTCGGTGGTGAAGCCCTTCTTCCGCAGCGACTTGCCGAGCCGGTAGGTGTCGGTGCTGGCCTCGGTGTCCATCACCGAGGTGTCCATCGCGAGGCTGTCGAAGTCGGGGTTCCCGAAGGCGTCGGAGCGGCCCGGGTCCTTGCGCCAGCGCGGCGCGAGGGCGGCGTTCAGGGCGAGGGCGAGCAGGTGGCAGCCGCTGTGCGAGGCGCACAGCGCGGCGCGGCGCCCGGCGTCGACGCTGAGGGTGGCCACCCGGCCGACCAGGTCCCCCGGGTCGCCGTCGACCACGTGCAGGACCAGCCAGGACCACTCCTCGTCACCGCGCCGGACCGGGATGTCCTTGCCGGCCAGCGGCGCGCCGCCGTCCGGGCCGACCGCGCCGGTCAGGCAGTCCACGACGGCCAGCCCGGTGCCGTCCACGGTGAGCGTGCCGAGGTCGGCGGGCTGGTCGGGCCAGGTGTGGTCGAGCGGGTGGAACGGGGTCGCCTCGGTGACGACGGCGTACCGGCCGCCGTCCAGCGGGTGCACCGCGAGCACCGGCGACTCGCCGGTGACCGCCCCGGCGGGGAAGCTGACGTGGGTGGTGGGGAGGGTCATGCGCTGGCTCCGTGCGGATCGCTGGCGAGGGTGGACGAGGGTGGAAGCGGATCGGGCCCCGAACCCGGGGCCCGCCGCCCATTCTCCCCCGGCCGGACCGGGCTCAGCCCAGGGTCGGCAGCTTGATCAGCACCAGCAGCGCGAGCAGCTGCAGCGCTGCCGCGCCGGCCGCCTTGCCCCAGGGCAGGTCGTGCACCCGGCGCACCATCGTGGTCAGCAGGACGGCGCAGAGCAGCCAGGTCGCCCAGCCGACGACCTGGACGACCAGGTTGTCGGACGGCAGCACCAGCGCCAGCAGCAGCCGGGGCGCGTCGGTGAGCCAGCCGATCAGCACCGCCAGGCCGACCGTGGACTGCCAGGGGCCGTCCCCGCCGAACTGCCGGGCCAGGGCGAAGGTCACCGCGCCGAGGGTGGCACCGGCCAGGGTGAAGCCGATCGCGGCGGCGGCCATGGCGGTCAGCGCGACGGTGAAGGTCGAGTCGACCACGTCGTTGCGGGTCAGGCCGATGCCCAGCACGGCGAGCGCGCCGTACAGCAGCGAGACCGTGACGGCGGGCAGCCAGACCTGGTGGTCGCGGGTGCGGTCGAAAGTCGCGGTCGGGGCGCGGAAGAGGCCGATCAGCAGTTCGCGCCAGGGCGGGCGGGGGCCTGCGGCGTGCGGGGCGGACTGGCCGCCGGCCCGGTACACGGCGACGTTGTCCTGCTCGTGCGGGGCGGGCTCGTAGTAGCCCTGCGGCCCGTGCCCCTGTCCGGGCCCCTGCCCGTGCTGCTGCGGGTAGCCCTGGTAGTGGTCCCCCTGGTACTGCTCCCCCGGGTAGGGGCCGCCGGGGTACTGCTCCCCCTGGTACGGGCCCCCCGGGTACGGCCCCCCGCCGTAGGGCTCGCCCGCGTACGGGTCCGCGCCGGTCGGGAAGGCCCGGGTGTGACCGGGCTGGTCCGCGGCGTACGGGTCGTAGCCCCCCGCGGCACCGTGACCGCCCCCACCGGGGCCGCCCGCAGGCGCGCCGCCGGTCCCCTGGTGCGGGCCGGTGAAGTACTCCGGCCCGTCCGTCTGCCCGTACCCCCCGGGCGCCGCCGCGGAGGGCGGCGGGGCCGACCACCCGCCACGGGGGTCGGCACCCTGCCCGCTGTCGTATCGATTACCAGCCACGCTCCGAAGGTACCCGTCCGGCTGACTCCGTGTAGGCCGCGTACGGACCCGGGGCCGGTTTGCAGCCGGCCTGTGACGCCCGGATCCGGACGGCGGCACTTCAAACGGCGGAGCCCCGGCCGAGGCGCCCCGAAAAGCGCCGCTACCGCTGGGCGGTCACCGTCGGCGCGTGCACCGCCGCGGCCGCCGAGGCGCCCGCCGGGCAGCCGCCGGGGCCCGCCGAGACGCGGACGGCGCCGACCGGCAGCAGCGTGCCGCAGGCGATCCGGATGCCGGCGGGCAGCTCGTTGTCCGACTCGACGATCGCACCGTCGCCGATCACCGCACCGTCCAGCGCCGTACGGTCGCCGACGGTGGCGTAGGCGCCCACGATGGAGTCCTTGACCAGGGTGTCCGGGCCGATCGCCGCACCGGGCAGGATCACGCTGCCCTCGACGATCGCGCCGGCCTCGATCACGGCCCCCTCGGAGACCACCGTGCCGCCGCTCAGCACGGCGCCGGGGTGCACGGTCGAGCCGGGCAGCAGCAGGGCGTCACCGGTCGGCCCGGGGACCGCCGGGGAGTCGACCTTGCCCAGCACCAGGTCGGCGGAGCCGCGGACGAAGGCCGCCGGGGTGCCGAGGTCCAGCCAGTACGAGGTGTCCACCACGCCGCGCAGCAGCGCGCCGGTGGCCAGCAGCTCGGGGAAGGTCTCGCGCTCCACGGACACCTCGCGGCCGGCCGGGATGCGGTCGATCACGGAGCGGGTGAAGACGTAGCAGCCGGCGTTGATCTGGTCGGTGACGATCTGCTCGGGCGTCTCCGGCTTCTCCAGGAACTCCAGCACCCGCCCGTTCGCGTCGGTCGGGACCAGCCCGAACGCGCGCGGGTCGGCCACCCGGGTGAGGTGCAGCGTGACGTCGGCCCCGGCGGCCACGTGGCCGTCGCGCAGGGCCGCGATGTCGACGCCGGACAGGATGTCCCCGTTGAAGACCAGGACCGGCTCGTCGGGGCCGCAGGTCAGCCCGGAGGCGGCGTTGCGGATGGCACCGCCGGTACCGAGCGGCTCGCGCTCGGTCAGGTACACCAGCTCGATCCCGTACGGGGTGCCGTCCTGGAAGTGGTCCTCGAAGACCTCGGCCAGGTACGAGGTGGCCAGCACGACCCGGGTGACCCCGGCGGCGGCCGCCCGGGCCAGCTGGTGTGCGATGAACGGGACGCCTGCCACGGGGAGCATCGGCTTGGGGGTGTGGGTGGTCAGCGGACGCAGTCGCGTGCCCTTACCACCGACCAGCATGATCGCCTCGGTCATGGTCTGCGCTGTTCCCCTTGTGGTCTCTGCGGCCCGGCCCGGCGGGCCGATACCTCCGTCGGTGGTCTGATCACCCGTCCGGAGGGCCGTACGGGTTCGACCGGCACGAGGCCGGTCAGGCGCCTACTGTATTTCCTTCCCACCTCGGCCTGGTCCGGCGGTCTGCCGGTTGGCGTCCCGCCACCTGCGGGACGGCAGGCGAAGCACGGTGGAAAGCCGGGTGGGAGCCGGGTGAAAAGCAGGCGAAAAGCCCGGCCCGGCAGGCGCTCGTGGGCACCTGCCGGGCCGGGCGGTTGTAGCAGAACTGTCGAACAACAGACCGGGGTTACCGCCCTGCTCAGGCGTCGACGGCCTGTGCCTCGGCCTCCGCGGGCGGCGCCGCCTTCACCGAGTCGAGCAGCAGCTGGGCGACGTCCACGACCTTCAGGTGCTCCTTGGCCGCGCCCTCGTTCTTCTTCCCGTTGACCGAGTCGGAGAGCATCACCAGGCAGAACGGGCAGGCGGTGGAGACGATGTCGGGGTTGAGCGACAGCGCCTCGTCCACGCGCTCGGTGTTGATCCGCTTGCCGATGCGCTCCTCCATCCACATCCGCGCGCCGCCGGCGCCGCAGCAGAAGCCGCGCTCCTTGTGGCGGTGCATCTCCTGCTGGCGCAGACCGGGGACCTTGTCCATGATCTCGCGCGGCGGGCTGTAGACCTTGTTGTGGCGGCCCAGGTAGCAGGGGTCGTGGTAGGTGATCAGGCCCTCGACCGGGTTGACCGGGACGAGCTTGCCCTCGTCGATCAGGTGCTGCAGCAGCTGGGTGTGGTGGATGACCTCGAAGTGGCCGCCCAGCTGCGGGTACTCGTTGGCGATGGTGTTGAAGCAGTGCGGGCAGGTGGCGACGATCCGCTTCTTCGGAGCGTCCTCCAGCGCCGCGTTCAGGGTCTCGACGTTCTGCGCGCCGAGCATCTGGAAGAGGAACTCGTTGCCCAGGCGGCGGGCGGAGTCACCGGTGCAGGACTCCTCCTTGCCGAGGATCGCGAACTGCACGCCGGCGGTGTGCAGCAGCTCGGCGAAGGCCTTGGTGGTCTTCTTGGCGCGGTCCTCCAGGGCACCGGCGCAGCCGACCCAGTAGAGGTACTCGACCTCGGCGGGGTCGATGTCCTCACCGATCACCGGCACCTCGATGCCGGTCTCCTTCTTGAGCTCCTTGACCCAGTCCAGGCGCGCCTTGGTGGCCATGCCCCACGGGTTGCCCTTGTTCTCCAGGTTCTTGAGCATCGTCCCGGCCTCGGTCGGGAACGAGGACTCGATCATCACCTGGTAGCGGCGCATGTCGACGATGTGGTCGATGTGCTCGATGTCCACCGGGCACTGCTCGACGCAGGCGCCGCAGGTGGTGCAGGACCACAGCACGTCCGGGTCGATGACGCCGTTCTCCTCGGCGGTGCCGATGAGCGGGCGCTCGGCCTCGGCCAGCGCGGCGGCCGGGACGTCCTTGAGCTGCTCGGCCGTGGCCGTCTCGTTGCCCTCCATGTCCTTGCCGCCGCCCGCGAGCAGGTACGGCGCCTTGGCGAAGGCGTGCTCGCGCAGGCTCATGATCAGCAGCTTGGGGGAGAGCGGCTTGCCGGTGTTCCAGGCGGGGCACTGCGACTGGCAGCGGCCGCACTCGGTGCAGGTGGAGAAGTCGAGGATGCCCTTCCAGGAGAAGTGCTCGACCTGGGAGACGCCGAACACGGCGTCGTCGGCCGGGTCCTCGAAGTCGATCGGCTTGCCGTCGCTGGTCATCGGACGCAGGGCGCCGAGCGCGGTGCCGCCGTCCTCCTCGCGCTTGAAGTAGATGTTGAAGAACGCGAGGAACCGGTGCCAGGCCACGCCCATCGACGGGTTGATGCCGATGGTGGTCGCCCAGGCGAAGGAGATGCAGATCTTCAGCATCGCGAAGAAGTAGATCAGGTTCTCCAGCGTGCCGGGTGCCAGCCCGTTGAGCGCGGAGACCAGCGGGTACGAGACCAGGTGCTCGGGCCCGTACGAGTCGACGCCGTTGAGGGCGCCCTCCAGGGCGCGCAGCATCATGATGCACAGGCCGATGCCGAGGATCGTGTACTCGACGTAGAAGGCCTGCCAGGCGATCGAGCCGGCGAAGCGGGACTTGCGGCCGGACCTGGACGGCAGGCTGAGCAGCCGGATCACGATCAGGGTCGCGATGCCCAGTGTGGTGAGGGTGCCGACCAGTTCGACGAAGAGTTGCCAGATCATCCAGTGGCCGATGATCGGCAGCGCGAACTCGGCGTCGAAGAGCTGGCCGAAGGCGTTGACGATGGTCAGGACCAGGCTGAAGAACCCGACCGCGACGAACCAGTGGGCGACGCCGACGACGCCCCAGCGGTTCATCCGGGTGTGGCCGACGAACTCGACCGCCACGGTCTTCACCCGCTGTGCGGGCTCCCCGAACCTGGTGGGGTCGGACTGGCCGGTCCGCACCACCTTGAAGATGTACAGCGCCGCACGGGCGGCGAGCGCGGTGCCGATCACAAACGTGACCAGCGAGATGACGATCGCTGCTAGTTGCATCGGCTCTCCGTCTCCTGCGGCTTCCTGGGTGAGCAGTCTCTCCGGGGCGATTGTACTCGTCGGTAACTTCCTGGGCCGACGGCCCGGACATTACCGTTTGTCAACTCTTCTCCTGAAGATGCCCAAGGTATGGCGGCAGTCACGTAAGTCCACCCTTGGCACTCCGGACCGGGCCCACCCCATTAGCCGGACTCAGCAAAGTTGAGCCTGCCCGGCTCACCCATGTTGACGCTGCCCGGTCGGTCATGCATCCTTGAGCCTGTAAAGCTCAACTCTTCCGTGGAGGTATTTACGATGGCACGCGCGGTCGGCATCGACCTCGGCACGACGAACTCGGTCGTCAGCGTTCTGGAGGGTGGCGAGCCCACCGTCATCACGAACGCCGAGGGCGCGCGGACCACGCCGTCCGTCGTCGCCTTCGCCAAGAACGGCGAGGTTCTGGTCGGCGAGGTGGCCAAGCGCCAGGCGGTCACCAACGTGGACCGCACCATCCGCTCGGTCAAGCGCCACATGGGCACCGGGTGGAAGATCAACCTGGACGGCAAGGACTTCAACCCCCAGCAGATCAGCGCCTTCGTGCTGCAGAAGCTGAAGCGGGACGCCGAGGCGTACCTGGGCGAGACGGTCACCGACGCCGTCATCACCGTCCCGGCGTACTTCTCCGACTCCGAGCGCCAGGCGACCAAGGAGGCTGGTGAGATCGCGGGCCTCAACGTCCTGCGCATCGTCAACGAGCCCACCGCGGCCGCGCTGGCCTACGGCCTGGACAAGGACGACCAGACCATCCTGGTCTTCGACCTCGGCGGCGGCACCTTCGACGTCTCCCTGCTGGAGATCGGCGACGGGGTCGTCGAGGTGAAGGCCACCAACGGTGACAACCACCTCGGTGGTGACGACTGGGACCAGAAGGTCGTCGACCACCTGGTGAAGGTCTTCCAGGCCGGCCACGGCGTCGACCTGTCCAAGGACAAGATGGCCCTGCAGCGTCTGCGCGAGGCCGCCGAGAAGGCCAAGATCGAGCTGTCCTCGTCCTCCGAGACCTCGATCAACCTGCCCTACATCACGGCCTCCGCCGAGGGCCCGCTGCACCTGGACGAGAAGCTCACCCGGGCCCAGTTCCAGCAGCTCACCGCCGACCTGCTGGAGCGCTGCAAGACGCCGTTCCACAACGTGATCAAGGACGCGGGCATCTCGCTCTCCGAGATCGACCACGTCGTCCTGGTCGGTGGCTCCACCCGGATGCCGGCCGTCGCCGAGCTCGTCAAGGAGATGACCGGCGGGCAGGACGCCAACAAGGGCGTCAACCCGGACGAGGTCGTCGCCATCGGCGCCGCGCTCCAGGCCGGTGTCCTCAAGGGCGAGGTCAAGGACGTCCTGCTGCTCGACGTCACCCCGCTGTCCCTCGGCATCGAGACCAAGGGCGGCATCATGACCAAGCTGATCGAGCGCAACACTACGATCCCGACCAAGCGCTCCGAGATCTTCACCACGGCCGAGGACAACCAGCCGTCCGTGCAGATCCAGGTGTACCAGGGCGAGCGCGAGATCGCCGCGTACAACAAGAAGCTCGGCATGTTCGAGCTGACCGGTCTCCCGCCGGCCCCCCGCGGCCTGCCCCAGATCGAGGTCACCTTCGACATCGACGCCAACGGCATCATGCACGTCGGCGCGAAGGACCTCGGCACCGGCAAGGAGCAGAAGATGACCGTCACCGGCGGCTCCGCGCTGCCGAAGGACGACATCGAGCGCATGATGCGCGAGGCCGAGCAGTACGCGGAGGAGGACCACAAGCGCCGCGAGTCGGTCGAGACCCGCAACCAGGCCGAGCAGCTCGTCTACTCGACCGAGAAGTTCATCGCGGACAACGCCGACAAGCTCCCGGCCGACGTCAAGGCCGAGGTCGAGGCCGCCATCGGCGAGCTCAAGGAGGCCCTGAAGGGCGAGGACATCGCGGCCATCCGCGAGGCGACCGAGAAGGTCTCCACCACCGCCCAGAAGCTCGGCCAGGCGCTCTACGCCAACGCCGACGCCGCCTCCTCCGCCCCGGCCGACGACGCCGCCGGTGCCAAGGACGACGACGTCGTCGACGCCGAGATCGTGGACGACGAGAAGCCCAAGGGCGGTGCGGCATGACGGAGAAGCCGCAGGGTGCTGAGCCCGGCGACGACTCCGCCGCCGAGGAGGCCGTGATCAAGGCGGCCGAGGAGGCCGCCGCGGCCGGGGACTCCGCCGGGGACGACGCCGCCACGGCCAAGCGCGAGCTGGCCGAGCGGACCGCCGACCTCCAGCGCCTCCAGGCCGAGTACCAGAACTACCGCAAGCGGGTCGAGCGCGACCGTCTGACGGTCCGCGAGATCGCGGTCTCCAACATCCTGGAGTCCCTGATCCCGGTGCTGGACGACATCGGCCGGGCCCGCGAGCACGGCGAGGTGACGGGCGGCTTCAAGTCCGTCGCCGAGTCGCTCGAGACGGTCGTGGCCAAGCTGGGCCTGCAGCAGTTCGGCAAGGAGGGCGAGCCCTTCGACCCGACCATGCACGAGGCGCTCATGCACAGCTACTCCTCGGACGTCACCGAGGACACCTGTGTCCAGATCCTCCAGCCCGGCTACCGGATCGGCGAGCGGATCATCCGCCCGGCGATGGTGGCGGTCGCGGAGCCCCAGCCGGGCACCCAGACCACCTCCGGGCCGGACGCCGAGTCGTCGAAGTCCGCGGAGTCGGACAAGGCCGACGGTGGCGCGGACAGCTGAACACCCTTGCGCTGCGGAGTCGTACACCGTCGTCCCGTACGGCGTACGACTCCGCGGCGCGCTCGCTATTGACACCGCAGGTGGCACTGCACTGACTATGGGTCTCGGGAGGTGGCGGCAGCCATGAGCGGCAAGGACTACGTGGAGAAGGACTACTACAAGGTCCTCGGCGTGCCCAAGGACGCCTCCGCCACCGAGATCAAGAAGACCTACCGCAAGCTGGCGCGCGAGTTCCACCCCGACGCCAACAAGGGCGACGTCAAGGCCGAGGACCGGTTCAAGGACATCTCCGAGGCGTATGACGTCCTGTCGGACGAAAAGCGCCGCAAGGAGTACGACGAGGCGCGCACCCTCTTCGCCAACGGCGGCTTCCGCTCCGGCGGCCCCGGCAACGGCAACCACAGCTTCGACTTCGGGGACCTCTTCAGCGGCAGCCAGGGCGGCGGCGGGGGCGGGATCGGCGACGTCTTCGGCGGCCTGTTCAACCGCGGCGGCACCCGGCAGGCCCAGCCCCGGCGCGGCGCCGACGTCGAGACCGAGGTGACGCTCTCCTTCGAGGAGGCGGTGGACGGCGCGACCGTCCCGCTGCGGATGACCAGTCAGGCCCCCTGCCGCACCTGCAACGGCACCGGCGCCAGGACCGGCACCACCCCCCGGGTCTGTCCGACCTGCGTCGGCGCCGGCACCGTCAGCCGCGGCCAGGGCGCCTTCGCGCTCTCCGAGCCGTGCCGGGACTGCCGCGGCCGGGGCATGATCGTCGACGACCCGTGCCCCGACTGCCACGGCAGCGCCAAGGCCACCTCGGCCCGTACCATGCAGGTCCGGATCCCCGCCGGCGTCCAGGACGCCCAGCGGATCCGCCTCAAGGGCAAGGGCGCCCAGGGCGAGCGAGGCGGCGTCTCCGGCGACCTCTACGTCACCGTCCACGTCGACACCCACCCGGTCTTCGGGCGCAAGGGCGACAACCTGACCGTGACGGTACCGGTCACCTTCCCCGAAGCGGCTCTCGGCGGCACCATCGAGGTACCGACGCTCAACGGCCCCTCGGTGAAGCTCAAGCTGCCCGCCGGCAGTGCCAACGGCCTCACCCTGCGGGCCCGCGGAAAGGGCGCCACCCGCAAGGACGGCACCCGCGGCGACCTCCTGGTCACCGTGGAGGTCGCGGTGCCGCAGGCCGTCACCGGTGACGCGCTGACGGCACTGGAGCAGTACCGCGAGGCCACCGCCTCCGACGACCCGCGAGCCGCCCTGTTCCGGGCGGCGAAGGGAGCGTGACGACCAGATGATCCACGACAGCGGCCCCATCGGCCCCGGTATCGGCGAGGGTCTCCCCGGCAGCGCCCCGCGCGCCCGCCGCGCCGCCCCGCCGCCGCAGTACGTCCTCACCGAGGACACCCCGGTCTACGTGATCTCGGTCGCCGCCGAGCTCTCCGGCCTGCACCCGCAGACCCTGCGCCAGTACGACCGCCTCGGTCTGGTCTGCCCCGACCGGACGGCCGGCCGCGGTCGGCGCTACTCCGCCCGGGACATCCAGCAGCTGCGCGAGGTCCAGCGCCTCTCCCAGGACGAGGGCATCAACCTGGCCGGCATCAAGCGGATCATCGAGCTGGAGAACCAGGTCACCGCCCTCCAGTCCCGGATCGCCGAGCTCGCCGACTCGCTCGAGGGCGCGGCCACCGCGCTCCAGCAGCGGGAGGCCGCCGTCCACGCCTCCTACCGCCGCGACCTCGTCCCGTACCAGCCGCCGACCCAGTCCAGCGCCCTCGTGGTGTGGCGGCCGAAGCGCTGACGCGGCCTCGATGCCCGTACCGCCGGTTCCCCTCTGTCCGGGGGGTGCCGGCGGCTTGCGTCTGGTGAGAGAGTGCTGCTTCCGGGCCACCGTCGGGCGGCCTGCGCTCTCACCGGGCCGGGCGCCGGATCGAGGTCTCCGTTTAGGATCCCCCGAGACAACGGACCTCAGTCGCGTTGACGAATTGTCCGGTCGACGACAAGGAGCCCGCAATGAGTGATCGAGAGCAGCTGGTGAACAACCACGGTCGGTCACACATACTGTCCTCCGATGCCCGCAGGCTCTACCTGAAGGCGTTGAACGAGGACGGCCGGCTCAGCCGCGGCGGCTGTGCACCGGACGAGGGCGCCGCGCTCGACGAGCTGCTGGAACTCGGACTCCTGATATCCGACCTGGACGAGCCCGGCTCACTGATCGCCGCCGACCCGGCCAAGCTCGCCGCCAGCCTGAGCCACACCTGGCAGCGGCAGGCGCTCGACCTGCTGTCCCGCGCGGTGGCAATTCCCGGGGACCTGAACGAGCTGGCGGAGGCCTTCCACAACCCCGACCAGAGCGGCGGGCCGATCGAATACGTCCAGGGCCGCGCGCTGATCAACCAGCGGGTCCAGCAGGCCATGGCCAGTGAGATAACCGAGGGTCTCGCCATGCAGCCTGGCGGACCGCGGCCGTCCGAACTGCTGACCTCGTTCATGAAACGCGACCTGGACATCATCCGCCAGGGGGCGTCCATGCGGACGATCTACAACGCCAGCACCAGGCACCACCAACCCACCAGGGATTACGTCTCGACCCTGGCCAAAGAGGGCTGGCAATTCAGGACCCTGGACGAGCCCTATGCCCGACTGCTCATCGTCAATCGCCGACTGGCGGTGATACCGGTCATGGGCGACCACCTGGCCGCCTTCGTCCACGACTCCGCGGTCATCGATTTCCTGGCCCAAGAGGTCTTCGAGCGGAACTGGAGCAGGGCTCTGGATTTCGACGGCGATCGGACCATTCCGCACCAGGTCGTCTCGCAGCTCCGCCAGACGATTATCGACCTGTTGTTGTCGGGTACCAATCACCGGGTAATCGCACGGCGCCTCGGAATAAGCGAGCGAACGCTTGCCCGGCATATTGCGGAACTGCGTGAGGAATACAACGTGGACTCGCTCTTCCAGCTCGGCCACGCACTCGGCCAGGCGGCCAGGACGGGCCACGAACCACGCCAGTAGGCGGCCCCCGTGGTCCCGGCACCGGGAAGAGGCAGTGAAAAGCCGGCCGACGACGCACCGAACGTCGCTGTGCGCCCTAAGCCCGCACAGGCTCAGGGCAGGCCCGGGGCGACCACCGCCCGCACAGGCGGCACCCGCTCAGGAATCCGTCGACCGGTTCGCGTCGGCCCGCACGCCCTCGGCATGCGGTCCTCCACCCGGTCGGGACGCCTCACGCACCCGGGCCGATCAGCACATCACCAGTGAAAGTCGTCCATCATGAGCTGCACCTGGGGCTTGGCGGCAGCCTCATTCACGGTCTCAGCCTGCGCACTGCCGGCCGCAAGCGAGCCGACAACCAGAAGAGAGACGCCGACAACGGCAGACAGCACGGCCTTACGGGCAAGTCGGTACATACGAGACACGGACTTACGCCTCCTTCTCCAGCTCCACGAGCGTGGACCAATAGCACTAACGTCCACATGATGCCGCACACCTTGCCGCAGTGTCATCTCCCCCATGGCATCAGGAGCGTCATCTCTCTGCCAGGCATCCAGATGACAGGGCGGACCGCTGGACGGGGCCGCCGGCACTGATAGACGATCAGTTCGCTCCCGATGGTCCAGGACCGGCAGCAAATCTTGCCGCTGTACCGTCAAATATCAGCCCTGGTTCAGTGACAGATTCTTTGAAGCAGCAACTAACCGCAGCGCCTGCCGGCACCGCATCCTCCACCCGGTCGGCCTTCCCCCCGGAGTCGACAATGACCGAGCCCTACCTGCGTCACCACGACAGCCAGGCCCCCGAGGGCCGGCGTGCACGAGTGTTCCTGGCCGCGCCGCTGATGCGGCTGACCGGGCCGGCGGACAGCGTGGTGACCCTGGCCAGCCGGACGCGGCTGACGACGCTTCGCACCACGCTGCTGCGCAGCGGTGCCGCCGTGTACAGCGCGCACCACAGCGACGCCTGGACGGTGGCCGGCCGGGCCCCCGAGCCGCGGGTGCCCTCCGACTTCCGCGCGATGCAGTCCGCCGACCTGGTCTTCGCGTACGTCGGCGCCCCGCTCTCCGCCGGGGTGAGCCTGGAGCTGGGCTGGGCCTCGGCGCTGCGCAAGCCGGTCGTGCTGCTGGTCGACGAGGCGATCACGCACAACCCGCTGATCGCCACCATCGAGCAGGTCGCTCCCGTCCTGCCGCTGGTCTTCGACGACACCTGGTCCCAGGAGGCCCTCCACCACACCGTGGAGACCGCCCTCGACTGGGCCGGCATGGCGCTCTCCCTGCGCGAGGGCTTCTGGACCGCCCCCGGCGAGCAGTTCAGCGTCCCCCGGCAGCAGCCCCCGGCCGTCGGTCCGACCGGCTACTGGCCGACGGGTGCCGCCACCGGCTGACCGCGGCTCACGCACCGGGCTCCCCCGCCCCGGCCGCTCGCGCGGCTCATCCACGGTGCTCGCCCCGCATCCGCCAGCCGAGCTGGAACAGCGTCTGCACGCCGTGCCGGGAGCGCAGCCGGGAGATGTGGGCGGCGATCGTCCGCTCGCTGAGGCCCAGCCGGGTCGCGACGGCGCGCTGGGTGAGGCCGGCCGCCAGCAGGCGGCCAATCCGGACGGTCACCGGGTCCGCCGGGGCGGCGGACCAGTCGACGACGGTGGCGCGGGCCCAGTCGCGTTCGAAGACGCCGACCAGGAAGGCGACCGCGGCCGGATCGTGGACGAAGACCGCCTTGGTGTCGTCGTCCGCGGCGGCGACCACGGCCACCGTCCGGTCGAAGACCAGCATCCGCCGGTAGGGCTCGTCCAGGACCCGGACCCGGGCGCCGTGCCCGGTCATCACGGCGGCGTACTGCACGACCGCCCGGTCGGCGGCGGCGACCGGCTGGTAGAGGGTGCGCATGGCGCTGCCGCGTCTCAGCAGCGCGATGTCCTGCGGCATCGCCATCCGCAGGCCGGCCGCCGGGCGTTGGCCCGGCTGGGCGGCCAGCAGCTCCTCCTTGCAGTCGGAGAGCAGCTCGGCGACGCGCTGGCGGATGGTGACGCCGCCCTCGACGTGGGTGGCCTCGCCCGAGGGCGAGGTCGGGCGGGTCACGGCGTCGTAGGCCTGCGCGAGCGGTTCCAGGACCTCCGGCAGCCGCTCGGCGCCGACCAGCAACCGGGTGGCCTCGCTGCGCAGTTCGGCACCGAGGCGGTCGCCGGCCGAGCGCGGGCTGACCGCGCTGTAGCCGGTCGCGGTCGGGGCCAGCAGGCCGAGGTCCAGCAGGCCGTCCAGTGCGGCGCCGGCCTCGGGGGTGAGGTCGGTGAGGTCGGCCGCGTGCAGGTGTCCGCCGGCCGCCACGGCGGCGAGGTAGAGGGCCCGTTCGGCAGCGCCGGGCTCGTCACTCACCTCGGCCTCCCCGCATCAGCCAGCCGAGTTGGAACAGCGTCTGGGCGCCGTGCCGGTCGCGCAGCCGGGAGATGTGGCCGGCCACGGTCCGCTCGCTCAGACCGAGGCGGTTGGCGACGGCCCGCTGGGTGAGGCCCCTGGCCAGCAGCCGGCCGACCCGGTCGGGGGCGTTGTGCGCGGGGCCGTGGGCGAGGGCGGCGGCCCAGTCGGTGGTGTCGGCGCGGGCCCAGTCGCGTTCGAAGGCGCCGACCAGGAAGGCGATCGCGGCGGGGTCGGAGATGAAGGCGGCGGTGCTGTGGTCCTCGTTGGCGGAGATCACCGCGACCGTGCGGTCGAAGACCATGATCCGCTGGAACGGCTCGTCCAGGACCCGGATGAGCGAGCCGTGCCGGGTGACCTCGTCCGCGTAGGCGAGGGCGGCCGGCTCGGAGACCGCGATCGGCTGGTAGATGGTGCGCAGCGAGCAGCCGCGCTGCAGCAGCTGGACGTCCTGGAGGACGGCGATCTGCAGGGCGTCGGGCGGGCGGTGGCCGGGCTGGGCGGTGAGCACCTCCTCGCGGCAGTCGGAGACCAGTTGGGAGATCCGCTGGCGGATGTGGACGTGGCCCTCGATGTGGACGGCGCCGCCGGAGCTCTCGGACGGGCGGCGCATCCCGTCGTAGGCCCGGGTGAGGGAGTCCAGGGCGCCCGGGAGGTTCTCGGCCCGGACCAGCAACCGGGTGGCCTCGCTGCGCAGTTCGGCGCCGAGGCGGTCGCTGACCGAGCGCGGGCTGACGGCGGTGTAGCAGGAGTCCATCGGGTTGGGCATCAGCAGGCCGATGCCGACCAGTTGGCGCAGCGCGCCCTGCTCGGCCTCGACGGCGTCGGCGAAGGGGAGGCGGCCGCCGTCGGCGAGGATGGCCAGGTAGAGCTGCCGGGCCGCCTCGTCGGGCTCACCGCCGGCCGGGCCTGTGCCCGGATCGGCCGCCGGATCCGCCGTCACACGAACACTCCCTGCCGGATGGTTCTCGGATCTGCCTGGGCCCCCGCACGCCGTCCGCTCGTGATCGCGGCGGCGGGTACGGGGCGTGATCACGGTATCGGGAGTCGGCGGACCCCCGGGGCCCGGGTGCCGTCGCACGCCGGGCTGCCGGGGGCCGCCGGTACACGCCGAGGTCAGGGCGATTCCGGCGAGGCGGAGCAGCAACGCCTCGCCGACTCCGGTCCCGGGGGCCATCACCACACATGGCGTCCCGGCCGGCGCTCTTCCCCCCGATATGCAGGTACGGACGTACCATTCGCATCCAGTTTTGAAGAGCAAGTCGCCACCATCGGGCTGCGGTTGCCCGGTCGACCCTGGCGTGACTCCACCCTCACAGCGTGACGGCCGGTGAACAAGTGCCGCCCTGCTGCATGTTCTCGCAATTGCAGGAACCTGCAGCGGCCGCCCGGCCCCGGCTCTCGCGCGAAGCGGCGCCGACGGGTAAAAGCACTGGTCAGCTGGGTGGGTCGCGGAGTCCTAGGCTCCGGGCCGTACTGGCGGGTAGCCTTCCGGCCGGCTCGGACGGGCCGACGGGACCAGCGCCTCCCTCATGGATCATGCCGGGCGCGCCGATCCACAAGAGAGGCCCTAGCGCGCGAGCAGTCGCCCGCCCGCGAGGCCGGCGGCGGTGCCCCAGGCGGCGACGGCCCAGGTGGCGGCCAGCAGCACGAACAGCCCGGCCGCGAGGCCGGTGAACCCGGCGAAGCCGGTGTGCCGGGCGAGGGCGGCGGAGCCGGTGACGCAGGTGCCCACCGGGAAGGTGAACGCCCACCAGGTCATCGCGAAGGGCATCCCGGCGCGGCGGGCCCGCAGGTTGACGGCGGTCGCGATCACCAGCCAGAGCATCGCGACTCCGAGCACCGCGACCCCGTACAGCTCGGCGATGGCGAGTGCGGCGGGGGCCAGCCGCGGGGTGACCGGGCGGGCGGCGTCGGCGAGCTGGTGGACGGCGGTGGTGGACTGGCCGAGCGGGCCGAGCACCAGGAACAGCGACGGGGTGAGCACCAGGCTGGGCAGCTTGCTGTGGACGAGCCCGGTGAGCACCAGCGGCAGCAGCGCGAGGGTGGCCAGCAGGCCGATCCCGAACAGCGCGTAACAGCCGTACAGCAGGGCCTCCTGGGCGGCGCCGGCCGGCAGGTGCGGGATGAGCGCGGGGCCGGTGGAGGAGGCCACCAGCGGGGCGACCACGGGCAGCAGCCAGGTGGGGTTGGCCTCCAGCGGGGAGACCGGGTGCCGGGTGATCATCAGGTACGGGATGCCGGCCGCGACGGCCAGTGCGTACAGGGCGCCGACACCCCACAGCACCGCGTCGAGGACGACGGCCGGGCCGGTGCCGATCACCCGGGAGCCGAGCAGCAGCGTCCCGAGCCCGACCGAGAGCAGGGCCATCGGCGGGCAGCCGTAGAAGACCGCGGTGGCCGCGTTGTCCAGCAGCTGGGCCCGGGCGGCTTCGCGGTGCCGGGTGAGGTGGACCAGCCGGGCGGTTCCGAGCACCAGCAGGGCGGCCAGCCCGAGCGCCCACATCAGCTCGCCGAAGCCGATCAGTCCGGGCAGCTCGACCGGGAGGACGGCGGCGGCGTTGCCGAGGATCGCCGTGCCCATGACGGCGGCGTACCAGTTGGGGCCGAGCTGGGCGAGGTCGAGCCGGAAGGGCCGGGCGAACGGAAAGGCGCTGGTGAGGGTGGTGGACATGGCATCCACCCTTCCTCGGAAGCACCCGCTCCGGTAGCGCCGCACGCTCTATGAGGGCATAGCCTGAGGCTATGCCCCTCTCTCCGCACGTCCCTGAACTGGGAGCCCTGGAACTCCTGCTCGCCGTGGCCAGGCTGGGCAGCGTCGGGCGGGCGGCGGCCGAGCTCGGGGTGAGCCAGCCGACCGCCAGCGCCCGGATCAAGGGCATGGAGCGGCAGATCGGCGTCCCCCTGCTGGACCGCTCCCCGCGCGGCTCGCGGCCCACCGAGGCGGGCCGGCTGGTGGTCGAGTGGGCCCGGCACGTGGTGGAGGCGGCGCAGGCGCTGGACGCCGGGATCGACGCGCTGCGCGAGCGGCGGGACGCCCGGCTGGTCGTGGTGGCGAGCCTGACGGTCGCCGAGTACCTGATGCCGGGCTGGCTGCTGGCCCTGCACTCGGCCAGCCCGGGCACGGCGGTGACGCTGCGGACGGCGAACTCGGCGGACGTGGCCGGGCGGGTGCTGGCCGGCGAGGCGGATCTCGGCTTCGTCGAGGGGCCGACCACCCCGACCGGGCTCTCCGGCGTGGTGGTGGCCGCCGACCGGCTGGTGGTCGTGGTGGCCCCCGGGCACCCGTGGGCCCGCCGCCGCCCGGACCGCTCGCCGCTGACCGGGCCGGAGCTGGCCGCGACCGCGCTGGTGCTGCGCGAGCCCGGCTCGGGCACCCGGGAGGTGCTGGAGATGGCGCTGGCGCAGTACGGGGGCGCGGCGAAGCCCCTGCTGGAGCTGGCCTCGTCCACCGCGCTGAAGGCGGCGGCGATGACCGGGGCCGGGCCGGTCTGCCTGAGCGAGCTGGCGGTGGTGGAGGAGCTGGCCACCCGGCGGCTGGTGGAGGTGCCGCTGGCGCCGGGGCTGGACCTGCGGCGCCCGCTGCGCGCGGTCTGGCCGGCCGGACAGCGGCCGAGCGGGCCGGCCCGGGAGCTGCTGGGGCTGACCCGGCGGACCGGACCGCACACCGGCCCCGGACGTTCATCCGAAAGTTGAGCGGAATAGACTCAACTTAGTGCATGCTGTAGTCAGCAGGACTTTCAACCGACGAGGGAGGACACCCCAGCAGTGGACGCCAGCAAGTTCACCACCAAGACGCAGGACGCCCTGTCCGCCGCGATCCGGCAGGCGGGCGCCGCGGGGAACCCGGACGTCAAGCCGGTGCACATCCTGATCGCCCTGCTGGAACAGCCCGAGGGCATCGCCAGGCCACTCCTGGAGGCGGTCGGCGCGGACGCCGCCCGGATCGACGCCGAGGCCCGCCGGCAGTCGGCCGCGCTGCCCAGCGCCATGGGCTCCACCGTGGCCGCGCCGCAGCTGGCCCGGGACACCCTGGCGGTGCTCACCGAGGCCGGGAAGCGCGCCGACGACCTGGACGACCAGTACGTCTCCACCGAGCACCTGATGGTCGGCCTGGCCGCCGAGGGGGGCGCGGTCGCCGAGCTGCTGGCCCGGCAGGGCGCCACGCCCAAGGCCCTGCTCGCCGCGTTCAAGGACGTCCGCGGCAGCGGCCGGGTCACCTCGCCCGACCCCGAGGGCACCTACAAGGCCCTGGAGAAGTACGGCACCGACCTCACCCAGGCGGCCCGGGACGGCAAGCTCGACCCGGTGATCGGACGGGACCAGGAGATCCGCCGGGTCGTCCAGGTGCTCTCCCGGCGCACCAAGAACAACCCGGTGCTGATCGGCGAGCCCGGAGTCGGCAAGACGGCCGTGGTCGAGGGCCTGGCCCAGCGGATCGTCGCCGGCGACGTCCCGGAGTCGCTGCGCGGCAAGCGCCTGGTCTCGCTGGACCTCAGCGCGATGGTCGCCGGGGCGAAGTACCGCGGCGAGTTCGAGGAGCGGCTGAAGGCCGTCCTGAACGACATCAGGCAGAGCGACGGCCAGGTCGTCACCTTCATCGACGAGCTGCACACCATGGTCGGCGCGGGCGCCGGCGGCGACTCCGCGATGGACGCCGGCAACATGCTCAAGCCGATGCTGGCCCGCGGCGAGCTGCGGATGGTCGGCGCCACCACCCTGGACGAGTACCGCGAGCGGATCGAGAAGGACCCGGCGCTGGAGCGCCGCTTCCAGCAGGTGCTGGTCGGCGAGCCCAGCGTGGAGGACTCCATCGCCATCCTGCGCGGCCTCAAGGGCCGGTACGAGGCGCACCACAAGGTGCAGATCTCGGACGCCGCCCTGGTCGCCGCGGCCACCCTCTCCAACCGCTACATCACCTCCCGCTTCCTGCCCGACAAGGCGATCGACCTGGTCGACGAGGCGGCCTCCCGGCTCCGGATGGAGATCGACTCCTCCCCGGTGGAGATCGACGAACTCCAGCGCTCCGTCGACCGGTTGCGGATGGAGGAGCTGGCCCTGGAGAAGGAGTCCGACCCGGCCTCGGTCGACCGGCTGGCCCGGCTGCGCCGCGATCTCGCCGACCGGAACGAGCAGTTGAGCGTGCTCACGGCCCGCTGGGAGCAGGAGAAGAAGAGCCTGAACCGGGTCGGCGAGCTCAAGGAGCGGCTGGACGACCTGCACGGCGCCCTCGACCGCGCCCAGCGGGACGGCGACTTCGAGCGCGCCTCCAAGCTGATGTACGCCGAGATCCCGGCCGCCGAGCACGAGTTGACCGAGGCCCAGGAGCGCGCGGCCGACCAGGACGCCAGCACCTCGATGGTCAAGGAGGAGGTCGGCCCGGACGACGTCGCCGATGTGGTCGCCTCCTGGACGGGCATCCCGGCCGGCCGGCTGCTGGAGGGCGAGAGCGCCAAACTCCTGCGCATGGAGGACGAGTTGGGCCGCCGCCTGATCGGCCAGCGGGAGGCCGTCCAGGCCGTCTCGGACGCGGTGCGCCGCACCCGCTCCGGCATCGCCGACCCGGACCGGCCGACCGGCTCCTTCCTCTTCCTCGGCCCGACCGGCGTCGGCAAGACCGAACTCGCCAAGGCCCTGGCCGACTTCCTCTTCGACGACGAGCGGGCGATGGTCCGCATCGACATGAGCGAGTACGGCGAGAAGCACTCCGTCTCGCGCCTGGTCGGCGCCCCGCCCGGCTACGTCGGGTACGAGGAGGGCGGCCAGCTCACCGAGGCGGTCCGCCGCCGCCCGTACAGCGTCGTGCTGCTGGACGAGGTCGAGAAGGCCCACCCCGAGGTCTTCGACGTGCTGCTCCAGGTCCTGGACGACGGCCGGCTCACCGACGGCCAGGGCCGCACGGTGGACTTCCGCAACGCGATCCTGATCCTCACCTCCAACCTGGGCTCGCAGTTCCTCGTCGACCCGGCCACCCCGGAGGAGATGAAGAAGCAGCTGGTGCTGGAGTCGGTGCGGGCCGCGTTCAAGCCGGAGTTCCTCAACCGGCTGGACGACATCGTGGTCTTCGAGCCGCTGGGCACCGCCGAGCTCAGCCGGATCGTCGACCTCCAGGTGGACCGGCTCGGCGACCGGCTGCGCGAGCGCCGGCTCACCCTGCAGGTCACCGAGGACGCCCGGGACTGGCTGGCCCGCACCGGCTACGACCCGGCGTACGGCGCCCGGCCGCTGCGCCGCCTGGTGCAGTCCGCGATCGGGGACCGGCTGGCCCGCGCCATCCTCTCCGGCGAGGTCCACGACGGCGACACCGTGGTGGTCGAGCGGGACGGTGACGCCGACCACCTCAGCGTCCGGACGCGGGGGCCGCTGGAGAAGTAGACCGGCTGGTCCGGCGGGCCGGCCCCGCCCCCGGGCGGCGGCCCGCCGGACCTGCCCGGACCCCGTCGGCCGCGTCCGGGCGCCCCTGTGAGCGGGGCCCCGAATGAGGCAGGATGGGACATGGAAGGGCGGCCTCTCATTGCCGGCCACCACGTGCACTGAGGAAGAGGACCCCCATGAGCATCGACCCGTCGTCCATCCCGTCGTTCGGCCTCCCGCAGGGCGGTCAGCCCGGCGGCGGTCAGGGTCGCCCGGCCGGCCCGCCGCCGATCATCGTTCCGGACCAGGCCCTGGTGACCCAGCTGCTCGACCAGATGCAGCTCAAGCACGTCGTGGACGAGGAGGGCGACCTCACCGCCCCCTGGGAGGGCTTCCGCGTCTACTACATGTTCCGCGGTGACCAGAAGGAGCTCTTCGCCGTCCGCGCGTTCTACGACCGCGCGTACCCGCTTGAGGAGAAGGGCGAGATCCTCGACCTGATCGACGAGTGGAACCGCGAGACCCTGTGGCCCAAGGTCTACACGCACACCCACGAGGACGGCGTGGTCCGCCTGATCGGCGAGGCCCAGATGATCGTCGGCACCGGCGTCAACCTCGACTACTTCGTCACCACCACCGCCAACTGGACCCAGGCCGCCGTCGGCTTCGAGCAGTGGATCGTCGAGCGCCTCGGCCTCCAGAAGGAGATCGAGGGCGAGGAGGGCGAGGGCGAGTCCCCCGAGGACACCAACGAGGCCTGACCTCCCCCGCGACTTCGGCATCGGCCCGCCACCGGACCCCCGGTCGGCGGGCCGTGCTTGTCCCCGGCCACCGACTGCCCCGAGGATGGGGCCGACGACGAGCCGTGAGGAGCTGCAATGGGTGCGAGGCCGCTGTTGAACCGCCGGCTGGCGGGCATGGGCACGACGATCTTCGCGGAGATGTCCGCCCTGGCCACCGCGACCGGCTCGATCAACCTCGGCCAGGGGTTCCCCGACACCGACGGCCCGCGCGAGATCGCCGAGGCCGCGGCCCGCGCGGTGCTGGACGGACACGGCAACCAGTACCCGCCCGGCCCCGGGATCCCCGAGCTGCGGACCGCGATCGCCGAGCACCAGCAGCGCTTCCACGGCCTGTCCTACGACCCCGACACCGAGGTCCTGGTTACCGCGGGCGCCACCGAGGCCATCGCCGCCGCCCTGCTCGCCCTGCTGGAGCCCGGCGACGAGGTGATCGCCCTCGAACCCTTCTACGACTCCTACGCCGCCTGCATCGCCATGGCGGGGGCCGTCCGCGTCCCGCTCACCCTGCGTGCACCGGACTTCCGGCCGGACCTGGACCGGCTGCGCGCCCTGGTCACCCCGCGTACCCGGCTGCTGCTGCTGAACACCCCGCACAACCCGACCGGCACCGTGCTCACCGCCGACGAACTGGCCGCGATCGCCGCCCTGGCCGTCGAGCACGACCTGCTGGTGATCGTCGACGAGGTCTACGAGCACCTGGTGTTCAGCGGCGCCCACCACCCGATCGCCGCCCTGCCCGGCATGCGCGAGCGCACCGTCTCGATCTCCTCGGCCGGCAAGACCTTCTCCTTCACCGGCTGGAAGGTCGGCTGGGTGACGGCGAGCGCGCCGCTGGTCTCGGCGGTCCGCACCGCCAAGCAGTACCTGACCTACGTCAGCGCCGGGCCGTTCCAGTACGCCGTCGCCGAGGCGCTGCGGCTGCCCGACCCGTACTTCGACTCCCTGCGCGCCGACCTGCTGCGCAAGCGGGACCTGCTCGCCGACGGGCTGGACGCGGCCGGGTTCCGGGTGTTCCGGCCCGCGGGCACGTACTTCATCACCACCGACATCACCCCGCTGGGCGAGAAGGACGGCATCGAGTTCTGCCGCACCCTGCCCGGCCGGTGCGGCGTGGTCGCGATCCCCAACGCGGTCTTCTACGACGACTCCGAGGCCGGCCGCCCGCTCGTCCGCTTCGCCTTCTGCAAGCGGGTCGCGGTGCTGGAGGAGGCCGTCGCCCGGCTCGGCCGGCTGTAGCCGCCGAGCACCCGCGACCAGCGCGGGCCGTCGCGCCATCGCGGCCTGACGCCCAGTCAACTCGACTACCCCACTTGACCCGTCACTGCCCGTGGGGCAATTCCGCCTGCCCCGGCGGCACGGGCCGGAGCCGCCTGCGCCCGGCGCATCCAGGGTGGGGGCGTGCAGGCCGTCCTCGCGGCGCGCGACCAGAGCGCACGGCGCGCGCCCCGGTCCCAGGGGCGCGCGCGGTGCAGAGTCGCACACCGGGTCGATCAGACCAGGGAAGCGGGTGTGCTCGAAACGGTGAATGCTTGACAAAGTTGGGTAAATCACCGACGGACCCGGCGTATTCATGCTTCTCTGCTGCTGAATCTCCAGCCGGAATCCTTCCTTCCACGGTCGGCCGCGCCCTGGACCGCACAGCCACGAACAGCCTCGCCAACGCCTGGGCCTACTCGGATGCTGCACGGCGGGCGCGCACGGAGCTGAAACGCGGAGCCGAGCATGCTCACCACACTGCAGACCTCCTACACGGACACCCGCGCCGGTGACCTGGCCTGGTGCCTGGGCGGCGATCCGCTGCCCGCTCTCGCGGTTCGCGATCTGAGACTCGACACCGCCGGCCGCCCGGGCCCGCCCGGCACCCTCCAGCTGCGGCTGCTGGGCGCCTCGCACCAGGTGGTGATCGCCGCCGGGCCGGGCGAGTGCCTGGAGACGGTCGCCTGCCTGCCCGGCCGCCGCACCCCGCTGCCCGCCCGGGTGGCCAAACAGGTGGCCGGCTGGGAGTACGAGTTCGCGGCCCGGATCGAGGCGCTGCCCCCGCACGAGTTCGCCGCCCGCGCCCAGGAGCTGCTGGCCCTGGTCGAGGGCCATCCGCGCGGCCTGGCCGGCGTCTTCCCCGGGGATCCCAGCGCCTTCACCGCGCTCGTCACCCAGGGCGGCCCGGACCGGCTGCTCTGGCGCACCTGGCACGCCTACCCGCAGGAGGGCCAGCTGGTCTGCACCCGCTCCTCGCTCGTGGTGCCGCGGTGAGGGCCACCACCCGCCCCCAACCGCCGAACAGTCGGGAATCGCACGCAGGAACGGTCCGTCAACCTCCGACACCCCGCTGTCCGTCGAATGGACGCAGCTATCCGTACCGAACGTCGCCTAGCGTTTGTTCGTGATCAACCATCCGGCCGGTCCGCCCGCTCAGTCGGGACTCGACCTCGACGACGGCAGCCCACCCCGGCTCGGGCGGAGCCTGACCCCCCTGCCCGCCCGCCGTCGCGCCCGGCTGCGCTCCCGCCCCCGTCGCGCCCGGCTGGCCGTCCTGCTGGCCGCGTTCGTCTGCGCGGCCTGCGGACTCGTCTACGAGCTCGAACTCGTGGCGCTCGGCAGCTATCTGCTCGGGGACTCGGTCACCCAAACCTCGGTCGTGCTCTCCGTCATGGTGTTCGCGATGGGACTCGGCTCGCTGCTCGCCAAGCGTTTCACCCGCCGCCCCGCCACCGCCTTCGCCCTGGTCGAGTGCGCGCTCGCGCTGACCGGCGGGCTGTCCGTCCTCGCGCTCTACTCCTGCTGGGCCTGGATCGGCCGCTACCAGGCCGCGATGGTCGGGCTGACCTGTCTGATCGGCGTCCTGATCGGCGCCGAGATCCCGCTGCTGATGACGCTCATCCAGCGGATCAGACGGGAGGACGCCGGGCGGGCCGCGGCCGACCTCTTCGCGGCCGACTACGTGGGCGCGCTGATCGGCGGCCTCGCCTTCCCGTTCCTGATCCTGCCCGCCTTCGGCCAGGGCACCGGTGCACTGGTCACCGGCGCGGTCAACGCCGTCGCGGGGGCCGCGGTGGTGCTCTGGCTGTTCCGCGAGGAGCCCGCCCCGAAGGTCCGGATGCTGCTCTGGGGCGGCTGCGCGCTCGTCCTCGCCGTGCTCGCCGCGGCCGCCGCCTGGTCCGGCGCGGTCGAACGCGCCGCCCGGCACGCCCTGTACGGCGCGCAGGTCCGCTTCGCCGCCCACAGCCGGTACCAGGAGATCGTCCTCACCGGCCCGGCCGAGGGGCCGCTGCGGCTCTACCGGGACGGGCGGCTCGCGGTCTGCGGCCCGGACGAGTACCGGGGCAGCGAGGCCCTGGTGCACCCCGCGATGGCCGCCGGACCGGACGCCCGGGTGCTGGTGCTGGGCGGCGGGGACGGACTCGCCGCGCGGGAGGTGCTGCGGCACGGCGGGGTCCGCTCGGTGCTGCTGGTCGACCTCGACCCGGCGCTCACCCGGCTCGCCCGGACCGACCCCGGCCTGGCCGCGCTGTCCGGGCGCTCGCTGGACGACCCGCGGGTGCGGACGGTCGACGCGGACCCGCTGGAGTGGCTGCGCGGCGTCCGACCCGGGGACCGGGCCTTCGACGTGGTGCTCGCCGATCTGCCCGCCCCCTCGGACGGCGGCACGGTGAAGTTCCACTCCCAGGAGTTCTACGGCCTCGCCACCCGGCTGCTCTCGCCCGGCGGGCGGCTCGCGGTCCGGGCGGGGAGCGACGAGCACGGCCTCTGGCAGATCGAGTCCGGACTGCGGGCGGCGGGCCTGCGCACCGTCCCGTACAGCGTCCAGGGCAGCCCGACGGCGAGCTGTGTGCCCGGACCGGACGACGGCCGGGGCTTCCTGCTCGCGGCCGCCGCCCAGCCCCCGCTCGCCCTCGCGCCGGACGCCCCGCCCCCGCGCGCGTTCGACTCGGACGCCCTGCGCGCCTCCTCCGCCCGGCTGGCCGCCCGGCGCCCCGCCCGGCCGCCGGCCGCCCTGACCCTGCTCGGGCCACGCTGAACGGAGCCGCTGAAGCCCCCGGTGGGCCCCATCGCGGAGACCACCGGGGGTTGGGTCGGTAGGCTCCGTGGCATGGAGCATGAGGTTGTCGTCCCGATGCCCGCCGAAGCGGTCCGGCAGGCGCTGCAGGATCCTGCCCTGCTGGCACGTTGCGTGCCGGGGCTGAGCACCGAACCGGCCGCGGCCGGCCGCGGCCCCGCCGACGAGATCAGCGGACGGCTGCGCCTGCGGGTCGGCACCTCCACCATCACCTACAAGGGCGTGCTCTCACTGATCGAGGGCCGCGAGGGCGTCCTCACCGTGTTCGCCGAGGGCCAGGAGGCGCGCGGCAGCGGCGAGGTCAGCGCCACCGTCCGGGTGAGCGTCGCGGACGGCGCCGAGGACGGCACCGGCCTGGTCCGCTTCACCGGCGACCTGAGCACCACCGGGCGGCTCGCCGAGTTCGACGACGAGACCCTCGCCGCCGTCGGCCGCCGGCTGCTGGACCGCTTCGCCGCCGCCCTGGCCGCGCCGGAGGGCGCCGCCGAGGCGGAGCCGGAGGACGACGAGGAGACCACCGAGGGCTCCGAGGACATCGCGGGCGCCGAAGCCGCCGACGACGTGGAGAGCGCCGACGACGTCGACGCCGTCGAGCCCGGCGACGCCGTCGAGCCCGTCGAGATCGTCGAGGTCGTCGAGGAGGAGACCGGCGCCACCGTGCACTTCCTGGAGGACCGCCAGGACGAGCCCGGCGACGACCTGGAGGACGACCTCTCCGACCTGATCGCCTTCTCCGACGCCGACGCGGAGCGCTTCGGCCTCCCCACCGGCGACCGCACCGAGCACCCCGAGCAGGACGACCGCGAGGGCTCCGGCGACTCCGCGGGCCCCGCCGGGGACGGCGACCCGTCCACCGACCTCCCCGCCGAGCTGCCCTTCGAGTACGAGCAGGAGCCGGTTCTCAGCGGCCCGGTCCGCCGCAGCATCGTCGGCCGCTCCGCCGAGGAGGTCGACCACGCCCCGCCGCGCGGCCGCTACGCCCCGGCCCTGCCGGCCCGCAGCGCGCGGGCCCGGGCCGCGTCCCGCTGGGGCGGCGAGGCCGGCGGCATCGTGGTGCCGGGCCCCGGCGGCCGCAACGCGGTGCCGTGGGTGATCGGCGGCGGGGTGGCCCTGCTGGGCGGCGCCGTGGTGCTGGTCAGGGCACTGCGCCGACGCTAGGACGGAGCCCGGGGCCTGCCAAGGCTCTAGACTGAACGCTCATGAGCACCGACCTGAGCAACGACCGCGACGCCCTGCTGGCACAGATCAAGGACAAGGCCGTCGTGCACGGCAAGGTCACCCTTTCCTCCGGCAAGGAGGCCGACTACTACGTCGACCTGCGCCGGATCACCCTGGACGCGCAGGCCGCGCCGCTGGTCGGCCGGGTGATGCTGGACGCCACCGCCGACCTGGAGTACGACGCCGTCGGCGGGCTGACCCTGGGCGCCGACCCGGTGGCCGCCGCGATGCTGCACGCCGCCGCCGCCCGCGGCCGTGAGCTGGACGCGTTCGTGGTCCGCAAGGCGGGCAAGGCGCACGGCCTGCAGCGCCGGATCGAGGGCCCGGACGTCAAGGGCCGCCGGGTGCTGGCGGTCGAGGACACCTCCACCACCGGTGGTTCGGTGCTGACCGCGGTCGAGGCCCTGCGCGAGGCGGGCGCCGAGGTGGTCGGCGTCGCGGTGATCGTGGAGCGCGGCGGCGCCGCGGCGGTCGAGGCGACCGGCCTGCCGTACGTGACCGCGTACAACCTGGACGACCTGGGCCTCTGAGCCCGCGGGCATCCGCACAACGGCCGGGGCCGGTCCTGTTCCACGTGAAACAGGACCGGCCCCGGCCGTTCGTCGTCCAGGGACAGGCCCCGGAGGGGGGATCAGCCCCGGCGGTGGCGGCCGCCGGCCTGGACGGCCTCGCCGTCCTCGGCCACGGCCTCGGCGCCGCCCGCCTTCTTCTTCTTCCGCTCGCGCAGCACCTCGATCAGGATCGGCGAGACGGACAGCAGCACGATCAGCAGCACGGCCGGGATCAGGTACTTGTCGATCACCGGGGCGAGCGCGTCACCGAAGAAGTAGCCGATCAGCAGCATGGACTCGGTCCACAGCACACCGCCGATCACGTTCCACAGGAAGAACGTCCGGGCCGGCATCTCCAGGGTGCCGGCGACCGGGTTCAGGAAGGTCCGGACGATCGGCATGAAGCGGGCCAGCACCACCGCCTTGCCGGGCCCGAACTTGTTGAAGTACTCCTCGGCCTTCAGCACGTACTCACGGCGGAAGATCTTCGACTCGGGCTTGTCGAACATCTTCGGCCCGGCCTTCACCCCGATCAGGTGCCCGAGCTGGGCGCCGGCGACGGCGGCCACCGGGGCCCCGATCAGCAGCACCCCGATCGGCAGCTTCGTACCGTCGCCGAGCACCGACGAGGCGGCGTTCGAGGCGGCGACCCCGGCGATGATCAGCAGGGAGTCACCCGGGAAGAAGAATCCGACCAGGAGGCCGGTCTCCGCGAAGATGATCGCGATCAGCCCGATGGCACCGAGGGACGAGATCAGTGATTTGGCGTCGAGCAGATTGACGGCCAGCTGGTTGTAGTCCACGGCCGCAGGATAGCTGGCTTGTGTTGACGCGGGCTTCGGCCCGGGGGTCGAGAGGGCCGTCATCCCTTCGTCGCATGCGGGCCCCCGTCCCGACAGGCGGGCCACATGGTGGTCCCCGGGCCTGGGATGGGAAGATGACTCCGGCGTCCCGGACCGCGGTCGCAAACACCCTCATTGTCGTACCGCAGCGGCCGCCTCGAACCTTGGTACAGGAGAGCCGCACCGCAGAGCCGCGCGTAGGCCCCGGTACCCCGGAGTCGTCACGAAGGCGTACACAGCGTCGGACAGCACCGTCCGTACGCCGCAACCCGACAGGAGCGGATTCGCATGCCCATCGCAACTCCCGAGGTCTACAACGAGATGCTCGACCGGGCCAAGGCGGGCAAGTTCGCCTACCCGGCCATCAACGTCACCTCGTCGCAGACCCTGCACGCCGCGCTGCGCGGCTTCGCCGAGGCCGAGAGCGACGGCATCATCCAGATCTCCACCGGTGGTGCGGAGTTCCTGGGCGGCCAGCACAACAAGGACATGGTGACCGGCGCCGTGGCGCTGGCCGAGTTCGCGCACATCGTCGCCGCCAAGTACGACGTCACCATCGCGCTGCACACCGACCACTGCCCGAAGGACAAGCTGGACGGCTACGTCCGCCCGCTGCTGGCGGTCTCCGCCGAGCGCGTGGCCAAGGGTCTGAACCCGCTGTTCCAGTCGCACATGTGGGACGGCTCCGCCGAGACCCTGAACGACAACCTGGCCATCGCCGAGGAGCTGCTGGCCCAGGCCGTCGCCGCCAAGATCATCCTCGAGGTCGAGATCACCCCGACCGGTGGCGAGGAGGACGGCGTCACCCACGAGATCAACGACGAGCTGTACACCACCGTCAACGACGCCGTCCGCACCGCCGAGGCCCTGGGCCTGGGCGAGAAGGGCCGCTACCTGCTGGCCGCCTCCTTCGGCAACGTGCACGGCGTCTACAAGCCGGGCAACGTCGTGCTGAAGCCGGGCCTGCTGCGCGAGCTGCAGGACGCGATCGGCAAGCAGTACGGCAAGACCGACCCGTTCGACTTCGTCTTCCACGGCGGCTCGGGCTCCACCACCGAGGAGATCGCCACCGCGCTGGAGAACGGCGTCGTGAAGATGAACCTCGACACCGACACCCAGTACGCCTTCACCCGCCCGGTCGTGGACCACATGTTCCGCAACTACGACGGCGTGCTGAAGGTCGACGGCGAGGTCGGCAAGAAGAACACCTACGACCCGCGCACCTGGGGCAAGCTCGCCGAGGCCGGCATGGCCGCCCGCGTGCTGGAGGCCGCGCAGCAGCTGCGCTCGGCCGGCAACCGCCTGAAGTAGGCCCCCCGCCGGACGGCAGGGTCTGCGGTCGTGCCCCCCAGTGGTTCACTGGGGGGCATGACCATCCACCAGAACCTCCTCGGGGGTCCGCCCCCGACGCACCTGCCCGCCGAGCCCGCTCCGCTGGAGCTGCTGGCCGGCGGCGCCTCCCCGGCCGAGGTCGCGGCGAAGTTCCCGACCTCCTCGCTGGCCTGGGCCCAGCTCGCCGACGACGCCTTCGCCGCCGGCCGCACCGTCGAGTCCTACGCGTACGCCCGGACCGGGTACCACCGCGGGCTGGACTCGCTGCGGCGGGCCGGCTGGAAGGGCCACGGCCCGGTGCCGTGGGAGCACGAGCCGAACCGCGGCTTCCTGCGGGCGCTGCACGCGCTCGGCCGGGCCGCCGCCGCGATCGAGGAGAAGGAGGAGGCTGAGCGCTGCGCGCAGTTCCTCCGGGACAGCTCGCCGACCGCCGCCGCCACCCTGGGCTGACCAGGCCGGTTCGATCGACCGCCCCCGCCGCCCACCCGGGCGGCGGGGGCGCCGTGCGTCGTAAACGCCCTGCGTACCGGGTGCGTGGACATTCACAGGGTCTCCATGCCAGGGTGGGCGGGCGAGGGGGGCGCACCTGTCTGTTCGAATGCTCCGCGGCCCCGCCAGCCCGACAGGAAGCCTTCGACGTGCCCCCAGCAAGATCCGCCCGGCGCGGCACCCGCGCACGCAGCGCCGGCCCGCGCGGCGGCCGGGCACGCGGCAGCCAGGCGGGCACCGGACGGCCGGGCGGCGGTCGGCGCCGCCGCCGACAGCGCCGCCGGCTCGGACCGGGGATGATCGCCGCGCTGGTCGCGGCGCTGGCGATACTCGGCGGCACCCTCTTCATCCTCAACCGGCCCTCCGTGCTGCCCGGCACCGGACCGACCGCCCAGGGCCGGGTCGCCCCGGCCGGCGAGGGCTCCGCCCCGGCCGCCGCACCCGCCACCCCCACGGCGACCCCCACGGCCACCCCCACCCCGGAGCCGCCCGCGCCGCCGCCCGTCGTGGAGCCCAGCGCCCCGGACCCGGGCCCGGCCAAGGGCGCCGGCACCTTCACCATCGCCCCCGGCGCCGCCGCCCCGGTCGGCAAGGGCACCATCCGCCGCTACCGGGTGGAGGTCGAGGACGGCATCGGGATCGACCCGCCGGCCGCCGCCGCCCAGGTCCAGGGCATCCTGGCCGACAAGCGCGGCTGGACCAACGACCGCAGGAACGGCTTCCAGCTGGTGGCGGGCGGCGCGTACGACTTCACCGTGAAGATCGCCTCCCCGGCCACCGTGGACAAGATCTGCGGCGCCGCCGGCCTGGACACCCACGGCGAGGTGAACTGCAACGTCGGCAACCAGGTGCTGGTCAACGTCAAGCGCTGGAACACCGGATCGCCGCAGTTCAGCGGGCCGATCGACGAGTACCGGGCGCTGATCGTCAACCACGAGGTGGGCCACCGGATCGGCCACGGGCACGAGACCTGCCCGGGCAAGGGCAAGCCCGCGCCCGCCATGATGCAGCAGATCTACGGCCTCAAGGGCTGCGAGCCCAACGCCTGGCCCTACACGGCGGAGGGCACCTACCTGGGCGGCCCGGCGGTGCCCTGAACCGGGCCCTGCCGGGCTCTACCGGGCTCTACCGGGCTCTACCGGGACCGATCTGAGACCTGTTCAACGGCGCCCCGCGACAACCCCGACGTAGGCTGACCGAATGACAGCTGACCGCACGACAGCCAAGATGCGCCGCGTCCCCGCCCTGCTGGGCGCCGTCGGGATCGTCCTCGGCGCGGCCGCCTGCTCCTCCTCCGGCGACTCGGGCAGCGGCTCGGGCGGCGGGGGGAAGCTCTCCTACGACCAGGTGCGGTCGACGGCCCAGGGAGTGGCGAAGTCCGGGCCGTGCCCCTTCGGCCTCGACCTCGCGGCGGCTCTGAAGGGCGCCGGGATCGACCGCCCGGTGACCGCCGGGGCCAAGGACGAGCAGCCGGTGGACACCGACCTCGGCGACGGCGTCCCGGCCCAGGACTGGCCCGCCGGCGCCAGCCACCCGGCGGGAATGCCCTCGATGCCGGCCACTCCCCCCTCCGCCTGGGTGACCTGCACCTACACGGTGGGTTCGACGCCCGTCCGGATCGATCTGCTGGCGATCCCCCAGAACGACATCGCGGTCAACATCATGCTGCCGCACATCCAGCGCTTCGGGAACGTCGGAGTGGACCAGCTGACGCAGTTCGCCAACGACAAGCCCAAGGCCGGGGAGACCAGGCTCACCCCGGGCGACGCCTCGGTGGGAGTCGCCCGGGTGGCAGCCAAGGGCAAGGGCGACCTGGTGCTGACGCTCACCCAGGACGCCGACGCGGCGGTGGAGCCCTCCCTGGTCGGCGAGCCGCTGCGGAAGGCCACCGAGCAGCTCGCCGCCCAGCTGCGCCCGTGACCCCTCAGCCCAGCACGGGCAGGTAGGCCCGGAGGTCACTGCGCTCGCCGCCGGCCGACACCGCGCCGGCGTCCACCTCGGACGCCCAGCCGGTACGGCCGGTGGCGAGCCGGATCCAGGTGAGCGGGTCGGTCTCGACCACGTTCGGCGGGGTGCCGCGGGTGTGCCGCGGTCCCTCGACCGCCTGCACCACGGCGTACGGCGGGATCCGCAGCTCCACCGCGCCGCCGGGCACCTGGTCGGCGAGGGCGTCGGCCAGCAGCCGGGTGACGGCGGCAAGCGCCTGCCGCTCGTGCGGGAAGGTCGCCCCCACCGCCGCGGCCAGGTCGTCGGCGTGCACGACCGTCTCGACCAGCCGGGTCACCAGCATGTCGGTGAGCGACATCGAGCCGAGCCGGATCTCGAACCGCCGGCCCGGGGCCGCCGTCTCCGGCTCGGCCAAGGCGGTGATCAGCGCGCCAGCGGCCCGCTCGAAGGCGTCCGCCACCGAGGCCGGCTCCCCGCCGAACGCACCCGCCGCCTGCTCCCTGGCCTGCGCGTCGAGCAGCGGTGCGACCGTGCCGACCCGGGCGACCCACTGCAGCAGGTCCAGCGGCGCCCGCCCCTCCAGCGGGTCCCCGAGATGGGCCGGCACCCAGTCGATCTGGACGGCGAGGTGCGCGATCAGCTCGCGCACCGTCCACTCCCCCAGCCGGGTCGGCCGGGCGAGCAGGTCCACGGCGTCCGGGCGGGCGCAGAGATCCCGGACGGTGTCGCGCAGTGCGGCGGTCTGCGCCGCCAGCGCGGCGCAGACCTTCGGGTGCTGGTACGTACGGGACTTGGCAGGCATGCGCCCCAACATACGCCGAGGGGCGGGCGGTTCCGCAGAACCGCCCGCCCGCTGTAACTCGCCCGCTCGCCTCCGGGCCGCTCGGTCCGGTGCCGACGGTCGGCGCTCCAATGCCGCTCGTACCTCGCGGCCTCCTCGCGCTCTCCCTTTCGGCACCGGCGCGGCCCTTCGGCTCGGGGCGGGCCCGCGACCATGGGGGTGTCAGGCGAGCAGGGCCTCGATGACGCCGGTGTGGGCGTCCTTCAGCTCGGCCAGCGAGACGGTGAACTGGCCCTGGACGTCCAGGACATCGCCGTCGACCACACCGATGCGGGTGGCCGGCAGGCCGCGCGCGGTGCACATGTCGTTGAACCGGAGCTCCTCGCTGCGCGGCACCGCGACAACCGCGCGGCCCGCCGACTCGGAGAACAGGAACACGAACGCGTCCTGGCCCTCGGGCAGGATGATCCGCGCGCCGTGGCCGCCCTTGAGGCAGCTCTCCACCAGGGCCTGGCCGAGGCCGCCGTCGGAGAGGTCGTGCGCGGCGTCGATCATGCCGTCGCGCGAGGCGGCGATCAGGATGTCGCCGAGCAGCCGCTCGCGCTCCAGGTCGACCTTGGGCGGCAGACCGCCCAGGTGGTCGTGGACCACCTGCGACCAGGCCGAGCCGCCGAGCTCGTCCGCGGTGTCACCGAGCAGGTAGAGCAGCTGCCCCTCCTCGGCGAAGGCGATCGGGGTGCGGCGGGTGACATCGTCGATGACGCCGAGCACCGCGACCACGGGGGTCGGGTGGATGGCGGTCTCGCCGGTCTGGTTGTAGAGCGAGACGTTGCCGCCGGTGACCGGGGTGCCCAGCTCCAGGCAGGCGTCGGCCAGGCCGCGGGTGGCCTCGGCGAACTGCCACATCACGTCCGGGTCCTCGGGGGAGCCGAAGTTGAGGCAGTCGGAGATCGCGAGCGGCTTGGCACCGCCGGCCGCGACGTTGCGGTACGCCTCGGCGAGGGCCAGCTGGGCGCCGGTGTACGGGTCCAGCTTGGTGTAGCGGCCGTTGCCGTCGGTGGCGACCGAGACGCCGAGGTTGGTCTCCTCGTCGATCCGGATCATGCCGGAGTCCTCGGGCACCGAGAGCACGGTGTTGCCGAGCACGTAGCGGTCGTACTGGTCGGTGATCCAGGACTTGGAGGCCTGGTTGGGCGAGCCGGCGACCTTGAGCAGGTCGGCCTTCAGGCCCTCACCGGTGGTCGGGCGGGCGAGGCGCTCGGCGGTCGGGGCGTCGGTCTGCAGCGCGTCCTGCCAGCTCGGGCGGGCGTACGGACGCTGGTAGGTCGGGCCCTCGTGGGCGACGGTGCGCGGCGGCACGTCGACCACCAGTTCGCCGTGCCAGAAGATCTCCAGGCGCTCGCCGTCGGTCACCTCACCGATGACGGTGGCGATGACGTCCCACTTCTCGCAGATCTCCAGGAAGCGGTCGACCTTGTCGGGCTCGACGATGGCGCACATGCGCTCCTGCGACTCGCTCATGAGGATCTCCTCGGGCGAGAGCGTGTTGTCGCGCAGCGGCACGGTGTCCAGCTCGATCCGCATACCGCCGGAGCCGGCCGAGGCCAGCTCGGAGGTGGCGCAGGAGAGGCCGGCGCCGCCGAGGTCCTGGATGCCCTTGACGAGCTTCTCGGCGAAGATCTCCAGGGTGCACTCGATGAGGAGCTTCTCCTGGAACGGGTCGCCGACCTGGACCGCCGGGCGCTTGGCCGGGCCGGTGGCGTCGAAGGTCTCGGAGGCGAGCACCGAGACACCGCCGATGCCGTCGCCGCCGGTGCGGGCACCGTAGAGGATGACCTTGTTGCCGGCGCCGGAGGCCTGCGCGAGGTGGATGTCCTCGTGCTTCATCACGCCCACGCACAGGGCGTTGACCAGCGGGTTGCCCTGGTAGCAGGAGTCGAAGACGACCTCGCCGCCGATGTTCGGCAGGCCCAGGCAGTTGCCGTAGCCGCCGATGCCCGCGACGATCCCGGGCAGCACGCGCCGGGTGTCGGGGTGGTCGGCCGCACCGAAGCGCAGCGGGTCCATCACGGCGACCGGGCGGGCGCCCATCGCCAGGATGTCGCGCACGATGCCGCCGATGCCGGTGGCCGCGCCCTGGTAGGGCTCGATGTACGACGGGTGGTTGTGCGACTCCACCTTGAAGGTGACCGCGTAGCCCTGGCCGACGTCGACCACACCGGCGTTCTCGCCGATGCCGACGAGCATGGCGTCGCTCTGCGGCTTCTTCTCGCTGAACTGCTTCAGGTGGACCTTGGAGCTCTTGTACGAACAGTGCTCCGACCACATGACCGAGTACATCGCGAGTTCGGCGCCGGTGGGGCGACGGTCGAGAATCTCGCGGATGCGGGCGTACTCGTCCTGCTTGAGACCGAGCTCGGCCCAGGGCTGGGAGGCGTCCGGGGTCTGCTCGGCGTTCTTGACGGTGTCGAGGCTCATCAGGCGTTCACCAGCTGCTTCAGGACGGAAGTGAAGAAGCCCAGGCCCTCGACGGTCGGACCGGTGAGCGGCTCCACGGCGTGCTCCGGGTGCGGCATCAGGCCGACGACATTGCCGGCGGCGTTGGTGATGCCGGCGATGTCACGGTACGAACCGTTCGGGTTACCGTACCCGTCGGCGGCGCTGCCACCGGTCAGGTAACGGGCGACCACCCGGCCCTCCGCCTCCAGCTCGTCCAGGACGTGCGCCTCGGCGACGAAGCGGCCCTCGCCGTTCTTGAGCGGGACGACGATTTCCTGGCCGGCCGAGTAATCCCGGGTCCAGGCGGTGCCGGCGTTCTCGATCCGCAGCTTCTGGTCGCGGCAGATGAAGTGCAGCGAGTCGTTGCGGGTGAGCGCGCCGGGCAGCAGGTGCGATTCGCACAGCACCTGGAACCCGTTGCAGATACCGAGAACCGGCATTCCCAGCTTCGCCTGCTCGATGATGGTGTCCATCACCGGGGAGAAGCGGGAGATGGCGCCGCAGCGCAGATAGTCGCCGTAACTGAATCCGCCCGGCAGGACGACGGCGTCGACCTGGTGGAGATCCTTGTCACGGTGCCAGAGGGCGACCGGCTCGGCGCCGGCCAGGCGGACCGCGCGCTGGGCGTCGCGGTCGTCGAGGGAACCAGGGAAAGTGACGACGCCGACTCGGGTGGTCACTTGCCCTCCTCCTCGACGCGGACTGTGAAGTCCTCGATCACGGTGTTGGCGAGGAAGGTCTCGGCGGCTTCGCGGATCCGGGCGAGCGCGGCGTCGTCGACCGGGCCCTCCAGTTCCAGCTCGAAGCGCTTGCCCTGGCGGACGTCGGCGATCCCGGCGAATCCGAGACGGGGCAGTGCACGCTGCACCGCCTGTCCCTGGGGGTCGAGGATCTCCGGCTTGAGCATGACGTCGACTACGACGCGTGCCACTGGCACTCCCGGTGGTGTCTTCGTGAAGGCGGGGGAACTCCAGACTACCGGGGGTTTCGGCCGACTTTGCTGGCCGGGGAGGGCGACGCGCGTAGACCCGCGCCCCTTACGCCCCAAGGGTTCCGGCCCTCCGGGCCACCCCATTTCAGGGGTTTCGGCGCCGCGGCGGGAAGGGACGAAGAACGCCCGAATACGGCACTCCGGGACAGATCGGCCAGTCGAGTGCGCCGGTATCCGGCACTCCGACGAAGACACGTGAATATCCGGAAAAGAAAGCCGGACTCTTCGATTTCGACCCGCTTCGGGTGCAGAATAGGGCCACCTGCTGCGGCAAGTGCTGCGTATCCGGCACGCCATCGGGCTGCCCGTATGTGCTTGCGCACGTGGTGCACATCAGGCCCCGGGAGCGCACCCCGCGCCCTTCGGCCGAATTGCCCGAGAGGATTGACACCCATGGCTCAGCGTGTAGTCGTCACGCTCTCCGACGACCTGGACGGCGGCGCGGCCGCGGAAACCGTCCACTTCGGCGTCGACGGGAAGTCGTACGAGATCGACCTGTCCCTGGACAACGCGGAAAAGCTGCGGGAGGCCCTCGCGCCCTTCGTCGCGGCCGGCCGCCGTCAGAGCCGTACCGGTAAGTCCTTCCGCCGCACCGCGCTGACCCCGGACCCGGCCGCCGTACGTGCCTGGGCCCAGTCGCGCGGCATGGAGCTGCCCGCTCGGGGCCGCATCCCGAAGCACGTGTACGAGGCCTTCGCCGACGCGAACTGACCTCGGCGGAGCCCGGTCGCCCCGCCTGCCCGAAAGGGTGGGGCGACCACCCCGATCGATGGGGTAGAGTAATCCTCGTCGCCGCAACGGAGAGATCCCGAGAGGCGGCCGGTGCCCCACCAGGTACCGTGCGGACGTGGCTCAGTTGGTAGAGCATCACCTTGCCAAGGTGAGGGTCGCGAGTTCGAATCTCGTCGTCCGCTCGTAGTGCGCGAGCAACAGTGCGCGAGCACGCTACAACTCAATATCTCCATCCTGCGGACGTGGCTCAGTTGGTAGAGCATCACCTTGCCAAGGTGAGGGTCGCGAGTTCGAATCTCGTCGTCCGCTCCAGTACGAAGGGCCCCCTCATCGAGGGGGCCCTTCGGCATTTCCCCGGCCATTCCCCGGGCATGCACCCATGACATTTGTCATCGCCCACCCGTGGATCCGCACCCCGCACCGGTGACGGCTCGCACTGCCCCCGGCGCCCGGGCGGCGGAAGGCTTGAGCCATGGAAACGAGCCAGCACCGCACCCCGGGCGACAGCGTGATCGAGGTCACCGGCCTGCACCGCCACTACGGTTCCGGCGCCTCCGGATACCGTGCCGTCCGCGGCATCGACCTGGACGTGCGGCGCGGCGAGCTGTTCGCGCTGCTCGGCACCAACGGCGCCGGCAAGACCTCCGCCATGGAGCTGATCGAGGGCCTCGCCGCCCCGACCGCCGGACGGGTGCGGGTGCTCGGCCACGACCCCTACCGCGAGCGCGCCGTCGTCCGCCCCCGGATCGGCATCATGCTCCAGGAGGGCGGCTTCCCCGGGGACCTCACCGTGGCCGAGACCGGCCGCAGCTGGTCCGGCCTGACCAGCGGGGCCCGCCCGGTGGACGAGGCGCTGGAGCTGGTCGGCCTGGTCGATCGCCGCGACGTCCGGGTCAAGCAGCTCTCCGGCGGCGAGCGCCGCCGGCTCGACCTCGCGATGGCCCTGCTCGGCCGGCCCGAGGTGCTCTTCCTGGACGAGCCCAGCACCGGCCTCGACCCCGAGGCCCGCGCCGCCGTCTGGAACCTGGTGCGCGAGCTGCGCGCCGAGGGCACCACCGTGCTGCTCACCACGCACTACCTGGAGGAGGCCGAGGAGCTGGCCGACCGGCTGGCCATCATGCACCGCGGCCAGGTCGTCACCGCCGGCACCGTGGCCGAGGTGATCGCCGGCCGCCCCTCCCGGATCACCTTCGAGCTGCCCGAGTTCAGCGGGGCCTCGCTGCCGCCGCTGACCTCCGCCGAGGTCCTCGCGGTCGGCCGGCGGATCACCGTGCAGACCCCGCGCCTCCAGGCCACCCTCACCGAGCTGCTGGTCTGGGCCGACCACCACGGGATCACGCTCGGCGCGCTCGACGCCCGCAGCGCCTCGCTGGAGGAGGCCTTCCTCGCGATCGCCGCCGAGGCCGCCCACGAGCCCCCGGCCGAGACCCCCGCCGCCCCCGCCGCCCGCCGCCGCCTGATCGGATCCGCCCGATGACCACCGCCGCCCCCGCCGCCCGCAGCACCACCACCACCGGCCGGCTGCTCGCCCTCGGCCGCGCCGAGGCCACCCTGCTGGTGCGCAACCGCACCGCGCTGTTCACCGCCCTGCTGCTGCCGCTGGTGCTGATCGGCGGGCTGAAGAACGTGCTCTCCCAGCAGGCCGAGGACAACCCCGGCCTGGACGTCGACTCGCTGCTGGTCAGCGGCTCGATCGGGATGGTCCTCGCCTTCGTCGTCTACTACAACCTGACCGCCGCCTACGTGGCCCGGCGCGGCGAGCTGGTGCTCAAGCGGCTGCGCACCGGCGAGGCCCGGGACATCGAGATCCTGGCCGGCACCGCGGTGCCCTCGGTCGGTCTCGCCCTGCTGATGTGCACCGTGATCGGCATCGGCGGCGCCTTCGCGCTCAAGCTCGCCGTCCCGGTCAACCCGCTGCTGCTGGCCCTCGGGCTGGTCCTGGTCATCGGCACCCTGATGGGGCTCGCCGCGCTCTCCAGTGCCTTCACCAGGACGGTCGAGAGCGCCGGCATCACCACCATGCCGGTCCTGCTGATCTCCCAGTTCGGCTCCGGCCTCTTCTACCCGCTCGAGGTCATGCCGGACCGGATGGCCGACGTCTGCCGCCTGCTGCCCACCACCCCGGCCTTCCAGCTGATCCGCCTCGGCTGGTTCGGCACCGACGGCTCCGACGCCCCCACCGGCTTCCTCGGCACCTGGGCGCCCGCCGCCCCGTACCTGGTCACCGGCGGCGTCTGGCTCGCCCTCGCCGCCTGGGGCGCCGTGCGCTACTTCCGCTGGGAGCCCCGCCGCTGACGCGGGGCCGGACAGGGCCCGCCGCACCTGATAGGAAGAACGCAGCACGGTCATGATCGAACGGGGAGCGGATCAGATGGACGTCCTGGCGCCGGTGCGCACCTGGAAGGGCTACGGCAAGCCCCAGCGCACCGAGCTCTACCTCCGCTGGTCGCTCTACCTGGTGCCGCTGATCGTGCTGCCGCTCATCGCGCTGGCCATCGCGAGCTCCGCCGGGCAGCAGGACGTCCGCGGCGCCGCCCAGGTCTGCCTGGTCGTCGCCCTGGCCAGCACGCTGGTGACCCTCCGGGCCTTCCGCACCTCGCTCGACCACTACCTGAAGCGGCCCTCCGACCACCTGCGCTGGCTCGCGATCAGCGGCACGGTGGTGGTGGCCGGCTCATGGGCGGTGCTGCTGCTCGGCCCCGCCCACGGCGGACCGCAGGACCCGACCGGCCCGCCGTTCACCATCGTGGCCGTCTCCTCGCTACTGGCCTCCGCCTTCGGCCCGGCGGGGGTGGGCCTGTCGGTACGCCAGGCCTGCGCCGCCGGGTTCGGCGCCATGGCGCTGGTCGCCCCCGCGGTGCTGCTGGCCGGCATCGACTCCGGGACGGCCACCGGCCTGCTGGTCGGCCAGGTGCTGGCGATGACGCTGGTCGCCGGCAGCTGCCGCAGCTTCGCCTGGCTGCAGTCGGTGGTCTGGGAGCTGGACGCCGCCCGCGAGGCGCAGTCCCGGCTGGCCGTGGCCGAGGAGCGGCTGCGGTTCTCCCGCGACCTGCACGATGTGATGGGCCGCAACCTCACCACCATCGCGCTGAAGAGCGAGCTCGCCGTCCAACTGGCCCGCCGGGGCCGCCCCGAGGCCGCCGACCAGATGACCGAGGTGCAGCGGATCGCGCAGGAGTCCCAGCGCGAGGTCCGGGACGTGGTCCGCGGCTACCGCACCGCGGACCTGCAGGCGGAGGCGATCGGTGCCCGCGCGGTGCTCCGCGCCGCCGACGTGGCCTGCGAGATCGACCTCGGCGGGGACGCCGACGAGCTGCCCCAGCCGGTCCAGTCGGTGTTCGGCTGGGTGATCCGCGAGGCGACCACCAACGTGCTGCGGCACAGCGAGGCCGGGCGCTGCGCGATCCGGCTGCACCGGGAGGACGGCCGGGCGGTACTGGAGCTGGAGAATGACGGGGTACCGGACGTCCCGATCCCCTCCCAGGGCAGCGGCACCGGACTGCACGGACTGCGCGAGCGGCTCGCCGCCCACGACGGCGAGCTGCTCGTCCCGGCCGCCGGGCCGGGCCGCTTCCGGCTGCTCGCCAGCGTGCCGCTCCGCCCCGACCCGCTCTGACCTGCCCTGACCTGCCCTGACCTGCCCTGCCCTGCCCCGCTCTGCTCCGTCCTGACCCGCCCCGCTCCGGCCCCGCTCGGCTACGGAAGAAGGCCCGCCGATGACCGACCCCGCCCCCGCCCCCGTACGCGTCCTGCTCGCGGACGACGAGCACCTGATCCGGGGCGCGCTGGCCGCGCTGCTCTCCCTGGAGGAGGACATCGTCGTGGTCGCCGAGGCCGCCTCCGGCCCGGAGGCGCTGGCCATGGCGAAGGCGCACCGCCCGGACATCGCGGTACTGGACCTGCAGATGCCCGGACTGGACGGCATCGAGGTGGCCACCGAGCTGCGCCGACTGCTGCCGGACTGCCGCGCGATGATCGTCACCGGCCACGGGCGCCCCGGCTATCTGAAGCGGGCGCTGGAGGTCGGGGTGCGCGGCTTCCTGCCGAAGACCGTCTCGGCGGCCGACCTCGCCGGGATCATCCGGACCGTGCGGGCCGGCGCCCGGTACGTCGACCCCGAGCTCGCGGCGGACGCGATCAGCGCGGGCGGGACCCCGCTGACCCCGCGCGAGACGGACGTGCTGGAGCTGGCCGCCGACGGCACCTCGATCGCCGGGATCGCCGAGCGCGCGGCGCTCTCCCAGGGCACCGTCCGCAACTACCTCTCCTCGGCGGCCGCCAAGCTGGGCGCCGAGAACCGCCATGCGGCGGTGCGGATCGCCCGCGAGCACGGCTGGATCTGACCAGCCGCGCCCGCGGGCGCCCCGGTCACTGCCAGGTGGTGCCGGTCAGCCGCTCGTACGCCTCGATGTACTTGCTGCGGGTGAGCTCGACGATCTCGGCCGGCAGGGCCGGCGGCGGCAGCTCGCTGTGGCGGTCCCAGCCGGAGGCCGGGGAGGTCAGCCAGTCGCGGATGAGCTGCTTGTCGAAGGACGGCTGCGCGTGGCCGGGCTCCCACTGGTCGGCCGGCCAGTAGCGCGAGGAGTCGGGGGTGAGCACCTCGTCGCCGATCACCAGCTCGCCGTCCTGCAGGCCGAACTCGAACTTGGTGTCGGCCAGGATCAGACCGCGGTCGCGGGCGATGTCCCGGGCCCGGGAGTAGACCGCGAGGGTGGTCTGCCGCAGCTGGGCGGCCAGGTCGGCGCCGATCCGGCGGGCGGTCTCCTCGTAGGGGACGTTCTCGTCGTGGTCGCCGACCGCGGCCTTGAGGGCCGGGGTGTAGATCGGGGCGGGCAGCTCGGAGCCGTCGTCCAGGCCGTCCGGCAGGGCGATGCCGCAGACCGTGCGGTCGGCGCGGTACTCGCTCAGGCCGGAGCCTGCCAGGTAGCCGCGGGCGACGCACTCGACCGGGATCATCTCCAGGCTGCGGCAGACCAGCGTGCGGCCCTTCCAGTCGGCGGGGGCTCCGACCGGGACCTCGGTGGAGACGACGTGGTTGGGCACCAGGTCGGCGATCCGCTCGAACCACCACAGCGAGAGCTGGGTGAGGATGCGGCCCTTGTCGGGGATCTCGTTGGGCAGCACCCAGTCGTGGGCCGAGGTGCGGTCGCTGGCAACCATCACCAGCTCGCCGGACTCGGTGCGGTAGAGGTCGCGCACCTTGCCGGTGTGCAGGTGGACCAGGCCGGGCACCTGGACCGGCTCGGGCTTGGTGACAAATCCGCTCAAGGTCGTCTCAGTCCTCAGGGGTCGTTCGCGTGCATGTGGGACGCGCGAATGGGGAGGTCACTGGACCCGAGTCTGTCATGGAGGCCCGCGCGGGCCGGTCCTGGGTTCTCAGCCGTTCTCTTCTCAGCCGTTCTTGCAGAGGCGGTCGAGCAGGTTGGCGGTGGCGCGCTGGATCCGCTCGTCGGTGTGGCCCGGCCGGTCCAGCGCGGGCGACCAGGCGAAGGTCCCGGCGGCGAACACGTAGGCGCCGCTCGGCGCCCGGTACAGCGAGGTCTCCTGGTAGCGGGTGCGGCCGGCCAGGTCCCGGTACGGGGAGTGCGCGAGCAGCACCCGCTCGGTGTGCTCGGGCAGCGCCACCTTGGGGTAGTAGCGGTCGGCCTCGCCCGCGACCAGCCCGGACAGCTCCTCGCCCTCCTGGACGCCGGTGCCGTCCCAGAGCCAGTGCGCGGTGTGCCGGGCGACCAGCGGGACGGGTGCGGCGACCCGGCCGGAGTACTGGAGGCCCAGCAGGTGCTGCTCCGGCTCGCCGGCGTCCCGCCAGAGCGCGCTGGCGGCGCCCGCCCCGGCGGCCGGGCTGCCGGGCGGGACCTTCTGGCGCTTGCGGCAGTTCAGCAGCCGGTTGGGCTCGCCGGAGGCGGCGGCGGACAGCTCGACCCGCCAGTACATGGTGTTGGCAGAGAGGAAGACCAGCGAGGTGCCGCCGTCCCGGGCCCGCTCGGCGGCCCGGCGCATCGGCTCGGACCAGTACTCGTCGTGGCCGGGGAAGACCAGCGCACGGTGCCGGGACGGGTCGACCAGCCCGGCGTGCAGGTCGGTGGCGGTGGCGTAGGAGAGGTCGTAGCCGTAGCGCTCTGCCCAGCGGATGAAGTCGTAGGCGTGGCCGACGTGCAGCGGCAGGCCCGCGGTGGCGTGCGGGCGGTCGAAGGAGACGGTGACGGCCGCCTCCGACTCCCCGACCAGCCGGCCCTCGTCGTCCCAGGCGTGGTAGAGGCTGGCGCCGCTGCGGCCGTCCTCGGGGAAGAGGTTGTAGGCCTGCCAGGTCACGTCCGGCAGGACCAGCAGCAGCTCGGCGGCGTGCGACTGCTCCTCGAAGTCCCGGACGGTGAAGGGGATGTGGCTGCGGTGCAGCATGTCGGCTGTGGTCAGGACGGCGACGTAGGCGCCGGGCCGCCAGTGGGCGGGGATCTGCAGCCGCCAGGACTGCCACCAGTGGTGGCAGGAGACGGTGCGGCCGACGACCAGCGGGGCGGGCTGGGCCAGCCCGGCGATCAGCGGGCTGGACGTCATGTGGCGGGCGCCGTCACCGCCGTAGTGGCCGATCCGGTAGACGCCCACGGTGAACTCGCGCGGCGGGTTGACGGTGACCCGGAAGTCCACCGAGCCGCCGGGGCGGACGACCCCGGCCGAGGCGAAGCCCTTGATCTGCTGCACCACGTCGTTGGCGCCCTGCGGGGTGCCGACCGGCGGCTTGGGTCTGGCACCGCCCGCGAGCGGCTGCTGGCCGGGGGCATCCACCGAGACGTACCAGGGGAGGGCGCCCTCGGCACCCTCCAGGTACTGGTCGGGGCTGCGCAGCCAGGGCAGCGGGCCCTGGCCGAAGGGGTCGGACACGCTGTACGCGTGCGTTCCGGACTCCCAGCGGCGGTTGAGTTCCGTCCCCACGCGCCCCTCCCACAGGTGCACCCTCCACCGGCTGGCATGTGCCCCCCGGATGTGCGTGCGGTCTAATACACCACACAGTGCTGGCGCTGCGTCACCCCACGGTAGCAACTAGTGGCGGTCAATCTTCCGCCCCGGCGTCCAGAGGGCCCCGGCCTGCGAAGACCCGGCGGGGTCGGCCGCCGCGGGGGCGCGAGCCCGCTCGCCGAGCGCCCCGCCGGGGCGGTCGGCTCAGAGCCGGACCGGCTTCTCCAGCCGGACGTCGGCCGCGTCCAGCCAGGCGCGCAGCGGCCCGTCCTGGCCCTGCTCGACGGCCTGGGCGACCGGCCCGGCGAGATCGGTGCGCCGCACCCCGCCGAGCACCAGCACCGGGCCGTCCAGCCAGTCCAGGCCGGGGGTGGCGCCGGCGGTGTCGACGGCGGCGCAGCAGACCATCGCGGTGACGTGGTCGACCAGCAGGTCCCGGCCGGTGCGGACGGGTTCGAGCAGCGGGGCGGGGGCGGTGGTGCGGGCCAGCTGGGCGGTGAGTGCGGCGGCCAGCGGCTCGCCGTCCCCGTCGGCGAGCCGGACCAGCAGCCGGGTGAGCGTCGGGGCCCCCGGGCGGGCCTGCGGGGCGAGCCGGTCCAGGGCGGCCTGCAGCGCGGCGGCCCGGGCCCGCCAGCCCGCGTCGACCACCTCGGCCGGGTAGTCGGACCACTCCAGCTCCCGCCAGGCGCCGGAGGCCGGGCGCCCGAAGAAGAGGTCGGCGGCGAGCAGCGAGACCGCCTGGTCCACCGCGCCGGGCTCCTCCAGCAGGTCGCAGGCCGGGCGGTCGCCGAGCCGGGTGCCGTAGCCGTCGGCCAGCCGGTCGCGCCGGGAGAGCTCGGTGAGTGCGGCGACCACGCCGGCGTTCAGGTGCGTGGGGTGGCGGCCGAGCCGCCAGGCGGGCAGCGCGACCCGGGTGAGCAGCCGGTCCCAGCCCGCGTAGGCCAGGCCGACCTGCTCCTGGGCGGCGATCCGCAGCCCGTAGTCGACCGTGCGGGCCTGCTCGGAGGCCCAGCCGGCGACCGCCCGCTCCAGCTCGGCGGAGTGCGCACGGCAGGCGCCGAGCAGCCTGCGGGTGATCCGGTCGACCAGCGCGGCCGGGCCCCGCCGGGGCGGCCGGTGCGCCGCGGGTGCGGGGGCGCCGCCCAGGCCCGGAGCGGGGGCGGGCCCGGAGTCCAGGCTGGCGTCCAGGCTGCGCAGGAACCGGCGGGCGGCGGCGATGTCCGGATCGACCGAGGCCGCCGTACCGGCCACCACCGGGGCGAGCAGGGCGCGCAGCTCCCCGGCCCGCATCCACCAGAGGAAGGGCGAGCCGATCACCAGCATCGGCGCGGCGGGCTCGCCCTCGGCCCGGTGGGCGAAGGGCCGGCCGGCCGCGCGGACCGGCGGGAGGTCCTCCAGCCAGCTGTCGCAGTCGGGGGTGAGCGCGATGCGGGACGGCGCGGGGACTTCGAGGCGGTCGGCCAGCTCGTCTATCAGCCGGTACAGCTCGGGGGCCTGGGCCCGGTCGAGCGGCACGGCCGGGGTCTGTGGCGGGACGGCCCGGCGGTAGGCCCTGGCGACCAGTGCGGCCACCAGCAGGGTGGCGGCGGCGACCGCGCAGACCACCCAGCGGACGGCGTCCCAGCCGGCGGCGTCCGGGGAGCCCGGTGCGCCGAGCCGGCCGGTGAACCGGCCCGCCAGCAGGACCACCGCGGTGGCGGCGGGCAGTACGGCGGCGGCGAGGGCCAGACCTCGGACCCGCAGGACGGCGTGGGCATGAGCGCGCGCGGCGTCGACAACGGCCATACGGTGCGGCACCCCCTTCGGAGCCCTCGGGAGCCCGGCGACGGACCCCTGAGCCGACTCGAAACGATCAGTTCCGACCGGGAGACGGCGGCATCCGATCCCCGGCTAGTACATGCTGCGTGGCGCTACTGACAGTTCTGACGCCCGCGTACGGGTGGGTGTTCCGGATCTCCCCGGTTTCCACTCGTCCCGGTGACGGCGCCCGAATTCCGGACGACCCGCACCCGGCCCGTGCGAAGCGATCCCGGGCGTGTCGGCCCGGCGTGCCGGACGCCGTCCAGCATCCCCCCGCGTGACCGCCGCTACCCGGCGGGGACCACAGCGACACGGCCCGCGGCACTGCGATCCAGCGCACCATAAGGCCGAGTACCCGGCTACGTCAGCCGGATGCGGGCGCTATCACTCGATGGGGTTGATTCCGGCCGCCGAACGGTGTGGCGGCCCCATCGGCCGCTCCGGTCCCTCCCACCCCGGAAACGCCGGAGGGCGCTGCGTCCATGGGGGTTGTTTCCCGTGGAACACAGCGCCCTCCGGCGGTGCGCTCGGACCGTCGGGCGCTCGGCCCGCCGCCAGGGCGCGCGCGAGGCGCTACTGCGCGGCCTTGAGCGCGATGTCGGTGCGGTGCTGGCCGCCCTTGAGGCCGATCCGACCGAGCGCGTCGTACGCGCGGCCGCGGGCCTCGGCCAGGTCGGTGCCGGTGGCGGTGACGGACAGGACCCGGCCGCCGGCGCTGAGCACCCGGCCGTCCTCGTCCGCGCGGGTGCCGGCGTGCAGCACGTACGCGGTGCCGTCGGCGGCCTCGGCCTCGGCCAGGCCCTCGATCGGGTCGCCGGTGCGCGGCGCGGCCGGGTAGCCCTCGGAGGCGATCACCACGGTGACGGCGGCGCCGTCGTCCCAGCGCAGCGGCTCCAGCTGGTCCAGCGCGCCGGTGGCGGCGGCGTGCAGCACGCCGGCCAGCGGGGTGCGCAGCCGGGCCAGCACGACCTGGGTCTCCGGGTCGCCGAACCGGGCGTTGAACTCGATCACCCTGGTCCCGCGCGAGGTCAGCGCCAGGCCTGCGTAGAGCAGGCCGGAGAACTCGGTGCCGCGGCGGCGCAGCTCGTCCACGGTCGGCTGCAGGACGGTCTCCAGGACCTCCTCGACCAGGCCCTCGGGGGCCCAGGGCAGCGGCGAGTACGCGCCCATGCCGCCGGTGTTGGGGCCCTCGTCGCCGTCCAGCGCGCGCTTGAAGTCCTGCGCGGGCTGGAGCGGGAGGACGGTGGTGCCGTCGGTGATCGCGAACAGCGAGACCTCGGGGCCGTCCAGGTACTCCTCGATGACCACCCGCTCGCAGGACGCGGCGTGCGCCAGGGCCTCGGCGCGGTCGGAGGTGACCACCACGCCCTTGCCGGCGGCCAGGCCGTCGTCCTTGACCACGTAGGGCGCGCCGAAGGCGTCCAGCGCCTCGGCGGCCTCCTCGGGGGTGGTGCAGACGTAGGAGCGGGCGGTGGGCACACCGGCGCCGGCCATCACGTCCTTGGCGAAGGCCTTGGAGCCCTCCAGCTGGGCGGCCGCGCCGGAGGGGCCGAAGACCGGGATGCCGGCCGCGCGCACGGCGTCGGAGACGCCCGCGACCAGCGGGGCCTCCGGGCCGACCACGACCAGGTCGGCGTCGAGCCGCCGGGCGAGCGCGGTGACCTGCGCGCCGTCCAGCTGGTCGACGGGGTGGACCGTCGCCACCTGCGCGATCCCGGCGTTACCCGGGGCGCAGTGCAGCTCGGTGACGGCGGAATCTTGGGACAGAGAGCGGCACAGGGCGTGTTCGCGGGCGCCGCCGCCGATGACGAGGACCTTCACGCTTGGCAAGGGTAGTCGGTGGCCTGATCGCGCCGCCCCCCGGTCCCGTCCGAACCTCCAGCCGACCGGCCCTCCCCGGCCCGTGGACTGGAGGAACCTCCAAGCGGCGCCCCGGGTGGTGCGCTCCGGGTATCCGGGTCAGGACGGCGGGTGACCGGGGCCTCCCTCGGACGGGTGAAATCTCGCCGACCCCCGCAACCCGCTCACCTCGGCATCCGGTGGCCGAATCCGATAACGATCATTGGCGAAGCGCTCCCATGGTCAGCCATTTGGCGGTAAGAAGTGCTGTTGGACAACCGCCGGCAGCCGCCGGTCCGCGCGGTCCCCGGGTGCCCACACTCACCCGGAGGCGTCGCGGGTCCGATGCGTCATCCGGTGTTTCACGGCCAGTCAGGCGGATGAAACGTCAGGGCGACGCCATGTCAGACCCAGCAGTCCGCCCGCCACAGGGAGCCCCACAGGTGAGCCAGCCGGAAATGCAGCCCGAGGAGAGTGCCTGGGGCAAAGAGGTCGGCGAGGAGGACCAGCCCGCCGCCACCATCGCGCGCCGGGCGTCCACCCGCCGCCGGACCGATCTGAGCGCCCGCCAGTTCCCGCTCGGGGACTGGGGCGAGCCGGCCGAGCGGCTGGAGGAGCTCTACCGCTGGTCCGAGGAGCGGGCGGTCGAGGCGATCGACTGGTACCGCAGGGACCGCGTCTGGAAGCGCCGCTGGGCCCGGCTGCTGAGATTCGGCTCGGCCGGGTTCGCGGTCGGCGGGGTCACCGCCCCGCTGGTGGACCTCACCGGCACGGTGGCGAACGCCTCCGGCTGGGGCTACGTCGCACTGATGCTGTCCGCCGCCTGCTACGGCACGGACCGGGTGTTCGGCCTGACCTCCGGGTGGATGCGGGACGTCTCCACCGCCCAGGCACTGCAGCGCCGGCTGGAGGCCTTCCAGTTCGACTGGGCCTCGGAGTGCGTGCGCGAGGTGCTCGGCCCCACCGAGGGCACCGCGGGCGAGGCGGCCGAGCGCTGCCTGGGCGTGCTGCGGCGGTTCTGCGAGGACGTTTCGGACATGGTCCGCACCGAGACCTCGGAGTGGATGCTGGAGTTCCGGGCGGGCATGACCCAGCTGCCCACCCAGTCCTCCGGGAACTGGGGCGGGCGCAGCGAGGCGGGCGTGGGCGCCCAGGTGCGGATCCTGCCGCCGCCGGGCACCCGGCCCACCATGCCGCGTCAGCGCCCGCCGGAGGGGCCGCTGCGCTGAGCCGGCGGTCCGAGGGGGGCGGTGGTCGTCGGGCTCAGGCGAAGACGATCATCGAGCCCTGGGTGAGGCTGCGGGTCGCCGCCGCGTAGAGGCCGGACCAGGCGTGCCGCTCCCGGGCGAAGGGGTGCAGGTCGTCGATCGGCGGGCCGAACGGCTGCTCCAGGCCGGTCGGGCCGAGCGGCCTGGTCGGGTCCGGCGGGTTGAGCGGGTCGAGGCCCAGGGCCGGGGCGACCGCCTGCAGTTCGCGCAGCAGGCCGTGGGTGGAGCCGAGCGGGCCGCCGGAGGCGAGCAGCGCGTCGTCCACCAGCGGTACCGCGAACTCGATCGGCACATAGGCGCCGGCGTGGTCGAAGTGCCAGACCAGGTGGGACTGTTCCGCGCTGCTCTCGAACATCTCCAGCAGCTGCTCGTAGTCGCCGCCGAGCGCGTCCACCGGCGTGATGTCCAGGCCGGTGAGGCCCAGCAGGTAGGCCCGGCGCAGGAAGTGCAGCGAGTCGTAGTCGAACGCGGCTATCGGCTCGACCGCCCCGCTCATCCCCGGGACGTACTGGTAGACCGGCACCTCGGGCAGGCCGTTCGCGGCCAACACGGCGTTGTAGAGCACGAGATCGTCCCGGAAGGGGTTCTCGGGGCTGTGGCTCAGCACGTCCACGAGCGGGACGAGCCAGAGGTCGCAGGCCATGAGCCGGCTCTTCCTCTCCGGGCGACGGGGTCCGCCTGCAGGGGGCGGACGACGGGTGGACGGGTCGGTACCCGGACGGTCCGTACGAGGACCCTCCGGTACGACGACCGCCCACCCTACCGGCCCGGCGCGCGGTGCGGGTCTGGCGGGGAGCCGGGCTGGGAGGCGGGCCGGGAGACGCCCTGCGGGTCCGGCAGGCGGCGGCCGAACCGGCCGTACGGGACGGAGCGCGGCTGCGGCACCAGGCCGAGGCCCAGACCCAGCTCGCGGCCCAGCTCCCGGCCGAGTTCGCGGCCCTGGTCCCGGGTGCGGTCGGCCTGGTCGGACCGGTCGGATCCACCCGGACGGGCGCCGTCCGCCGTGCGGGCCGGTTCGGCCGGGCCGTGCGCCCTGCCGCTCTGCGCCCCGCCGTACTCCGGGCCGCCCGGTGCCGTGCCGCCGGGCCCAGCCTGGTCCTGCGGCGCCGTCCGGGCCACCGGGCCCGTCTCCAGCGGCCCGGTCAGCAGCAGCAGGACGCCCACCGATTCCTCGGGCTGTCCGGCCAGCTCGGCCAGCAGCCGGACGGTGAAGAGGTTGTAGTCGCAGATGATCCGGTGCGCACCCGCCAGGTCCCGCGCCTCGATCGCCTCGACCAGCTCGACGTGCCGGTCCCAGCAGACCCCGGCCAGGACCGGCATCGTCCGCAGGTAGGGGGCGGCGAACATCCACGACTGCACCCGCAGCCAGTCCAGGTAGTCGCCGATCCGGCGGTTGCCCAGCAGCCCGGCCACCTCCTGCCAGAACCGGCGGTCGCAGCCGACCATCACGTCCAGGTTCCCCGACCGGGCCGCCCGGACCGCCGCGTCCGCGCGGCGGCGCAGCGAGGGCAGCCGGTTGGCGTCCGTGGGCGCGCCCCGCACGGCCAGCTGGCGGAACGCGCTGTCGGTGAGCAGCACCCGCGACTCGAAGATCTCCAGGAAGTCGACCCAGTCGAACTCCGGCACCGTGAAGCCGCGGTGGTGCTCGGCCCGGAGCAGGCCCTGGGCGCCCAGGTCCACCAGCGCCTCGCGGGCCGGGGTCGCCGAGACCCCGTACAGCTCGGCGATCTCCTTGACGGTGAAGTTGCGGCCCGCCGCGATCCGGCCGGCCATCATCTCCTCGCGCAGCGCACCGGCGATCTGCTCGCGCAGGCTGTTGCGGTGGATCACGGGACGGGTGTCGCCAGCGCCGGTACCGGACATGCGCGCGACCTCCTCGGGCGGCCCGCCGGCCGGCTCTCGACGGACCGGCGGAGGAAACGGTGTGAAACACGACGAACGCTCATCTTCTCAAATGTGCCGCGGTCGTGTTCAAGCACCCGGAAATCGCCGTGTCCCGACGCCGGACGGGAGCGTCACCGGGGGCGTCGGGCCCCCTCGGACGTCACCCCCGTACGGAGGTCACCGCCGTACCAAGGTCACCGCTGCACGGGCGCCGGGATGCCCAGCAGCCGGTCGCGCAGCACCGGGAACTCCGCGCGGATCTTCGCCACCTCCGCCGGGTCGAACTCCACGGTGAGCACCTCCTCGCCGGCCCCGGCCTCGGCCAGCACCCGGCCCCACGGGTCGACCACCAGGCTGTGCCCGGCCTGCTCGACCCCGCCGTGGGTGCCCGCCGTGTTGCAGGCCAGCACGAACGCCTGCTCCTCCACCGCACGGGCCCGGTTCAGCAGCGTCCAGTGGTCGCGCCGCCGGGCCGGCCAGGCCGCCGGGACCACCAGCAGCTGCGCACCCGCGTCCAGCAGGGCCCGGAACAGCTCCGGGAAGCGCAGGTCGTAGCAGGTGGCCAGGCCCAGCGTGCCGAAGTCGGTGGCGGCCGTGACGATCTCCTGTCCGGCGCCCATCACCACCGCCTCCCCCTCGTCGAAGCCGAAGCGGTGGATCTTGCGGTAGGTGTGCACCAGCTCGCCGTCCGGGGCGAACAGCAGGGAGGTGTTGTAGATCGGACCGTCCGGGTCCCGTTCGACGATCGAACCGGCGTGCAGCCAGACCCCGGCCGCCTTGGCGGCGGCCGCCATCGCGTCGGAGGTCGGCCCGTCCAGGGTCTCGGCCTCGTCCGACCACCTGTCCTGCGCGAACCCGCCCACCGGCCACAGCTCGGGGAGAACCACCAGGTCGGCGCCCTGCTGCGCGCGGACCAGGGCGGCCGCCCGGGCCCGTCGCTCAGCGGCCGGCTCGGCATCGGAGACCGCGAGTTGGATCAATGAAGCGCGCACAGTACCACCGTCCACGGCAAGAGGCCTACGATCGTCACCCGAAAGCGCTGCCCTGGGCTCATCAGGCAGCGTAACGTGCGGTTAGCGTGTGCGCCCGGAAGGCCGGACTTTCCCGGACCTCCCCGAACCGGGGCGTGCACGGCAAGGCAGCTGACGGAGGGCCGGAGATTCCCGTGACGGACAACCAGACCGTGCAGGCTTACACCGAGGCGTGGACGCAGTCCATCGAGTCCATATCCGGGCTGGTGGCCCCCCTGCCCACGGACGCCTGGAACCGGGCCACCGAGTGCCCCGGCTGGTCCGTCCGCGACGTCGTCTCGCACGTCATCGCCTTCGAGTCCGAGCTGCTCGGCGACCCCCGCCCGATCCACTCGCTGCCGCGCGACCTGCGGCACGTCACCAACGAGTTCGCCCGGTACGTCGAGCTGCCGGTCGACAAGCGCCGCTGCCACACCGCTCCGGAGATGACCGGCGAGCTGGAGTACACGATCATCCGCCGCTCCCGGGCGCTGCGGAACGCCAGGTACGCCCCCACCGAGCCGGTCCGCTGGCCGGCCGGGCCGCACAGCCGCGAGCTGCCGTACCACGAGCTGCTGCGCAACCGGGTCTTCGACGTCTGGGTGCACGAGCAGGACCTCCGCCGGGCCCTCGGCGAGCCCGGCAACCTGGACTCCCCGGCCGCGCTGATCACCCGGGACGTCCTGCTGTCGGCGCTGCCCAAGGCCGTCGCCCACCAGGCCGGCGCCCCGGCCGGGACGGCCCTGGTGGTGGACGTCACCGGCCCGGTCGAGTTCCTGCGCACCGTCCGGGTCGACGCCTCGGGGCGCGGCACCGTCGACGAGTCCATCAGCCTCGCCCCCGACGTCCAGCTCACCATGGGCTGGGAGACGTACGTCCGGCTCGCCTGCGGCCGCGGCCGCCCCGGCCCGGTCACCGTCGAGGGCGACCAGGAGCTGGCCGCCCGCGTCCTCGCCAACTTCTCCGTCACCCCGTAGCCCCGGCTCACCCGCCCGGCGTACACGCACCACCGCACGCCGGGTGGCGCACCTCGCGCCTCCGTACGTCAGCTTGGCACCAGTACCCCACCCGTTCGGCCTCGTTGTTCCGGGCAGTCGTCACCCGGAAGAAGGAGGGGCGTCCAGATGGACGACGAACAGACGCGGATGGTCCTGGTGCGGTCGAGCTTCCCGGTCACCGGGCAGCCGATCAGGGTCGTGATGATCGACTGGGAGCCGTGGTTCGTCACGGCCGACGTGTGCCGAGTCCTGGGCCGAGGAAATCCGACCGATGCGGTGAAGGTCCTGGAGGCACGCCACCATCGAACGGTGGATCTGCGGACCGTAACCCTTGTTCGGAACAAGGGTTACGGCGTTTTCCCAGATCAGAAAGCCTACCGGCGGGGAAATCCGCTGCTCGGGGTGGTGAGCGAGGCAGGGCTGTACGGACTGCTCATGAGGTCGGACAAAGCCACCGCAAGGCCCTTCCAGGAGTGGGTCACCACCGACCTGCTCCCCTCCGTCCGTCGCGGGGACGCCGACATCCCCACCCAGCAGCGACGGATGGCGCAGACGCTGGCCGAGGCGATCGGCCAGCAGGTCCAGATCATCGCGGAGCTCGACCACGGCGGCGGCCCGGGTGTGCACGTGCACTCCGACGGGACGGTGCACTGCCGGCACGGGGAGATGGTCTTCACCATGCCGAGCCGGGAGGACGACAGCGGCCCTCCGTTCGGCGGCTACTTCTCCTGCCCGATCGTCGAGCGGGTCGGCATCCGGGGCGGCAAGGCGATCCCGGGCTGCCCGAAGCTCAAGCTCGTGGACCTGGTCCGCCTGATGGCCGAGGCCCCGGCACCGACCCGGCTCGGCGACGGGCAGCTGCTCGTGGAGCTGCACGGTGCCCGGATCCACGGGACGGCGCGGCAGATCTCCGATCTGATGCGGGAGTACGGGCGCTGATCGAGAGGTGCTGACCCTCAGGACTTCTGAGGGTCAGCACCTTTCCCCGGGTCGGAGACCCTACGAAGCCGCCGTCGACACCTTCCGCCGGAGCCGGAGGATCATCACCGTCCCCAGCAGCATCGGCACGTACAGCCAGCAGAACGCCCAGCGGTACGCCTCCGCCGAGTAGCCGCTGCCGCCTCCGGGGGTCAGGGCGTCGAGCAGGACGCCGATGCCGAAGAGGGTGATCATCGTGCCGATGAAGCCGCCCATGTTGGCGATCCCGGAGGCGGTGCCGAGCCGTTCGACCGGGTTGTGGGAGCGGGCGTAGTCGAGGCCGACCAGCGAGGCCGGGCCGTTGCTGCCCATCACCAGGATGATCCCGACCAGCAGCCAGAGCGGGGGGTGGCCGCCGGGCCAGGCCAGGGTGAGGGCCCAGCCCGCGGAGGTGACGGCGATGACGGTGAGCACGATCGGCATCCGCGCCCGGGCGGTCCGGCTGAGCAGCCGGCCGAAGAGCAGGCCGAAGGCCATGTTGCTGAAGACCAGCAGGGTGAGCAGCCCGCCGGCCGCGGCCCGGGACATGCCATGGGCCTCGACCAGGTACGGCAGGCCCCAGAGCAGGCCGAAGGCGTTGCCGGGGAACTGGGTGGTGAAGTGCACCCAGAGCCCGAGCCGGGTACCGGGCTCGCGCCAGGAGTGCCGGATCTGCTGCCCGACGGCCGGTCGGGCCGCCGGGGCGGCGGCGGACGCCGGCGGGCCCGCCGGGGACTCCCGGAGGAACAGCGCGACCAGGGCGAAGACGGCGACGCCGAGCAGCGCGATGGCGGTGAAGGTGGGCGTCCAGCCCTCGTGGTGCAGGGCCTGGGCGAGGACGACCGTGGTGACCAGGTTGCCGCCCATGCCGGCCAGCCCGGTCAGCTGGGCGACCAGCGGGTTCTTCGCGGCCGGGAACCAGCGGGCGGCGATCCGCAGCACGCTGATGAAGGTCATCGCGTCGCCGCAGCCCAGCACCGCCCGGGAGGCGAGCGCCGGGGCGAAGGAGGCGGAGAAGGCGAAGGCCAGCTGCCCCAGGCTCAGCAGCACCACGCCCAGCAGCAGCACCCGGCGCGGGCCGAACCGGTCGACCAGCAGGCCGACGGGTATCTGCATGGCCGCGTAGACCAGCACCTGGAGGATGGAGAAGGTGGACAGCGCGGAGGCGCCGATGGTGAAGCGCTCGGCGGCGTCCAGCCCCGCCACGCCCAGGCTGGTGCGGTGGATGACCGCGAGGACGTAGACGCTGACGCCGACCGACCAGGCCAGCCAGGCGGCCCGGCCGCCGGGCGGGGAGTGCGGGGCGGGCGCCGGGCCCGCCGCCGGGTCCAGTACCGCGGTCGCCGCCGGGGCCCCCGCCGGGGACGGACCGGCGCCGAGCCGGGGACCGGGGGCGGTGATCGGGCGGGCGGCGGCGGCAGGGTCCACGGTCATAGTGGACCCAGATTAGTCATCCCATCATTCGACGCCGGTACGGGGGCGGCCGCTCCCCGCCCCGGGGATCGGACACGAACGGCCTCACCCCCGTAGCGTCCAGGAGACCGATCTGGTCATGTAGCGGTCCCGGAAGGCCTCGTCCCGCACCCAGTCGGTGGTGTCCCGGACGGTGGCGGTGACGGTGGCGCTCTCGCCGGGCGGCAGGTTCAGCCGGGCGGTGTCCAGCCAGCTGCGGTCCGGCGCCTGCGGTTCGACCGGGAGGCCGTCGACCTTCCACTCCACCCGCAGCTGCCGGGCCCCGGCCAGCGGCAGCGGGCGGACCTCCAGCCGGGGGCGCCCGACGACCTCGCCGGGCGCCGGCACCGGGGTGTCGGTCGGCCGGATCCGCCGGTAGATCTCCTCGATGATCGCCTCCCGCGAGGGCAGGTTGTACGCCCCGCCGAGGGTGCGCATCACCGAGTCCGGGGTGGGCCGGTAGATGCCGTTGGCACTGCGGTACGCCCCGACCGTCCCGGCGCCGTCCGGGGACTCCGCACCCAGCCAGCGCCACCACTTGGTCTGCTTGCGGCGCATGTCCTCGGCGCTCTCGGTGGAGAGGTTGGGGTAGTCGGCGTCGTCCGGCGCGCTGTCGTACTCGTCCCCGAGGTCGCCCACGGTGTGCCCTATCTCGTGCTGGATGATCCGGCCGGCATCGGGGCTGCCGCCGGCCAGGGTGGTCACCCCGGTGCCGCCGGCGCCCCCGTACTCGCCGGAGTTGGCCAGCGCGATCAGGTACTGCGGCCCCTCGCCGTCGCCGGCGTAGCGGGCGGTGGCGGACTCGTCGGCGCAGAGCAGCCGGGCGGTGCCCTCGCACCAGAAGTGCATGCCGAGCGGGGTGCCGGGGTTGCGGCCCCGGCTCTCGGTCTCGGCGATGCCGGAGATCGCGGAGACCACCTCGACCCTCCTTATGTTGAAGAACCCCTGGTAACTGCGGAAGGGCTCGATCTCCATCAGGGAGCGCCAGGCCCGGTCGGCCTGCTGGCGGAACAGCTCCTGTTCCTCGGAGGTGTAGCCGTCGCCGAGCAGCACCAGCGTGATCCGGTTGGCCGGATCCCCGGTGCGCCTTATGTCGACGGTCGGGGCGGTGCCGGCGGCCCGGAGGTCGGCCCGCTGCGCGGTGTGCGGCGGCACGGCCCGGTCGGCCGGGGCCCCGGGTCCGATCACCCCGAACGGCGAGGGACCGGCCAGCTCCAGGGCGGCCGGCAGTACGGCGGTGGACACCAGCACGAGCGCGGCCAGACTCCGGACGAGACGGCCAGGGTTGCCAGGCGGCATACGGGTGCGTCCTCGGGGATCCGGTCACCCGGCGTCGCCCGGGTGGTGGACGCGAAGACGTACCCGGAGCGGCGGCCCTCCCCCACGCACCGGCGAAAAAGTCACCGACCTGGCCGAACGACCCGAATCACCCCGGTCATACCTATGAGTCCGATCAGGTGGCTGCCACCGGCCGGCCGTGACCTCAGGCGGCCGCGCCCGACCGCGCGTGCAGCGCCAGATGGGTGCCGAGGCCGAGCAGCAGGCCCCAGAAGGGCGAGCCGATCCCGCACAGGCTCATCCCGGAGGCGGTGGCCAGGAAGGTCACCACCGCCGCGTCCCGGCCGCGCTCCTCGGCCACCGCGGCGGCCAGGCTGCCCTGCAGCGAGGCCAGCAGGGCGACCCCGGCGATCACCGCGATCAGCTCCTTCGGCAGGCCGGTGAACAGGCTGACCAGCAGCCCGCTGAAGCTGCCCACCACCAGGTAGAACACGCCCGCCGACATCCCGGCCACGTAGCGCCGGCGCGGGTCGGGGTGGCTCTCCGGCCCGGCGCAGATCGCGGCGGTGATCGCGGCCAGGTTGACGCCCGGCGAACCGAACGGCGCCAGCAGGACGGACAGCCCGCCGGTGGCCCCGATCACCAGCCGGTCGTCCGGCCGGTAGCCGAAGGCCCGCATGACGCCGAGGCCGGGGGCGTTCTGCGAGGCCAGCGCCACGATGGTGAGCGGCAGCGCCAGGCCGACCATGGCGGGCCAGGAGAATGCGGGCACGGTGAGCACCGGCCGGGTGAGGCCGCCGGAGCCGAGGTGCAGCGGAAGTCCGGTGGTGGCGGCCGCCAGCACCGCGCCGACCAGCAGCGCGGCCGGGACGGCGTAGCGCGGCGCGAACCGCTTGGCCAGCAGGAAGGCCGCGAAGCTGCCGAGCACCAGCCCGGGTGCGCCGTGCACGGCGCCGAAGATCCCGGCGCCGAACGAGAACAGGATCCCGGCCAGCATCGCGTTGACGATCCCGGCCGGGATCGCCGCGATCAGCCTGCCGAACAGGCCGGTGACGCCGAACAGCGCCACCAGCACCCCGCACACCAGGAAGGCGCCGACCGCCTCCCGGTACGGGTACGCGCCGAGGCTGGTCACCAGCAGCGCGGCCCCTGGGGTGGACCAGGCGGCGATCACCGGGGTACGGGTCCACCAGCTGAGCAGCAGACAGGTCAGCCCGCTGCCGATGGACACCGCCCAGATCCAGGACGCGGTGTGCGCCTGGTCCAGCCGCCCGGCGGAGGCCGCCGCGAGCACCACCACCAGCGGCCCGGAGAACCCGACCACGATGCACACCAGCCCGGCCAGCAGCGCCGGGAGAGAGGCGTCCCGCCGCAGCGAACGGCGCTCGTCCGGTCCGGTCCGACCGTCCACCGGACGGGTTATCAGCTCCTCTGTCATGCCCGGAAGTATCCCGGAGGCGCCTGCTCCACGGGCCGTTCAAAAGATTCCGAAAAAACTTCTGAACCCACCTGCAACCCCCGGCGGGGATGCACGTCTTTACGGATGAAGGCACGGAGAGCGAGACCGGCAAGGCCGGGGGGCGCTACCGCTCAGCAGGAGCAAACGCCGGCCGTCTTCAATCCACGTCAGAACATGCTCTGGGGAGTCACGTCATGCGCACGTCCGTTATCACCGCTTTTGCGAAGAACGCCCGCTCGCTCTCCGGCCGCCGCCGCCTCGCCGTCGTCGCCGCCACCGCCGTCCTCGCCGGCGGCGTCCAGATCATCGCCGCCGACTCCTCCTGGGCCTGCGGCGACATGCGACTGGGCGGCCCGCACGCGGCGATGGACGACAAGAACGTCACCGAGATCGCCCCGGACGCCGCCTTCGCCTCCACCAAGTCCACCGTCACCGCCGACGGCAGCTGGAACGAGGTCAGCGTCAAGGTCACCAACAAGACCGGCATCGACGCCCACGGCATGCTCCCCACCTTCGCCATCCACACCCCCGGCGACGGCGCCTCGCTGCGCACCCAGGACGTCCGCATCCAGGTCCAGGAGAACGGCGCCTGGAAGGCCGTGCCCTCCGTCGCCGGCTGCTACCACACCGTCGACGCCGGCTACGAGCAGCGCCAGCGCCTCGACAACGGCAGCTCGATGACCATCAAGTTCCGCTACTCGATCGCCGCCACCAGCCCCAAGGGCGTCAACACCGTGGAGCTCGTCACCGACACCTGGCGTGCCGGCGCCATGGGCAACGGCGCCACCGACCTCAAGACCGTCAAGGTCGTCCGCACCCAGGACACCGGCGGCACCAACACCAAGCCCACCACCACGGCCAAGCCCAGCACCCCCGCCAAGCCCGCCGCTCCCAAGGCCGCCGAGACCGCGAAGCCCGCCGCCCCGAAGCCCGTCACCCCCGTCGAGGCCAAGACCACCGCCGCGCCCGCCCCCAAGGCCGAGGCCGAGGCCCCGAAGGCCACCCCGAGCGCCGCCCCGGCCACCACCGCCCCGGCCGGCACCCCCGAGCTCGCCCAGACCGGCGCGCACACCCCCAACAGCCTCCTCGCCGCCACCGCCGCCGCCCTGCTCGCGCTCGGCGCCGGCGCCCTGATCGCCGTCCGCCGGATGCGTGGACAGCGCTGACCGGGGCACCCGAAACAGCGGGGCCGTACCTCCACACGGCGGTGTGTGAGGTACGGCCCCGTTCTTACGTCCTGTTGCGCGCGTCCTGCGGTGTGCTCTCCTGCGGTGAGCGTCCCACCGTGCGCGTCCCGCCGTGCGTTCCCGGGCCGGCCTTCACGCCGCCCCGGGAACGCCGGTGCCGGGTCAGCCCCAGGTGATCAGCCGCTTGGGACGCTCCAGCAGCGCGGCCACGTCGGCCAGCACCTTGGAGCCCAGCTCCCCGTCCACCAGGCGGTGGTCGAAGGAGAGCGCCAGCGTGGTGACCTGACGCGGGACCACCTTGCCCTTGTGCACCCACGGCAGCTCCCGGACCGCGCCGAAGGCCAGGATGGCGGCCTCGCCGGGGTTGAGGATCGGGGTGCCGGTGTCGACGCCGAAGACGCCGACGTTGGTGATGGTGACGGTGCCGCCCTGCATGTCGCCCGGCGCCGTCTTGCCCTGCCGCGCGGTGTCGATCAGATCGCCGAGCGCCAGCGCCAGGCCGGTCAGGGTCTTGGCCCCGGCGTCCTTGATGTTGGGGACGATCAGGCCGCGCGGGGTGGCCGCGGCGATGCCGAGGTTCACCTGGCCCTTGATCACGATCTCCTGGGCCGCCTCGTCCCACTGGGCGTTGATCTCGGGGTGCCGCTTGATCGCCGTCAGCAGCGCCTTGGCGACCAGCAGCAGCGGGCTGACCCGGACGTCCCGGCCCAGCTCGCCGCTCTCCTTGAGCCGGCGGACGAACTTCATCGTGCGGGTGACGTCGACCTGGACGAACTCGGTGACGTGCGGGGCGGTGAAGGCCGAGGCCACCATCGCCTGCGCGGTCGCCTTGCGGACGCCCTTGATCGGCACCCGGACGTCCCCGGTGCCCACTGCGGGCACGGCGGGCACGGCGGGCACGGCGGGCACGGCGGCCACCTGCTCCGGCTGCGCGACCGGCGCCGGGGCGACCGGCTCGACCACGGCGGCGGCCGTGGCCGCCGCGGCGTGCGCGTGCACGTCCTCGCGGGTGACCACCCCGTCCGGGCCGGTCGGGGTGACGGCGCGCAGGTCGATGCCGAGGTCCTTGGCGAGCTTGCGCACCGGCGGCTTGGCCAGCGGCCGGTCACCGGTGGACTGCTCCGGCACCACCGGCGCGGGGGCCGGGACGACCGGGGCGGGAGCCGGAGCGACCACCGTGGTGGTCGTGGTCCGGCGGGCCCGGCGCTGGCTGACCCCGGTGCGCGGTCCGTAGCCGACCAGCACCTCGCGCCGCTCCGGCTCGGCCGGCTCGGCCGCGGCGGGAGCGGCGGGAGCAGGAGCAGCCGCCGGGGCGGCGGCGGCCGGAGCCGCGGCGGGGGCCGCCCCCGCCACCGCGACCGAGATGATCACGGTGCCGACGTCGACCGTCGCGCCCTCCGGGAAGAACAGCTGCTCGACGACCCCGTTGAACGGGATCGGCAGCTCCACGGCGGCCTTGGCGGTCTCGACCTCGCAGACGACCTGGCCGTCCGTCACGGTGTCGCCGGGCTTGACGTACCAGCTGAGGATCTCGGCCTCGGTGAGGCCCTCGCCGACGTCGGGCATCTTGAACTCGCGGAGCGAGCGAACTTCGGTGGTCATCTTCGCTCCCCGGTTCAGAACGCGAGCGCGCGGTCGACGGCGTCGAGCACGCGGTCCAGGTCGGGCAGGAAGGCCTCCTCGACGCGGGACGGCGGGTACGGCGCGTAGTAGCCGCCGACCCGCAGGACCGGTGCCTCGAGGTGGTAGAAGCAGCGCTCGGTCAGGCGGGCGGCCAGCTCGGCGCCCATGCCCAGGAACACCGGCGCCTCGTGCACCACGATGCCGCGACCGGTCCGCTTGACCGACTCCTCCAGGGTGGTGAAGTCCACCGGGGAGAGCGAGCGCAGGTCGACGACCTCCAGGCGGCGGCCGTCCTCCTCGGCGGCCGCGGCCGCCTCCAGGCAGACCTTGACCATCGGCCCGTACGCGATGAGCGTGGCGTCGGCGCCGGGGCGCACGATCCGGGCGTCGTGCAGCCCGAGGTCCGCGGCGGCGCCGACCTCGCCCTTGTCCCAGTAGCGGCGCTTGGGCTCCAGGAAGATCACCGGGTCGTCCGACTCGATGGACTGGCGCAGCATCCAGTGCGCGTCGTGCGCGTTGGAGGGGGTGACCACCCGCAGGCCCGCGGTGTGCGCGAAGTACGCCTCGTGCGACTCGCTGTGGTGCTCGACCGCGCCGATGCCGCCGGCGTACGGGATGCGGATGGTGACCGGCATCTTGACGTGCCCGAGCGCGCGGGCGTGCATCTTGGCCAGCTGGGAGACGATCTGGTCGAAGGCCGGGTAGACGAAGCCGTCGAACTGGATCTCCACCACCGGGCGGTAGCCGCGCAGCGCCAGGCCGATCGCGGTGCCGACGATGCCGGACTCGGCGAGCGGGGTGTCGATGACCCGGCTGTCCCCGAAGTCCTTCTGCAGCCCGTCGGTGATCCGGAAGACGCCACCGAGCTTGCCGATGTCCTCGCCCATCAGGACGGTCTTCGGGTCGTTCTCCAGCGACTTGCGCAGCGCCTCGTTGAGCGCCTTGGCGATGCTGAGCTGACCGGCCATCAGAGGTTCTCCCCCGCCTCGAAGGAGGCCGCGTACTGCACGTACTCGGCCCGTTCCTCATCGACCAGCGTGTGCGGCTCCGCGTAGACGTGGTCGAAGATCAGCGTCGGCTCCGGGTCCGGCATGCTGCGCACGCCCTCGCGCACCCGCAGTCCGAGCTGCTCGCTCTCGGCGTCGATCGAGGCGAAGAACTCCTCGTCGGCCAGGCCCTCCTTGTCCAGGTAGGCCTTGAGCCGGCTGATCGGGTCCTTGGCCTTCCAGGCCTCGGTCTCCTCGGCGAGCCGGTAGCGGGTCGGGTCGTCGGAGGTGGTGTGCGCGCCCATCCGGTAGGTGAACGCCTCGATCAGCACCGGACCGTTGCCGCTGCGGGCGTGGTCGAGCGCCCAGCGGGTGACGGCCAGGCAGGCCAGCACGTCGTTGCCGTCGACCCGGACCCCGGGGAAGCCGAAGCCGGAGGCGCGGCGGTACAGCGGGATCTTGGTCTGGGTGGTGGTGGGCTCGGAGATCGCCCACTGGTTGTTCTGGCAGAAGAACACCACCGGCGAGTTGTAGACCGAGGCGAAGGTGAAGGCCTCGTTGACGTCGCCCTGGCTGGAGGCGCCGTCGCCGAAGTACGCGATCACCGCGTCGTCGGCGCCGTCCTTGGTGATGCCCATCGCGTAACCGGTGGCGTGCAGGGTCTGCGAGCCGATCACGATGGTGTAGAGGTGGAAGTTCTTCTCGTTCGGGTCCCAGCCGCCGTGGTTCACGCCGCGGAACATGCCGAGCAGGTTCAGCGGGTCGACGTCCCGGCACCACGCGACGCCGTGCTCGCGGTAGGTGGGGAAGGCGTAGTCGCCGGAGCGCATGGCCCGGCCGGAGCCGACCTGGGCGGCCTCCTGGCCGAGCAGCGAGGCCCACAGGCCCAGCTCGCCCTGGCGCTGGAGCGCGGTGGCCTCCGCGTCGAACCGGCGCACCAGCACCAGGTCGCGGTAGAGGGCGCGCAGCTCCTCCGGGGTCGTGGTGAGCGGGTAGTCCGGGTGCTCGACCCGCTCGCCCTCCGGGGTGAGCAGCTGGACGAGCTCCGGCTGGGCGTCCGTACCCGTGGCGCGGAGGGTGTCAGGGACGCCGGGGGCCGCCTTCTTGCGGGCCCTCGCCGTGCTTTTGACGGTCACGTTCACTCCTCGGTCTGTCCGGCCGCCCGGGGTCGCCGGTGACCGGTCCGGTCACCGCCTCGCGGGGCGCGCGTGGGTGTGCGCACCGGCTGTGAGGCAGGTGGTGATCCTTTTCCGACGGCGTCCCTCAGAGAACGTTACCCAGCGGCGGCTCTGGGCGCGCTGGAGCTAGGACGTCCTACTTGTTGAGCTCTGACAACTGCGGGTGTGGCACAGCTCTCAAATCGGTCGCCGTCAGGACACCAGCGCACGTTATCCGGGCAGAGCTCTCCGCGTAAGGGGGTTACCGGTACGGGTTTGCCCGCTCTGGCCGGATAACGCTGCTCCGCCGCTTCGGGCAAGAGGTCATTTGTAGGGTGATATGGGAGGCTTTGGGCGTGACTGATAAAGGACAAATCCGGGTATTCCTGCTCGACGATCACGAGGTGGTCCGAAGGGGCGTCCACGAGCTCCTCTCGGTCGAGGACGACATCGAGGTGGTCGGCGAGGCCGGCACCGTCGCCGAGGCCCTGACCAGGATCCCGGCCGTGGAACCCGACGTCGCGGTGCTCGACGTACGGCTGCCGGACGGCAACGGGGTCGAGGTCTGCCGGGAGATCCGCTCACGGCTGCCGGAGATCAAGTGCCTGATGCTGACCTCGTTCTCGGACGACGAGGCGCTGTTCGACTCGATCATGGCGGGCGCCTCCGGCTACGTGCTGAAGGCGATCCGCGGCACCGACCTGATCACCGCCGTCCGGGACGTCGCGGCCGGCAAGTCCCTGCTCGACCCGGTCGCCACCAGCCGGGTGCTGGAGCGGCTGCGCGACGGCGGGGAGAAGGAGGACGAACGGCTCTCCCAGCTCACCAGGCAGGAGCGCCGCATCCTCGATCTGATCGGCGAGGGGATGACCAATCGTCAGATCGGCAACGAGCTGCACCTGGCCGAGAAGACGGTGAAGAACTACGTCTCCAGTCTGCTCGCCAAGATGGGGATGGAGCGACGCACCCAGGCCGCCGCCTTCGTCGCCCGCCACCAGGCCGACCACCAGAGCGACCACCAGCACTGAAACAGGCCCCTCATACACAGAGTTGACCACTTGTCAAGGACCCCCGTCAGGGGGCCCTAACCTCTGGCTGTGACTTTCAGCCAGACCCTCGCCTGTCCCCCGGCCCGCCCCGACCTCTCCGCTCCCCCGATAGGGACCCTCAGCCCACCCGTCCCGCACTCCGCGCTCGCCGAGGTCCTGCGCGGCTACCGGGTCGGCCGGCTGCTCACCGCCGAACCGGTCGCCGAGGGCCTGCTGAACCGGGGCTACCGCGTCACCGCCGAGGCCGGGACGTACTTCCTGAAGTGCTACGTCGACGCCGCCACCGCCAACCGCACCTCGATCGCCGCCCACCACCGCGCGATGGCCGCCCTGCAGACCCTCGGACTGCCCGTCGCGCCCCCGCTGGCCCGTGCCGAGCGGGCCGGCACGGTCACCGCCTTCGGGGGCCGGCTGTTCGCGCTCTTCCCCTGGGTCGATGGCCGACACCGGCACGGTACCGGCCTCGCCCTGCCGCAGTGCGACGCGCTCGGCACGCTGCTCGGTCGGCTGCACGGCGCACTCGACGACGTCTGCGCCCCCCTCGTCCAGCCCGGCGGCTACGGCAGCGCGGACCCGCTGGACAGTGCCGAGCTCGCCCGGGACCTGCGCCGCCGGGCCCGGGCCCACCGCCCCTACGGAGAACTGGACACCCTGGTCGAACGGCGGCTCGCCGAGCGCCTGGAGCTGCTCGCCGAGTACGGCCACCGCCGGCCCGCCCCGCAGGCCGCCCCGCCCACCGGCTGGACCCACGGCGACTTCCACGGGCTCAACCTGCTGCACGGGGAGGGCCGGATCGCGGCCGTCCTGGACTGGGACAAGCTCGGACCCCAGCCGCGCGCCGAGGAGGCCGTCCGGGCCGCCACCCTGGTCTTCAACGACCGGGCGTCCGGAGTGCTCGACCTCGTCCGGGTCCGGCGCTACTCCCAGGCCTACCGGGCCACCGGGGCCGCCACCGCGGACCACCTGGCAGCGGCGGTGCACCGGGTCTGGTGGGAGCGGCTGAACGACTTCTGGATGCTGCAGTGGCGCTACCAGCGCGCCGACCACCGGGCCGACCCGCTCTACCCCGCCGCGGCGGGCCAGTTGGCGTGGTGGTGCCAGGAGTACGAGCAGGTCCTGGACGCCTTCGCCAACTGACCCGGACGGTCAGGGGCCCGGCCGGTCAGGGAGCCGGCGTGGTCGCTCCGCCGGTCACCGGCGGCTTCGGGGCGGTGCTCTGGTTCGGCGGCGGCTGCGACTGGGTCTGGCTCTGGGTCGGCGCCGCGGACGGCGAGGTCCCGGTCGTCGGCGTGGTCGTCGTACTCGGCGTGCTGCTCGGGCTCTGGGTGGCCGTCGGGGACGGCTTGGTGCCGGTGGCCGGCGCCGTCGGGGACTGCGTGTGCTTGCCGGAGCTCTGCGGCTGCGCCGGGGAGTTGTTGGTGTTGTCGGACGGCTGCTGGGTGCGCCGGGTGCTGTTCTGGGGGGAGGGCGCGGTCGTCGCGTTGGTCCCGGTCGACGGGGCCGTGGTGGCCTCGGGCGAGGTCGTCACCGACACCGACGGGGCGGGCGTCGGGTTGTGGGTCGTGCCGCCGCCGTTGCCGCTGAGCGCGAACGCGATGCCGACACCGGACGCGACGAGCACCGCGGCCGCACCGGCCACCCAGCCCCACGGTCCGCGCCGACGGCCGGAGCCGTTGCCGTTCCCGCCGTCGCCGCCGTCGCCGCCGTCGTCGTGGCCGCCGTTCCCGCCGCCGTACGGGCCGGACACCGCCGGGTAGGGCGCCGACGGGGTCTGCGGGCCGCCGGGCACCTGGTAGGGCAGCAGCGCCGTCGGGTCGCCGGCGGCTCCCCCGCCGAACGGCCCGGTGGCGGAGTTGTCCCCGTACTCGCCGATCAGCTGGGTGGCGCCGGTCTGGCCCTGCCCGGCGGCGGCCAGCCCGGCCGCGGCCGCACCCGCCGCCCAGGCGCCGGTCGCGCCGTGGATCTCCCGCAGTGCGTGCTGGACGTGGGCGCGGAACTCGTCCGCGTCCTGGAACCGGTCGTCCGGGTTCTTCGCGAGCGAGCGCAGCACCAGCGGGTCGAGCCCGCCCGGCACCCGGTGGTTCGCCTGCGACGGCGGCACCGGCGGGTCCTGGACGTGCTGGTAGACCACCGAGAGCGGGGTGTCGCCGGTGAACGGCGGGCGCAGCGTCAGCAGCTCGTAGAGCATGCAGCCGGCCGCGTACAGGTCGGAGCGGTGGTCGACCGGCTTGCCGAGCGCCTGCTCGGGCGAGAGGTACTGCGGGGTGCCCATCACCATGCCGGTCTGGGTCATGGTGCTGGCCGCGCCGGTCAGCGCGCGGGCGATGCCGAAGTCCATCACCTTGACCGCGCCCGCGGTCGTGATGATCACGTTGGCGGGCTTGATGTCGCGGTGCACGATGCCGTGCCGGTGGCTGTAGGCGAGCGCCTCCAGCACCCCGGCGATGATGATCAGCGCCTGGTCGACCGGCGGCGCCTCCTCGTCCACCAGCAGCTCGCGGACGGTCCGGCCCTCGACCAGCTCCATCACGATGTACGGCGTCGACTCCTCGCCGACGTGCTCCTCGCCGGTGTCGTACACCGCGACGATCGAGTGGTGGTTGAGCGCCGCGACTGCGTGTGCCTCGCGGGTGAACCGCAGCCGGGCGATGTCGTCCTGGGCGAGCTCGGGGCGGAGCAGCTTGACCGCGACGGTCCGGCCGAGCCGGACGTCCTGGGCGGCGAACACCTCGGCCATCCCGCCGCGGCCGAGGCGGTGGGTCAGCCGGTAGCGGCCGTCACCGACGGTGCCGAGCGGGGCGGCCGTGCCGCGGCCGGGCGTCTGCGGGCCGCTGCCGACCGGCGGGAGCGCGGTGGTCGGGGCGCTGTCGCTGCCGGGTGCGGGCGCCTTCGGCGGTCCGCCGGCCGAACCGGCCCGGTGGGCGCCCTCGTCGTCCGGCTGCTGCGTCTGTGCCATCGCTCCTCGCCCCGGGCCTTCGCTCGGATCGCGGTGCCCTGTCGCTTCGTGTCCCCGAACGCTACCGCCTCCGGCCGATCGGCGTAGCCCACCCGATCCGGGCGGAAACCGTCAGAGCAGGCCATTCCGGTCGGTGAAGCCGTCCAGGTGGAGGACGGTGGCCGACTGCCCGGTGTACCGCGAGGTGCTCTTGCCCGAGCTGTCGTTCTGCGCCTTGGTCACCACGATGGCGATGATGATGATGGCGAGCACGATCACGCCGACGATGATGCCGACGATCACGAGCGCGGTGGAGCAGCCGTTGCTGTTGCTCGCCGGGGCGGGCTGGAACGGCGGCGCCGGCATCGGCATAGGCATCGGCGGCGGGGTGTGCGCCTGCGGTGCGAAGGGCGCCGGGGTCTGGAAGGCCGGCGGGGGCGTCTGGTACTGCTGCGGGAACGGCTGCGGCGTCTGCGGGTGCTGCGGCGGCGGGGTCTGGAAGGCCGGCGGCGGGGTCTGGTACTGCTGCTGGAAGGGCTGCGGCGTCTGCGGGGCCTGCTGCGGGGCCGCGTGGGCCGAGCGCGGACCGTCGGTGATCACCAGCGGGGTGCTCGCGGCCAGCTGGTTGCCGCCGCCCCGTCCGGCGGCGATCAGCCGCTCGGCCTCGTCGCGCATCGCGGCCGCGCTCGGGAAGCGGTGCGCCGGGTCCTTGCGCAGCGCCTGGGCGACGAAGGCGTCCACCGCCGGGCTGACCGACCGGTTGAGCGTGGACGGCGCCGGCGGCTCCTCCTGGACGTGCTTGTAGGCGATCGAGAACGCCGAGTCGCCGTCGAAGACCAGCTGGCCGGTGATCATCTCGAAGAGCATCACGCCGACCGAGTAGAGGTCGGAGCGGGCGTCCACCGGCTTGCCGAGGGCCTGCTCGGGCGAGAGGTACTGCGGGGTGCCGACCACCATGCCGGTCTGGGTCATCGAGGTGACCCCGGGCTCCAGCGCGCGGGCGATGCCGAAGTCCATGACCTTGACGACGCCCTTGCGGTCGAACATGACGTTGCCGGGCTTGATGTCGCGGTGGACCAGGCCCTGGTCGTGCGAGGCCTCCAGCGCGTTGAGCACACCGACGGTGACCCGCAGCGCCTCCTCGGCGGGCATCGCGCCGTACTGGGCGACCGCCTCGTTGATCGCGTCGCGCAGGCCCTTGCCGTCGACCAGCTGCATCACGATGAACGGGGTGCTGGAGCCGTCGGGGGCGATGTCCTCGCCGCTGTCGTAGACGGTGACGATGTTCTGGTGCTCCAGCCGGGCCACCGACTGCGCCTCGCGGCGGAAGCGCTCCTTGAAGGTGTCGTCACGGCCGAGCTCGGTGTGCATGCTCTTCAGCGCGACCTGGCGGTCCAGCACGTTGTCGTACGCGAGGTGCACGGAGGCCATGCCGCCCTCACCCAGCAGCCGCTGCAGCACGTACCTGCCGTTGCCCAGGGAGTAGCCCTCGACCGCCGCGTTGCCGTGCTCGCTCATGGTCCTCTGCTCCCCCTCGGTGCGGCGGTGCCGCCGCGCCCGTGACGTTCGGTCTCGTCCGTGCGTTGGTCGGGCCCGGCCCCCTGGGCCTGCCCGACCCCTGTCGCAGCCTCACCCGGCCGACGACAGGGGTCAGGGTATCGGCTCGCGGCGACAGTGATCGGCCCAGGGCCGACACTGTGTCCAGGCCGCGACCGTACCCGTACGTAGGCTCCCCCGGCAGCCCGGGACGGGCCCCTCTACAGGTACGGGCCGGAGCGGATGCCGCGGCCCTCCCCGGGCTCGTCGCCCTCCAGGTCACCGCCGTGCAGACCGGGCGGCAGGGCCCGGCGCATCTGCTCCAGCTGCGCCCGCGCCGCCATCTGCTGGGCGAACAGCGCGGTCTGGATGCCGTGGAACAGCCCCTCCAGCCAGCCCACCAGCTGCGCCTGCGCGATCCGCAGCTCGGCCTCGGTCGGGATGGTGTCCTCGGTGAACGGGAGCGACAACCGCTCCAGCTCGGCGACCAGTTCGGGGGCCAGCCCGAGCTCCAGCTCCTTGATGGAGCTGGCGTGGATGTCCTTCAGCCGGACGCGGCTGGCCTCGTCGAGGGGAGCCGCCCGGACCTCCTCCAGCAGCTGCTTGATCATGCTGCCGATCCGCATGACCTTGGCGGGCTGCTCCACCATCTCGGTCACCGGGAGCTCACGCGGCATGTCACCGTCGTCGCTCCCCGCCGAGCCGGCGAAGCCCGGGCCCACGGGCATCCCGTCCGGTCCGACGATCAGCACCTTCTGGCCGTCCTGCGACTGCCCGCCGGAGGCCTGGTACAACTCCTGCGGCGAGCGCTCGTTCATCGGATTCGTCATGAACAACATTCTCTCTCACTGGGGTTGGTCGGGTGGAAGCCCCCGACCACGCCGCCACCGCCGGAACCGACGCTACGCCTGTGCGCGGCGGCCCGGCATCCGTACGCGTACTCAGTTCGCGCGGGGCCTTCACAGAAGCCGCCCGGTACCCGACCGCCCGGTACACGGCACCCGGCATACGGCGACCGGCACCAGGCCCCGGCGCCCACCGGCTCAGCCCCCGCGCCGACCGGCTCAGCCCCGGCGCAGCCGCAGGCCGATGAGGCCCAGTCCGCAGCCGATCAGGCCGAGGCCCGCACCCAGCGGGAACTGGAGCGTGGAGGCGTCGCTCCAGCGGGCGGGCACGGCGACCTGGCCGGCCACCAGGCCGCGGCCGGCGACGGTGGCGGTCTCGGCGGCCGTCCCGGGCGCGGCGGCCACGCTCTCCTCACCGGCCGCCCACGCCCCCGCCCCCGCCCCCGTCGTCGCGCCGGCCGCGCCGGGGTCCGCGTCGGAGGCCGGCGGGTCGGTCTCGGGCGCACCGGCCACGGTCTCGGCGGACCGGTCCGGGGCGGCCGCGGTCCGCTCGGGCGCCGAGGCCGGGCGGTGCCGGGGGCCGGCCGGCCCGCGGTCGGCCCAGAGGCCGCCGGACTGGGCGGGCCGGGCCGGACCGGGCCGCGGCCGGACGCTCTGGTGCTGCGGCGGCGCGGCGGCCGGCGCCTGGTCCGCGGCCGGGTCCGCGGCGGGCTCCGCCGACGGCGCGGCGGGCAGGGCGGCAGCCGGCCCCGCCGAGGGCGGCGGTGCCGAGGAGGGCTCGACCACCGGCTCGGCGGAGCGGGCGGCCGAGGGCGCGGCAGGGGCGGCGGGAAGGGTAGGGGCGGACGGCGCGGAGGACGCGCCGGACGGCCCGGCGGTCGGCCCGCGGGTGGGCACCGCCGAGGGGTCCGCCGAGGGAGAGCCGGTCCGGTGCGGCCAGTCCCCGGGCCGCTCGGCGGGCACCGCCACGGAGGTCTCCTCCGACCCGGCGGCCGGATCCGCGGCGGCGAGGGTGGCGGATCCGAGCGGGACGGCCAGGCCCAGCACCGCCACCGCGAGCAGCCGCTGCCAGCGGCGCCCACCGGAGGGGGCGCCGCTGCGGCAGCGGCAGGCATCGGCACAGCCGACGGACCTGGCGGAGCGGCCGCGGGTACGGCCGTGGGAGAGCGCGGCGGGCAGCGGCCCGAGGAACGCGAACGAAGGTGCGGCCACGGTCGGAGGTCCTTCCGACGGCCGACCGCGCACGGGCGGGGTCGGCGGCGGGACAGCTCCGGACCAGCCTCACACAATCCGACAATTCAGGCATTCCGAACGACTGTGCACCAACCGCCCCGCCGCCGCTTCCACTGCCGGGCCCCAGGGCCTCAGGCCCTGAGGACCACCTTGCCGACCTGCTCGCCCTGCTCCAGCACCCGGTGCCCGGCGGCGGCCTCGGCCAGCGGCAGCACCCGGTCGATCACCGGCTTCACCACCCCGGACTCGATCAGCGGCCACACGTGCTCGCGCACCGCGGCCACGATCGCGGCCTTCTCGGCCAGCGGCCGCCCGCGCAGGTTGGTGGCGATCACCGCGCCGCGCTTGCGCAGCAGCGTGTTGAGGTTGAGCTCGCCCTGGACCCCGCCCTGCAGCCCGATGATCACCAGCCGGCCGTTCACCGCCAGCGCGTCCACGTTCCGCTGGAGGTACTTCGCGCCCATGATGTCCAGGATCACGTCCGCCCCGGCGCCGCCGGTGGCCTCCCGCAGCACCTCGACGAAGTCCTGCTCGCGGTAGTCGATCACGATGTCGGCACCCAGTTCGGTGCACCGGGCCAGCTTCTCGGCGCTGCCCGCCGTCACCGCCACCCGCGCGCCGACCGCCTTGGCCAGCTGGATCGCCATCGTCCCGATACCGCTGGCGCCGCCGTGCAGCAGCACCGTCTCGCCCGGCCGCAGGTGGGCGACCAGGAAGACGTTGGACCAGACCGTCGAGGCCACCTCCGGCAGCGCGGCGGCCTCCTCCAGGCCCAGCCCCTTCGGCACCGGCAGCAGCTGCCCGACCGGGACGGCGACCTTCTGGGCGTACCCGCCGCCGACCAGCAGCGCGCACACCTCGTCGCCCACCCCCCAGCCGGCCACGCCGGGCCCGAGGGCGGTGATCCGCCCCGAGCACTCCAGCCCGGGGTAGGGGGAGCTTCCGGCCGGCGGGCTGTAGAGGCCCTGCCGCTGCAGCAGATCGGCGCGGTTGACGGCGGTCGCCGCCACCTCGACCAGGACCTCGCCCTCGCCGGGCACCGGGTCGGGCACCTCGGCCCAGACCAGTGCCTCGGGCCCGCCGGGTTCAGGAATCGTCATCGCATGCATGCCCCGAAGCTACTGCGTACCGGCCCGGGCGCGACGGCGCCCCGCTCAGCCCGCGAGGCCCGGCAGCACCTCGGCGCCCGGGAGTTGGGCCAGCGCACGGCCCGGCAGGATCAGCTTGCCGCGCCGCCGGCCGCTGCCGATCAGCACGTACGGCGCCTCGGCCACCGCCGCGTCGATCAGCAGCGGCCAGCCGGCCGGCAGACCGATCGGGGTGATGCCGCCGTACTCCATGCCCGTCTCCGCCACCGCGGCGTCCATCGACGCGAAGGAGGCCTTGCGCGCCTCCAGGTGCTTGCGGACGGCCTTGTTGACGTCCACCCGGGTGGTGGCGAGCGCCAGGCAGGCGGCGAGCGCGGTCTCCCCGCCGCGCTTGGCGGCGACCACCACGCAGTTCGCCGAGGCCTCCAGCGGCGCGCCGTAGGTCTCGCAGAACACCGCGGTGTCGGCCTTCCCCGGATCGGTGTCCACGTACAGCACGGACTCGGCCGCCTCCCGGTCGTCCCAGTTCTTGAGGGCGTCCGCCACCGGGTCGGCGAGCAGGTCGGCGACCGCCAGGGCCGCGCTGACCGACTCGAACGTGCCGAACGGGGCGTGCGGTTGCTCAGTCATGACACGGACTGTAGCCACCCCGGTCACTTGATGACGATCACCCGGTCGGTGAGCTGCAGCACGGCCGCCTCCGGCTCGGTGTAGTTGAGCACCCGCCGGCCCCGGACCACCGCGACCACCAGGTCCGCGCAGTCCCGCGGGCTGTGCCCGGCCTCGGCCCGGGTGACCGGGCGCTCGATCACGTCCAGGCCGTTGCCGTAGGTGAGCAGGTCCTCCATCACCGCCCCCGCGTGCGGGCTGACCATCGACATGCCGAGCAGCCGGCCCGCCGAGCTGGAGCTGGTCACCACCACGTCGGCGCCGCTCTGCCGCAGCAGCGGGGCGTTCTCGTCCTCGCGGACCGCCGCGACCACGGTGGCGGCCTTGTTGAGCTGGCGCGCGGTCAGGGTGACCAGGACGGCCGTGTCGTCCCGCTCGGGCGCGACCACCACCCGCGCCGCGGCGGGCAGCCCGGCCCGGATCAGGGTGTCGGTACGGGTGGCGTCGCCGACCACGCCCACCAGACCGTGCTGGGCGGCCTGGTCGATCACCTTGCGCTGCGGGTCGACGACCACGATCTCCTCCTTGCGCACCCCCTGGCCGAGCAGCGTGTCGACGGCGCTGCGCCCCTTGGTGCCGTACCCGATCACGACGGTGTGCTCGTGCACGGTGGACCTCCAGCGGTTCAACCGCCACTGCTGGCGGGTGCGTTCGGTGAGCACTTCGAGCGTGGTGCCGACCAGGATGATCAGGAAGAGCACCCGCAGCGGGGTGATCACGAAGATGTTGGTGAGCCGGGCGCCGGCACTGAACGGGGTGATGTCCCCGTACCCCGTGGTGGAGAGCGTCACGGTGGCGTAGTACGCCGAGTCGAGGAAGCTCAGCCCGCCGCCGGCGTTGTCGTTGTACCCGTCGCGGTCCAGCCAGACGATCAGGGTGGTGGCGACCAGCACGGCGAGGGCCAGCAGCAGCCGCGAGCCGACCTGGTGCACCGCGGGGCCGCTGCGACGGGCCGGCAGCACGATGCCGGCGTCCGCCCACGGCTCGGTGCCGGGGACGAGCGGGCCCAGCCTGGACTGCCGTTTAGCCTTCACGGGACCTCCAGGAGCTCGACGGCGGTGCCGGCCGCGGCGCCGCCGGGCGGGACGACGGCGAGGGCCTCCGCGCGGGCCAGCCCGCGCAGCATCGCGGGGCCGTCGAAGGCGAGCGGGACGACGCCGCGCTCGGTCCGGCGCACCGGCAGCAGCCGGGTGTCCGCGGGGTGGCCGGGCAGGTCGACGGCGGTGGGTGCGACGGCGGGCTCGACGACCGCCCGGCCGCTGCGGGCGTGCAGCAGCGGCAGGGCGAGGGTCACGGTGCCGGCCACCGCCGCCAGCGGATTGCCCGGCAGGCCCACCAGGTGGCGGCCGCCGGGGAGTTCGGCGAGCAGCATCGGGTGGCCGGGGCGGACGGCCACGCCGTCCACCAGCAACCGGGCGTCGGCCGCGGCGAGGGCCTGGTGCAGGAAGTCGACCGGGCCGGCCGCGGTCCCGCCGGTGGTGATCACCACGTCGGCGGTGGAGTGCCGGATGGCATCCCGCAGCAGCCCGAAGTCGTCCCGGACGGCCCGCCGTTCGCCGACCTCGGCGCCGGCCGCACGCAGCCAGGGCGGCAGCAGCGGGCCCAGCGCATCCCGGACCAGACCGGGCGCGGGCAGCCCGGAGTCGAGCAACTCATCGCCGAGGACGAGCAGTTCGACCACCGGGCGGCGGCGGACGGCCAGCCGGTCGTGGCCGCAGGCGGCGGCCAGCCCGAGCACCGCCGGGCCGACCGGGGTGCCGGTGGCCAGCAGCGCCTCGCCCCGGCGGCACTCCTGGCCGCGCGGACGGACGTCCTGGCCGGTGGTCAGCGGCTCGGGGCCGCGGTCGTACAGCAGCGGCCCGAGCTGCTCGCCGTGCTCGCGGCGCAGGACCGCGGTGGCGCCGGGCGGCAGCTGGGCGCCGGTGGCGATCTCGACGGCCGCGCCGTCGGCCAGCGGCGCCGCGGCCTCCTGCCCGGCCAGCAGCCGGCCGCAGACCCGCCAGGGCCCGGGGCCGGCCACCGCCCAGCCGTCCATCGCGGAGGTGTCGAAGGCGGGCAGGTCGGTGAGCGCGGTGAGCGGCTCGGCGAGGGTGGCGCCGAGCGCCTCGGCGAGCGGGACGGTACGCGGCGGCAGCGGGCGCAGCCCGGCCCGGCGGGCACTCTCGCGGGCCCGGCGCCAGCTCAGCGCGGCCGGACCGGGCGGCCGAAGGCGCACGGCGGTCTCCTCGACGGTGCTCACGGCCGGTCCGGTCCGGCCGCGTCCGCCGTCCAGCGCGAGGCCAGCGCGATGGTGCGCCGGGACGCCTCGGCGACGGCCTCCGGCCCGCCGCCGCGCTGGGCGGCCGCGTACCCGATCAGGAAGGCGGTCAGCGGTGCGGCGGGCCGGGCCACCCCGTGCGCGACCACCCGGGCGAGGTCGAGCAATCCGGGGACGTCGACATCCAGGTCGATGCCCAGTTCGGTCCGGACCTCGGCGATCCACTCATCCAGCGTGCGCTCCATGGCCCCCATGCTGCCTGATCGGCGGTGACCCCGAGGTTTTTGCCCGGTGAGCGGCGCGCGTCGTTTCGCTCACGGCGGGGTGCGGGGCGGCGTGAGCAGCCCTCGGGCGGGCGCTGGTCCGGGGGCCCACCGCAGGGCCGGGCCCTACCCGCCGGCCTCGGCGCGCTCGCGGGCCTGGGCCAGCTCCTCCCAGGTGTCGCAGTCGTAGGCGACGGCGTCGGTGTCCGCCAGCCGCAGGGTGCGCAGGGCCCCGGTGAGCCGGCGCAGCGGGAGGCCGGCCGGGTCGCCGACGGCGGCCAGGGCGGTGCGCAGGGCGGCGGTGCGGTAGGCGGCGGCGAGCGGCTGGTCCCGTCCGGCGGCGTCGACCAGCAGGGCGGCCTCGGCGGCCTGGCCCTCCTCGGCGAGCGCGGCGACCAGTCGGCGGACGGTCCGCTCGTCCAGGAAGGGCAGGTCGGCGGCGAGCAGCAGCACCACGTCCGCGGTGACGTGCGCCAGGCCGGCCGCGACGGCGGCGACCGGGCCGCCGCCGGGCGGCCGCTCCCTGGTCCACCGCACACCGGTGCGGGCGGTGGGCCGGGCCGGGCCTACCACCACGGTGGTCCGGGCGCCGGCGCAGGCGGCGAGCACCCGGTCGAGCAGGGTGGACTCGCCCACGGTCAGGCCCGGCTTGTCCGCTCCGCCGAGCCGCCGGGCGGCGCCGCCGGCCGGAACGATCGCGTCATACGGCGTCATGCCGCCAGTATCCGCCCGCCGCTCACTCCTGCGGCCCGGCCTGGTCCTTCTCCTCGGCGCCCTCGGCGCCCTCGTCCGACTCACCGTCGGCGTCCGCGTCGGCGGCCCCGGCGGCGCCCTCCTCCCGGGGCGCGGTGTTGGCGGCGGCCCCGAGGTCCAGGACGGCCGGCAGGGTCAGCTCCCCGTACCGCTCGTTCACCGCGGTGATCAGCGCCTCCGGGTCGTGCGGGTGCTCGGCCAGCAGGCGGTCGAAGTCCTGCAGGTACTCGCCGGTGAAGGCGAGCACCCGGGCCGCCTCGTCGCCCTGGTCCGGCGCCCGGTGGCCGGCGATCACCCGCTCCGCACCCAGCTCGGCGATCCGGCCGAGGTTGTGGATCCACTCGGTGCGCTGCTCCGGGGTGGTGTCGGCGGTCCACACATGGGTGCCGTTGTAGACGAAGTCCCCCGCGACGACGGTGCGGATGCTGGGCACGTGCACCACCGTGGAGCCGCCGCAGTCGGCCTGGCCGAGCAGCAGCACCGGGATCAGCTGGCGGTCGACCATCAGCGGCTGGGGCAGCAGCGGGGCGGGCACCAGCGGGTGGTCGGGGATGTCGTCCCCGTACACCGGCTTCCACTGGGCGACCTTGGCGGCGGCGGTGCGCAGGATGCCGTCCACCACCGGCGGGGCGGCCAGCAGCTGCGCCTCGGGGAAGAGCCGCAGCACCTCCTCGGCGCCGAAGTAGTGGTCGGGGTGCTGGTGGGTGATCACGATGGCCAGCAGCCGCCGGCCCTTGCCGGCCACCCACTCGGCGAGCTCGCGGCCCGCGCTGCGGGTGAGCTGGGCGTCGACCAGGATCGCCGTGTGCTCGCCGAGGATCAGCGTGGAGGTCGCGAAGAAGGCCGACTCGGGGCCGGTGAAGACGGCGGTCTCCAGCGGTCTGGCGGGCGCGGCCTCGGCGGTCCGCCCGGTCCGCGAGCCGTCCACGGCGTCCATGCCCTCCGCGCCGGCGTTCTCCTCGGGCGGGGACGACGTCACTGGGTGCTCCCTCTGGTCGGCGGTCGGACTTCCTGCGCCCTACAGCATGGGAGCACGGGCCGCCGAATGCGCGGAAGGCGCGCCCGGCGGGGCACGCCTTCCGGATCGGTGCCGGCCGGGCGCCGGGACGCGAAAAGCGCTCGGCCCGTCTGTCCGCGGACAGACGGGCCGAGCGCTCGAATCCGTGCGCGGAGCCTCAGCTCTTCCTGCCCCGGCGACCGGTCAGTCGCGCGAACCGGTCGGCGACACCCCAGGAGGTGACCCGCCAGAGCGCCTCGACCACGATGCTCCGGCTCATCTTGGACGCACCGAGCTCGCGCTCCACGAAGGTGATCGGCACCTCGGCGACCTTGAAGCCGGCCTTCACCGTGCGCCAGGCCAGGTCGACCTGGAAGCAGTAGCCCGCCGAGGCGACCTCGTCCATGCCGAGACCGAGCAGCGTCTCCTTGCGGAAGGCCCGGTAGCCGCCGGTGACATCCCGGATCGGCACCCCCAGCATCAGCCGCGAGTAGGTCGAACCGCCGCGCGAGAGCAGCAGACGGGACTTCGGCCAGTTCACCACCCGGCCGCCCGGCACCCAGCGCGAGCCCAGCACCAGGTCGGCGCCGCGCAGCGCGCCCAGCAGCCGGTCCAGCTCCTCCGGCTGGTGCGAGCCGTCGGCGTCCATCTCCACCAGGACGTCGTAGCCGGCGTCGATGCCCCAGCGGAAGCCCGCGAGGTAGGCGGCGCCCAGCCCCTCCTTGCCCTTGCGGTGCATCACGTGCACGCTCGGGTCCTCGGCGGCCAGCTTGTCGGCGAGTTCGCCGGTTCCGTCCGGGCTGTTGTCATCGGCGACCAGGACATGTGCCTCTGGTACCGAGGCACGAACCCGGCCGACGATCCGCTCGACGTTCTCCGCTTCGTTGAACGTCGGGATGATCACCAGCACCCTGCCGAGATCAGCAAAACTCTGCTGGTTCACGGTCACGTACAAACCTCTCGGCCGGCGGCGGGAAGTGCCAGTCACCGTTGCCCGCACTCTGAAACGCAGCTCTACCCGGCATCCCGCCGCGGTGGAAACCACATGGAAACTACAGCGTGCTGGCATCCTACTACCGCGCCCCGGCAGCTCCGATACGGCCGAGGCACTACCCGGCACCGCCCACCGTTTCCCCGGCGGTGGCGCCGGTCGGCTAGGGTCGATCACCAGCCTTTGCCAGGACGGCACCACCCGCACCACCGGGCCGCCTCTCGGCGATCCGGCACACCCGCCACCGCGGCAAAGGAAAAAAGGAGCAGGACCGCGCGCATGGACAGGCTTGTCAACACTGTCCGCCCGTACGCCTGGGGGTCCGTCACCGCGATCCCCTCGTTGCTCGGGCAGGAACCCACCGGCGAACCACAGGCCGAACTGTGGATGGGCGCACACCCCGGCGCCCCCTCCCGTGCCGACCGGGACGGCGGGCCGCACCGGCTCGACGACCTCATCGCAGCCGACCCCGAGGGCGAGCTGGGCGCCGCCACCGTGGCCCGGTTCGGCCCCACCCTCCCCTTCCTCTTCAAGATCCTGGCCGCCGGCATCCCGCTGTCCATCCAGGCCCACCCCACCCTCGACCAGGCCAGGGCCGGGCACGCCGCGGAGGACGCCCTCGGCATCCCGTCGGACGCCCCGAACCGCAACTACCGGGACGCCAACCACAAGCCCGAACTCATCTGCGCCCTCGACGACTTCGACGGCCTCTGCGGCTTCCGCCGGCCCGCCGAGGCGGCCGCGCTGATGGCCGCGCTGAAGGTGCCCGCGCTCGACCCGCTGATCGCCCTGCTCCAGGACGAGGACGAGTCCCGCGCGCTCAGCCGCACCCTCGCCGCCATCCTCACGATGGCCGATCCGGCCGCCGCCGAGGCCGTCCGGGACACCGCCGAGGCCGTGGACAAGGCCGCCGCCGGCGACCCCGACGGCCCGTACGCGCCGTACACCCGGATCACCCGGGAGTTCTCCGGCGACCGCGGTCTGCTGGCCGGCCTGCTGCTCAACCACATCCGGCTGCGCGCCGGGGAGGCCCTCTACCTCGGTGCCGGCGTCCCGCACGCCTATCTGCAGGGCATCTGCGTCGAGCTGATGGCCAACTCGGACAACGTGCTGCGGGCCGGGCTCACCCCCAAGCACATCGACGTGCCCGAGCTCATGAAGGTGGTCGGCTTCACCGCCGGCGCCCCGGCGGTGCTGCGGCCCGTGCCCGTCCCCGGGACCCCGGGCGAGGGGCTCTACCCCGTCCCGATCGACGAGTTCCGGCTCTCCCGCTTCGACCTGGACGAGCAGCCCCGCACGGTCGACGGCCGCACCCCGCAGATCCTGCTCTGCACCGCCGGCACCGCCCGGCTGACCGCGGCCGACGGCACCGCCCTGGACCTCGCCCCCGGCCAGTCCGCCTTCCTGCCCGCGACCGGCACCGAAACCGGCCTCAGCGGCGCCGGCGCGACCGTCTTCCGCGCCACCGTCACCCTCTGACGGAGCGCCCCGGACACCCGAAGGGCCCGCATCCCCCCGGGGATGCGGGCCCTTCGTCACGTCCTCGGCGGGATCAGCCCGCCGTGGGTCCACCGGATCCGCCGGACCCGGCAGCCCCGGCGCCGACCTCGACCGGCACCCGGGCCGGCTCCGCCTGGACCGGTACGGCCGCCGCAGTGGCACCGCCCCCGGGCGCCGTCAGCGCCTCGGCGGGGAAGCGCCGCTCGACCGCCTTCAGCAGCTTCCGCCCGACCTTCTGCATCGGCAGCTCCACCAGGCGGTACATCAGGTAGGCCGCCAGCAGGGACACCGTGAGGAACTCGGCCACCCAGAGCACCTTCTCGCCGGTGGCGGTCGGCCGCTGCTCGTGCCCCAGCAGCGGGGCGATGGTGTGCAGCAGCGGCACGTGCAGCAGGTACAGCGAGAAGCTCACCGCGCCGAGCCAGGTCAGCACCTTCGGGAACCGCCGCTTGCGCAGCGCCATCGCCCCGAGGAAGGTCGCCCAGGCGCCGGTGTAGGAGGTCGACCAGGAGATCCACCCGGAGTTCCAGGTGTTCAGCTCCATGCCGTTGCGGTTGTACATCCAGCCGATCGCCACCCCGGCGACCACCACGAAGGCGCAGCACAGCACCGCGTGGATGCGCTCGATCTGACCGTGCTCGGCCCGGTAGAGCACCGTCCCGGCGAACATCGTGGCGAAGATCAGCAGGGTCTCGAAGACGGGGGCCCGGCTGTTGTTGAGCAGCAGCACCAGGGCGAGGCCGGCCACCAGCACCGCACCGGTGCGGGTCAGCACCGGGTTGCCGCTGAGCATGCACGCGAAGCCCATCAGCACGATCAGGGCCGCCGCCAGCACGAGGTTGCGGGTCGAGCCCAGGTCGTGGCTGATCGTGGCGGTCGCCATCGAGCCGCCGAACACCAGCGCCACCGCGGCGAACCCGACGGCGAAGGCGCTGCTGCGCTTGTGCCAGCCGAGCGCGAACAGACCGCTGACCAGGAAGTAGAAGGCCATCTCGTAGGTGAGGGTCCAGGTCACGCCCATGCCGTTGATCACGCCGAGCATGTCCTGGAGCATCGTCGCGTTGGCGACCAGCGAGATGAGGTTGTGGCCGGTGCGGAAGAGCGCCACCGATCCGTCGCCCTCGGGCAGCATCAGGATCGAGACCACGAAGGCGCCGATCAGCGCCGGGTAGATGCGGAACAGCCGCCCGACCCAGAACGCCCGCACATCACCCCGGCGTTCCAGCGAGGCGGGGATGATGTAGCCGCTGACCAGGAAGAACAGCATCACGCCGTACACGCCCAGGTCGAAGTGCCACCAGATCATCCCGCCGAACGGGAGCAGCTCCAGGATCCCGAAGTGGTGCAGCGCCACCACCAGGGCGGCCAACCCGCGCAGCGCGTCGAGCCAACCGAGCCGGGATCCGGCCTTTCCGGCCGCCGCCGCAGCACGCGTGTTCCCCCCGGCTCTACCGGGAAGCCGCAGTCGTATTGTTCTCACGGCAGGGACAGTAACCCATTCGCCGTAGCCCATCGTTTCCGGAGTACCCCGGCCCCGCCTGGGCCCTGGGCCGTCTGGAGCGCCCCCGAGGACGGCGGGGAGCGCCCCGGGGGGCAGCCTGCGGACGGCTGCCCCCCGGGGTGGTGATCAGCGGTCGCCGATCAGTCGTTCGGGTCGATCAGTTGTTCTGGTAGAAGCCGAACATGTCGACGAGCAGGTCGATGTCGCCGTCGCTGGCGTTCCAGAAGTCGACGATGCCGTTGACCCCGGGGTTCGCCTGGACGAGGTTCGGCACGGTGTCACCGGCCTGCCAGTTCAGCGAGGAGGTCGGCGGCTTGGTCGGCCGGACGTCCGTCCCGCTGTTGTACTGCGTCATCGAGTTCGGGTCCGGGGCGACGGTCAGGTGGCCCGAGTCCTGGGTGTTGGTCACGGTGGCGTTGAGCACGAAGCCGGTGAACTGCGGCTCGTCGACCGACAGCGGCATGTAGACGTAGTTGCGGCGGTCCAGCGGTCCGCCGATGTCCTCGACACGACGGGTGTCCAGCAGACGCAGCGGGGTCACCGGCAGGAAGGCGCTCTTGCTGTTGTCGCTGTAGTAGCCGACCACGTCCACGATCACGTCGGTCGGGGCCCAGGCACCGTTGCGGATCTGGATCCGCCCGTCGGCGCCGACCGGAACGATCACCGAGTTGGCGACGGTCTGGCCGGTCCGGAAGTTCACGTTGGAGGCGGTGGGCGCAGGTTGGCTACCCGGGAAGACCGTCAGGTGGCCGGTCTCCTGCGGGTTGGTCACCGTGACGTTGAGCGCGACCGCCTTGGCACCCGACGGGACACCCGCGGTGCCCCAGACCTGGGTCGAGATCGTCGAGACCGCGTTGACCTTGCCCTGCGCGGTGCCCGTGCCGTCGCGGGTGTCGACCAGGCGGGTCGGGCCGACGGCGGTGTAGCCCGCGGCCGCGGTGTGGGTGAAGTAGCCGGCGACGTCGGCCAGCAGGTCCACCGGGGCCCAGCCGCCGTTGTACAGGTCGACGTAGCCGTTCGCACCGACCGGGACGATCACCAGGTTCGGGACGGTCTGCCCCGGGGCGAAGTTGACGTTCGAGGTCTCCGGGAGGGCGCCGCCCTCGGCGAAGGCCTTGATGTGGCCGGGGGTGGTGGTGTTGGTGACGGTGACGTTGAGGGCCACGGCGGTCACGCCGGCCGGGATGCCGGCGTTGCCGCCGACCTTCACCCGGGCCGAGGTGGACGGCTGCACCTTGGCCGCGGGGGCGCCGGTGCCGTCACGGGTGTCGAGCAGGCGGGTCGGGCCGTACGGGGTGTACGCCGAACCCGGGGTCGCCATCGTGAGGGTGTTGGTCGCGAAGTAGCCGCTGCCGTCGGAGGCGGTCACCGAGATGGTGTACGAGCCGAGCTTCGCGTAGGTGTGCTTGCGACCGGTGTCCGTGCTCTGGCCGAACGCGTTGAAGTTGTCCGAGGTGCCGTCGCCCCAGTTCACGGTGACGGCGACCGAGACCGGGTCGCTGATGACGACCGTGGTCAGCTCGATGCCGTAGGCGCTGGTCCCGACGGCGGCGATGCCGACCGCCAGGCCAGAGTTGGCGGCCGGGGCGTCGGCGCCCTGCTGGGCGGTCTTGGCGCCCGGTGCGGCCTGGGAGTGCTGCGAGGCGCTGGCCGGGCTCTCGTACTTGGTGAACGCCGGGCTGGAGATCTTGTCCTTCGGCGCGGTCTGCACCACGTGCGCACCGGCGGTCGGCGCCGGGGCGTCGGCCGCCTGGGCCAGCGCGGGTGCGAAAACGACGCTGGCCGCCACGGCGGCAGCGGTCACAACGAGACGGTGACGGGACACCGTACCCCCCAAGTCCTATTAAGCGATCATCAAATGATGCTCACACAGAGTACACATCGCGCGGGTACGGAACAACGGAAATTCCGGCGCCCAGGGACGGCACTCCCGACCGGGGGGAATGGTCAGTCTCTCGTCATGTCGACAAAGCGGGAGTAATGGCCCTGGAATGCCACCGTGATGGTCGCGGTGGGGCCGTTTCGGTGCTTGGCGACAATCAGGTCGGCCTCGCCGGCGCGGGGGGACTCCTTCTCGTAGGCGTCCTCGCGGTGGAGCAGGATGACCATGTCGGCGTCCTGCTCGATCGAGCCGGACTCACGCAGGTCGGAGACCATCGGCCGCTTGTCGGTGCGCTGCTCGGGACCACGGTTCAGCTGGGAGAGCGCGATCACCGGGACCTCAAGCTCCTTCGCCAGCAGCTTCAGGTTTCGCGACATGTCGGAAACCTCCTGCTGACGGTTCTCGGCCCGGCGCGAACCACCGGACTGCATCAGCTGGAGGTAGTCGATAACGACCAGTTTGATGTCGTTGCGCTGCTTGAGCCGACGGCATTTGGCGCGGATCTCCATCATCGACAGGTTCGGCGAATCGTCGATGAACAGCGGCGCCTCGCTGACGTCCGGCATCCGCCGGGCCACCCTGGTCCAGTCGTCATCTGTCATGTTCCCGGAACGCATATGGTGCAGCGCCACCCGGGCCTCGGCGGAGAGCAGACGCATCGCGATTTCGTTTCGCCCCATTTCGAGCGAGAAAATCACGCTCGGGAGCTTGTTCTGAATGGAACACGCCCGCGCGAAGTCCAGCGCGAGGGTCGATTTTCCCATGGCCGGGCGGGCGGCGATGACGATCATCTGGCCGGGGTGCAGGCCGTTGGTCAGTGCGTCGAAGTCGGCGAAGCCGGTGGGCACCCCGGACATCTGGCCGTTGCGGGAGCCGATCGCCTCGATCTCGTCGAGGGCGCCCTCCATGATGTCGGAGAGCGGCGCGTAGTCCTCGTTGGTGCGCTGCTCGGTGACGGCGTAGATCTCCGCCTGCGCCGCGTTGACGATCTCGTCGACGTCGCCCTCGGCGGCGTAGCCCATGCCGGCGATCCGGGTGCCGGCCTCCACCAGCCGGCGCAGCACGGCGCGCTCGTGGACGATCTCGGCGTAGTACTCGGCGTTGGCGGCCGTCGGGACGGAGTTGACCAGGGTGTGCAGATAGCCCGGGCCGCCGACCCGGACCAGCTCGCCGCGCTTGGTCAGCTCGCCGGCCACGGTGATCGGGTCGGCCGGCTCGCCCCGGGCGTACAGGTCGAGGATCGCACCGTGGATCAGCTCGTGGGCCGGGCGGTAGTAGTCGGCGGGCTTGAGCACCTCGACCACGTCGGCGATGGCGTCCTTGGAGAGCAGCATGCCGCCGAGGACGGACTGCTCGGCCGCGAGGTCCTGCGGGGGCACCCGCTCGAAGCCCTCCAGGCCCTCGGAGCGCTCGCCGTCGCCCTGGCGCTGCTTGCCGCCGTCGCGCTGGAAGCCGCCGCCGGAGCCCTTGCCGCCCTTCTGGAAGCCGCCGCCCTTCTGGAAGCCCTCGCCCTGCCCGCCGCCCTGGCCGCCACTGCGCGACCGGGAGACCGGGAGCCGGTCGCCGGGCCCCTCCGGGAAGGGCCCGTCGGCGTATCCGGCCGGGAAGGGGTCGTCAGCGGTCTGCCAGTCCTCCTCCGGCGGCGGGGCGTCGTGGTCGTCGTACTGGGGGCCGGTCACGCGTGTTCCCCGATCAGCGAGTGGTGCGAGTTGGAGCGGGCCTTGCCGGTGGCTGGTGAAGCGGAGCTGCGCTCCTCTTTGTACGCCACCGCACCGACAAATCGGACGCCGAGGCGGGTGGGAGTGTCGGACGGACGGCCCACGCTAAGGCGCCGGACGCCCTTCAGCCAAGGTGGTTATCCACAGGGGGTGTGGACGATGGGTCCCGTGCTGTGGAGAAGTACCGCAAACCTGTGGACGCCCCTGTGGAAAGCCCTGTGGATAACCAGACCATCGATCCACCGTCAACCCGCTGACCTGGGAATCCCTCTTCCCGGGGCTGTGCATGAGAAATTCTTCACACACAGGCGAGTGGCCCGGCCCACACACCCGCTCGGCGTAGTCGCTCACAATTGCGAGTAATGATCCCAAGGGGCTGGCACCTCTTACCTGTGGATGAGTAGCCTGGAGCCCATGACCCTGCCCTCCACCGATCGCCGCCGGCACGACCGGGAGATCCTCTCCCTGGCGGTCCCGGCCTTCGGCGCCCTGGTCGCCGAGCCGCTCTTCCTGATGGCCGACTCGGCGATCGTCGGCCATCTCGGCACCTCCCAACTGGCCGGGGTCGGCGTCGCCTCCGCCGCCCTCACCACCGCCACCGGGGTGTTCGTCTTCCTCGCCTACGCCACCACGGCCGCGGTGGCCCGCCGGATCGGCGCAGGCGACCGCCGGGCCGCCATCCAGCAGGGCATCGACGGCATCTGGCTGGCGCTGGCGCTGGCCCTCGGCGTGGTCGCCCTGACCCTGCTGCTGGCCCCCTGGATGGCCGAGGTGCTGGGCGCCTCGGACACCGCCGCCCCGTACGCCGTGACCTATCTGCGGATCAGCGCGCTCGGCATCCCGGCGATGCTGATGGTGATGGCCGCCACCGGCGTCCTGCGCGGACTCCAGGACACCCGCACCCCCCTGCTGGTGGCCATCGCGGGGTTCGCCGCCAACCTCGCGCTGAACGCCGGCCTGGTGTACGGCGCCGGGCTCGGCGTGGCCGGCTCCGCCTGGGGCACCGTGCTGGCACAGACCGGGATGGCCGCCGCCTACCTCTTCGTGGTGGTCCGCGGCGCCCGCCGGGAGCGGGCCTCGCTCCGGCCCGACCCGGCCGGCATCCGGGCCTGCGCCAGGGCGGGCGGGCCGCTGATGGTCCGCACCCTGAGCCTGCGGGCCATCCTGATGATCGCCACCGCGGTCGCCGCCGGGCTCGGCGACAAGGAGATAGCGGCCCACCAGATCGCCATGACGCTGTTCCTCTTCGTCGCCTTCGCCCTGGACGCCATCGCGATCGCCGGCCAGGCCATCATCGGCCGCTACCTGGGCGCCGAGGACGTACCGGGGGCCAGGGCGGCCACCCGCCGGATGGTCGAGTGGGGGATCGGCTCGGGCGTGCTGCTCGGGCTGCTGGTGGTGGTCGCCCGGCCGCTGTACGTGCCGCTGTTCACCCCCGACCCGGCGGTGCAGGCGCAGCTGGACACCGTCCTGCTGCTGCTCGCGCTCTGCCAGCCGGTCTCCGGCCTGGTGTTCGTGCTGGACGGCGTGCTGATGGGCGCCGGGGACGGCACCTTCCTGGCCTGGGCGATGGTCGCCACCCTCGCGGTCTTCGCCCCGGTGGCCCTCGCCGTGCCCGCACTCGGCGGCGGGCTGGCCGGGCTCTGGTGGGCGATGAACCTCTTCATGCTGGTGCGCGGCGGGTTCCTGTGGTGGCGTGCCCGCGGCGGCCGGTGGCTGGTGACCGGAGCCGTCCGGGCCTAGGGCCCGCCCGGAAACGACCGAGGGCCGGACTCCCCCGAAGGGGAGCCCGGCCCTCAGGCCACTGCTACTGAACGGACTCAGGCAGCGACGACGGCGACGTCGAGGTTGGCCTGGACGTCGGCGTGCAGCTTGACCGAGACCTTGTGGGTGCCCACGGTCTTGATCGGCGAGGCGATCGCGACGGCGCGCTTGTCCACGGCCGGGCCGCCGGCGGCCTTGATGGCCTCGACGACATCGGCCTGGGTGACCGAGCCGAACAGACGGCCGGCCTCGCCCGAGCGAACGGCCAGCTTGACCTGGACGCCCTCGAGCTTGCCCTTGACCTCGGTAGCGGCCTCGAGCGTCTGGATCTCGTGGATCTTGCGGGCGCGACGGATCGCGTCGACGTCCTTCTGGCCGCCCTTGGTCCAGCGGATGGCGAAGCCACGCGGGACCAGGAAGTTGCGGGCGTAGCCGTCCTTGACCTCGACGACCTCGCCGGCGGAGCCGAGACCCGGCACCTCGTGCGTGAGGATGATCTTCATTACTTGGTCACCCTCTCTTAGCGCGCGGTGCTGGTGTAGGGCAGCAGCGCCATCTCACGGCTGTTCTTCACGGCCGTGGCGACGTCACGCTGGTGCTGGGTGCAGTTGCCGGTGACCCGGCGGGCACGGATCTTGCCACGGTCGGAGATGAACTTCCGCAGCAGGTTCGTGTCCTTGTAGTCAACGTAGTTGACCTTGTCCTTGCAGAAGACGCAAACCTTCTTCTTCGGCTTGCGAGCAGGCGGCTTCGCCATTGTGTGCTCCATTTGGGGTTCACGGCCCGGCTGGCGTCTCACGACGCCGGCCGCCGGGCCGCACGAAATCTGTCAGCTCTTAGAACGGGGGCTCTTCCGAGAAACCGCCGCCGGACGGGGCGCCCCAGCTGCCGCCACCCTGGTTTCCACCAGAGGGAGCACTGGAAGCCCACGGGTCGTCGGACGGGCCGGACTGGCCGCCACCGGAGTTTCCACCCCAGTTGCCGCCGCCCTGCTGGCCGCCACCGCCGCCCCAGTTACCGCCCTGGCCGCCGCCGCCCTGCTGGCCGCCGCCGAAGCCGCCGCCACCGGGAGCACCGGACCGGTTGGCCCGGGTGACCTTCGCGGTCGCCGAGCGCAGGCTCGGACCGACCTCGTCGACCTCGACCTCGAAGACCGTCCGCTTCTCGCCTTCCTTGGTCTCGTAAGACCGCTGGCGCAGTCGGCCCTGCACGATGACGCGCATGCCGCGCTGCAGCGACTCGGCGACGTTCTCCGCCGGCTGCCGCCAGACGTTGCACGTGAGGAAGAGGCTCTCGCCGTCCTTCCACTCGTTCGTCTGACGGTCGAAGGTGCGGGGGGTGGACGCGATGCGGAACTTCGCGACCGCCGCACCCGACGGGGTGAAGCGCAGCTCGGGGTCGTCGACGAGATTGCCGACGAGGGTGATGACGGTCTCGCCTGCCATGGTGGTGATGACCTCTCCGGAAGAGTTCCGTTCACCGCTGTTTCACGTGAAACAGCGGACGCGAGCTACCCGAGGCCCGAGGGCCTCAGAGGTGGCTCAGTGGGTGTCCGGGCGCAGGACCTTGGTCCGGAGAACCGACTCGCTCAGGCCAAGCTGGCGGTCGAGCTCCTTGACGACCTCAGGCGTGGCCTTGAGGTCGATGACCGAGTAGATGCCCTCGGACTGCTTGTTGATCTCGTAAGCCAGACGGCGACGGCCCCAGGTGTCGACCTTCTCCACCTTGCCGCCGCCATTGCGGACGACGGTGAGGAAGTTCTCGATCAGGGGGGCGACAGCGCGCTCCTCAACCGAGGGGTCGAGGATGACCATCAGCTCGTAGTGACGCATGTGTAACCCACCTCCTTTGGACTCAGCGGCCACGGTCTCTCCGTGGCAGGAGGGTTGTGCAGCGTCGGCACCGGAGTAGTGACGACACCGGCTCACCGTAGCGGCCGGGTCCGACACTCGGGCCCCATCGACCCGGAAGAGGGCGCAAGGGGGCACAACTACACCAGTGCAGACCGCACAGCCTACCCGCACCCGTACGGCCGAACAAAATGCATAGGGGTTGTGATCCATGCCCCAACCGCCGCAATCTGGACGGAACGGGTTTCCTGCTCGTTCGTCTCCTCGCCTGGAGGTGGGTCTCATGGCCCAGTCCATCCACCGGTTCCCCGCCCTCACCCTGAACACCGACGGCCACCGGCACCCCCGAGAGAACGCCCTGGTCGGCGTCACCGCCGTACTGGGCCTGCTGGCCTTCACGACCTCGTTCTTCCACGGTCTCCATCTGCTGAGCTCCTGGAGCGGGCTCTTCGGCGTCGTCACCGGTCTGTGGGGGCAGTTCGTCTCCGTGACCACGGCCGAGCGCTTCGTCCTGATCGTCTCGCTCGTCGCCTCGGCCTTCGGCCTCTACCTGGGTCTGGCCCGGGGCGGTCTCTGGGGCTAGGGCCTGTTCCGCCAGACCCCGGCCCCGTCCTCCCACGCGGAACCCCTGGCGCCCCCGTCGCGTACCTACCTAAGGGCAGGCAGGCGCCGGGGGCGCCGCCGCGCCCACAGCCGAAGGGGTCCCGGAGGATAAAGTCACCCCCGGGAACCTGGGGCCCACCGAGCCCGACCGACGAGGAGCACCGAGCATGAGCCTGCGCCTGAGGACGATCACCCGCGAGGAGCACCTCGCCTTCATCAGGAGCCGCGCCTCGGCCAGCCACATGCAGGTGCCGTCCTGGGGCGATGTGAAGGCCGAGTGGCGCACCGAGTCGATCGGCTGGATCGACGACTCCGGTCAGATCGTCGGCGCCGGCCTGGTGCTCTACCGCCAGCTCCCGAAGGTCAAGCGCTACCTGGCCTACCTGCCCGAGGGCCCGGTGATCGACTGGTTCGACCGCGACCTGGACCGCTGGCTGTCGCCGATGCTGGCGCACCTGAAGTCGCAGGGCGCCTTCTCGGTGAAGATGGGCCCGCCGGTGGTGATCCGGCGCTGGAACGCGCCGACCATCAAGGAGGCCATCGCCGGCAAGCAGGCCAAGCGCCTGCGCGACATCGAGGCCGACTGGTACGAGCCGCGCGCCTTCGAGGTGGCCGACCGGCTGCGCAAGGCGGGCTGGCTGCAGGGCGAGGACGGCGGCGCCGGCTTCGGCGACGTGCAGCCGCGCTACGTCTTCCAGGTGCCGCTGGCCAACCGCTCGCTGGACGACATCCAGAAGGGCTTCAACCAGCTCTGGCGCCGCAACATCAAGAAGGCCGAGAAGTCCGGCGTCGAGGTCGTCCAGGGCGGCTACGACGAGCTGCCGATCTTCCACCAGCTGTACCTGGTGACGGCCGAGCGCGACCGCTTCACCCCGCGCCCGCTGGCCTACTTCCAGCGGATGTGGAAGGCCCTCACCGCCGAGGACCCGAACCGCATGCGGCTCTACATCGCCTACCACGAGGGCGAGCCGCTGGCCGCGACCACGATGCTGGTGGTCGGCGAGCACGTCTGGTACTCCTACGGCGCCTCGGCCAACCACAAGCGCGAGGTCAAGCCGTCCAACGCCATCCAGTGGCGGATGATGCGCGACTCCTACGCCCTCGGCGGCGGGGTGTACGACCTGCGCGGCATCAGCGACACGCTGGACGAGAACGACCACCTGTTCGGCCTGATCCAGTTCAAGGTCGGCACCGGCGGCCAGGCCGCCGAGTACCTCGGCGAGTGGGACTTCCCGCTCAACAAGCTGCTGCACAAGGCGCTCGACCTCTACATGTCGCGCCGCTGAGCCGCTTGCGCCCCGCCGTGCCCCTCACCCCCTGGGAGATGACCCGATGACGCTGTCGCTCTACCTCGACACCGACCGCTGGCGCACCCACCAGCGCACCGTCCTGGCCGAGTTCCCCGGCCTGGTGCCGGTGGCGAAGGGCAACGGCTACGGCCTGGGCAACCACCGGCTGGCCGAGGAGGCGACCCTGCTGGGCACCGGCGTGCTGGCCGTCGGCACCGCCTACGAGGCGGCGGACGCCGCCGACTGGTACGGCGGCGAGCTGCTGGTGCTCACCCCGTACCGGGTCGGCGAGGAGGTCCTGCCGCTGCCGCACGCCCGGGTGATCCGGACGGTGGCGAACCTGGCCGGACTGCGGGCGCTGCACGGCGCCCGCGTCGTGGTGGAGTGCATGACCACCATGCGCCGGCACGGGGTGGGCGCGGCCGACCTGCCGGCCGTCGCCGCCGAGCTGGACGGCGTCTCCTTCGAGGGCCTGGCCCTGCACCTGCCGATGGACCGGCCGGACGGCTCCGACCCGGTCGACGAGGTGGCGTACTGGGTGGACACCGCCCGGGCCGCCGGCGTGCCGGTGCACACCGTGTTCGTCAGCCACCTCGGCGCGGCGGGCATGGGGCAGCTGGCCCAGCGCTACCCGGACACCGTCTTCCGGGCCCGGATCGGCACCCGGCTCTGGCTGGGCGACCACGGGGCGCTGGAGGTCCGGGCGACGGTGCTGGACGTCACCCCGGTCGTCAAGGGCGACCGCTACGGCTACCGCCAGCACCCGGCGCCCTCCGACGGCCACCTGGTGGTGGCAGCCGGGGGCACCGCGCACGGCATCGGCCTGGAGGCACCGAAGTACGTCCAGAGCATGTCCTCCCGGGCCAAGGGCATCGCCCGGGCCGGTCTGGCGACGGTCAACAAGACCAAGTCGCCGTACAACTGGTCCGGCAAGCAGCTCTGGTTCGCCGAGCCGCCGCACATGCAGGTCTCCCTGCTGTTCCTGGACAACGAGACCAAGCCGCCGGTCGTGGGCGACGAGCTCGCCCTGCAGGTCCGGCACACCACCACGCACTTCGACCGGGTGGTGGACCGCTAGGCCCCGTCGGTCGGACCGGCCCGAGGGCCCGTCCGACCGGGGGCACGCCCTACCGTTCGGCGCTGTCGGCCGGTTCCGGCGCGGTCGGCTCGTCCAGCCACTGCTCGGGACCGGCCGGCGCGTATCCGGCGTAGGTCGCCTCCTCCTTCAGCTGCCGGGCGGTGCCCAGCACGAAGACGTCCGGCGCGTGGTCCAGCACCCCGCCGGACGGGTCGTCGCTGCCGTCCCAGCGCACCGGGTCGCGGTCGGGCAGCAGGATGTCCCGGATCACCACCCCGCACAGGTAGAGCGTTCCGAGCAGGTGCAGGACGATCGCGAAGTGGTACCAGGACTCGCCGATTCCCTGCTGCTTGGCTCCGGTGACGAAGCCCAGGTGGGACCAGATGCCGAGGGTGTACAGCACCTCGCAGGCCTGCCAGATCAGGAAGTCCCGCCAGCGCGGCCGGGCCAGCACCGCGAACGGGATCAGCCAGAGCACGTACTGCGGTGAGTAGACCTTGTTGGCCAGCACGAACGCGGCCACCACCAGGAAGGCGAGCTGTGCGAAGCGCGGGCGGCGGGGCGCCGAGAGGGCCAGCCAGCCGATCCCCAGGCAGCAGAGCACCATCAGCACCGCGATGAAGGTGTCCAGGTTCTCCAGCCCGACGCCGCGGGTCTGCATCAGGATCAGCCAGAAGGACCCGTAGTCCTCCTTGCGGTGCTTGCTGAAGACGTAGAAGGTCGACCAGCCCTGCCAGTTGGCCATCATGATCGGCAGGTTGACCAGCACCCAGGCGCCGACCGCGCCGCCCAGCATCGCCCGGAACTCGCGCCACCGGCCGGCCCGCCAGCAGAGCAGCAGCAGCGGGCCGATCAGCAGCACCGGGTAGAGCTTGGCGGCGGTGGCCAGGCCGATGAAGACACCGGCCCAGACCGGGCGGGAGCCGGACCACCAGGCCATCGCGACGGCGGCCAGGGCGACCGCCAGCAGGTCCCAGTTGACGGTGGAGTTCAGCAGCAGACAGGGGGCGAGCGCGAACAGCAGGGCGTCCCAGGGGCGCCGGCGGTGGGTGCGCGACAGGGCGACCACCGCGACCACCGCGCAGGCCATCAGCAGGCCCGCGTTGATCGCCCAGAACCACTGCTCCTGGCTCTGGGTGCCGCCGCCACCGGGCGTCAGCCAGGCCGCCACCTGCATGAACAGACCGGTCAGCACCGGGTATTCGAGGAACTGGAGGTCACCCGAGGTGCCCGGGATCCGGTCGATGTACGGGTGCAGGCCGGCCGCGAAGCCGCGTCCGGAGAACAGGTGCGGGATGTCGCTGTAACAGGCGTGCACGTACTGCGGCGATCCGGGCTGGAACCAGGCGGTGTTGTAGCAGGGCAGCTTCTGCGCCATGCCCAGCACCGAGACCACGATCACCACCAGCGCGAGGAAGCGCGCCGGCACCCACCAGGAGACGCCCAGCAGGGCTCGTCGGCCGGGCGGGCCGCCGATCACCTCGCTTCCGGCCGCCGCGACCGGGTCCTCGTCCGCGGGGACGACCACGGTGTTGGCCGGCGGGGCGGGCGGTCCGGCCGGGTCCGCGGCGGGCGCCGCCAGGACGAGCCCGGCGGCCTCGACTGGCCCGGTCTGGCCGACGGATTCGTCACGCGCGCTCGACGTCATGCCGGACATCCTGCCGCACCTCCCCCACCAGGACGAGGAGGCCCCCTGAGCGGCACGGGACCGGTCCGGCGAATCATGACGAAACGGCGGTGGCGCCCCTCCGCAGAGGGGCGCCACCGCCGTTCGGAACCGTTCACAGCCGATCGTCAGGGCGCCATGCCCTGCTGGGCGCCGGTGCTCGCCGACGGCGAGGTGGTCGGCTTGGGCGGCTTGGTGCTGGTCGGGCTGGGATCGCTGGTCGACGCGGACGGGGAGGGCTGCTGGGAGGGGCACAGCCCGGGGATGAGGCAGCTGGGCGAGGCTCCGCCACCGCCGCCACCGCCACCGCCGCCGCCCGGGTGGGTCGACTTGCTCTGCGTCGGGGTCGGCACGGTACCCGGGCAGTCCACGCCGGGCACGCAGGCCGGCGGCTGGGTCTGCGTCGGCTGCTGCGGCTGCGGTTGCTGCGGCTGCTGGGCGCCCGGGTCCGGGGCGGTGGTCGCCGCGGACTCCGTCATCGTGGGCGAGGGCGAGGCGCTCGCGGTGCTCGGCGCGCCCGAGGAGTCCACCTGGCTGCCGACCGGCTGCGGGGCGGGGAAGTCCATCTTCTTCTCGTTGGCCAGGGCGACCTTCATGTACCGGGTGAAGATGTCCGTCGGGGTGTCACCACCGTGGATCGAGTCCTTGCCGCCGGTGCCGTTGAGCGAGAGCCGCTCGTGCTTGGCCGGGTCCTCGCGCCACATCGCGACGCTGGTGGCCAGCTGCGGGGTGTAGCCGACCCACCAGGCCGACTTGTTCTGGTCGGTGGTACCGGTCTTGCCGGCCACCGGGCGGCCCAGCGAGTTGCTCAGCTTGCCGGTACCGTTCTTGGCCACGTTCACCAGCACGTCGGTGACGTTGTCCGCGACGGCCGGCTCCAGCGCCTGCTTCAGCTCGGGCTTGCCGAAGCCGGCCAGCTCCTTGCCGCTGACCTCGACCTTGGTCACCGAGTAGGGGTCGGCCTGCTTGCCGCTGGCCGCCAGGGTGGCGTAGGAGTCGGCCATCCGGATCGGGCTCACGGTGGAGGTGCCGAGCGCGAAGGTCGGCGTCTTGGGGTCGGCGAAGCTCTCCTTGCGCACGCCCATCGCCTCCGCGATGTTGGCCACGTTCTGACCCCCGACGTCCTGGTTGAGCTGGACGAACGGCACGTTGTACGAGTTCTGCATGGCCTGCCGCAGCGAGACGTAGCCGCGCTTGCCGCTGTCCTCGTTCTTCTGCCGGTAGGGCTTGCCGTCGTCGCCGATCACCAGCGAGCCGTCCGGCTTGTGGATCTCGGACTTGTCGTCGGAGAGGTAGCGGCTGTCCGCGTTGATCCGCTTCGGCTTGCCCTGCTCGTCGGTCTGGGTCTGCACGCCGATCTGCATCGCGGCGGCCAGCACGAAGGGCTTGAAGGTCGAGCCGACCTGGACGCCCTTGGCGTCCGCGTTGTTGTCGAAGTGCTGGTTCTCCACACCGTCGCCGCCGTATATGGCGACGACCGCGCCGTCGCCGGGGCGGACGCTGGCGGCGCCGAACTGGACCCAGTTGTCCTGCTCGGGGCGCTTCTGCAGGTTGAGCGTCTCGCCCTTGACGTCGTCCACGGCCTTCTTGAGGGCGTCGACCTTGTCCTTCTCGAAGGTCGTGTAGATCTTGAAGCCGCCCTTGTCGATCGCCCGCTGGTCGATCTTGGGGTCCTTGCTCATGACGTACTTGTTGGCGGTGTCGACCAGGTAGCTGATCTCACCGTTCATGTTGGACGGCGGCTGGACCTTGATCGGCTCCGGGAACGTGGTGCACTTGGCGCGCTCCTCGGCGGTGGCGTTCTTGGTCTCCACCATCCGCTTCAGGATCCAGTTCCAGCGCTCCTCGGCGCGCTCGTGGTTGCCCTTGAGCGACGGGTCGTAGAGCCCCGCGCCCTTGAGCAGCCCGGCCAGCATCGCGCTCTGGCAGAGGTCCAGGTCCTTGGCGTTGACCCCGTAGTACGCCTGCGCGGCGGCCTGGGCGCCCTCCGCACCGCGACCGAACCAGCTGGTGTTGAGGTAGCCCTTCAGGATGTCGGGCTTCTCGGTCGTCTGGTTGATCTTCAGGGTGATGAAGAACTCCTTCACCTTGCGGTCAAGGGTCTGCTCCTGGGTGAGGTACGCGTTCTTGACGTACTGCTGGGTGATCGTCGAGGCGCCCTGCGTCTCGCCGCCCGTGGCCATGTTGTAGACGGCGCGCATCATGCCCATGGGGTCGATGCCGCTGTCGGTGCGGAAGGTCGAGTTCTCCGCCGCGATCACGGCGTTCTGCAGGTTGGGGCTGATGTCCGCGAGCTCGACGATCTGGCGGTTAGCCTCGCCCTTGCGGGTCATCTCCGAGCCGTCGGCCCAGTAGTAGATGTTGTTCTGACCCTTCACCAGGTCCTTGAGCGGCGGGACGGTGGTGCTCTGGTAGATGAAGAACACCCCGCCGACGCAGACCGCGAAGACCAGCAGGAACGCGGAGAGCCACTGCCGCCAGGACGGCAGCCAGCGGCGGACGCCCTGCTTGCCGAAGCGCGGGTAGTCGATGAAGCGCTTCTTGCCGGGCGGGCCCGGCTTGCCGCCCCGGCCCGTCGGCTCCGCCGCACCGCGCTTGCCGCCCTTCTGACCCGCCTTGCGCATCTCGGCACGGGTCATCCGGGGCTGTTGGGCGGTCTCCCGGACCCCCGAGGAGCGCCGCCCGCCGAGTCCGCCCGAGCTGAGCTCGTCGCCTCCGGCCCCGACCGGGCGGCCGTTGTCACCCGGAGGCTGTCCGCCGCCGCCGTCGGGCGACCTTCGCCGTCGTTCGCTCATGTTTCCAGCTACTCCTCGCCAGGCCGTCGAGCCTGAAGGCACGGTTCACGTCCAATGCCCGCAACCGCCCTAACCCCGGAGGTGGTCCTCGTGCACACGCGACAGCGTACGCAGCCGAGATATCCACCTAATCGGGCATCAGGCACCAACCGCCACAAAAGGGCGGCAGATCATTACACGGCCGTTGCCTAGCCCACCCGCGCGTCGCCTTGTGATCACATTCACGCGTGCCCCCCTTGCCCCTTCGAGGACCCAGGTTTACTGTTCTCGATATATCGAGCCGATACATCGGAACGGCATACCACCGGATACGGCGGTACCGCGGTCCGACCGGGAGGAAGGAGGACGACGGCATTGAGCAGGCGCTCAGGAGTGCTGGAGTTCGCCGTTCTCGGTCTGCTGCATGACGCACCGATGCACGGATACGAGCTGCGCAAGCGGCTCAACGTCCTGCTCGGCTCGTTCCGCGCGTTCTCCTACGGGACGCTCTACCCGTGTCTGAAGAGCCTGGTGGCCCAGGGTTTCCTGGTCGAGGACAACCCGGACGTCGCGTACGTCCCGGCCACCGCGCTCAACGGCAAGCGGTCCAAGATCGTCTACCGGCTCTCCCCCGAGGGCAAGCAGCGCTTCGAGGAACTGCTGGCCGACTCCGGCCCCGACGCCTGGGAGGACGAGCACTTCGGCGTCCACTTCGCGTTCTTCGGCCAGACCGACCGGGCGGTACGGATGCGCGTCCTGGAGGGGCGCCGCAGCCGGCTGGAGGAGCGCCTGGAGCGGATGCGCAACTCGCTCGCCCGGGCCCGCGAGCGGTTCGACGACTACACCGTCGAACTGCAGCGGCACGGACTGGAGTCGGTGGAGCGCGAGGTCCGGTGGCTCAACGAGCTGATCGAGACCGAGCGGGCCAACCGCACCGGCCGCCCCGGGGCCCCCAACGGCGGGCCCAACACCGCAGTACCCCCCACGACTTCGGACGGCCGTGGCCAGGAGGACGGGTCCTCGGACCCGCCCGGGCCACCGTACGACCGCCCGGGGCGCTCCGCCCAGGAGCGCTGACACCGCGTCAGCCCTGTGCCACGCGGCAGGAGTGGGCGCCTCGCGCGCCCGTCACAGCAGTCATCGAAGAAGCAGGACGAGCACCGCCGAGTCTCGGCGGCGCTCATGAGATCACAGGGAGCAACCGGAATGGGTTCGGTTCGCGTAGCCATCGTTGGCGTGGGCAACTGCGCCGCCTCGCTGGTGCAGGGTGTCGAGTACTACAAGGACGCCGACCCGGCCGGCAGGGTCCCCGGGCTGATGCACGTCCAGTTCGGTGACTACCACGTCAGCGACGTGGAGTTCGTCGCCGCGTTCGACGTCGACGCCAAGAAGGTCGGCTTCGACCTGGCCGACGCCATCGGCAACAGCGAGAACAACACCATCAAGATCTGCGACGTGCCGCCGACCGGCGTCACCGTCCAGCGCGGCCACACCTTCGACGGTCTGGGTAAGTACTACCGGGAGACCATCGAGGAGTCCGACGAGACCCCGGTCGACGTCGTCAAGGTCCTCAAGGACCAGCAGGTCGACGTCCTGGTCTGCTACCTGCCCGTCGGTTCCGAGGACGCGGCCAAGTTCTACGCCCAGTGCGCCATCGACGCCAAGGTCGCCTTCGTGAACGCCCTGCCGGTGTTCATCGCGGGCACCAAGGAGTGGGCGGACAAGTTCACCGAGGCCGGCGTGCCGATCGTCGGTGACGACATCAAGTCCCAGGTCGGCGCCACCATCACGCACCGCGTGATGGCCAAGCTGTTCGAGGACCGCGGTGTCATCCTCGAGCGCACCATGCAGCTGAACGTCGGCGGCAACATGGACTTCAAGAACATGCTCGAGCGCGAGCGCCTGGAGTCCAAGAAGATCTCCAAGACCCAGGCCGTCACCTCGCAGATCCGCGACCGTGAGCTGGGTGCCAAGAACGTCCACATCGGCCCGTCCGACTACGTGGCGTGGCTCGACGACCGCAAGTGGGCCTACGTCCGCCTTGAGGGTCGCGCGTTCGGCGACGTCCCGCTGAACCTGGAGTACAAGCTCGAGGTCTGGGACTCCCCGAACTCCGCCGGTGTCATCATCGACGCCGTGCGCGCCGCGAAGATCGCCAAGGACCGCGGCATCGGTGGCCCGATCCTGTCGGCGTCCTCGTACTTCATGAAGTCCCCGCCGGTCCAGTACTTCGACGACGAGGCCCGCGAGAACGTCGAGAAGTTCATCCGCGGCGAGGTCGAGCGCTGAGCATCGGGCTGACTGCTCGTAAGCTCTGAACGGACCCATGGTCTTGGACCATGGGTCCGTTCACCTTTTCCCGGCGAATGTTTCACGTGAAACACCGACCGGTTCCATGGCAATCTGGGCGGGTGGCGATCACGGAGAACGGCAGCACCACCCACCGGCCCGCGCAGCGCGCCACCCTCCTCGGCCTGCTCCGCGGCCGCGACTTCCGCCGGCTGCTGACCGCCCGGGTGCTCTCCCAGCTCTCCGACGGGGTCTTCCAGGTCTCCCTCGCCGCCTATGTGGTGTTCTCCCCGGAGAAGCAGTCCTCCCCCGCCGACATCGCCTCCGTCCTGGCCGTGATGCTGCTGCCGTTCTCGGTGATCGGCCCGTTCGCCGGCGTGCTGCTGGACCGCTGGCGGCGCCGCCAGGTGCTCTACTTCGGCAACCTGGCCCGGTTCGGGCTCGGCCTGGTGACCGGCGCCCTGCTGCTGGCCGAGGCCCCGTCCTGGCTGTTCTTCGCCTCCGCCCTGCTGGTCACCGCGCTCAACCGGTTCATCCTGGCCGGCCTGTCGGCCGCGCTCCCCCGGGTGGTGCCACAGGAACAGCTGGTGACCGCCAACGCGCTCTCGCCCACTCTCGGCACGGTCGCCGCGGCCTCCGGCGGCGGCCTCGGCTTCGTGCTGCACCAGGTGATGACCCCCGGGCCCCGGGCCGACGCGGCCCTGGTGACGGTCGCCGCGCTGCTCTACCTCTCGGCCGCGCTCGCCGCCCGCCGGATGGGCCGGGACCTCCTCGGGCCCGAGCACCGCACCGACCGCCCCCCGCTCGGCCGGGCCCTCGCCCAGGCCACCCGCGAGCTGGGCTCGGCCGTCCGGCACCTGGTCCGCGACTGCCGGCCCGCGGTGCACGCGCTGGCCGCCGTCACCGCCGCCCGGTTCTGCTACGGCGTGCTGATCGTCGTCGTGGTGATGCTGGCCCGCTACACCTTCAACGACCCGGCGGACAGCTCGGCCGGGCTGGTCACCCTCGGCCAGGCGGTCGGGCTCTCGGCCGCCGGGTTCTTCCTCGCCGCCGTGGTCAGCCCCTGGTGCACCCGCCGGCTTGGACTGGCCGGCTGGATGACGGTCTGCCTGGCGGCGCCGGTGGTGTTCGTCCCGGCGCTCGGCCTGGGCTTCTCCCTGGTGCCGTGCCTGATCGCGGCGCTCCTGCTCGGCGTGGTCACCCAGGGCACCAAGATCTGTGCCGACACCGTGGTCCAGGAGTCGGTCGAGGACGAGTACCGCGGCCGCGTCTTCGCCATCTACGACGTGCTGTTCAACGTCGCCTTCGTGGCCGCCGCCCTGGTGACCGCCCTGGTGCTGCCGATCTCCGGACGCTCGGTGCCGGTAGTCCTGGGGGTCGCCCTGGTCTACGGGCTCTCCGCCCTGTGGTACTTCCGGGCCGCCCGCCGTACCGGTCCCATCCCCGGTGACCAGGCCTCCTGAGGGCCCGCGCACCCTCGAAACCCGTCGCGTCCGAGTGAGTCGCTAAGGTACGTCAGATCTGTCGGAGCGACAGCACTCTGTCTCGGGGGACAACCTGATGAGCACACCGCCAAATCCGTACGGCCAGCCGCCGCAGTACGGCTACCCGCAGGGACCGCCGGCCCCTCAGCCGTACGGTGCGCCGGCTCCTCAGCCCTACGGTGCGCCGGCCCCGCAGTACGGGCCGCCGCAGGCGGTGCCGGCCGGCTACGGCCACCCCCAGCCCCAGCCCCAGCCCGCTCCGCCGGCCTACGGCTACCCGGCCCCGGCCCCCCAGCCCGCTCCGCCGTACGGGCAGCAGCCGCCCTACGGCGCCCCTCCCGGGGGCCAGCCGCCGTACGGCCAGCCGCCCCAGTACGGCCACCCGCAGGCTCCGCAGCCGCCCGCCGCGCCAGCGCGCAAGACCGGCGCCAAGGCCAAGCTGAAGGTCGTCGGCATCGTGCTCGGCGGTATCGCGCTGATCGTCGGCTACTTCGTCAGCGGGCCGAGCGTGAGCAGCGCCAAGGTCGGCGACTGCGTCAAGGCCAGCGGCTCGCGCGACGTCGACATCGTCAAGTGCACCGACAGCAAGGCGAACTACAAGGTGCTGGCGAAGTTCACCGACAGCACCGACACCACCCGCTGCCGGCAGACGGCGGGGACGACCAGCACGGTCTCCGGCAAGAGCGGCCGGCGCTGGAACAAGAAGCGCTACGTGCTCTGCCTCGGCCCGCTGACCACCGGCGTGCCGCCGGTCAAGACGTCGTCCTGACCGCCCCACCACCACGACCTTCCCCGGGGGACCCCACCATGTCCGTTCCACCTCCGCAGATGCCGTACGGCGCCCCGCCGCCCTCCGACGGCAGCAACCCCTACGCCACCGGCAACCCGTACGGGGCGCCGGCCGGTGCCCCGCCGGTGCCGCCGCAGGCCGGTCCGCCGCCGGGCTACGGCTACCCGGCCGCTCCCCCTCCCGGCCCCGCGCCCGCGTACGGCGCGCCCGCCCCGGCGCCCGGCTACGGCTACCCGCAGGCCGCGATGGCCCCGCAGGGCGGCCCGGTCTGCCGCTTCTGCGGCGGCTTCCCCGCCGCGGACACCACGGTCCGCGGGCACCAGGGGATCATCATCATCATGCGGTTCCTGAAGCAGCCGGGACCGTTCTGCCGCACCTGCGGCACCGCCGTGGTGCGCGACATGTCGGCCCGCACGCTGGTCCAGGGCTGGTGGGGCTACCTGTCCTCGATCATCACGCCGATCACCCTGCTGCGGAACCTGGCGGCCCACAACAAGATCAAGCAGCTGCCGCTGCCCGTCCCCGGCACCCACGGCCCGCAGCTCGACCCGGGCGTCCCGCTGACCAAGCGGCCGCACATGCTGATGCTGCTGCTGCCGGTGCTCTCGATCACCTCGTTCATCATCCTGGCGACCACCGGCGCGGTGATCGGCGCGAACCACGACACGCCCCGGCCGATCCGCACCATCGCGGTGCCCACGGTGCCCGTCCCGGCCTTCCCCAGCCCGTCGTTCTCGATGCCGCCGATCCCGGAGATCACCACCCCGGCGGTCCCGAAGTCCTCGGCCCCGCCGGCGGCCTCCACGGTGCCCAGCGACATCGACCGCGCCAAGGTCGGCGACTGCCTGCGCAACGAGAACGGGACGACCGCCACCCACGACACCAAGCCGCGGATCACGATGCTGCCCTGCAGCGACTCGCGGGCCCAGTACAAGGTGCTCCGCAAGCTGCTCGCCACCAGCGACGACAAGGGCTGCGACGCCGTGCCCGACTCGGACAGCAGCTACACCCGGGAGTCCACCAGCTCGGCCCTGAGCTTCGTGCTCTGCCTCCAGTCGGTGAACACCTGACGGCACCGAGCGACAACGCGGAAGGGGTGGCACCGGAGGTCCGGTGCCACCCCTTCCGCGTCGGGCGCGGCTCAGCCCTGCTGCTCCGCCCACCAGGCGCGAAGCGCGGCGACGGCCTCGTCCTGCTCCATCGGGCCGTGCTCCAGTCGCAGCTCCAGCATGTGCTTGTAGGCCTTGCCGACCTGGGGGCCGGGCCTGAGGTCGAGCAGCTCCATGATCTGGTTGCCGTCCAGCGCGGGGCGCACGGCGTCCAGCTCCTCCTGGTTGCGCAGCTCCTCGATCCGCTGCTCCAGGCCGTCGTAGGTGCGGGAGAGCGCGGCGGCCTTCTTGCGGTTGCGGGTGGTGCAGTCGGAGCGGGTGAGCTTGTGCAGGCGCTCCAGCAGCGGGCCGGCGTCGGTGACGTAGCGCCGCACCGCGGAGTCGGTCCACTCGCCGCCGCCGTAGCCGTGGAAGCGCAGGTGCAGCTCCACCAGGCGGGAGACCTCCTCGGTGAGCTCCTTGGAGTACTTCAGGTCGCGCATCCGCTTGCGGGTCATCTTGGCGCCGACCACCTCGTGGTGGTGGAAGGAGACCCGGCCGTCGGACTCGAAGCGGCGGGTGCGCGGCTTGCCGATGTCGTGCAGCAGCGCGGCCAGCCGCAGGCTGAGGTCGGGGCCGTCCTGCTCCAGGTCGATGGCCTGCTCCAGCACGGTGAGCGAGTGCTCGTACACGTCCTTGTGGCGGTGGTGCTCGTCGCGCTCCAGGCGCAGCGCGGGCAGCTCCGGCAGGACGTGGTCGGCCAGGCCGGTGTCGACCAGCAGCCGCAGGCCCTTCACCGGGTGGGCGGCCAGCAGCAGCTTGTTGAGTTCGGCCTGGACCCGCTCGGCGGAGACGATGGTGATCCGCTCGGCCATCGCGGTCATCGCGGCGACGACCTCGGGAGCGGGCTCGAAGTCGAGCTGGGCGGCGAAGCGGGCGGCCCGCATCATCCGCAGCGGGTCGTCGGAGAAGGACTCCTCCGGGGTGGCAGGGGTGCGCAGCACCCGGGCCTCCAGGTCGTCCAGGCCGTGGTGCGGGTCGACGAAGCCGCGGCCGGGCAGGTCGACGGCCATCGCGTTGACGGTGAAGTCGCGGCGGACCAGGTCCTGCTCGATGGTGTCGCCGTAGGTGACCTCGGGCTTGCGCGAGGTGCGGTCGTAGGCCTCGGAGCGGTAGGTGGTGATCTCGATCAGGAACGAGCCCTGCGGGGTGTCCTTGCGGGCGCCCACGGTGCCGAAGGCGATGCCGACGTCCCACACGGCGTCCGCCCAGCCCTTGACCAGCCTGAGGACCTGGTGCGGCCGGGCGTCGGTGGTGAAGTCCAGATCGTTGCCGAGGCGGCCCAGCAGGGCGTCCCGGACGGATCCGCCGACCAGCGCCAGCCGGTGCCCGGCCGCCTCGAAGCGGCGGGCGATCTCGTCGGCGACCGGGGACACCCGCAGCAGTTCCTGCAGGCCCAGCGTCTGCGCCTCGCTCAGGCCGGGGACGACCTGGGTGGCGGTGCTGGAATGATGGGCGCCGGACTCATGGGCGGTGGACTCATTGGCAGTGGACACGGCTCACAAGGGTACGTGCCCCGAAGGGCCCGCCGCCCGCGCGTTTTCCGGCGTCTCACCGCAAGACCCGCAACACTGCACCCCCGGCTGCATCGTTACCATGCCGGTGGAACGAGTCTCGGGCACCGCTGAGGGGCCGCCGGGCCGCGTGCCGTCACGGTCGGCCGAACGCCGTCCGGCCGCGGTTCTCACGGCTGATCGTTTCGGCCGACGGAGCACCCCAGCAGCATCCCCAGCAGCAGAGCATCAAGCAGCGAGCGATCGAGAACGGCGAGGGCGAAGCGCGTGAGCGAGCCGGCACGGCACTCGGGCCTGGAGGCGTACGGACACCCTGGACGTGCCAGGAGTGCCGCCGACGGGCCCCCACCCGGGCGCCGTGCGGTCCGGGTGGCCAGGCGGGCGGCGGCCGCCCTCGCAGCGGCGCTCGCGCTGCTGGCGGCCACGCCGCAGGCCGGCGCGCTGCCCGCCACGGGAGCCCGCCCGTCGGCGGAGTCCGGGGTGACGGCCGAGTACCCGGTGGTGATGACCATCGAGAGCGTCGAGCAGCCGGTGGCCACGCCGAACGGCACCGTGACGATCAAGGGCCATGTCACCAACGCCGGGAAGTCCGTGCTCAAGTCGGCGCACGCGGCGGCCCGCAAACCCTGGGCGGGCAAGCCCCTGAACACCCGCAGCGACCTGGCCGCGGTGGCCGCCCGGACCAGTCCGGTCGGCGCCGACGGCATCGAGCTGGACAGCCCGCAGTACGCGCTGAACGAGCTGGGCCCGGGCCAGAGCCAGGCGTACACCCTGGGGATCGCGGTGAGCGACCTCCAGCTCTCCGGTGAGGGCGTGTACGAGCTCGCGGTGGACGTCTGGGGCTCGACCGCGGACAACCAGCGGGACCGCCCGCTGGGCATCGCCCGCACCTTCCTGCCGTACGACGACCCGGCGCCGAACGAGGCGCAGCCGTCCAAGGTGACCACCCTGTGGCCGCTGGTGCACGCCCCCGTGCTGGCCGCGCAGACCGCCTCCGAGAACGACCAGAGCATCCCGGTGCTGCGCGACGACAGCCTGACGGCGGAGTTCTCGCCGGGCGGGCGGCTGTACGAGCTGGTGGACACCGGGGCGAAGCTGCCGGGGCTGACCTGGGTGGTGGACCCCGACCTGCTGGACACCGCGTTCGCGATGACCAGGACGTACAAGGTGCAGAAGCCCGGCACCCAGGGCCAGTCGGCCAAGGAGGACAACGTCGTCCCGGGCACCGGCCAGGCCGCCGCGACGGCCTGGCTGGACAAGCTGCGGGCCGCGGTGGCGAAGTCGGGCAGCCAGGTGGTGGCCCTGCCGTACGCCGATCCGGACATCGCCTCGATCGCGCACAACGGCGCCGATCTGCCGGGCGTCGACGCCGCGCTCGGCAAGGCGTCCACCGCGGGCCGGCTGACCGTCGAGGGCCGGCTGTCGGTGGACACCCGGGCGGACGTGGCCTGGCCGTACCAGGGCTACCTGGACCAGCAGATCGCCGGCATGACGCAGCGCACCGGCAGCAGCCTGGTGCTGGTCAACGGGGCGAGCCTGCCGGAGTCGGACGGGCTGAAGTACACGCCGACCGCGCCGCGCCCGATCGGCAACGGCCAGACCGGGGTGGTCGCCGACAGCACGGTCTCCGAGCTGTTCGAGACCGATCTGAACACCCCGCAGGCGCAGAGCGAGGCCGTGCAGCGCTTCCTCGCCGAGACCTTCGTGATCTCCCGGCAGGAGCCGCAGAACCCGCGCGGCCTGCTGGTGATGCCGCCGCGCGAGCTGACCGCGAACAACGCCAAGGCGCTGGCGACGGCCCTGCTGACGGCGCAGGCCGGCAAGTGGGTGGAGCCGGTCAAGCTGGACGTGCTCGCCGCGGGCCCGGCCGATCCGAAGGCGAACTCCGCCGTCCCGGCGGCCACCGACTACCCGGCGCAGGCGCGCGCCTCGGAGCTGTCCTCGCTGGAGCTCACCGACACCATCAGGATCCAGAGCGAGCTGGACAAACTGATGCGGATCCTCACCCTGCCGCAGCGGGTGCGCGGTCCGTTCAGCGCGGCCATGGTGCGCTCGATGTCCACCGAGTGGCGCTCCCAGCCGCCCGCCGGCAGCACCTATCGCGACGGCGTGTCGACGTACCTCGGCGAGCTGACCAAGGCGGTGAAGGTACCGAAGAAGACCGTCATCACCTTCGCCGGCGACACCGGCGTGCTGCAGGTCAGCGTCCGCAACGACCTCACCCAGACGGTCACCAACCTCGAACTGGTGCTGACCCCGGCCCAGCCCAACCGGCTCAAGGTCGGCGCGCCGGAGCCGATCGTGCTGCCGGCCGCGCAGAGCGTCACGCTGCGGTTCGCGGCCGAGGCGCACAACAACGGGCCGGTCGCCATGACCGCCCAGCTGCGCACCACCGGTCCGGACTCACAGCCGTACGGCGAGCCGGTGACGTTCACGGTGGAGGTCACCTCGGTGACCAACGGCGTGCTGTACGTCTTCGGCGGCGGCCTGGTGCTGCTCCTGCTGGCGGGCCTGCGCTTCTACCGGCAGCGCAAGCGGCGGGCCCCGGCGGAGGACGGCGACGAACCGCTCGGCGACGAGCCGGCGGCCGACGGGCCGACCGACGGCACGAGCGGTGACACGAACGGCGACACGAGCGGCGGCGCGGCGGAGCCCGGGGAACGGGCCGCCACCGACGGGGGCGGGGGCCCCGGAGGTGAGGGACCTGCGCAGACACCGCGCGGCAGGACCGCAGATGGCCGGGATCGGGCCACCGGTGATGAGAAGGTTGGTCCTTGATACCGCCGACACCGCCCGACTCCGGGCCGGCCTCCCCCACGACAGCGAAGAGGTGACATGACCGGGCGCAGCGAGGAGCGGCCGCCGGGCCGCGGTGAGGGCCGGCCGGGTGCCGAGTCGCCGTCCGGCGACTGGTACGTGGCCGACACCTACGCCCAGGACCCGTACGCGGCCGACGCGTACCAGGGCCACCAGGACGGCCAGGACCCGTACGGCATGCAGACCGCCCGGCCCGCCGAGCCCCAGCAGCCGGTCGCGGCGTACGACGTGCCGCCGCAGCTGCCGCCGCAGGGCGGCGGCTACCCGACGCCGGTGCCGGCGAGCTCCTTCGCCCCGCCCGTCCCGCCGGTGCAGCCCGGCTGGGACACCCCGCCGCAGGCGGCCTGGCAGGAGGGCGCCCCCGGGTGGGAGCAGCCGGCCGCGCCGGCCGACCAGTGGGGCGGGCAGCACCACCAGCCCCAGCACCAGCACCAGCCGCCGCAGCACCAGCAGTGGCAGCCGGGCCCGGCGCACTCCGCGTGGGACTCCGAGAGCACCGAGTACGTGGGTGTGGACGCGCTGTTCGGCGCGGGCGGCGGCGGCCTCGGCCAGAGCGAGGCGGCGTCCCGTCCGCACGTGCCGCAGCCCCCGCAGTCGCCGCTCGGCCATGCCCCGATGGCCCCCGCGGCACCCGTGGCACCCGTCCCCCCCGTGCCGCAGTCGCCGCTGGGCCAGCCGCTCCTGCCGCCGGCCCCGTACCCGCAGGCCGGCTCCTACCCGGGCCACCACGGCGGCGGCCAGGACGGGCAGCGCCCGTTCGTCCCGCCGATCGAGTTCGACCCGCCGCTCTCCGAGGAGGAGGCCACCATGCAGGTGGCCGCCGTCCAGGTACCGCCCGCGGTGGAGCCGCTGGACGAGCTGGCGGCCGAGCCGCACGCCCCCCAGGCGCCCGCGGCCGGCGGCGGCAAGGTCGCCAGCCTGCTGAACTCCAGCGCGATCATGGCGGCCGGCACCCTGGTCTCCCGTGGCACCGGCTTCCTGCGCACGATGGTGATCACCGCCGCGATCGGCGTCAGCGTGATGGGCGACTCGTACAACGCCGCCTACACCCTGCCGACCCTGCTGTACATCCTGATCGGCGGCGGCGCCCTGAACGCCGTGTTCGTGCCGCAGCTGGTCCGCAGCATGAAGAACGACGAGGACGGCGGCACCGCCTACGCCAACCGGCTGCTCACCCTGGTGATGGTCGGGCTCGGCGCGGTCGTGCTGCTGGCCGTGGTCGGCGCCCCGCTGCTGGTGCAGCTGATCTCGCACCCGATGATGGCGAACCCGGCCCGCGCCGACACCACCGTGGCGCTGGCCCGCTACTGCCTGCCGACCATCTTCTTCATGGGCATCCACGTCGTGATGGGCCAGATCCTCAACGCCCGCGGCCGGTTCGGCGCGATGATGTGGACCCCGGTCCTCAACAACATCGTGGTGATCTTCACCTTCTCCGCCTACCTCTGGGTGTACGGCGGATTCGGCACCACCGGGGTCACCCCCGAGACGATCTCCCCCGAGGGCGTCCGGCTGCTCGGCATCGGCACCCTGGTCGGCCTCGCCGTCCAGGCGCTGTCGATGATCCCGTACCTGCGGGCGGCGGACTTCCACTACCGGCCGCGCTTCGACTGGCGCGGCCACGGCCTCGGCAAGGCCGGCCGGCTGGCCAAGTGGACCTTCTTCTTCGTGCTCGCCAACCAGGCCGGCTACCTGGTGATCACCCAGCTGGCCACCGCGGCCGGCAGCGCCGCCGAGCACGGCGGCCACAACGGTGTCGGCCTCGCCGCCTTCTCCAACGCCCTGCTCATCTGGCAGCTCCCGCAGGCCGTCATCGTGGTCTCGCTGATGAGCGCGGTGCTCCCCCGGCTCTCCCGGGCCGCCGCCGACGAGGACGCCGGCGCGGTGCGCGACGACATCTCGTACGGGCTGCGGACCACCGCCGTGGCGGTCGTCCCGGGCGCCTTCCTGTTCCTCTCGCTCGGCCCGGCGATCGGCCGCGCGATCTACGGGGTCGGCGGCGGCGAGGTGGCCCTGGACAGCGCCACCAACGTGGGTCTGATGCTCTCCGCCTTCGCGCTGGGCCTGATCCCGTACTCGGTGCAGTACGTGATGCTGCGCGGCTTCTACGCCTACGAGGACACCCGGACGCCGTTCTCCAACACCGTCTGGGTGGCGGCCTGCCAGGCCGGCTTCTCGCTGCTCTGCTGGGTCGCCCTCCCCGCCGAGTGGACCGTGACGGGTATGGCATTCGGGTACGGTCTGGCGTACGCCGTCGGAGTGGCGGTGGCGGTACCCAAGCTGAAGAAGAAGATCGGCGGCCTGGACACCAAGCGGATCGGCAAGACCTACACCCGGCTGATCACCGCCTGTGTGCCGGCCGCGCTGGTCGGGCTGGGCGTCAGTCTGGCGGTGCAGCAGGTCGTCGGCGGCTGGCTGGGCAGTGTGCTCACCATCGTCCTGGCCGGCGCCCTCCAGATCGCCGTCTTCACCCTGATCGCGAAGAAGCTGCGGATCGAGGAGCTGAACGCGATGCTGGGCATGGTCCGCGGCCGACTGGGCCGCTGACCGCTCGTACCAACCGGTCGTACCGGCCGGCGCCCTGATCGGGTGTCAACCGGACGACCGGGGTTCTCCGCCCCGTCGGGGCGGGCACTGGGCCGCCATCCGGTCCGGGGATCTCCCGGACCCGGCTGGCGGCCCAGTGCCGGATCTGCACCACATCTCTCCACCATCACGCAACCGCGAGGCCCTTTCAGCGGTCGTACCGGTGGAGAAGAGTGGGCACAATTGTCCTGGAGCGCAGGGCGGCCAACCTCTACGCTCCAGCGACTCTCTCAGGCCGGGGCGACACAAGGGGAGGCAGGACCACGGTGGCTGATGGCACCAAGGCGGTCGTCGACACGTCAGCAGCTGGCGGCGCGGCGGACGAGGCCGCACTGGCCGCGGCGATCGACGAGCTCGCCGATGAGGCGGCCTCGGCGGCCGGGGGCACCGACCGCGCCCCGAGCGACTCCGAGCCCTCCCCGAGCGGGGAGGAGACGTCGGAGATCACCGCGCCGCTGTCGGCCAAGGAGATCGCCGCCGAGCTGTCCGCCGGCGACGCCGCCGCGGCCCGGCGGCGGGCGGACGCGGCAGCGGCCGGGGCGGGCGCCGGCAAGGCCGCCGAGCGCCCCCCGCAGGACCCGCAGCCCACCGTCGACACCCGCGACACCGGCACCCTGCCGCGCACCCTCCCCGCCCCGCTGCGGCACAGCGGCGACACGATCGGCCACCGGTACCGGCTGGAGGAGTGCATCTCCCAGGCCGAGACCTTCAGCAGCTGGCGGGCGGTCGACGAGAAGCTGCGCCGGGCCGTCGGCGTCCACCTGATGGCGGCCGGCCACCAGCGGGCCCGCGCCGTGCTGGCCGCCGCCAAGTCCGCCGCGCTGCTCGGCGACCCGCGCTTCGTCCAGGTCCTGGACGCCGTCCAGGAGGGCGAGCTGGTCTACGTCGTCCGGGAGTGGCTGCCGCACGCCTCCGACCTCGCCAAGCTGCTCGCCACCGGCCCGATGGAGCCGCACGACGCGTACCAGATGGTCCGCCAGGTCACCGACGCGGTCGCCGCCGCGCACCGGCGCGGCCAGGCCCACCTGCGGCTCACCCCGCGCTGTGTGCTGCGCACCGACAGCGGCCAGTACCGGATCAACGGCATCGCGGTCGACGCCGCCCTGCGCGGCCTGCCCACCGGGGACGCCGACGGGGACGGCGGCACCGCCGACGACGCCGCGCGCACCGACACCCGCGCCATCGGCGCCCTGCTGTACGCCGCGCTGACCCACCGCTGGCCGTTCCCCGAGGACCGCTACGACCTCCAGGGCCTGCCCAGAAGCCTCGGCGACGTGCCGCCCGACCAGGTCCGGGCCGGCGTCCACAAGGGCCTCTCCGAGCTGGCCGCCCGCGCCCTGTTCGACCACCCCCCGCACCACGCCGAGCCGATCACCACCCCCGAGCAGCTCGCCAAGGCCATCGCGCTGATGCCCCGCATCCGCCAGCCCGAGCCCGAGCTGCCCGCCTACACCGCGCCGCCCCGGCACAACACCCACGCGCTGCCCACCGCGCCCAACCCGACCCGGGTGGTCGCCGCCCCCGGCACCGGCCCGGTCCCGATGGCCGCCCAGCCGGTCCGGCGCAGTCGGCGCCGGCTGCGCCGGGTGGTGAAGGCGACCGCCTGGACGGTCGCCCTCGGCGCGATCGGCGTCGGCTCCTGGCAGCTGGTCGACAGCCTGCGCAGCACCGGGCCCTCGGTGGCGGCCACCCAGCCCGCGAGCGGCACCAGCTCGGCCCCCGTGCAGGCGGCCGCGCACACCCCCGTGCCGATCCAGGTCAAGGAGGCGCAGTCCTACGACCCGGTGGGCACCAATCCGCCGAGCAACTACCTGACCGACAAGGCCTTCGACGGGGACCCGAACACCGTCTGGATCAGCTCCTGGTACCAGGACCCGTTCGGCCCGAAGCCGCTCCCCCGGGAGGGCACCGGCCTGCTGATCGACCTCGGCACGCCGCAGCCCGTCAGCTCGGTGAACGTCCAGTTCGCCGGCTCCACCACGGCGGAGCTCAGGGTCCCCGGCGCACAGGCCGCCGGAAACCCGCAGAAGGCCCAGCCGAACGCCTTCACCGTGGTCGACAAGGGCAGCGGCACCACCGTCGACTTCGCCGCCCAGGCGCCGGTCACCACGCGCTACCTCTTGCTCTGGATGACCAGCCTGCCGAAGGATAACGACGGCAGGTTCCGCGGCCACGTCGCCGACGTCAAGGTCTTCGGCTGACCGCACCGGCGCGGACGGCCCAACGCGGACGACCCGACGCGGGACGGCCCGGCACAGGACATCAGGACGGCACAGGACGGGGAGGGGCGGTGGCAGTGACGGACGGCGCGGACCGGACGGACGACGACGCGGCCCTCCTCGCCCGGCACGTCGCCGGCGACCGGGAGGCCTTCGGCCTGCTGGTGAACCGCCACCGGGACCGGCTCTGGGCGGTCGCCCTGCGCACCCTGGGCGACCGCGAGGAGGCCGCCGACGCCCTCCAGGACGCCCTGGTCTCCGCGTTCCGCTCCGCCCACACCTTCCAGGGCCGCTCGGCCGTCACCACCTGGCTGCACCGGATCGTGGTCAACGCCTGCCTGGACCGCGCCCGGCGCACCGCCACCCGCCGCACCAAGCCGCTGGACGACGACCCGCAGCGGCTGGACTCCCTGGTCGGCTCCGCCGAGCCGGCCGACAGCCCGGTGGTCCGCGCCGAGGTGCACCGGGAGGTCACCGCGGCACTCGCCGAGCTCCCGGTCGAGCAGCGGGCCGCGCTCGTCCTGGTCGACATGCAGGGCTACCCCGTCGCCGAGGCGGCCGAGCTGCTCGGGGTGCCGGTCGGCACCGTGAAGAGCCGCTGCGCCCGCGGCCGCGCCCGGCTGCTGCCGCTGGTCCGCCACCTCCGCGAGGACGGCGGCGGCGCGGCGGCGGCCGCCGTTCCACGTGAAACGCCGACGGCCCGGCCGGGCGGCGGACCGGTCCGCGGCAGCGCCTCCGGGCCCCCTGGGAACCCACCGGCCGCCCGCACCGTCACAGGGACAGGCCCGGACACCGGCCGACCGATCCTGGAAGGAGACGCGAGCACGCGATGACTGCCCCCCTCTCCTCCCCCGACCCCACCGGACCGCACCCCGGCGTCGACGAGCTCGCCGACCTCGCCGAGGGGCTGGTGGAGTCGCCCGAGACCGCCGAGGCGCTGCGGCGCCACCTCGCCGACTGCGCCGAGTGCCGTGAGACGGCCGAGGCGCTCGCCGAGGTGCAGGCACTGCTCGGTGCCGCCGAGACGCCGCCGATGCCCGCCGACGTCGCCGAGCGGCTCGACGCCGCGCTGGCCGCGGCCGCCACCGAGACCGACGCCGCCGAGGCCGTCGACAAGGCCGTACGCGGCCCCCAGGAGCCCTCCCGACCGGCACACCGGGGCGAGGGCCCGACCCGACCGGCACGCCCCGCCACAGCGGCCTCCGCGCCGCCCGGGCGCCCCGCGGCGGGGACCGCGCCCACCGCCCCCGGCGGCACCGGCCCGGGCCGCCCCCGTCGGCGCCGGGCCCGGCTGCTGCTCGGCGCCGCCGCCGCGCTGTTCGCGGTCGGCCTCGGCGGCGCCCTGCTGCTGCAGCCGGACGACCGGCAGCCGTCGAGCAGCAGCGCGGCCCGCGCCGACGCCCCGGCCGCCACCTCCGTCCCCGCTCCCGGCACCCCGCCCCGGCCCGAGGCCGACGGCGGGACGGCCTACCGCGAGGACGCGCTGGCCGCCCAGATCCAGCAGCTGATCGCCCAGGGCGGCCGCCCCGGCAGCCCGGCCGCCAAGCCCTCCGCCGGACCGCCCGTCGACGGCGAGCAGGGGATCCGCGGCCACAGCGCCACCGCCTGTCCGGCACCCGTCGACGGCACCCCGCTGGCCACCGACCGGGGCAGCTTCGCCGGCGCCCCGGCGGAGGTCCTGGTGTACGCCGTGCCCGGCCACCCGGACCAGCTGGACGTCTACCTCCGGACCCCCGACTGCGGGCCGGTCCTCCTGCACCGCACCGTCCCGACCCGCTGAGCGGCACATCCGGCGTTCCGCGCCCCGCGATCCGAACGATCCACGCCCGGCACGACCCGACGCTCCCAGAGTTCGGGCACCTGGTACTGATCCGCCTGGGAATGCGGGAGACTGGTCAGTCGTTGTCCCGGGCGGCGGAGCAGGACCGCCCTCCCCGCACTAGCGCGGGTCGCGATGCGAACCAGGAGATGCAGTGAGCGACGTCCGTAACGTGATCATCATCGGTTCCGGCCCGGCCGGCTACACGGCTGCGCTCTACACCGCCCGAGCCTCCCTCAAGCCGTTGGTCTTCGAGGGTGCCGTCACCGCCGGTGGCGCGCTGATGAACACCACCGAGGTCGAGAACTTCCCGGGCTTCCGGGACGGCATCATGGGCCCCGAGCTGATGGACAACATGCGGGCGCAGGCCGAGCGCTTCGGCGCCGAGCTCATCCCGGACGACATCGTCTCGGTCGACCTCACCGGTGACGTCAAGACCGTCACCGACTCCGAGGGCAACGTCCACAAGGCCCGCGCCGTGATCGTCACCACCGGCTCGCAGCACCGCAAGCTGGGCCTGCCGAACGAGGACGCGCTGTCCGGCCGCGGGGTCTCCTGGTGCGCCACCTGCGACGGCTTCTTCTTCCGCGACCAGGACATCGCGGTGGTCGGCGGCGGCGACACCGCCCTGGAGGAGGCCACCTTCCTCTCGCGCTTCGCCCGCAGCGTCACGATCATCCACCGCCGTGACAGCCTGCGCGCCTCCAAGGCGATGCAGGAGCGCGCCTTCGCCGACGAGAAGATCCGCTTCGAGTGGAACAGCGCGGTCGAGGCGATCCACGGCGACCCGAAGCTGACCGGTGTCACCCTGCGCGCGGTGGCGAACGACGGAAGCAGCACCGGGGAGACCCGTGAGCTGCCCGTCACCGGCCTGTTCATCGCGATCGGCCACGACCCGCGCACCGAGCTGTTCAAGGGCCAGCTGGAGCTGGACGCCGAGGGCTACCTCAAGGTCGAGGCCCCCTCGACCCGCACCAACATCCCGGGTGTCTTCGGTGCCGGCGACGTCGTCGACCACACCTACCGCCAGGCCATCACGGCCGCCGGCACCGGCTGCTCGGCCGCGCTGGACGCCGAGCGCTACCTGGCCTCGCTGGCCGACCTGGAGGCCCAGGCCGCCGCGACCGTCACGGTCTGATCCGCCCCACCGCCCGATCCCCCGCGGGGGTGTTCCACGTGAAACACCCCCGCGCCGGCCAGGCAGAAACAGAACGGGTCCGCCCGTTGTTCTCCTGGCAGCAGCCCTCTTTGCCGTTTGACCCTGAGGAGTCCCCGTGGCCGGCGCCACCACCACCGTCACCGACGCGACGTTCAAGGCCGATGTCCTGGACAGCGAGAAGCCCGTACTGGTCGACTTCTGGGCCACCTGGTGCGGCCCGTGCCGCCAGGTCGCCCCGATCCTGGAAGAGATCGCGGCCGAGCACGCCGACAAGCTGACCATCGCCAAGCTGGACGTCGACAGCAACCAGCAGACCGCCGCTCAGTACAACGTGATCTCCATCCCGACCCTGATCGTCTACAAGGGCGGCGAGCCGGTGAAGTCCATCACCGGTGCGCGTCCGAAGGCCGCGCTGCTGCGCGAGCTGGCCGAGTTCATCTAGGTCCGGCCGACGACCACGCGAAGGCGGCGCTCCCCCACCGGGGAGCGCCGCCTTCGTCGTTCACACCAGGGATCCGGGCCGACCGGGCCAGGGGCTCAGAACGGCCGCAGCGCCGGCTCCTTGCGCGCCCCGCCGAGCAGCCGCTCCAGCGCCCCCTCCACATCGCCCCGCCAGGAGAGCGTGGCCCTGGCCTCCAGCCGCAGCCTCGGGTAGCGGTGGTGCGGCCGTACGGTCTTGAAGCCCACCGCCAGCAGATGGTCGGCCGGCAGCACGCAGCTCGGCGGCTCCCGTCCGACCGCGCCGAAGGCCTCGATCGCCCGGACCCCCCGCCCCAGCAGATCCTTGGCCACCGTCTGCACCAGCACCCGGCCGAGCCCCTGGCGCTGGAAGCCCGGCACGACCCGGCTGATCATCAGCTGGACGGCGTCCGGGGAGACCGGACTGGTCGGGAAGGACTGCGAGCGCGGGACGTAGGCGGGTGGGGCGTAGAGCACGAACCCGGCCGGGACGTCGTCCACATAGACGATCCGGCCGCAGGACCCCCACTCCAGCAGCACCGCGGAGATCCAGCCCTCCTTCTCCAGCTCCGGCTTGCCCGACTCCACCGCCGCCCTCCCGCTGACCGGATCCAGCTCCCAGAACACACAGGAGCGGCAGGTCGTCGGCAGGTCCGCGAGGTTGTCCAGCGTCAGCGGAGCGATTCGGCGTCCCATCCCCCGCACCTCCTCGTCCACTCCACAGTCGAGCATTCCCCCCGAATGCCGATGGGTGCATGTTCCACGTGAAACCCGGCTCACGTACAACACGCACCCATCGGCAGTACCACTCCCCGGAGTGGCTCAGCTCTGCGACAGCCGCAGCCCGTCCTCGCCCGGGGCCAGGCTGTCCAGGATCCGGTTCAGGTCCTCCACCGAGCCGAACTCCAGGACGACCTTGCCCTTGCCGAGCTTGCCGCCGCGCTGCGAGACCTCGACCTTGACCCGGGTGTCGAAGCGGTCCGAGAGCCGGCTCGCCAGGTCGTTGAAGGCCGGGGAGAGCAGCTTGCCCGCCTTCGGCCCGACCGGGCGCTGCGGCTTCTCCTCGCTGTCGATCAGCCGGACGATCTCCTCGGTGGTGCGCACCGAGAGGCCCTCCGCGATGATCCGCTTCGCCAGGTGCTCCTGGCGCTCCGCGTCCGGCACACCCACCAGCGCCTTGGCGTGCCCGGCGGTCAGCACACCCGCGGCGACCCGGCGCTGGACGGCCGGCGAGAGCTTCAGCAGCCGCAGGGTGTTGGTGACGTGCGGGCGCGAGCGGCCGATCCGGTCGGCCAGCTCGTCGTGCGTGCAGGAGAAGTCCCGCAGCAGCTGGTCGTAGGCGGCGGCCTCCTCCAGCGGATTCAGCTCCGCCCGGTGCAGGTTCTCCAGGAGGGCGTCCAGCAGCAGCTTGTCGTCCTCGGTGGCCCGGACGATCGCCGGGATCTGCTCCAGCCCGGCCTCCCGGGAGGCCCGCCACCGGCGCTCGCCCATGATGAGCTCGAAGCGCTCGGGCGCGACCTGGCGCACCACCACCGGCTGGAGCAGGCCCACCTCCTTGATGGAGGCGACCAGCTCGGCCAGCTTGTCGGCGTCGAACACCTCGCGCGGCTGGCGCGGGTTGGGGGTGATCGCGTCCAGCGGCAGCTCGGCGAAGAAGGCACCGACCGCCTGGGCCGGCTCCGCCGTCGCCGTCTCCCGGTCGGCCTGCTCCCGCAGGCTCTCGGCGGCCGCCCTGGCCGCCACCGTGCCCCGGCCGGTCGGCACCACCGGCACCGCTGCCGGTACCACCGTGTCGGCCACCGCCACCGCGACCGCCGCGGGCTGCGTGGCCACCGCGCCGTCCTCCGGCGTCGCGGCCGGGATCAGCGCCTTGAGTCCTCGTCCGAGACCCCTGCGACCACTCACCGATTGCCCTCCGTCGTGCTGTGCTGTGCCATCGGGGCGTCCTGCCCCGGCTCGCCATCCCGCTGCTGGCCGTCCTGCTGCTGGCCGCCGCGCTGCTGGCCCACCAGTGAACCACCGCTCCCGGCGACCACCGCCCGCATCGCGAGCTCCCGGGCGGCCTCCAGGTAGGAGAGCGCCCCGGTGGAGCCGGGATCGTAGGTGAGCACCGTCTGACCGTAGCTGGGTGCCTCCGAGATGCGCACCGAGCGAGGGATCGCGGTCTGCAGCACCTCCTGCTGGAAGTGCGTCCGGACCTCCTCGGCCACCTGGGCGGCCAGCCTGGTCCGGGCGTCGTACATGGTGAGCAGGATGGTGGAGACGTGCAGCGTGGGGTTGAGGTGTGCCCGGACCAGCTCGACGTTGCGCAGCAGCTGGCCGAGACCCTCCAGCGCGTAGTACTCGCACTGGATCGGGATCAGCACCTCCTGGCCCGCGACCAGGGCGTTGACCGTCAGCAGGCCCAGCGAGGGCGGGCAGTCGATCAGGATGTAGTCCAGCGGCTGCTCGTACGCGGCGATGGCGCGCTGGAGCCGGCCCTCCCGGGCCACCAGCGAGACCAGTTCGATCTCCGCGCCGGCCAGGTCGATGGTGGCGGGGACGCAGAACAGCCCCTCGACGTCCACCACCGGCTGCACCACGTCGGCCAGCGGCTTGCCCTCCACCAGGACCTCGTAGATCGACGGCACCTCGGCGTGGTGGTCGATGCCGAGTGCGGTGGAGGCGTTGCCCTGCGGGTCGAGGTCCACCACCAGGACCCGCAGTCCGTGCATGGCGAGCGAGGCGGCCATGTTGACGGTGGTGGTGGTCTTGCCCACCCCGCCCTTCTGGTTGGCCACCACGATCACGCGGGTGGCGGCGGGCCGGGGAAGCCCCTCCCCCGCCCGTCCGATCGCCTGGACCGCAGCCTGGGCAGCACGCGCGATGGGCGTGTCATCGATCTGGTCGATGGTCTCCGAGTCCTGCATGGGGGTCAGTGTTTCACGTGAAACCGGAGCGGCAACAGTCGCCGCCCGGATGAGACCGAGCCCGCGGCGAAGCCGCTTGTCGAGACCGTCTGAAAGCAGGGAGCGACGTTTCACGTGAAACACCATGCCCGCTATGTCGGAAATCTGACGGTGCGACACTCCGATGGGCGGCTGTCCCCCTGATGGCCGTCCGGATGTCACCCGGGCGCCGCAGGAGCGGCACGAACGGCACGCGCAGGCGGACAGCAGAGCGGGCGGGTGGTCCGAGGACCACCCGCCCGCTCTCCCGGCTTCGCTCAGCGCCCGCGGCGCCGTCCGCCCCGGGTCCGGTCGCCACCGCGCACGGCGGCCCCGGCGTTGCGCCCGGCCCGGGCCGCCTTGGCCCGCCTGGTCGCCGCCTTCACCCCGCCCGGGCTCTCCCCCGCCTTGACCTGGACCACCCGGGTCGAGGTCTCCAGGGTGCCCTCGCCCACCGAGATCACCGTCCACTCGACGGCGCCCAGCTTGGTCAGCCCGGCCCGCGAGTCCGCCAGCTCCTGCTCGGCGCTGTCGCCCTTGAGCGCCAGCATCTGGCCGTGCGGGCGGAGCAGCGGCATGCCCCAGCCGGCCAGCCGGTCCAGCGGTGCGACCGCGCGGGCCGTCACCACGTCCACCGCGATCTTGCCGACCATCTCCTCGGCGCGGCCGCGCAGCACGGTGACGTTCTCCAGCTGCAGCTCGCGGACCACCTCCTCCAGGAAGGTGGTCCGGCGCAGCAGCGGCTCCAGCAGGGTCACCGACACGTCGGGCCGGGCCAGGGCGACCGGGATGCCCGGCAGGCCGGCACCGGAGCCGACGTCGCACATGGTCGACCCGGGCGGCAGCAGCTCGGCGAGCACGGCGCAGTTCAGGACGTGGCGGTCCCAGAGCCGCGGCACCTCACGGGGGCCGATCAGACCGCGCTGGACACCCGCCGTGGCCAGCAGCTCGGTGTAGCGGACGGCGGCGTCGTAGCGCTCGCCGAACACCTCCCTGGCCACGGCCGGCGCCTCGGCCAGCCCTTCGGCGGCCGCACCCTCGACAGCCGGACCGTCCGCGGCCGGGTTGGTGTCACCCGTCCCGGGCTCGCCCGCCGCCGTGCTCTCCGTGTCCATCTCAGCCTCTCCGCTCCCCGGATCCACCGACCCGTGCTTCGCACCGTTTCACGTGAAACATCTCCCGCCGGGCCGCGGCCCCGCAGAGGGACGACGACCCCGCCCGCACAAGGCGGACGGGGTCTCAGTCGCCAACCGGTCGTTCCGACGCCCCCGGCCGTGTGGGGCCGGGCGTCGGTGCCACCTGCTGTCAGGCCGGCAGCACGACCACGAACCGCTGGGGCTCCTCGCCCTCCGACTCACTGCGCAGACCCGCCGCGGCCACCGCGTCGTGGACGACCTTGCGCTCGAACGGGGTCATCGGCCGCAGCTTGACCTGCTCACCCGTGCTCTTGACCTGATCCGCGGCCTGGGCGCCGAGCGTGGCCAGCTCCGAGCGCTTGCGGGCCCGGAAGCCGGCAATGTCCAGCATGAGGCGGCTGCGCTCGCCGGTCTCCCGGTGGACAGCCAACCGGGTCAGTTCCTGCAGCGCCTCCAGCACCTCGCCGTCCTGGCCGACCAGGCGCTGCAGCGCGCGGTCGTTGCCGTCGCCGACGATGGAGACCAGGGCGCGGTCGCCCTCCACGTCCATGTCGATGTCACCGTCGAGGTCGGCGATGTCGAGCAGACCCTCCAGGTAGTCCGCCGCGATGTCGCCCTCCTGCTCCAGGCGGGAGATGAGGCTGTCGTCGGCGCTGGCGGCGGCCTCGGCCTCGACGGCGGAGGTGGTGCCTTCCGTCACTGATGGACTCCTTCGGAGATGGGCCCGGGTGGTGGGCCGGAAACGAGGATCGGGGGGCCGCCCGGTCGCTCCGGGGGCGGGGCCGGTCGGGTCAGGACTTCTTCTTCGGCCGCTGGCCGCCCTGCCCGCCACGCTTCGGCTGCTGCCGGGTGCCCGGCCGGGTGGTTCCGGGCTTGGTGCCACCCGGCTTGCCCGTGCCCTGCTTGGCCGCGGCCGGCTTGGCGTCGCCGGACTCCGCCGGGGCGGCGTCCACGGGCTCCTCGGTCTGCTCCGGGGCGTCCTTGGTCAGGCTGGCCGTCTGGGTGCCACCGGTGTGCTGGCGCTGGGCCTTGGTCTGCTTGCGCGGCTGCTGGCGGCGGACCTGCACCGACTCCTCGACAACGGCCTCGGCGGAGGCGGTCGACTTCTTCGGGGGGAGCAGGCCGAACATGGCGCCCTTGATCACGGTGCCGTCCGGGTTGATCCGGCCGGCTTTCTTCAGCCGCGCCTGACGCTCGTCCCACGCCTTGCTGCCCGGCGTCGGGTTGTTGCGGATGACGATCAGCTGCTGGCCCATCGACCAGACGTTGGTGGTCAGCCAGTAGACGAGGACACCGACGGGGAAGTTGATGCCCATCACGGCGAACATGATCGGGAAGACGTACATCAGCATCTTCTGCTGCTGCATGAACGGCGTCTTGACCGAGAGGTCGACGTTCTTGGTCATCAGCTGGCGCTGGGTGATGAACTGCGACAGCGACATCAGGATGATCATCACGGCCGTGACGATCTTGACGCTGACCTCGGTGCTGCCGAGGAAGGTCGCCGACAGCGGGGCACCGAAGATGTGCGCCTGGCCGGCGCTGGTCAGCAGGTCACCGTGGATGACGCCGATCGGCTCGCTCTTCGCGACCTTGGCGAGCACACCGTAGAGAGCGGTGAAGAACGGCGCCTGCACGAGGATGGGAAGGCAGCTGGAGAACGGGTTGGTACCCGCCTCCTTGTACAGCTTCATCATCTCTTCGGACTGGCGCTGCTTGTCGTTCTTGTAGCGCTCCTGGATGGCCTTCATCTTCGGCTGGATCGCCTGCATGGCCCGGGTCGCCTTGATCTGCTTCACGAAGAGCGGGATCAGGCAGATCCGGATCACGACCACCATCGAGGCGATGGCCAGACCCCAGGCCCAGCCACCGTCCGGGTCGAAGACGTGGCTGTACAGCGAGTGGAACTGGACGATGATCCAGGACACCGCTGTGTACAGGGGGTTCAGGAAGGAGAAGGTCACCGGTCAGGCTCCTTGGACATTGGGATTGGCCGCACAGGGCCAATGGTCGCCGGGCCCTCGGGGTCCGGACCGGCGGGGGGCGTGGTCACCGGCTGACCGGCGGCGGACCTGCGGCTCAGCAGATCGCGCAGCCGGCGGTGCCACACCGGATGCTTGCGCGGCGGGACATGGTCCACCCCGCCGGGCGTCCACGGATTGCAGCGCAGGATGCGCCACGCGGTCAGGCCGCCGCCCTTGACCGCCCCGTGCACCTTCACGGCCTCGAAGCCGTAGTGCGAGCAGGAGGGGTAATAACGGCAGACCGGACCGAGCAGTGGGCTGATGGTCCACTGGTAGACCCGGATCAGACCCATCAGCAGGTACTTCATCGCCCTGCTCCCGTCGGCGCCGCGGCGGCGGGCTCCGCCTTCAGCAGCCGCTTCAGCGCCGCGTCAAGATCGCGTTCAAGATCCTGGTACGAGGCGGACGCGGCCTGGGGCAGCGCACGCACCACTATCAGGCTACCGGCGGGCAGCCTGGAGAGACGATCACGGACGAGATGGCGCAGGCGCCGCTTCACCAGGTTGCGGACGACCGCCGGACCGACGGCCTTGCTCACGACGAAACCCGCACGCGCCGAAGGAGTCCCCTCGGCGACGTGCGGGCGGGAGTCGCTGGTCCGGTCGGCCTGCCCCTTGAGGTCCCCGTCTCTACTGAGATGGACGACCAGAAGGGGCCGACCGGCCCGGCGACCGCGTTTCACCGCGGTCGCGAAGTCCTGGCGCCGCCGCAGCCGGTTTTCGGAGGGCAGCACAACAGACTCTGGCGCGAATCAGGCGGAGATGGCGCTGCGGCCCTTGCCACGGCGGGCGGCCAGGATGGCACGGCCGGCACGGGTACGCATACGCAGCCGGAAGCCGTGGGTCTTCGCGCGACGACGGTTGTTCGGCTGGAAGGTGCGCTTGCTCACTCGGGGGCTCCTGAGGTGAATCGTAGGATGACGGGTGATCGCTTGGCCGTCACCGTGCGTCCGCGTGATCTCCCCTGATACGGAAATCCGGCCCATCACCCCAGTTCGGCTGGGGTTCAGGCAATCCACGGCGCCCGTGCTGCGCGCCTTATGGAGCGGGCGGACCCGCGGACATGCGGCAGCGGCCATCGACAACTCGACCTGGTTACGGTACGCGGGACGGGGCACGAGGGTCAAACCAGCCGTTCACACCCTGGCGTCGGAACGCCGCATCCCCCGCCCTTCGCCCACAGCCTGTGGACAACGACTTGATCCCGCTCTGTTCGCTGACTACCGTTGCAGGACTTGTCTGGTTTGTTCTTCATCAACGGACCGCAGATCCACAGTCTCTTGATCCACCACCCCCTGCTGGAGCCGCGGGGAACCGAGAAAGCGTGCACCAGTGGCTGATGTCAACAGCGACCTTGTCCCGGTCTGGGCGCGGGTCGTCGAGCGGCTGGTCAGCGACCCGGACGTCGGGGAGATGGACAAGCAGTGGGTGCAGCGCACCCAGCCGATGTGGATGATGCACGACACTGCCCTGCTGGCGACCCCCAACGAGCGGGCCAAGCAGGTCCTGGAGGGCCGGCTGCTGCCGCAGCTCACCGAGGCCCTCAGCCGCGAGCTCAGCCGCCCGGTGCGGATCGCCGTGATGGTCGACGCCAACGCGGTGCCGACCACCCCCGCGTCCGCCGCACCCGCCGAGCCGTACCCGGGCGCCGAGGACACCGGCGAGTACGACGAGCCCGCGTACGAGCGGCCCTACGAGCAGGACTACGAGCGCGGCCGGTACGACACCGGCGGCTACGAGCAGCGCCCGGCCCCCTACGGTCCCCCCGGCGGGGCACCGGCCTGGCCGGGCGGCGAGAGCTCCCCCGCCTGGGAGGGCCGCCACGGCTACGCCGAGCAGGGCCCGTCCTACCCCGACTCCCCGCCCGTCTACCGCGAGCCGGAGGAGCCCGGGCGCCACCCGCAGCGTCCGCTTCCCGGACCGCCCGCGACCACCCAGGGCGACCTGTTCGGCGGTGCCTACGGCCCCGGGCCGAACGAGCAGCCCCGGACCGGACCCGGCCGCCGCTCCCCCGCCGGCCGGCCGGCTCCCGGCCGCCCCGCGGACAAGTCCGCCGGGGAGCGCGCCCCGGAGCGCCCGGGTGTGCCCGGGGTGCCCCCGCCGCCCGGCGCCCCTCCGGCCGGCGGCTCCCGCAAGGACGAGCCGGCCGCGCGGCTGAACCCCAAGTACCTCTTCGACACCTTCGTCATCGGCGCGAGCAACCGCTTCGCGCACGCGGCGGCGGTGGCCGTCGCCGAGGCCCCGGCCAAGGCGTACAACCCGCTCTTCATCTACGGCGAGTCCGGGCTGGGCAAGACCCACCTGCTGCACGCCATCGGGCACTACTCGCGCAGCCTCTTCCCGGGGACCAGGGTGCGGTACGTGTCCTCGGAGGAGTTCACCAACGAGTTCATCAACTCGATCCGGGACGGCAAGGCGGACGCGTTCCGCAAGCGCTACCGGGACATGGACATCCTGCTCGTGGACGACGTGCAGTTCCTTGCGAGCAAGGAGTCCACGCAGGAGGAGTTCTTCCACACGTTCAACACCCTGCACAACGCCAACAAGCAGATCGTGCTGTCCTCCGACCGGCCGCCCAAGCAGCTGATCACGCTGGAGGACCGGCTGCGCAACCGCTTCGAGTGGGGTCTGATCACCGACGTCACCCCGCCGGAGCTGGAGACCAGGATCGCGATCCTGCGCAAGAAGGCGATCCAGGAGCAACTGAACGCGCCGGCCGACGTGTTGGAGTTCATCGCGTCCCGGATCACCCGCAACATCCGGGAGTTGGAGGGCGCCCTGATCCGGGTCACCGCCTTCGCCAACCTCAACCGGGCGCCGGTGGACCTGGAGTTGGCCGGCATCGTCCTCAAGGACCTGATCCCGGGCGGGGACGAGGACGCCGGGCCGGAGATCACCGCGCAGGTCATCATGCAGCAGACCGCCGCCTACTTCGGGTTGGGCGTCGACGACCTGTGCGGATCCTCGCGCAGCCGCGTACTGGTGACGGCCCGTCAGATCGCCATGTACCTCTGCCGCGAGCTGACCGACCTCTCGCTGCCGAAGATCGGCGCGCAGTTCGGCGGCCGCGACCACACCACGGTGATGCACGCGGACCGCAAGATCCGCTCGCTGATGGCCGAGCGCCGCTCGATCTACAACCAGGTCACCGAGCTGACCAACCGCATCAAGAGCTGACCCTCCCAGGGGCGTTGGGGGCGTCGGGGGCGGTGCACGGTGTGCACCGCCCCCGAGCGGTTCCCGGGCCGGCGAAAGGGCGTCAGGAGCGATCCTGGCGCCCTTTCGCACATCCACAGGTGTGTATCGCCGATCCGCTGGGCATGGATGTCGGTGACGGACGCTCCGCCAGTGCACAGCCCGCGCCGAACATCTGACCGGGGATTCGAACTCCCCGGGTGCGCAGGGCCGAAATCCACAGGTGAGCGGGGTTCTCGACCGTCCACAGGCCGCCGGGCTGCGAGTTATCCAGAATTCCTCCACAGGCCGCCCACCGCTACGCTCTTCCGCGCAGGTCAGGTGCCTGTGGACTTGTGCACAACGGTTATCCACAGGGTGTGGACAATTGGCGGGCCGTCAGAGGGCCATCCGGGTTATCCACCGGTTGTCCCCAGGGCCGGGTGGGTTATCCCCAGGTTGTCCACAGTGGCGTCCACAGTTCGACAACCTTGGGCAGGCGTTCATGCCCTGGTGTGAAAGGCGTCACGCGATGTTGACCGGAGCCCGTGGATAACCGTGGCAGGATCTGGGGACAGCGCTGGGGATAACCTGTGGATACTCAGGGTGTCCTGTGGGTAACGCTCCGCCGTCCACAGCGGGCCGTGTCCGTCCACAGCTCCCGTCCACACCTCCTGTGGACAAAAAACCGGGCCTGACCTGCGCAAACAGGGTTATCCACGGTTTCCACAGGCCCTACTACTACCACTACACCTATAGACCAATCGACTCGTTCAAAAGCAGGTGGGGTCGAAATCTGTGGACAACGGATCCCCGACATCTGTTCGGCTTGCTTCCGCCCGTCTGCCCCGTCTGTCGGTGGAGTACGTCAGACTGTCCTCGGCGACTGGAAGCGGAGTGGCAGAGCTCGGCGGTCAGCCGCACCGACGATCAAGATCAGACGAACCAGACAGCGAGCGGGAGCGCTCGACCCAGGAGGCGGTTACCGGTGAAGTTCCGGGTGGAGCGTGACGTCCTCGCGGAGGCGGTGGCCTGGGCTGCCCGCAGCCTCCCGGCACGGCCGCCGGTGCCGGTGCTGGCCGGCCTGCTGCTGACCGCACAGGACGGCAGCCTGGCGCTGTCCGGCTTCGACTACGAGGTCTCGGCCCGGGTCGAGCTGGAGGCCGACATCGAGGAGGCCGGCACCGTACTGGTCTCCGGCCGGCTGCTGAACGACATCTCGCGCAACCTGCCCAACCGGCCGGTGGAGATCTCCACCGACGGCCAGCGGGTCAGCGTGGTCTGCGGCAGCTCCCGGTTCACCCTCCCCACCCTCCCGGTGGACGAGTACCCGGCCCTGCCCCAGATGCCCACCGCCACCGGCACCGTCCCGGGCGACGTCTTCGCCTCGGCGGTCAGCCAGGCCGCGGTGGCCGCCGGCCGTGACGACACCCTGCCGGTGCTCACCGGTGTGCGGGTCGAGATCGAGGGCGACCGGATCACCCTGGCCGCCACCGACCGCTACCGCTTCGCCGTCCGCGAGCTGCTGTGGAAGCCCGAGCAGTCGGACATCTCCGCGGTCGCCCTGGTGCCCGCCAAGACCCTGCAGGACATCGCCAAGTCCCTCGGCAGCGGCGACAGCGTCTCGATCGCGCTCTCCTCGGGTGGCGCGGGCGAGGGCCTGATCGGCTTCGAGGGCGCCGGCCGCCGGACCACGACCCGCCTGCTGGAGGGCGAGTTCCCGAAGTTCCGCAGCCTCTTCCCGACGGAGTTCAACGCCATCGCGGCGATCCAGACCCAGCCCTTCCTGGAGGCGCTCAAGCGCGTCTCGCTGGTCGCCGAGCGCAACACCCCGGTCCGGCTGAACTTCGAGGAGGGCGTGCTCACCCTGGAGGCCGGTTCGGGCGACGACGCCCAGGCCACCGAGCGGGTCGACGCCTCGCTGGAGGGCGACGCCATCTCGATCGCCTTCAACCCGGGCTACCTGGAGGAGGGCCTCAAGGCCATCGACTCCGCCTACGCCCAGCTGAGCTTCACCACGCCGACCAAGCCGGCCCTGCTCAGCGGCAAGCCCTCGGTGGACGCCGAGGCGGACGAGGCCTACCAGTACCTGATCATGCCGGTCCGCCTCTCCGGCTGAGCCGGCCGCCCACCCGCGACGGTTACCCACAGGCTGTGCACACCGCCTGTGGAAGGCCTCTCCCCCGGTCGGCCCGACCGGCGGGGAGGCCCGAGGGGCCCGGTATCGGCCCCCGCCTCCGGTGCGACGCCGGGCAGGCGGGGGTTTGACGCCGGGCCCCAGGCCGTTCAGCGCGTAGGCTCGGCACTGCGCGGCAACGGCGCCGCCGCCAGCCAGGCATGTCACCACAGGTAAGGACTTGGTCATGGAGCTCGGCCTCATCGGTCTCGGCAAGATGGGCGGCAACATGCGCGAGCGGATCCGCCGCGCCGGCCACACCGTCATCGGCTACGACCGCAACCCGGACATCTCGGACGTCGAGAGCCTCCAGGAGCTCGTCACCAAGCTCCAGGGCCCGCGCGTGGTCTGGGTCATGGTCCCCGCCGGGGCCGCCACCCAGGCGACGGTGGACGAGCTCGCCGAGCTGCTCTCCCCCGGCGACGTGGTGGTCGACGGCGGCAACTCCCGCTGGACCGACGACATCAAGCACGCCGAGTCGCTGGCCGCCAAGGGCATCGGCTTCGTCGACTGCGGTGTCTCCGGCGGCGTCTGGGGCCTGGAGAACGGCTACGCGCTGATGTACGGCGGCGATGCCGAGCACGTGGCCAAGGCCCAGCCGGTCTTCGACGCACTGAAGCCCGAGGGCGACTTCGGCGCGGTGCACGCGGGCGCGGTCGGCGCCGGCCACTTCGCCAAGATGGTCCACAACGGCATCGAGTACGCGATGATGCAGGCCTTCGCCGAGGGCTGGGAGCTGCTGGAGGCCGCCCCCGAGGTCACCGACGTGCGCGAGGTCTTCCGCAGCTGGCAGGAGGGCACCGTCATCCGCTCCTGGCTGCTCGACCTGGCCGTCCGCGCCCTGGACGACGACGAGCACCTGGCCAAGCTCAAGGGCTGGGCCGCCGACTCGGGCGAGGGCCGCTGGACGGTCGAGGCCGCGATCGACCACGCCGTGCCGCTGCCCGCGATCACCGCCTCGCTCTTCGCCCGTTTCGCCTCCCGCCAGGACGACTCGCCGCAGATGAAGATGATCGCCGCGCTGCGCAACCAGTTCGGCGGCCACGCGGTCGAGTCGAAGTAGTCCGACCCCCGCAGGGATATCCACAGAAGGCGAGCGCAGTCCACAGCCATGCACGTCGCGCATCTGTCGCTCGCCGACTTCCGCTCCTACGCCCGGGTCGAGGTGCCCCTCGACCCGGGCGTGACGGCCTTCGTCGGGCCCAACGGTCAGGGCAAGACCAACCTGGTCGAGGCGATCGGCTACATCGCCACCCTGGGCAGCCACCGGGTGGCCACCGACGCCCCGCTGATCCGGCTCGGCGCGGAGCGGGCCGTGGTCCGCGCCTCCGTGGTGGCCGGGACCAGGAGCACCCTGGTCGAACTGGAGATCACCCCGGGCAAGGCCAACCGGGCCCGGATCAACCGCTCGGACAACGTCCGCCCGCGCGATGTGCTCGGGCTGCTGCGCACCGTGCTGTTCGCCCCCGAGGACCTCAGCCTGGTCAAGGGCGATCCGGGTGAGCGCCGGCGCTTCCTGGACGAGCTGCTGACCGCCCGCGCCCCGCGGCTGGCCGGCGTCCGGCAGGACTACGAGCGGGTGCTCAAGCAGCGCAACGCCCTGCTGAAGACCGCCGCGATGGCCCGCCGGGCCGGCGGCGGCAAGGGCGCCGACCTCTCCACCCTGGAGGTCTGGGACGGCCATCTGGCCCGGGCCGGTGCCGAGTTGACCGCCTTTCGGATCCAGCTGGTGGCCGCCCTGCAGCCGCTGGTGGCGGCCGCGTACGGGCAGCTCGCACCGACCGGCGGCGAGACCGTGCTGGAGTACCGCAGCTCCTTCGAGGGCGGGCTGCCGACCAGTCGGGAGCAGGCCGAGGAGCAACTGCTGCAGGCCCTCCAGTCGGCGCGCAAGCAGGAGGTCGAGCGCGGGCTGACGCTGGTCGGTCCGCACCGCGACGAGCTGCAGCTCAGGCTCGGCCCGCTGCCGGCCAAGGGCTACGCCAGCCACGGTGAGTCCTGGTCGTTCGCGCTGGCCCTGCGGCTGGCCTCGTACGAGCTGCTGCGCGCCGACGGCGGTGAGCCGGTGCTGATCCTGGACGACGTGTTCGCCGAGCTGGACGCCGCCCGCCGGGACCGGCTGGCGGAGCTGGTCGCGGGCGGCGAGCAGGTCCTGGTCACCGCGGCGGTCGCCGAGGACGTGCCGAAGGCGCTGGCCGGGGCCCGCTACACGGTCGCGGACGGCGCCGTGCAGCGGGTCGACTCCTGACCCCGGCCGCGCCGCGGACCGTTCGCCCGCTCCCGTAGGCTGGACGGCCCACCGGCGCGCGTTCGCGTCCGTTGTCCACAGGCTGGGGAAAGGAGATCGCCGTGAGCGATCCGGCGGAGCACTCCCCGAAGCCGGGCGCCGGACCGTCCGGGATCGGACCGTCCGGAATCGGGCAGCCGGGCGGCGGCGAGCTGACCGGGGCCGATCTGGCCCGCTCGGCGCTGCGGGCGGCCCGGGCACAGGCCCGCCAGCGCGGTGAGCAGGTCCGGGAGAAGCGCGAGGCGAAGCGGACCGGACTGCGCAGCGGTGCGCGTTCGGACGGCCGGGACCCGGTGCCGCTGGGGGCGGCGCTGAACCGGCTGCTGACCGAGCGGGGCTGGGAGTCCTCGGCGGCGGTCGGCGGCGTGATGGGCCGTTGGGGGCAGATCGTCGGCCCGGACATCGCCGCGCACTGCGAGCCGAAGTCCTACGACGACGAGGCCGCGGTGCTCACGGTGCAGTGCGACTCCACCGCCTGGGCCACACAACTTCGCTGGCTGGCACGGCAGTTGGTGGCCCGTCTGAACCACGAGCTGGGGCACGGCACGGTCAAGACGATCAAGGTGCTCGGTCCGGCCGCTCCCGCCCGCGGCTACGGGCGGCTGCGCGCGCCGGGGAGTAAGGGCCCGGGCGACACCTGGGGGTGAGCCGGGCCGGCCCGGCCGGGAGCGGACCCGGAGCCTCCGGAACCCCTGACGGCCCTTCCAGGCGGTCTGGGCCCCCGGGGCGAGTATCGGGACATGTGCAGAGGGGATTCAGGGCGGCGTATCTGCCCTCAGAGGCTGCCAAACGCCCATCTATGTCAGTCGTACCGGTAGACTGAAGGCCAAACACTGTTGCTAGTGGCAACCGAGTCGAAACGCTGTGGTCGCACGCCCGCCCGCACGGGGCAGGGGATGCGGCCCGTGCTGTGCCAGAGAGGGCGCTTCGTGGCCGATTCCGGCAACCCCAGCCAGATCCCAGACCAGACCGACCAGGCGAGCGAGAGCACCTACACCGGAAGCAACATCCAGGTGCTGGAAGGCCTCGACGCCGTCCGCAAGCGCCCCGGCATGTACATCGGCTCGACCGGTGAGCGTGGCCTGCACCACCTGGTGCAGGAGGTCGTGGACAACTCCGTCGACGAGGCGATGGCCGGGTACGCCGACACCATCGACGTCACGCTCCTCGCCGACGGCGCGGTCCGCGTGGTCGACAACGGCCGAGGCATCCCGGTGGACATCGTCCCCGGCCAGGAGAAGCCGGCCGTCGAGGTCGTGCTCACCGTCCTGCACGCGGGCGGCAAGTTCGGCGGCGGCGGCTACGCGGTCTCCGGCGGTCTGCACGGCGTCGGCGTCTCCGTGGTGAACGCCCTCTCCACCCGGCTCGCGGTGGAGATCCACAAGGACGGCAACCGCTGGACCCAGGAGTACAAGATGGGCGCGCCGACCGCGCCCCTGGTCAAGGGCGAGGAGACGGACCTCACCGGTACCACCGTCACCTTCTGGGCCGACCCGGACATCTTCGAGACCACGGTCTACTCCTTCGAGACGCTCTCGCGGCGCTTCCAGGAGATGGCGTTCCTCAACAAGGGCCTGTCGATCTCGCTGACCGACGAGCGCCCGGAGCACGCCGACGAGGACGGCAAGCCGCTCTCGGTGACCTACAAGTACGACGGCGGCATCGCGGACTTCGTCACCCACCTCAACTCCCGCAAGGGCGAGGTCGTCCACCCCTCGGTGATCGACTTCGAGTCCGAGGACAAGGACAAGGCGATCTCCGTCGAGGTCGCCATGCAGTGGAACTCCTCGTACACCGAGGGGGTCTACAGCTTTGCCAACACCATCCACACGCATGGCGGCGGCACCCACGAGGAGGGCTTCCGCGCCGCGCTGACCGGCCTGGTCAACCGCTACGCGCGGGACAAGAAGCTGCTCCGCGAGAAGGACGACAACCTCTCCGGCGAGGACATCCGCGAGGGTCTGACCGCGATCATCTCGGTCAAGCTCGGCGAGCCGCAGTTCGAGGGCCAGACCAAGGACAAGCTGGGCAACACCGAGGCGAAGACCTTCGTCCAGCGGGTCGTCCACGAGCAGCTGAACGACTGGCTGGACCGCAACCCCAACGAGGCTTCGGACATCATCCGCAAGTCCATCCAGGCCGCCACCGCGCGCGTCGCCGCCCGCAAGGCCCGCGACCTGACCCGTCGCAAGGGCCTGCTGGAGTCGGCCTCGCTGCCGGGCAAGCTCAGCGACTGCCAGTCCAAGGACCCGGCCGAGTGCGAGATCTTCATCGTCGAGGGCGACTCGGCCGGCGGCTCGGCCAAGCAGGGCCGTGACCCGCGGGTCCAGGCCATCCTGCCGATCCGCGGCAAGATCCTGAACGTCGAGAAGGCCCGGATCGACAAGGTGCTGCAGAACACCGAGGTCCAGGCGCTGATCTCGGCCTTCGGCTGCGGCATCCAGGAGGACTACGACGAGGCCAAGCTCCGCTATCACAAGATCGTTCTGATGGCGGACGCCGACGTCGACGGACAGCACATCCGCACCCTGCTGCTCACCCTGCTGTTCCGCTTCATGCGGCCGCTGGTCGAGGGCGGGTACGTCTACCTGGCGATGCCGCCGCTGTACAAGATCAAGTGGGGCAAGGACGACTTCGAGTACGTCTACTCCGACCGCGAGCGCGACGCCGTGATCGCGGCGGGCGTGGCGGCCGGTCGCCGACTGCCCAAGGACGACGCGATCCAGCGCTTCAAGGGTCTCGGCGAGATGAACGCCGAGGAGCTCCGGGTCACCACCATGGACCAGGCCCACCGCCTGCTGCAGCAGATCACCCTGGAGGACGCGGCCCGCGCCGACGACCTCTTCTCCGTCCTGATGGGCGAGGACGTCGAGGCCCGCCGCTCCTTCATCCAGCGCAACGCCAAGGACGTCCGCTTCCTGGACGTGTGACCGGGGGCCAGCCCCCGCCAGCACAGTCCAGTCACGCGTGAAAGGAAACTGACCACCAGTGGTCGACGACAACCGTCCCGACGGCGAGCAGCCGGACGCCAGCACCGCCACCGACACGTTCGTGTCCCGGGTCGAGCCGATCGAGCTCGAGACCGAGATGCAGCGCTCGTACCTCGACTACGCGATGAGCGTCATCGTGAGCCGTGCGCTGCCCGAGGTCCGCGACGGCCTCAAGCCGGTGCACCGGCGCGTGCTCTACGCGATGTACGACGGCGGGTACCGCCCCGAGAAGGGCTACTACAAGTGCGCCCGCGTCGTCGGCGACGTCATGGGCAACTACCACCCGCACGGCGACACCTCGATCTACGACACCGTGGTCCGGCTGGCCCAGCCCTGGTCGCTGCGGATGCCGCTGGTGGACGGCAACGGCAACTTCGGCTCCCCGGGCAACGACCCGGCGGCGGCCATGCGCTACACCGAGTGCAAGATGATGCCGCTGGCCATGGAGATGATGCGGGACATCGACGAGGAGACCGTCGACTTCGCCGCCAACTACGACGGCCGCTCGCAGGAGCCGACCGTCCTGCCCGCGCGCATCCCCAACCTGCTGATCAACGGTGCCACCGGCATCGCGGTCGGCATGGCCACCAACATCCCGCCGCACAACCTGCGCGAGGTCGCCTCCGGTGCGCTCTGGGCGCTGGAGCACCCGGAGGCCTCCAGCGAGGAGCTGCTGGACGCCCTGATCGAGCGGATCAAGGGACCGGACTTCCCCACCGGCGCGCTGATCGTCGGCCGACGCGGGATCGAGGACGCGTACCGCACCGGTCGCGGCTCGATCACCATGCGCGCCGTGGTCGAGGTCGAGGAGATCCAGGGCCGCCAGTGCCTGGTGATCACCGAGCTGCCGTACCAGGTGAACCCGGACAACCTCGCGCTGAAGATCGCCGACCTGGTCAAGGACGGCAAGGTCGCCGGCATCGCCGACGTCCGCGACGAGTCCTCCTCGCGCACCGGCCAGCGCCTGGTGATCGTGCTCAAGCGCGACGCCGTCGCCAAGGTCGTGCTGAACAACCTCTACAAGCACACCGACCTGCAGACCAACTTCGGCGCCAACATGCTGGCCCTGGTCGACGGCGTGCCGCGCACGCTGTCGCTGGACTCCTTCATCCGGCACTGGGTCAACCACCAGGTCGAGGTCATCGTCCGGCGCACCACCTTCCGGCTGCGCAAGGCCGAGGAGCGGGCGCACATCCTGCGCGCGCTGCTGCGCGCCCTGGACATGATCGACGAGGTCATCGCGCTGATCCGGGCGTCGGCCAGCGCCGACGCCGCCCGCACCGGCCTGATGGGGCTGCTCTCCATCGACGAGCTCCAGGCCAACGCGATCCTGGAGATGCAGCTGCGCCGGCTGGCCGCCCTGGAGCGCCAGCGGATCATGGACGAGCACGACGAGCTGCAGCGCAAGATCGACGAGTACAACGCGATCCTGGCCTCCCCGGTCCGCCAGCGGGAGATCATCTCCGAGGAGCTCACCGCGATCGTCGAGAAGTACGGCGACGAGCGGCGCTCCACCCTCATCCCCTCCGACGGCGACCTCTCCATCGAGGACCTCATCGCCGAGGAGGACATCGTCGTCACCATCACCCGTGGCGGCTACGTCAAGCGGACCCGCTCCGACCTCTACCGCTCGCAGAAGCGCGGCGGCAAGGGCGTGCGCGGTGCCCAGCTGAAGCAGGACGACATCGTCGACCACTTCTTCGTGACGACGACCCACAACTGGATCCTGTTCTTCACCAACAAGGGCCGGGTCTACCGCGCCAAGGGCTACGAGCTGCCCGACGCCGGGCGCGACGCCCGCGGCCAGCACGTGGCCAACCTGCTGGCCTTCCAGCCGGAGGAGCACATCACCCAGGTGATGGCGGTGCGCACCTACGAGGACAAGCCGTACCTGGTGCTCGCCACCCGGGCCGGGCTGGTCAAGAAGTCCGCACTGAAGGACTACGACTCCCCGCGCTCCGGCGGCCTGATCGCGATCAACCTGCGCCAGGACGAGCAGGGCCGGGACGACGAGCTGATCGGCGCCGAGCTGGTCTCCGCCGAGGACGACCTGCTGCTGGTCTCCAGGAAGGCCCAGTCGATCCGGTTCACCGCGACCGACGACGCGCTGCGGCCCACCGGGCGGGCCACCTCGGGCGTCAAGGGCATGTCCTTCCGCGAGGACGACGAGCTGCTCTCGATGAACGTGGTCCGAACGGGGACGTACGTCTTCACCGCCACCGACGGTGGCTACGCCAAGCGCACCGGGGTGGACGAGTACCGTGTCCAGGGACGCGGCGGCTACGGCACCAAGGCGGCGAAGATCGTCGAGGGCCGGGGCTCGCTGGTCGGCGCCCTGGTGGTCGACGACAGCGACGAGATCATGGCGATCACCCTGTCGGGTGGGGTGATCCGCACGAGGGTTTCCGAGGTTCGTGAAACCGGACGTGACACCATGGGCGTCCAACTGATCAACCTCGGAAAGCGCGACGCGGTCGTGGGTATGGCCCGCAACGCGGAGGCCGAGGACGAGGAGCTGGCGGAGGACGAGACGGCAGACGCCGAGTCCACCGCCGAGGTGGCCGAGGGTACGGAGACGGCGGGCGGCGAAGCAGCCCAGGCCTGACCCCTACCGCGACGGCCGGTGCCGCCGCGCCCTGACCCGGCGCGGTGGCACCGGCCGCCGACCAGTTCCGGGCAATCCCGCCGGGCGCTGGGTGACGAGTGACGACGCAGGGCGGTCCGCCGCCCTGGTGGGAAGTGCGGGAGGACCAGGTGAGTGGAGCCACGGGTGCTGCGGGAGGAGCCACCGGCGGCCGTCCGGGCGCAGCACAGGGCGGCGGGGGGTACGGGGTGCCGCAGCCGCCGGCCGAGCACCCCTCCGCGTCCACCTCGCTGATGCCCCCGGTCGGTTCGGCGGGCCAGGGCGGGGCGGCCTACGGCGGCCAGCCGACGCCCCCGCCGCCGCCGGGCGCGCCGGCGGGCGGTTCGGGTGGGTTCTCCCAGCCGACCACGTACGCCAAGGGGCAGCCGACGCCGCCGCGGGGCACCAGGGTGACCGGCAACACCCCGCCCGGCGGTACGCCGGTTCCGGGTGCGGCCCGCCGCCCCGCCGGTCCGCCGCCCGCCGCCGGTCCGGGCCTGGGCCGGACCCGCAAGGCGCGGCTGCGGGTGACCAAGGCCGACCCGTGGTCGGTGATGAAGGTCAGCTTCCTGCTGTCGCTGGCGGTCGGGATCATCATCATCGTGGCGGCCGCCGTGCTGTGGATGACGCTGGACTCGCTCGGCGTGTTCGACTCGCTGACCAAGACCCTGAAGGACGTCACCGGCTCGGACGCCAGCGGCGGCCTGAACCTGATGGACTACGTCGGCTTCGGCAAGGTGATGACCTTCACCTCGCTGATCGCGGTGGTGGACGTCGTGCTGCTGACCGCGCTGTCCACGCTGTCGGCGTTCATCTACAACGCCGCGGCCGGGTTCACCGGCGGTATCGAACTGACCCTCGCCGAAGAGGACTGATCCGGCTGCGCGGACGCTTCCCTGATCCCCGGTCAGGTTTTCGTCCGCAGGCGGAATGAGCGGGCCCCGCAGGCTGTTGCAGCCTCCGGGGCCCGTTGGCATTCGGGTGACAGCCAGCCCCCGCGGCGTGCCGCCCGGATCGGCGCCAGTCGCGGTGGGATTAGCTGGGTGCCGCTCGTTCCGAGTTTCCGACTGCCGCAGGCCGCCCCCCGGTCCGACCGGCCGGGGCGGGTACGGCTGTGCAGGTACGGCTGGACGGAGGCGCGCGATGGCTCAGCTCGCAAGGCAACTCGTCGAGGCCCTGGAGGGGCTCCTGGGGGTCCAGGTGCCACTGCGGGTGCAGGCCTGGGACGGCAGTACCGCCGGGCCGCCGGGGGCCCCCACCGTGGTGCTGCGCAACCGCCGGGCGCTGCGCCGGCTGCTCTGGCAGCCGGGGGAGCTGGGCCTGGCCCGCGCCTACGTGTCCGGGGATCTGGAGGTGGCCCCGGGCACCGACCTCTACGAGGTGCTGACCGCCGTCGCGCACTTCGCCGAGCTCCCCGAGATCCGGCTGCTGGAGCTGGGCCCGTCCGACGTCCTGGGGGCCAGGGGGCGGCGGGTGGTCGGCGCCCTGCTGCGGGCCGGTGCGCTGGGCCCGCAGCCCGCCCCGCCGCCGGAGGAGGCCGGGGCGGTCACCGGGCGGCTGCACAGCCGCAGCCGGGACCGCGCGGCCATCAGCCACCACTACGACGTCGGGAACGACTTCTACGGGCTCGTGCTGGGCCCGTCGATGGTCTACTCGTGCGCGTACTGGGTGCCCGCCGCCAAGAGCCTGGAGGCGGCCCAGGAGGCCAAGCTGGACCTCATCTGCCGCAAGCTGGGCCTGCGGCCGGGGATGCGGCTGCTGGACGTCGGCTGCGGCTGGGGCTCGCTGCTGCTGCACGCGGCGCGGCACTACGGCGTCACGGCGGTCGGCGTCTCCATCTCGGCCGAGCAGGTCGAGCTGGCCCGCCGGCGGATCGAGGAGGCCGGCCTGGCGGACCGGGTCGAGGTCCGGCTGCAGGACTACCGGGAGATCCCGGACGGCCCGTTCGACGCGATCTCCAGCGTCGGCATGGCCGAGCACGTCGGCTCCGCGCAGTACCTGGTCTACGCCGAGGGGCTGTACGGCCTGCTGGCGCCCGGCGGCCGGCTGCTCAACCACCAGATCGCCCGTCGGCCCGACCGCCGGGGCGAGCCGTACCGCCCCAGCCCGTTCATCGACCGCTACGTCTTTCCGGACGGCGAGCTCTCGCCGGTGGGCTCCACGGTGGCCCGGCTGGAGGAGGCGGGCTTCGAGGTCCGTGATGTGGAGTCGCTGCGCGAGCACTACGGGCTGACCCTGCGCGAGTGGGTGGCCAACCTGGAGGCGCACTGGACGCAGGCGGTCGGCCTGGTGGGCCGCGGCCGGGCCCGGGTCTGGCGGCTGTACATGGCGGCCTGCGCGCTCGCCTTCGAGGAGAACCGGATCGGCATCAACCAGATCCTCGCCGTGCGCACCGGTCCCGAGGGCGCCGCCCACCTCCCCGCCACCCGCGAGGAATGGCTGCTGCGCCCGGCCGCCGCCCCCCACCAGCAGCCCTCCTCCGCCCGCCCCCGGCCGGTCGCCGCGAGCCCCGCCGACCCGGATTTGGGAGATCGGCCGTCGGTCCGCTAATCTTTCAGTGCGGCAAGGGCCTATAGCTCAGACGGTTAGAGCGCTTCCCTGATAAGGAAGAGGCCACAGGTTCAAGTCCTGTTAGGCCCACCACCGCGAAGGGCCCGGAGTGATCTCACTCCGGGCCCTTCGGCGTTTCCCCGGCCGCCGCCGGAACCGTGGGCCGGGCCCGGGGGTTCTACGGGTAGGGCCTGTGGAGAGGTGGTGGCGGTATGGCGCTGTTCTGGGCCATGAGCATTCCCGGACTGGTCTGCGCGCTGGTGGCGCTGGCCTTCGTGGACCAGCTGGCGCTGCGGGCCCGGCGGTCCCGCTGGGTGCCCTGGCGGGGGACGGGCCGGGAGGGGCAGATCTCGTCGACCGGGTTCGAGCAGCTGCACGCGCAGTTCGCGGCGGGCAAGCAGCACGAGCTGGACGAGCGGCGCAGCACGCTGATGCTGCGCGACGAGGAGGGCGAGGGGGCCCCGCCGCGGACCAGGGTGGACCTGTCGGCCGGTACGGCCGTGGTGGTGCCGCCGACGCGGCCGTGAGCGGTCGGCGGCAGGCCGACCGTACGACAGGAGGGATGGCGTCAATCCTCCGACCGGACCGGTCGGTTGGAGGCAGCGGCGGCTGGTCACGATTGGGACACCGGTGTGTATCATCGGCCGCAAGGGCAGTCTGGCACCCGACAGCCCGTTCGTGCTCGAAACAACTCATGGACTCGTCGGCCCGGCCATTCCGGTCGGAGCACGGCTGTTGAGTCCGCAACGCAAGAAGGACGAGGTCCCGCGGTGAAGAAGCTTCTCCTGGTCGCCCTGGTCGCCCTCGGCGGCTTCTTTGTCTACCGTCAGGTCCAGGCGGACCGCGCCGAGCAGGACCTGTGGACCGAGGCCACCGACCCGGTCCCGGCCGGTCGCTGAGGACCCGGACGATCTGACGATCGACGATCTTCGGAGGCGCCGCAGGGTGCCTCCCGGGCCGGTCGGCCCGGTCCTGTGACCGGGTCGGCCGGCGCTCCGCGCACCGGCCGGTCAGCCGGTGCCGGATACCGCGTGGGATTCCCGCCGGGACCCGGTACGCTAGTTCCCGGCGGGAAGCGCGGTGCCGTCGAGGGGCTTTAGCTCAGTTGGTAGAGCGCTGCCTTTGCAAGGCAGATGTCAGGAGTTCGAGTCTCCTAAGCTCCACAGTTTCACGACGCGGCAACGGCCGTGGGGCCCGGGTGCACGGGCCCCCGCCGGTCTTGGGGGCGGGGGGGACGGGCGGGGCGGATGGGC
>NZ_JBICZP010000003.1:0-329005 GCF_043202015.1 Kitasatospora sp. NPDC048239 | reverse complement strand
TTTTTTTTTTTGTGGCAGGTGGGGGGATTTTCAACTGATTAGCCGTGTTTTAGTTGACACATACCCACAATTTTTACCGGCCGCGCACGGGGCGGCGGCCCCCCCCCCCGGGCCCCCCGGCCGTTCTGCTGTCCGGGCTGTCCGGGCTGTCCGGATGGCCGGTCAGTGCGGTTTGCGGGGGTCGTGCGGCTTGGGGTGCTCGTCGTCGGAGCCGGGCGTGCCGGGTGCGGGGTCGGGCCCGGGGGCGCCGCCCTGGGCCGAGGCGGCGGCCGAGCCGTTCACCGGGGCGTCCGCGGGGGTGTCGGCGCTCGCGGCGTGCGCGCCGCCGGTCGGGGCCGCCGAAGGGCCGACCGAGCCGCTCGCAGGGGCGTTCTGCGAGCCGTTCTCCGGGTCGAGGGCGGACGACGGCTCGACCAGCCACTCGGGGTCGCCCTGGTGGCGCCACCACTGCCAGATCAGGATGCCGCCGCCGATCGCCAGGGCGCCCGCCACGGCGAGGCCGGTGGCCCAGCCGTTGCGCTGCTCCCTGCGGCGGTTCCTGGCGGCGAGGTCGCCGATCTCCGCGGAGGTGACGTGGCCGTGCAGGGCGGTCAGTGCGGCCGCGCCGCGGATCTGGGCCTCCTGGGCGGCGGGGACGACGGTCGCGCGGGCCCCGTCGACCACGTAGGTGACCCGCGGGCCGACGGTGGCCCGCGCCTGGTCGGCGGCGCGGGCCGCGGAGTGGCGGGCGGCCAGTGCGGCCTCCTGGGTGCGGTGCAGCGCCTTGAGGGCGTTCTCCTGGGCGTCGGGCGGCAGGCTGGCGAAGGCGTGACCGAGCTGCGGGGCGACGCGCCGGTCGTACTGGACGCGCACGCCGTGGGCGGCCTGGGCGGCCTTCGGGCCGATCGAGTCCAGGGCGGGGCCCAGTCGTTGCTTCGCGCCGTCCGCGAGGTGCACCGCGGTGTCCTTGGCGGTGGCGGCGTAGGGCGCGAGGGTGTCCCGGGTCTTTCCGGCCGTCTCACGAGCTGAGTCCAAACGGGTCACGAGTCTCTCCTCCTCGGTGGCGTCCTATATGCACATATCCACCTGAATGCTGATCATGCATCCTGATTCGCCCACCGGCACTCCGGAGTGGGCCACGCGCGGTAGCGGGGCAGGACGGCGGGGAGTCCGCAGGGGAGGACGGCGGCCGGGGTGGGCCACAGGGGGCGTGGGATGATTCCCGCTGTTACTGACGTAGACAGGAAGGCAGTCCAGTGGCCGAGGAACTGTTCGCCACCCTCAAGACCAACAAGGGCGACATCAAGATCAAGCTGTTCCCGAACCACGCCCCGAAGACGGTGGCCAACTTCGTGGAGCTCGCCGAGGGCAGCAAGGAGTGGACCCACCCGGGCACCGGCGCCGTCTCGAAGAGCCCGCTCTACGACGGCACGATCTTCCACCGCGTGATCTCCGGCTTCATGATCCAGGGCGGCGACCCGCTGGGCGTCGGTGTCGGCGGCCCGGGCTACAAGTTCGCCGACGAGTTCCACCCGGAGCTGTCCTTCAACCGCCCGTACCTGCTGGCGATGGCCAACTCGGGCCCGGGCACCAACGGCTCGCAGTTCTTCGTCACCGTGGTGCCGACCGACTGGCTGAACCGCAAGCACAGCATCTTCGGCGAGGTCGCCGACGAGGCCGGCCGCAAGGTCGTGGACGCCATAGCCTCGGCCCCGACCGGCGGCCAGGACCGCCCGCTGGACGAGATCCGGATCGAGTCGGTGGAGATCACCCGCGCCTGATCCGGCCGCAGTACGCTGACGATCCCGGTGGTACTCCGTTCGGCGGGGCGCCGCCGGGATCGCGTACGAGAAGGGGAACCCGCTGATGCTCCCGGACGAGCCCAGGCCTCCGGCCGACCGCCCTCCGCGGGCCGACGGCGGTTCAGGGCTGCCCGGCTGCTACCGGCACCCGGACCAGGAGACCGGCATCGGCTGCAGCCGGTGCGGACGGCCGATCTGCCCGCAGTGCATGGTGAGCGCCTCGGTGGGCTTCCACTGCCCGGAGTGCGTCGCCGGCGGCCACCGCGAGGTGCGGCGGGCGACCACCCGGTTCGGCGGGCAGCTCACCGCCGACGGCGGGCTGGTCACCAGGATCCTGGTCGGGATCAACCTGGTGGTCTTCGTCCTGGCCGCCTACGTGCTCACCCCGTGGCTGGCCGAGGACCTCTCGCTCTTCAGCGTCGGCCCGCAGATCACCGGCTTCCCGTACGGTGTCGCGGCCGGTCCCGACCAGTGGTACCGGCTGCTGACCGCGGCCTTCCTGCACACCGCGCCGTGGCACGTCGCCACCAACATGGTGGTGCTCTGGGTGATGGGCCCGCCGCTGGAGGCGGCCCTCGGGCGGCTGCGCTACCTCGCGCTCTACCTGCTCTCCGGCCTGGCCGGGAGCGCCTTCGCCTTCCTGGTGGCCGGCGGCTTCATGAACTCGCTGGGGGCCTCCGGGGCCGTGTTCGGGGTCTTCGGCGCCACCGCCGTGATGTACCGGCGGACCAGGACGCCACTGGGCCCGGTGGTCGCGCTGCTGGTGTTCAACCTGATCGTCACGTTCTCGGTGCCCGGGATCGACTGGCGTGCGCACATGGGCGGACTGGTCGCCGGGACGCTGACCGCGATCGGGCTGATGTACGCCCCGCGCGAGCACCGGAAGGCCGTCCAGGGGCTGACCCTGCTCGGGATGCTGGCCGTGGTGCTGGTGATGGTGCTGGTCGGAACGGCCCGCTACGGCGGGTGACGCGACCCGCGCGTTTGTCCACAGCGGGTGGGGAGTTGTGCACAGCCGGTGTGCCCGACCCGGTGTGGACGATTGTTCTACGCGTGTCCTGCTGTGCGTATTCGGCATTCGGGGGAGCGCGTGCGGGGATCTGGAAAGCGCGCCCACTCCAAGTTATCCACAGGCTGTGGGGACTTTTCCCCAGTGTGGATAACCATGTGGATAAACGCGATAACGAGATGGGCGGACGATCCGACCGCAGCCGGGTCCACACCCTCACCGCCGTGGAACCCGGGCCCGGACAGCATGGCGCACCGCCCCGGCGGTCGGGCCGGGGCGGTGCGGACGCGCTCGGATGTCCGGTGCGTTCAGGCGCTCGGCGTGCTCGGCGTACTCGACGGCACGGTGCGCTCCGGGGCTGCTGCGCCCGGAGCTACTTCCACTGGGTGGAGACGCCGAACCCCGCGGCGATGAAGCCGAAGCCCACCAGGATGTTCCAGTTCCGCCAGCTCTCGACCGGCCAGCTGCCACTGGTCACGTAATAGGTGACGATCCACACCAGGCCGACCAGGAACAGCGCCAGCATCAGGGGGGCCACCCAGCTGCGGCCCGAGCTGATCTTCACCACGGCCGTCGTCGGCGGGGTGTAGTCGGACTTCTTGCGGAGTCGAGACTTCGGCACGAGGAGCTCTCCTGTCGATGCGCTGTGAGACCGCGCAGGGTGCAGCGGGGGGTGAGGCGGCAGTATTGATGGCTGTGCCGGAAAGCAATGGGGACCGATCCCACACATGCCACCGGCGTCCGTTAGCGTAGTGGCTCGGCGGGTCTGAAGTAGATAAGGGTACGGTGCCTAATTTGTCGATTCCCCCTCAGCCCGCCCGCACCCGTGCCTCCGGCACCCGAATTGTCGGCCGTGCCCTGACCTGCGCCGTCTTCGCGCTGGCCGGACTGCTCTTCTACATCAGCGCGCAGACCGCCCGCGGCACCGACCTGCGCACCGACAACTCCCTGCTGAGCCTCGGCGACGTGATACGCCAGCGCAGCTCGCAGAACCAGCAGGCCCAGGCGCAGCTCGCCGACCTCCAGGCGCACTCCCAGCAGCTCACCGAGCAGCAGGGCCAGAGCCCGGCGGACGCCGCCCGGCTCGACGCCCTCCAGCAGGCCGCGGCGCTGGAGCCGCTGCAGGGACCCGGTCTGACCGTCACCCTGAACGACGCCCCGCCGAACGCGACCGCGCGCATCCCCGGGGTGCCCGAGCCGGGCGTGAACGACCTCGTCATCCACCAGCAGGACATCCAGGCGGTGGTCAACGCGCTCTGGCGGGGCGGCGCCGAGGGCGTCCAGGTGATGGACCAGCGGCTGATCTCCACCAGCGCCGTCCGCTGCGTCGGCAACACCCTGCTGCTGCAGGGCCGGGTCTACTCGCCGCCCTACGTGGTCAAGGCGGTGGGCCGCACGGACGCGCTGCGGGCGGCGGTGGACGGCGACCCGACGATCCGCACCTACCTCAAGTACGTGCAGGCCTACGGGCTGGGCTGGAAGGTCCAGGAGAGCGGCGAGCTGACGGTGCCCGGCTACTCCGGCACGGCGGACCTGCGCTCGGCCGGCGGGCAGTAGCGGCGGCCCGCCGCCCGGGCCCGGATCACGGGTCTACTCTTGACCCCAGTCCGTTACGTCGAGGGAGCACCATGTACGGCTGGATCTGGCGCCATCTTCCGGGGAACTCCCTGGTCCGGGCCGTCATCTCGCTGCTCCTCGTCCTGGGGGTGGTCTACCTCCTGTTCACCTACGTCTTCCCGTGGGCGGAACCGCTACTGCCCTTCGGCGACGTCACAGTGGACGGCGGTGACGGCGCCGCCGGCTGACCCGGCGGCCCTGCTCCTCCTCCCCGTCCCCGCATCCCACGGAGATAGCGTCCGAATGACCACCCAGCTGACCTCGCCGCCCCGCATCCTGGTCGTCGACAACTACGACAGCTTCGTCTTCAACCTGGTCCAGTACCTCTACCAGCTCGGCGCCACCTGCGAGGTGGTGCGCAACGACGAGGTGACGGTCGATCACGCGGTGCGCCGCGACGGCGGGGCCGGCTTCGACGGGGTGCTGCTGTCGCCCGGGCCGGGCGCGCCGGAGGAGGCCGGGGTCTGCATCGAGATGGTGCACCACTGCGCGCGGATCGGGCTGCCGGTGTTCGGCGTCTGCCTCGGCCTGCAGTCGATCGCGGTGGCGTACGGCGCGGTGGTCGGCCGTGCGCCGGAACTGCTGCACGGCAAGACCTCGCTGGTCGAGCACGAGGACGGCGGGGTGTTCGAGGGCCTGCCCTCGCCGCTCACCGCGACCAGGTACCACTCGCTGGCGGTCGAGCCGGCCACCGTGCCGCAGGAGCTGGTGGTCACCGCCCGCACCGAGAGCGGCGTGATCATGGGCCTGCGCCACCGGGAGCTGCTGGTGGAGGGCGTGCAGTTCCACCCGGAGTCGGTGCTCACCGAGGGCGGGCACCGGATGCTCGCCAACTGGCTGGCCGAGTGCGGCGATCCGCACGCGGTGGGCCGTTCGGCGGGGCTCGCCCCGGTGATCGGTCGGGGCTGAGCACGTGACCGCGGTGCGTCCGGAGGGGCGTTACCAGCCGGGGGCGGACCAGTACGGGGGCGATCCGTACGGACGGGGCGGGCAGCCCGCCGCGCCGTACGGCGGGCAGCACTACCAGCCGTACCCGGGGCAGCCGGGCCACTCCGCGGAGAGCGGCACGGCCGAGGACGGCTGGGGCGTCTACGACCCGGCCGCGCCGCCCGGGCCGGCCGACCCGCAGCCGCCCGAGTACCCCTGGCTGGCCGACCAGACGCTTCAGCTGCGCCTGCCGCAGCTGCGCGAGGACGCGCAGCCGACCGGCGGGCGGGCCGAGCGCCGCCGCGCCGCGCAGGGGCGGATGGCGGTGCGCTCCGGCAACGGGCGCCGGCGGGCGGGGGGCCGGGCCGCGGCCGGGGCCGCGGCACGCCCCAAGGAGTCGCTGTTCGTGGTGGCCGCCCGGATGGTCGGCGAGCTGTGCATAACGCTGGGCCTGGTGATGCTGCTCTTCGTCTCGTACCAGCTCTGGTGGACGAACGTGCAGGCCGACGCCGCCGCCGACGGCGCCCGCAACCAGCTTGAGCACCAGTTCGACGCGGCCCAGCCGGCGCCCGCCGCCGCGCCCGGCGCACCCGCTCCCGGCCCGCCCAAGCCGGAGGTGTTCGAGCCGGGCAAGGGCTTCGCGATCATCCATCTGCCGAAGCTCGGCCTGAAGTTCCCGATCGCCGAGGGCACCTCCAAGCCGGCGGTACTCGACAAGGGCCTGGTGGGCCACTACAGCGGCACCGGGATGCCGGCCGACAAGGCGGGCAACTTCGCGCTGGCCGCGCACCGCAACACCCACGGCGAGCCGTTCCGGCACATCAACCAGCTGACCAAGGGCGACAAGATCGTGGTGGAGACGGCGACCGCCTACTACACCTACGAGATCACCGGCGGGATCCCGGAGACCCCGCCGTCGAACGTCAGCGTGATCAAGCCCGTCCCCAGCGGCTCGGGGTACAACCAGGCCGGCCGGTACATCACCCTGACCACCTGCACTCCGGAGTTCAGCTCCAAGGCCCGGCTGATCCTCTTTGGCAAGATGACCGAGGAGCGGCCGCGCAGCCAGGGCAAGCCGCCCGGTCTCACGGTCGGCTAGAACCGGTCCGCGCCTCGGTGCGCGGACCGGGTCGTGGACCCGGCCCGGTCGATCCGTCAAGATCGACCGGACCGGTCCTGGCGACCGGGGACGCCCGCCGTCCGGTGGAGGCGTCCAGGCAGACGGGGAGAACAGGTGACCCAGGTGAGTGGTGCGCAGACCGGCGACCCGGCGGAGGAGGCCTTCCCGCCGCCCCCGCCCGCCCGCCGCCGGGGCCGGGGCCGGGCACTGGTCGCGCTCGGCCTCTTCGGCGAGCTGCTGATCACCCTCGGCCTGGTGCTCGGGCTGTTCGTCGCCTACTCGCTCTGGTGGACGGACGTCCTGGCGGACCGCTCCGCCGCCCAGGCCGCGGACCGCCTGCGCGACGCCTGGGCGGCCGGCCCCAACACCGCTCCGGTCGTTCCCGTCCCGACCCCGATCCCGATCCCGATCCCGGTACCCGCCCCCGCCGCCGGGTCGCCCGCGCCCGCCTCGCCCACCGCGGTGCCCCCGCCCCTCGCGACCGGTGAGGCCGTCGGCTTCCTGCACGTCCCGGCGATGGGCCGGGACTTCCAGGTGCTGATCCGGATGGGCACCGACACCGCCACCCTGGCCGAGGGCGTCGCCGGGGTGTACGAGCAGCCGTACCGTGCCGCGATGCCCTGGGACGCGAGCGGCAACTTCGCGCTGGCCGCCCACCGGGACGGCCACGGGGCGAAGTTCCACGACCTCGACGCCGTCCACAAGGGCGACGCGGTCGTGGTGGAGACCAAGGACACCTGGTACGTCTACCGGGTCGACAGCACCCTGCCGGAGACCTCCAAGTACGACACCGGCATCGTCGCGCCCGTCCCGAAGGGCTCCGGCTACCAGGCCCCCGGGCGGTACATCACCCTGACGACCTGTACGCCGGTCTACACCTCGCGCTACCGGATGGCGGTCTGGGGCAGCCTCGTCCGGGCCGACCCGGTGGACGCCCGGCGGACCCCGCCGTCCGAGCTGCGGCACGGCTGACCTCCCGGGCCCTCCGGGGCCGTCCCCGCCCGCGGGCCCGGGGGAGGGCCGGAAGGCGCCCTGAGCGGCCGTGGAGCGGCTACCGGGGCCCAGGGCCGGGGCGGGGCCGGGGAAAGCCGCGGAGAACGCCCGAGGGGCCCGTCGCAGGCCGGTGTGCACCGGTTGCGACGGGCCCTCGGGTTCACCTCAGAACCAGGGGAACCAGGGCTTAGGGGTGGTCCCCCCCTTTGGTGTTGGAGGGTGTGGGATTGGTGGGGGTATCGGGCCCTTTGGTCGGCTCGGCCGCCTTGGTGATCAGGCTGATCGAGGTGTTCGGGTCGACCTGGGTGCCGGCCCCCGGCATCGAGGACATCACGATGGCGTTCGGGTCCTGCGGGCCCACCATGACGGTGTAGCCCAGACCGAGCGCCTGCAGCTGCTTGATGGCGTCCTTCAGCGGGACGTTCTGCAGCGGCGGGACCTGGGCCTTGTCCGGCGCCTTGAAGATGGTCAGGACGACCTTCGAGTTGGTCGGGGCCTTGCTGTTCGCCGGGAGCGACTGCGAGGCGACGGTGTTGACCTTGGTCGGGTCGGTGGTCGGCGTGGTCTTCGAGGCGTCGACCTGGAAGCCGGCGCCCTCCAGCGCGGCCTGCGCGGCCTCCTTCTGCTGGCCGAGCACGTTGGGGACCGCGACCTTGGCCTTGCCCTGGGAGACGGTCAGCTTGACCGTGGCCGTCGGGTCGCCGGGGGCGCCGCCCGCCGGGTCCTGGGAGATGACCTGCTCCACCGGGACGTTGTCGTCGTCCTTGTACTCGGGGACGACGTTGGTGAAGCCCGCGTCGGCGAGCGCCTTCGTCGCCGCCTCCTTGGTCTTGCCCACCACGTTCGGCACGCTCGTCTTGGCCGGGCCGGAGGAGAGCTGCACCGTGATGGTGGCGGTCTCGGCGATCGGGCCGGCGGCCGCCGGGTTCTGGGTGCAGACCTGGTCCTTCTTGACGGCGGTGTCCGGGCAGGCGATCTTCTCGCCCTCGGTCACCACCAGCTTGGGACCGGCCGCGGCGGCCAGGCTCTTGGCCTCGGCGAGGGTCTTGCCGACCAGGTTGGGCGCGGTGACCTTGGCGGCCTCCTTCTTGCCCTGGTCCTTGCCGCCGAACATCGCCTGGGCCACGAAGAAGGTGCCGACCAGGACCAGCACGGCCGCGACGGCCAGCACGATCCAGGAGGTGTTGCTCTTCTTCGGCGGCTCCTCGCCGCGCCGGCCGCCGCCCCGGCCGTAGCCGTCGTCGTATCCGTCGTTGCCGCCGCCGCCCGGGGCACCCTGGTAGGTCTGGCCGTACCCGTTGTCCGGGTAGCCGGCCTGCTGGCCGTAGCCGGGCTGCGCGGAGGCCTGCGGCAGGACCGTGGTCGGCCCGCCGCCGGGCTGCTGCGGCAGCATGTTGGTCTGGCCGTACGGGTCGTGCTGCGGGTAGCCGTTCTGGTCGTAGCCGTACCCGGCGGCGGCGCCCATGCCGTACGCGGCGGCCTGCTGGGCGGCGGCCACCGGAAGGCCGTCGAGGAAGCGCTCGATGTCGTCGCGCATCTCGTCGGCGCTCTGGTAGCGGTAGTCGCGGTCCTTGGCGAGCGCCTTCAGCACGATCGCGTCGACCTCGGGCCGCACCTCGGGGTCGAAGACGGACGGCGGCTGCGCCTCCTCCCGGACGTGCTGGTAGGCCACCGCGACCGGGGAGTCGCCGACGAACGGCGGCCGGACGGTCAGCAGCTCGTACAGCAGGCAGCCGGTGGAGTAGAGGTCGGAGCGGGCGTCGACCTGCTCGCCCTTGGCCTGCTCCGGCGAGAGGTACTGGGCGGTGCCGATGACGGCGGAGGTCTGCGTCATGGTCATCCCGGCGTCGCCCATCGCGCGGGCGATGCCGAAGTCCATGACCTTGACGTTGCCCTGCCGGGTCAGCATCACGTTCGCGGGCTTGATGTCGCGGTGCACGATGCCGGCCCGGTGCGAGTACTCCAGGGCCTGGAGGATGCCGATGGTCATCTCCAGCGCGCGCTCCGGCAGCAGCCGGCGGCCGGAGTGCAGCAGCTCGCGCAGGGTGGACCCCTCGACGTACTCCATCACGATGTACGGGATGGAGATGCCGTCGATGTAGTCCTCGCCGGTGTCGTACACGGCGACGATGGCGGGGTGGTTCAGCGACGCCGCGGACTGTGCCTCACGGCGGAAGCGGGCCTGGAACGACGGATCCCGGGCCATGTCGGCCCGGAGCGTCTTCACTGCGACGGAACGGCCGAGCCGGGTGTCATGGGCGAGGTACACCTCGGCCATGCCGCCGCGTCCGAGGACGCCGCCGAGCTCGTACCTGCCGCCTAGGCGACGAGGCTCTTCCATAGTTCCGACCCTCTCCCTCACCCGCCGGTGAGGTTGTGACGTAGGTGTCCCCGCACGCTCTGAGTGACGCCGTCCGGGCCCCGGATGGTTCTGCGAACCGGGTCGTGAGGCGCCTCGCGGGCGGCAACGGGTACACCCGCTGCTGCGGATACGCTACCGGTCGCACCACGTCGGACCCGAGTCGACCGTAGGCCGATATCAGACCGGTATCCGGACGGGGGTGCCGATCGTGACATTCCACTCACTCGAGACGGCCGGGCTCCTACTTGCCGAGCGCGGCCTGCATCACCGCCTTGGCGATCGGAGCGGCCAGCCGGCCGCCGCTGATGCCGTCACGGTTGTTGGAGCCGTCCTCGACCACGACCGCCACCGCGACGGACTGGCCGTCGGCGGTCTTGGCCCAGGAGGTGAACCAGGCGAAGGGGAGCCCGGCGTTGTCCTCGCCGTGCTGTGCGGTACCGGTCTTGCCGCCGACCGTCAGGCCCGGGATCTTGGCGTTCTTGCCGGTGCCGTTCTCGACCACCGAGACCATCATCTCCTGCAGCTTCGCCGAGGTGGCCGGGCTCATCGGCTGGGAGAACTGCTTCTCGGTGTGCTTGGAGATGGTGGTCAGCGAGGCGGAGCGCTCCTGGTCGACCAGGTAGGGCTGCATCAGCGAGCCGTTGTTGGCGATGGCGGCGGAGACCATGGCCATCTGCAGCGGGGTGGCCCGGGTGTCGTGCTGGCCGATCGCGTCCATCGCGGTGCCGTCCGGGCTCGAGTTGCTCGGGTAGACGCTCTTCTCGGAGCGGACCGGGGTGTCCACGGCGCTGTTGAAGCCGAACTTCTCGGCCTGCGCCCGCAGCTTGTCCTTGCCCAGGTCGACGCCGATCTTGCCGTAGACCGTGTTGCAGGACTGGTCCATGCCGGACTTGAGCGTGGCGTTCTCGCAGCGCTCGTTGGGGCTCTCGTTCTTCAGCTGCGTCGTGGTGTTCGGCAGGATGTACGGCTCGGGGGTGGTGGTGGCGTCGTCGATGTTCTGGAACAGGCCGTTCTCGAACGCGGCGGTCGCGGTGACCAGCTTGAAGGTCGAGCCGGGCGGGTACGTCTCGCGCAGCGCGCGGTTGAGCATCGGCTTGTTCGGGTCCGCGTTGAGGTCCGTCCAGGCCTTGGAGTCGGCCGAGTCGCCGCCGGCGAAGGTGCCGGGGTCGTAGGACGGGGTGGAGACCAGCGCGAGGATCGCGCCGGTGCGCGGGTCGATCGCGACCGCCGCGCCCTTCTTGTTGCCGAGGCCGTCCCACGCGGCCTTCTGGGCCTTGGCGTTGATCGTGGTGACCACGTCGCCGCCCTTCTTCGGCTCCCCGGTCAGCATGTCCAGGGTGTTGCGGAAGAACAGCCGGTCGTCGCTGCCGGACAGGATGCCGTCCTCCAGCTGCTCCAGCTGGCTGCTGCCGAAGGACTGCGAGGAGTACCCGGTGACCGGCGCGTACATCGGGCCGTCGACCCAGGAGCGCTTGTACTTGTAGCGCAGGCCGTTCACGAAGTCGGACTGGGTGACCGGCTGGCCGCCGACGATGATGTTGCCGCGCGGGTGGGCGTACCGGTCGTACACCTGGCGCTTGTTGTTCTTGTTGTTGGCCCAGGCCTCGCCCTGGACGCCCTGCACCCAGTTGGTGCGCACCATCAGGGCCAGGATCAGGACGAGGCAGAAGATCGAGACCCGGCGGATCGGCTTGTTCACGAGGCTTGTCCCCCCTGGTTCTCGGCGGCGGGAGCGGGTTCCGCCCCCGGGCGGCGGGCACTGTCGCTGATCTTCAGCAGGATCGCGACCAGGGCCCAGTTGGCGACCACCGAGGACCCGCCCTGGGCGAGGAACGGCATGGTCATACCGGTCAGCGGGATCAGGCCGGTGACGCCGCCGGCCACCACGAAGACCTGCAGCGCCATCGCCGAGGAGAGGCCGACGGCGAAGAGCTTGCCGAACGGGTCGCGGGCGGCGACGGCGGTGCGCAGGCCGCGCTGGATCAGCAGGGCGTAGAGCATGAAGATCGCCATCAGGCCGGTGAGGCCCAGCTCCTCGCCGAAGGAGCCGAGGATGAAGTCGCTCTTGGCGGCGAAGTCGATCAGCCAGGAGCGCCCCTGGCCGAGGCCGGAGCCGGTCACCCCGCCGGAGCCCAGCGCCATCAGCGACTGGCCGATCTGCTCGGTCGAGCCCAGCGGTGGCTTGGGCGCGAACGCGGCCATCGGGTCGAGCCAGGCGTTGATCCGGACCTTGACGTGGCTGGCGGTGGAGGCGACCGCGACGGCGCCGCCCACCGACATCAGCAGGCCGAAGACGATCCAGCTGGTGCGCTCGGTGGCGACGTACAGCATCACCACGAAGAGGCCGAAGTACAGGAAGGACGAGCCGAGGTCGTTCTCGAAGATCAGGATCAGCAGGCTGAGCAGCCAGATCACGATGATCGGACCGAGGTCGCGGCCGCGCGGCAGGTACAGGCCCATGAAGCGGCGGCTGGCCAGGGCCAGGGCGTCGCGCTTCACCATCAGGTAGCCGGCGAAGAAGACGGTCAGGATGATCTTGGCGAACTCGCCGGGCTGGATCGAGAAGGCGCCCATCCGGATCCAGATCTTGGCGCCGAGGTCCTCCTTGCGCTCCGGGAAGAAGGCCGGCGCGGCGAGCAGCACCAGGGCCGCCGCCATCGAGATGTACGTGTAGCGCTGGAGGACCCGGTGGTCCTTCAGGAAGACCATCACCACGATGAAGAACGCGACCCCGAGGGCCGACCACATCAACTGGTTGGCGGCCGCCGGGTAGTTGCTGTGCAGGAGCTTCCCGGCCTTGTCGAGCCGCCAGATCATCACCACGCCGAGCCCGTTGAGCAGGGTGGCGATCGGCAGCATCAGCGGGTCCGCGTACGGCGCGAAGCGGCGCATCAGCAGGTGGGCGACCAGGGCGAGCGCCCCCATGCCGAGGCCGTAGCCGAGCATGCCGGCCGGCAGCGTGCCGTCCATGGCGAGGCCCACGTTGGCGTACGCGAGGACCGGCAGCACCACCGCGAAGGCCAGCATGGCCAGCTCGGTGTTGCGCCGGTTCGGCGTGCCCTGCGGGGAGATGGTGGTGTTGCCCCGGCGCCGGGAGGAGGCGCGGTCGGCGGGTACACCGGTGGGCGGTTGGTCGCCGGACCGGCTGTTCGGGCCGCTGCTCAGGTCGAAGGTGCTCACGTGGAGGCCGCTCCCTGACGGCCGGCGGGCCCGCGACGGGCGGCCCTATGTCGGGTCGCGGCCGTCACGGCTTGGGGCAGGAGTCGGCCCGCTGCCGCTCCTCGTCGCTCAGGCCCGGCAGCTCGCCCGGCGAACCGGCGGCCGGGGCGGCGGCGCTCTGGCTGGGCGCGGCCGTGCTCGGCGAGGCGGTCGGGGTCGGAGTCGGGGTGGCCGTCGGCGCGGCCGCGGCCGGGCCCCGGAGGCTCGCGCCCGGGCTGGGCGTGGTGGCGGCGAGGAATCCGACGTGCGTCACCGCACCGGCGGGCGCGACGGTGGGCTGGGTCGCCGGCTGGCCACCCGGCGCCGCCGGGTTGGCCGCGGCCGTCCTGGCGTCGGAGACCTTGCGGCAGAACGTGACCTGCTCGCCGAGCTTCTTCACCTTGTCGTCGGCGTCGCCCAGGCTGCTGGCCGAGATGGTGTTGGTGACGTGGGTGCGCTGGTCCTGCGGCAGGAACTTGAGTTCGACGTCCTTGTACGAGGTGTGCACCGAGGACAGGCTCAGGCCGGCCAGGCTCTGGTTGATGCCCTGGTAGACCGCGACGTGGTCGCCGTCCACGCCCACGTAGTACTGGTCCTGGGTCCACTGGTAGCCGAAGAACCCGGCGCCGCCGAGCAGGCCCAGGGTGACCAGCGCCACCATCGAGAGCTTCAGCGCCTTGCCCTTGCGCTTCGGCCGGTCCTCGTCGTCGAACTCCTCGGTGCCGTACACCGACGGCTCGCCGGCGCCGTAGCCGTCGTAGCCCTCGGCCGGGCCGAAGCCGCCCGGCGCGCCTCCCGGGTAGCCGCCCTCGTAGCCCTCGGGGGGGCCGAAGGCGCCCTGCGGGGCACGTCCGAGGCCGGCCGCCCGGCCGGCCGGGGTGTCGCGGATCGACTGGTCGGCGGCGGCCGAGGACGGCGGGGTCTCGGCGACCGCGCCGACCACCACCGGGACGTCGTTGTACTGGCCGCTCAGGGTGTCCGTGGCACCGACGTCGATGACGTCCGCCACGATGCAGGTGATGTTGTCCGGACCGCCGCCGCGCAGCGCGAGCTGGATCAGCTCCTGCACGGTCTGCTCGGGGGAGTAGTAGCTCCCGAGGGTGTCCTGGAGGGTCTGGTGGCTGACCGGGCCGGAGAGGCCGTCGGAGCAGATCAGATAGCGGTCGCCGGCCCGGACCTCGCGGATCGACAGGTCGGGCTCGACCTGGCCGCGGCCGTCCAGCGCCCGCATCAGCAGCGAGCGCTGCGGGTGGGTCTCGGCCTCCTCGGGCGTGATCCGGCCCTCGTCGACCAGCCGCTGCACCCAGGTGTGGTCCTGGGTGATCTGCACCAGCGCGCCGTCGCGCAGCAGGTACGCACGGGAGTCGCCGACGTGCACCAGGCCCATCCGCTGCCCGGTCCAGAGCATCGCGGTGAGGGTGCAGCCCATGCCCTCCAGCTGCGGGTCCTCCTCGACCATCTGTCGCAGCCGGTCGTTGGCACCCTGGACGGCGTCACCGAGCAGGGTCAGCAGGTCGGCGCCCGGCACGTCCTCGTCCAGGCGGACGATCGAGCCGAGCACCTCGGAGGACGCGACCTCGCCGGCCGCGGCGCCGCCCATGCCGTCGGCCACGGCCAGCAGCCGCGGCCCGGCATAGCCGGAGTCCTCGTTCCCCTCCCGGATCAGTCCCTTGTGGGAGCCGGCGGCGAAGCGCAGCACCAGGGTCATGCGACCTGAGCCCCCCTCTGGGTCATGGACGGGATGCTGTCCCTCATGCGCTACTACTTCCGCAGTTCGATGACGGTCCTGCCGATACGGATCGGCATGCCCGGCTGGAGCGGGGTCGGCGCGGTAAGGCGCTGCCGGTCCAGATAGGTGCCGTTGGTGGAGCCTAGATCCTCGACCGTCCACTGCCCAGTCTGATCCGGATAGATCCTGGCATGCCGGGAGGACGCGTAGTCGTCGTCCAGCACGATGGTGGAGTCGTGCGCGCGGCCCAGGGTGATGGTCTGGCCCTGCAGCGCGACGGTGGTACCGGCCAGTGAACCCTGCACCACGACCAGCTGGGTGGGGGCGCCGCGGCGGCGCCCGCCGCCCTGGGTCTGGGTGGCCGGAGCGCCCTGCGGCTGCGGGGCGCGCCCGGCCGCGGGTGCGGGGGCGGCGGCGGCCGCGGCAGCGCCGCGGCGGGAGGACCGGGGGTTCACCCTGGTCCCGAACAGGTCGCTGCGGATCACCTGGACCGCGACGATGACGAACAGCCACAGCACGGCGAGGAAACCCAGCCGCATGACGGTCAGGGTCAGTTCTGACATGGCCGGCCCGCCCGTGAGTGAGCGAAGCGAGCGAACAAATCGGACACTACCCTTCGACCTGTCGGTAGACGATGGTGGTGGAGCCCACGACGATTCGCGAGCCGTCGCGGAGCGTAGCGCGCTGGGTGTGCTGTCCGTCCACCACGATGCCGTTGGTGGACCCCAGGTCGAGGACCATCGACGGGGTGCCGGGCCGGATCTCGGCGTGCTTGCGGGAGACCCCGGGGTCGTCGATCCGCACGTCCGCCTCGGTGGAGCGGCCGAGCACGCAGGCGTTCCCGGTGATCTGGTGGCGGGCGCCGTTCACCTCGATCCAGCGCCGCATGGAGGTGCCGTGGCCGGCGCCCGGGAAGGGGCGCACGTTGCCGCCGGCGGGGGCGGGCGGACCGGGGGGCACGGCGGGCGGCGCGGCCGGCGGCGGGGGCGCGTAGGGTGCGCCGGCGTTCGGCTGCTGCCACGGTGCGCCGGGGGCCTGGGCGGCCGGCGGGCGGCCGTAACCGCCGCCCTGGGTGGGCTGGTGCGGGGCCGGCGGGGCCTGCTGGGGCGCCTGCTGTTGGGGCTCCTCGGCCGCCAGGGTGCGGCTGCGCACCCGGTACAGACCGGTGTCGAGGTCGTCGGCCTTCTCCAGGTTCACCTGGAGCGGGCCCATGAAGCTGTACCGCTGGGCCTCGGCGTACTCGCGGACCATGCCGGCCAGCTCGCTGCCCAGTTGGCCGGAGTAGGGGCTCAGGCGCTCGTGGTCGTGCGGGCTCAGCTCGACGATGAAGTCGTTGGGCACGACGGTGCGGTCGCGGTTCCAGATGCTCGCGTTGTTGTCGCACTCGCGCTGCAGCGCACCGGCGATCTCCACGGGCTGGACCTCGGATTTGAACACCTTGGCGAAGGTGCCGTTGACGAGACCCTCGAGTCGCTGCTCGAACTTCTTCAGCACTCCCACGGGGCACCCCCTTCCAGGGTTTCGTTCGCCTGCCTGCCGACCGGATCCCGGGGAGCCGGTCGCGCCTACTTGCGGTACTTCCGTACTGATCGTATCCACGCCCGGGCCATCCGTACGGTTCCCGTGGCCGTGTGGTGCCCGGGGTGGGCTCGGACACACAGGGTGACGCATGACCGCGGCAGCATGCCAGGGCTACCCGTCCCCGGGGCCGCTCATCCCTCGCTCGCCTGTTCGTCGGGCAGCCGTTCGGATGCGTTCGGCCTCCCCGGGAAACGGATTCGGAGGTGACCCGCAGGTCGTGCTACTGTTTTCCACGTCGGAAGGGGCACCCGCAAGGGGCCGGATCGAAGAACCGCGAACGCCATATGGTAGCGAGTGGTTCGGTTGATCGGCTGGCATCTACGACAAACACCCATGCGCGGGTGGCGGAATAGGCAGACGCGCTGGATTCAGGTTCCAGTGCCCGAAAGGGCGTGGGGGTTCAACTCCCCCCTCGCGCACAGCGAAACCCCGCAGATCTTCGGATCTGCGGGGTTTTTTGTTGTCCCGGTCCTGGGGTTGCCCTGGTTGCCGGGCCCGGGCCCGCCGGGGGGGCCGTCGGTCGCGGGTCAGTCCCGGGTGGCGGGGAGGTCGGCGATGACCTTGAAGCCGCCGTCCGCGGTGGGGCCCGCGGCCAGGGTGCCGCCGAGCAGCTGGGCGCGCTCGCGCAGGCCGACCAGGCCGTGGCCGCCGCCGGGCAGCGTCTCGGCCGGCACGGTCGGGGGCGCCTCGTTGTGGACCTCCACCTGCAGCCGGCGGCCGGTGGCACGGACCCGGACGTGGACGGCGGCGTCCGGCGCGTACTTGGTGATGTTGGTGAGGGCCTCCTGGACGGTCCGGTAGGCGGCCCGCTCGACGGCCTCCGGCCAGGGGCGGTCGCCGGGGGCCAGTTCGCTGTCGGCGGCCAGGCCGCTCTCCTCGATCAGCCGGGGCAGGTCGGCCAGCCGCGGCTGCGGGGCCAGCGGGGCGTCCGGGCGCAGTCCGGCGGCGCGGAGCACGCCGACCATCTGGCGCAGCTCGTCGAGGGTGCGCACGGACAGCTCGCGGATGGTGCGGGCGGTGGTCGCGGCGGCCGGGTCGGCGGTGCTCACCTGGAGTGCCCCGGCCTGGATGCTGATCAGGCTGACCTGGTGGGAGACCACGTCGTGCATCTCCCGGGCGAGCCGGCCGCGTTCGCTGATCAGCACCCGTTCGGCGAGCAGCCGGCTCTCGCGCTCCTGGCCGCGGGTCAGCTCGTCCAGCCGGGCGGCCAGCTCCCGGCGGGTGCGGGAGAGCAGCCCGGTGGCGGCCGGGCCGGCGGCCAGCATCACCGACTGGATCGCGTACAGCGCGGTGTCGCGGCTCGGTTCGAAGTTCTGCTCGGAGAGCGGCCAGTGGAAGAACTCGACCAGTGCGAACAGGGTCGCGCAGGGCACCACCACCCTGGGGGCGGGGCGCTCGGCGGCGACGGTGTAGACGGCGGTTATCGGGGCGAGCCAGATGTCGTCGATGTAGCTGCCGGGCATGGTCAGCAGCAGCACCGTCACCGGGAAGCGCCGGCGCCAGAGCAGCACCACGGCGGCCGTGACGGAGAGCAGCACCTGCCACCAGGGGGCGTCCCTGGCCACCAGCGCGGCGTCCACCAGGGAGTAGAGGGCCGGTAGCAGCAGCATCAGCCAGGGGGCGGTGGCCCAGGCCGGCAGCCGTCGTGCGGGGGCGAGGTCGGCGCTGGTCATGCCCCGTTGCCGGGCTTGGGCCGGACCAGGCCGGCCCGGTGGGCGACCACGGCGGCCTGCACCCGGTTGGCGGCGCCCAGCTTTCCGAGGATCGCGCTGATGTGGTCCTTGACGGTGCCGGTGCCGAGGAAGAGCCGGTCGGCGATCTCCGCGTTGGACAGGCCCTCGCCGAGCAGGGCGAGCACGTCGAGCTCCCGGCCGGTGAGGGTGCGGGCCAGCGCGGCGGCCTCGGCGTCCGGACCGCCGCCGTCCACGTAGCCGCCGATCACGGTGCGGGTGACGGTGGGGGAGAGGATGTTGCCGCCGGCCGCGAGCACCCGGACGGCGTGCACCAGCTGTTCCGGGGCGGTGTCCTTGAGCAGGAAGCCGGCGGCGCCGGCCCGCAGGGCGGTGCCGATGTACTCGTCGGTGTCGAAGGTGGTGAGCATCGCCACGGCGGGAGGGTCGGGGAGCGCGCGGATCCGGCGCAGCACCGAGATGCCGTCCAGGTCCGGCATCCGGATGTCGAGCAGCACCACGTGCGGGCGCAGACGGTGGACGTGGTCCTCGGCCTGGCCCCCGGAGCAGTCGCCGACCACCTCCAGATCGTGGGCGGAGCCGACGATGAGGCCGAGGCCGGAGCGGACCAGGATCTCGTCGTCGACGATCAACACGCGGGTGCTGGTGATGGTCCCTCCTCGGTTCGAACGGCCGGGTCCGGCCGCTCCACATGGGTGGATTCGAGACTAGGGCCTGTCGTCAAACTCCCGCCTGCGCGGCGCCGCCGGGCCCGGCGGGCAGCGGGTTCGCCAGGCCGAACGGGCGGTCGCCTCAGCACCCCCGCCGTTCGGCGGGGGTCGGAATCGGCTACCGGGTTCACGCAATTCTCACCTGCGGTGGGGAACCATTGATTTGGCTGGCCCTTCGCCGGTTTCCGGCCGTGGCGAGGGTCGCTGGTCAGTCCGTCGGGCCCGTGCGGGCGCCCGGCGCCGGGCCGTGTGCGGATGCGCCCCACCATCTGATCGTTTGGAATTGAGCTGTGTCGTCCACTGTGAAGTCGGAGCCGTCCGCCGCGCCCGCCGGGCCCCGGCCCGTTTCGCCGCTTGAGCGCTGGCGCCCCAGGGCCGCCTCGGCCACCGTCTGGTACCTGCGGCTGCTGGCGCTGCTGAACCTCGCGACGGTGCTGCTGGTGCCGTTCCGGGACCAGGTGCAGACGCACAACGAGGGCGAGTACTTCACCCCGTACCTGATGACGGCCGGCCTCGCCAGCGCGGTGCTGTCGATCTTCCTGGCGATCGCGATGCGGCGGCGCAAGCGGGCCGCGTGGATCTTCAACCTGGCGCTGGCCGGGCTGTTCGCGACGCTCTACCTGATCGCGATGGTGCTGCCCGGCGAGCATTTCAGCCACCACCCGCTGAACTACTTCTCCACCGTGCTGACCTGTCTGTTCGTGCTGGCGCTGCTGGTCGGGCGGAAGGAGTTCACCTCCAAGGGCGACCGCTCCAACCCGAAGACCGCGGCGGCGGCCTTCGTGGCCGGGCTGCTGTTCGGCGGCGGCGTGGGGGCGCTGCTGGTCTGGATGAACAACAGCCTCAAGGGCGCCGACTTCTGGGACCTCTTCCGCTACTCGGTCGGCCGGATGATCACGATCACGCCGTCCGAGCACCTGCGCTCGGTGATCTCGGCGCCGACCTGGGTGAACGCCTTCATCAACGCGATGGGCGCGGTGCTCTTCCTGCTGGTGCTCTACGTGGCGTTCCGCAGCCCGAAGGACAAGGAGCTGCTGACCCCGGAGGACGAGGAGCGGCTGCGCGGGCTGCTGGACAAGCAGGGCGAGCGGGACTCGCTGGGCTACTTCGCGCTGCGCCGGGACAAGGCGGTGGTCTTCTCCCCCAGCGGCAAGGCGGCGGTGACCTACCGGGTGGTCGGCGGTGTCTCGCTGGCCTCGGGCGACCCGATCGGGGACCCGGAGGCCTGGCCGGGGGCGATCGACGCCTGGCTGTCCGAGGCCAGGGAGCACGCCTGGGCGCCGGCCGTGATGGGCGCCTCCGAGGAGGCCGGGGTGATCTACGCCCGGCACGGGCTGGACGCGCTGGAGCTGGGCGACGAGGCGATCGTCGAGCTGGACGAGTTCTCGCTCGACGGCCGGGCGATGCGGGTGGTGCGGCAGGCGTACAACCGGGTCAAGCGGGCCGGGTACACCGTGCGGATCCGGCGGCACCAGGACATCCCCGAGGCCGAGATGGGCGAGCTGGTGGCCAAGGCCGACCAGTGGCGCGACGGTGCCACCGAGCGCGGCTTCTCGATGGCGCTCGGCCGGCTGGGCGACCCGGGGGACGGCCGCTGCGTGATGCTGGAGTGCCATGACGGGGACGGCGAGCTGAAGGCGCTGCTGAGCTTCGTGCCGTGGGGTGCGGACGGGCTCTCGCTCGACCTGATGCGCCGGGCCCGGGACACCGAGAACGGCCTGATGGAGTTCATGGTGATCGAACTCCTGCAGCGTGCGGAGGAGGTCGGCCTGGCCCGGGTCTCCCTGAACTTCGCGATGTTCCGCTCGGTTTTCGAGCGCGGCTCGCGGCTGGGTGCCGGACCGGTGCTGCGGCTGTGGCGCTCCGTGCTCGGCTTCTTCTCGCGCTGGTGGCAGATCGAATCGCTGTACCGGGCCAACGCCAAGTACCGGCCGATCTGGGAGCCGCGGTATCTGCTCTTCGAGAAGAGCAGTGAGATTCCGCGGATCGGCATCGCCAGCGCTCGTGCCGAGGGCTTCATCACCGCGCCGAGCCTGCCCGCCCTGTTCCGTCGCCGACACTCCGGACCCGCCGTCGCGGCGCCCCGGGTGCCGGCGGCGGCACGGGATGGGAAGGGGTAGTTCCTCCGCCGGGGGGCGGAGGACACCGGGGGGTCCGGATGGGGGTGTGTCGGGGTGTTCTCTCCCCCCAGAGGATGACTCCGTTCCACCTTTTATGCCGATGTGGATTCATTAATCGGCTTCTAATGTTGGGGTAGTCGGGAAGGCGTTTCGCGGCTTCGGGGATTTGGAGAGACGGTTGTGATTCACAGGACCCACGCGGGGGGCGTGCGAAAGGGGCCGCTGGCTATTGCCGGAGCGGCCGCTGTCGCCGAGTGGGGGACGCTGTTCGGAACGGTTCGCGAGCAGGTGCTGCGCAAGAGGTTCGCGGCCGTTCCGCTCGCCACCACGGCGACCTGTCTGATTCTGCTGTTCAGCATCGTGCAGCACCTGCCGGGCGGGGAGCGCCTCGTCACCCACATCGGGGTGGTGAAGGCCGCGCTGCCGCTGGACGTGTCGCTGATGCGCACGCCGCTGTCGTTGTACGTGCCGGCGCTGGACCTTCCGGTCTGGGGGGCGCTGGCCCAGGTGTTCGTGGTGTTCGGCCTCGCCGAGATCGTGCTCGGTCGGCGGCTGACCCTGGTGGTCGCCTACGCCTGCACCCTGGCGGGGACGCTGTTCGCCCGGGTCGGGGTGGCGATCGGGCCGGACCACATGTTCGGCTTCCCGAAGTGGGTCGCGTACGTGCGGGACACCGGGCCCTCGGCCGCGGTGGTGGCGCTGGCGATCTGCATCGCGTTCCGCTGCCGGGCCTGGTTCACCGGCGGCCTGGTGGTGGTGCTGATGGTCGGCGAGGCGGTCGTCCTGCCGAACCTGGCGGGTCTGGAGCACGTGGTCGCGGTGATCACCGCGCTGCTGATCGCCGCCTCGGTGGAGGTGTTCGGGGACCTCTGGCCGCGGGTGCTGGCCGGGGTCGTCGCCGCGACCTCGGTGGCCGCCGCGGCCTCGAAGGAGGTCGCGGCGGAGGCCCGGCGCCGGACCTCCGCGGGGGCGGCGATCCCCTGAGCCGCCGCCCGGCGCCTGTGGTCAGGCGCCGGGCGCCTTCGGGGGCAGCGGGAGTTCGAACCAGACCACCTTGCCGACGGCCTTGCGGGCGGTGCCCCAGCGCTCGGCGAGCTTGGTGACCAGGGTCAGGCCCCGGCCGGTCTCGCCGAGCTGCTCGGCGGGCTCCAGGGACGGCAGGTTGTGGTTGTCGTCGCTGACCTCGACCAGCAGCTTGTCCACCCGGATCAGCTGGAGCTGGACCCGGTCCCGGGCGACCCGGACGGCGTTCGTCACCAGCTCGCTGACCAGGAGCTCGGTGGTGTCCGCAAGCGCCTCCAGGTGCCAGCCGGCCAGCTGCTCGCGGACCAGCGCGCGGGCCCGGCGGACCTCGCGGTGGTCGACGGTGAGGTCCCAGGTGGCGACCTCGGTCGGGGCGACCCCGTCGAAGCGGGCCACCAGCAGGGCGACGTCGTCCTTGCGGTCGTCCGAGTGCAGCCGCTCCAGCACCACGTCGCAGGCCTCCTCGGGGCTGCGCTGCGGGTCGATCAGGTTGCCGCAGAGCGCGGCCAGGCCCGCTCCTATGTCACCGCCCCTGACCTCGACCAGGCCGTCGGTGCAGAGCACCAGCATCGAGCCGTCCGAGACGTCGATGGTCTTGGCGACGAACGGCACCCCGCCGACGCCGATCGGCGCGCCGGCCGGGATCTCCAGCAGCTCGCCGGAGCCGTCCGGGTGGACCAGTACCGGCGGGACGTGTCCGGCGCTGGCCAGCTCGCACGTCCGGTTGATCGGGTCGTAGACCGCGTACAGGCAGGTGGCGAGATGGTCGTCGCCGAGCTTGTGGGCCAGGTTGTCCAGGTGGCGCAGCAGCTGCCCGGGCGGGAGGTCCAGCGCGGCGAGGGTCTGCATCGCGGTGCGGAAGCGGCCCATCGCGGCGGCGGAGTGCAGACCGTGGCCCATCACGTCGCCGACCACCAGGGCGACCCGGCTGCCGGGCAGCTGGATCGCGTCGAACCAGTCGCCGCCGACCTCGGCCCTGGAGTCGCCCGGGAGGTAGCGGTGGGCGATCTGCACGCCGGGGATCTGCGGCGGGCGGGTCGGGATCATCGAGCGCTGCAGGGTGGTGGCGACCCGGGCCTCGGCGCGGTGCAGCCGGGCGTTGTCCAGCGAGAGCGCGGCGCGGGCGGCCAGCTCCTTGAGGGTGGCGGCGTCGCCCTCGTCGAAGGGGGTGCGGTCGGGCAGCCGCAGCAGCTTCAGGATGCCGAGCACGGTGCCGCGGGCGGAGAGCGGCACCACCAGCATCGAGCGGCCGGAGACCACGGTGGCGAGCCGGGCGCCGCCGAGGGCGGCGGCGTAGTCGACGGCGACGTCCTCGCTGACCACCGGGACCAGCACCGGCTGGTTCTGCTGCAGGGCCATCCCCGGCGGGGTGCGGCGGGGCATGGCGACCAGGGCGCCCTCGGCGAGCACGTGGTCCCACTCGCCGGCGGACTCGTTGGAGGCCAGCGCGACCCGGCGGAGCATGGTGTCGTCGTCGGGGCGGGCCGCGGGCAGCTCGGAGTCGGAGATCAGGCCGTCCAACAGGTCGACGCAGGCGAAGTCGGCGACCCGGGGGACCAGCACCCGGCAGAGCTCGTGGGCCGTGAAGCCGAGGTCCAGGGTGGTGCCGACCTTGCCGCCGACCTCGTTCAGCAGGGCCAGCTGCTCGCCGGCCTGGCCGTTGGTGACGAACGGGCCGAACCGGCCGCCCTGGGGTGTGCCGCCCTCCCGCCCGAAGGCGGACGGGGTGCCCCCGGGGGCCGGGACGGCGGGCCGGTCGGCCGGCGGGACGGTGCTCGGGGCGGCGTCGGCCCGGCGGGTCTGGTGGCCGTTGGCGGACGGCTCGACGGCGGCCTGCTCGATGGTGGCGCCTCCTCTGGGCGGGGCCGGGACGGACGGACCGGCGCTCGCCGACGCGCCGCTCACGGCGGAGGCGGGCTGCGCCGCCGGGTGGGCGGGCCGGTCCGCCGCCTCGCGCTGGCCGGGCAGCGGGCCCGCCGGGCGGCGGCCGGGGGCGGACTGCTCGGGCTGGGGCGGCGGGCCGAGCCGGGCGGCGCGCTGCTGGGCGGTGGGGTAGCGGCGGCCGAGCCCGGCGGCGGCGTGGGCCGTCCCCGGCTGGGCGTCGACGGGCAGGACGGGCAGCACGGTGCTCGCGTCCAGCCGCAGGGCGGGCAGGCCGCCCCGGTCCAGCCCGCTCAGCAGGGCGGCCCGGTGGCCGGCGCCGGTCGGCAGCAGCCGGGCGAGCGGCTCCGGCACCGGGCGGCCGGGCGGGGTCAGGGCGGCGGAGAGCCGGTGGAAGCCGCCCCGGGCGGCGGGCGCGGCCGCGAACGGCAGCAGGCGCTCGCCCAGGGCGAGCCGGGGGCCGGTGGAGCGCAGCGGGCGGGCGTCGGCGGCCAGCGCCAGCAGGCCGCCGGCCGGGCCGGGCAGCGGGTAGGCCCACCAGAGCACGTCGCGCAGGTGCTCCTCGCGGTCGACCACGGGCATCTGCCCGGCCCAGCCGCCGGTGGCGGCCGTGAGCCCGGCCAGGGTGTCCAGCGCGTCGCAGCGGCGGCGGGCGGCGGCGGCCGGCCCGGGGATGCTCCGCGGCTCGACGGCGGGCAGCAGCCCGGACGCGGGGCGGTCGTGGGCGACCTCGGCGCGGTGCCCGAACAGCTCCTCGGCGGCCCTGCTCCACTGGGCGATCCGCCCTGCACCGTCCACCAGGACGAGGGCGAGCCGCACCAGGGCGACCACGCCTGACGGCTGGTCACCCGGCGCGGGCCCGGCGCCGTACCCCGTCGCGGGGCCGGCTGGAAGCGGTGTGGAGTTGGGCTCGTCCGCCATGGATTCGGTCTGCTCCCGCCTGGCCGCCACGCCTGGAGGCGGCCGTTTCTGTGGAGGAAGGCACGCTGTGCGGATACCAGCGAAGCACGGAGAGGGCTGGGCTTGATAGCGAAACGGGGAGATCCATCCATATCAGTTGCGTGTCACACGGCGTGCGCCGCTGCGCACTCCCCGTCCACCCCGTCGGAGCACCGCGCGCGGGGGTAGGGTGGCAGGCCGGGCCGCCCCGCGGGGCCGGTTCGCAGCAGGGGAACGGCAGGACGAGACAGAGGCGAGAAGTGAGCGCGCAGAGCCCCGTCCGCTGGACGGACCCGGAGCAGCAGGAGCTGGAGGAGCGGGTCGCCGCCGCCGAACTCGCCTGGCTCACGATGGACGTCGACATGCAGACCCTGCGGGTCGAGATCGACAACTTCGCCCTGATCCACCATCAGCTGCTCGGCCCGCTGTACGCCCGGCTGGACGAGCTGGACGCCCTGGTCGCCGAGACGGTGGCCGCCCGGACCGGGCACCCGGAGGACCGCCGGCGGGCCGCCGAGGCACGGCAGCGGGTGGACGAGCTGCCGGACCTGGACGCGCTGTTCGACAGCGTCCAGGAGCAGGACGCCGCCCCGCCGCCGGCCGCGCCCGCCAAGGTCAGGCCCGGCCGGGAGGCCCAGCGGCTCTACCGCGAGCTGGTCCGCCGCGCGCACCCGGACCTGACCACCGACGGGGCCGAGCAGCAGCGCCGGGCCGTCTTCATCGCCCGGGTCAACGAGGCGTACGCGTACGGCGACACCGCCGCGCTGGAGCGGCTGGCCGGCGAGTGGTCCACCGCGCCGGAGGCCGCGCCCGCCGAGGACTCCCCCGACCGGCTCGGCTGGCTGCGCCGTCGGCTGGAGTGGCTCAACGCCAAGATCGCCGAGACCGCCACCGAGCAGGTCCGGCTGGAGAACACCGCGATGGGCCAGCTGTTGGCCCTCGCCCCGCAGGACCCGGACCGCCTGTTGGAGGAGCTGGCCGAACAGCTGCTCGCCAAGGCCGCCGCGCAGCAGGCCGAGCTGGAGCGGCTGCTCGGCGGCGGGCCGGTGGGGGACAATGGCGGAGCCCAGACCGAACCCCAGGAGAACCAGACGATGTTCGCGCAGATCCCCACCACCGACGCCGCCTCCGTGCCCGTCGACGCCGCCCTGCTGGACGTCCGCGAGCAGGACGAATGGGACGCCGGCCACGTGGAGGGCGCCCTGCACATCCCGATCGGCGAGGTCGTCGCGCGGCTGGGCGAGCTGCCCGAGGAGGGCACGCTGTACGTGCTCTGCCGGGTCGGCGGGCGCTCCGCGCAGGTCGTCCAGTACCTGGTCCAGCAGGGCCGGGACGCGGTCAACGTGGACGGTGGCATGTACGCCTGGAAGGACGCGGGCCGTCCGATGGCCGCCAGCGGCGGCCAGGACGCCTTCGTTCTCTGAGGTTCGCCAGGCCGCGGGGCACCCCGGGAACACTGTGCCGGCCCGGCCCCACTGGCGGGGGCCGGTAGGGCAGGATGGGCGCGCGACCGCGCCGGAGCCGGACGGGCGGCGCCCGACTTCGGGGGAGTGCATGGCGGAGAGCACGGACGCGCCGCCGGACGGGCGGACCTGGTCCACGCCCGCGCTGGCCGTGCTCTGCCTGGCCTCTGCCGTCCTGCTCTGCGCCACCGGGCTGTTCCTCGGCGCGGTCTTCCTGCACGTCGCACCGGCCAACTCGCTCTCCCGGGAGTACCGGGACGAGGTCGACGGCCTGGTGTACCCGGAGTTCGAGCAGAACTGGAAGCTGTTCGCGCCCAACCCGCTGCAGCAGAACGTCGCGCTGGACGCCCGGGTGCGGACCGTCGCCGACGGCGGGGCCACCCGCACCCTCGACTGGACCGGCCTCACCGCGCAGGACATCGCCTCGATACGGGGCAACCCGGCGCCCAGCCACGCCGACCAGAACCTGCTGCGGCGGGCCTGGGACTTCTACGACGGCTCGCACAGCGCCCAGGACGAGTCGCTGACCAACGGGCGCGGCAGGCTCGCCGAGCAGTACCTCAAGCGGATCGCGTTGCAGCGGATCGGCCGTACCGCCGAGGGTGAGCGGATCCTGGAGATCCAGTTCCGGGTGACCACCGGTACCGTCCCGCCGCCGGACTGGAGCGGGGAGAGCCCGCCGCCCGCGCCCCGGGTGCGGGAGCTGCCGTGGTGGCCGGTGAACGACGAGGACTACCGGGGGCTCGGGTGAACGAGGTGTCGCCGGCGCCGGACCAGGCGTCCGACCGCGGGTCGGGCTGGTCGTCGGAGCAGTCGTCGGAGCGGCCGCCGGAGCCGGTGCCCGAGCCGGTGCCCGAGGAGGTGTTTGGGCAGCGGCTGCTGGACGGCATCCCCCGGCAGCCGGCTCCGCCCGGACCGGAGCCGGCCCGGGCGGACCGCGGCCCCGGCCCCGGCGAGCTGTTCGCCCGCGGGTTCGCCGCGTTCACCGGGCGGGCGCTCGGCCCCTACCAGGCGGCGGTGGTGCGGATCGGCTTCGGCCTGGTCTGGCTGGCCTACCTGCTGCGCGAGTGGCCCAACCGGCGGCTGCTGTACGGCGACCACTCGCCCTGGTCGCTGGACCTGGCCGAGCAGCTGCTCGCCGACAACGGGGCGCTGACCGTGCTGCCCTGGTTCGGCGGGCGGCTCTGGTTCGAGCTGGTCTACCACCTGGCGGTGCTGGCGGCCCTGGCGGTGCTGCTCGGCTGGCGGACCAGGGCGGCCACGGTGCTGTTCCTGGTCACCGTGCTGTCGGTGCAGAACCGCAACGTCTTCCTCGGCGACGGCGGGGACAACGTCGTCCACCTGATGGCGGTCTACCTGGTCTTCACCCGCTGCGCCGCGGTCTGGTCGCTGGACGCCCGTAGGCCGGGCCCGGGCCGGTCGGGGGTGGCGCTCTGGGCCGGGCTCGGTGCGGTGCTGCTGCTCTGCGGCCTCGGGGACTTCTCCGGCGGGAGCCTGGCCTGGACGGCGACGGCCTTCCCCTACGTCGGCTGGGGGCCGGTGTTCTGGGGCCTGTGGGCGGTGGCCGGGGTCTGGTGGGCGCTCGGGCGGTGGCGGCCGGACGGTGAAGTGCGGGCGGTGCTGGACGCGCTGGCGAACATGGTGCACAACTGCGCGATGCTGGTGATCGCCGCCGAGGTGGTGCTGATCTACGCCACGGCCGGCTGGTACAAGGTGCAGGGCTCGCGCTGGCAGGACGGCACCGCGCTCTACTACCCGCTGCACCTGGACTACTTCACCCCCTGGCCGGGGCTCTCCGCGCTGGTCGGCTCGGCGCTGCTGCCGGTCTTCCTGATCTCCTACGGCACGGTGATCGTGCAGGTGGCGTTCCCGTTCACGCTGATCAGCCGGCGGGTCAAGAACGTCCTGCTGGCGGTGATGATGGCCGAGCACCTGGGGATCGCGGTGCTGCTCGGGCTGCCGGTCTTCTCGCTGGCGATGATCGCGGCGGACGCGGTCTTCCTGCCGACCGCCGCGCTGTGCCGGCTCGGGGCGCGCGTCGGGCGCGTCCGCTCCCGGAGGACGCCGCTCCCCTAAGCTGACCGTTATGTCCTGGTTCGCCGCACTCCGTGACACCGCACGGACCGGACTGACCCTGGACCGGACGCTCACCGACCCCAAGCGGGCCGTCCGCGGGGCCGTCGCCGTCGCGCTGGTGCTCTTCCCGACCCTGGCGCTGGGCGGGCCCGCGCTCGCCACCTCGGCCGCGATGGGCGCCTTCATCGCCGGCACCGCGACCTTCCAGCGCAGCTTCCGGCCTCGGGCCACGCTCGCGGTGGCGGCCGGGATCGGGCTCGGCACCAGCACCTTCCTCGGCTACCTGGCCGTCGGCGTGCCCGGCGGGTTCCCGGTGCTGCTGGCGGCCTGGGCCTTCGGGGCCGGCCTGGCCTGGTCGATCGGGCCGACCGCCGGGGTGGTCGCGGCCAACACCCTCGCGGTGATGCTGATCGTCGTCCAACTGCCCGTCAGCGCCCTCACCGCGCTCGGCCACGGGATGGTCTGCGCGCTCGGCGGCGCCGCCCAGGCGCTGGTCATCACGCTCTGGCCGATCGGCAGCTGGGCCGCCCAGCGCGAGGCCCTCGCCGACACCTACGCCGAACTCGCCGACTACGCGCGGCGGCTGCGCCAGGACCCGACCGCGCACGTCGACCCGGCCCCGTTCATGACGGCCCGCCACGCCGCCGCGCTGACCCCCTGGCAGGACCGCCACCGGCCGGCCGGGCTGCGCGGTCTGCGCGGCATCGCCGAACGCATCCGCCCCACCCTGGCCGCGATCGCCGACCCCAAGGTCGGCGCCCCCGCGGAGGGCCCGGAACGCGACCGCGCCCGGGCGGTGCTGGCCGCCGCCGCCGATGCGATGGACGCCCTGGCGCGGGCCGTGCGCACCGGCGATCCGCTGCGCCTCCCCCGCTCCGCGCCGGCGCTCACCCTGGCCACCCCGCCCGAGGGCCCGCAGCTGCAGGGCGCCGCCCGGCGGTCCACCCGGCGGCTGGCCGGGCTGCTGCGCAAGGCCGCCGACGCCCTGGAGCGCGGCGACGAGGACACCATCAGCACCCCGGTGGTCGGCGCCGGCGGGGCGCTGCACAAGCCGCCGCTGTCCCGGATGCTGCCGGTCGCCGCGCGCGCCGTGCGCCGACAGCTCCAACCGCGCTCGGCGATCTTCCAGCACGCCGTCCGGCTCACCGGCGTGATCACGGTCGCGTACCTCCTGGCCCGGCTGGCCGGCTTCGAGCACGGCTACTGGGCGCCGATGACCGCCGCGATGGTGATGCGCCCGGACTTCGCCCAGACCTACAGCCGCGGGGTGGCCCGGCTGGCCGGGACGATGGTCGGCGTCGCCGTCTCCACGCTGGTGGTGCAGCTCGCCGACCCGGGCGACCAGGTGCTGGCCGCGCTCGCGGTGCTCTGCATCGGCGGGGCCTACCTCACGCTGCGCACCGGCTATGCGCTGATGACGGCCTGCGTCTCCTCGTACGTGGTCTTCCTGCTCGGCCTCCAGGCCGGGAACCCGCTGGTCACCGCGGTGGAGCGGGTCGGGCTGACGCTGCTCGGCGGCTCGGTCGCACTCTTCGTCTACGCGCTGTTCCCGACCTGGCAGACCGCCCGGCTCGGGGAGCGGCTGGCCGAGTGGCTGGCCGCCGCCGGGCGGTACGCGGCCGCCGTGCTCGACGGCTACGGGCACCCGGGGGCGCCGCGCGGGCGGGAGGTGCGCTCGGCGCTGCTGGACTCCCGGGAGGCCCGCTCCGAACTGCTCCAGGCGATGGAGCGGGCGGACGCCGAGCCGGGCCGGCACTCCTCCGGGCTGCCCGGGGTGAGCCGCCGTCAGATCGACCGGGCCCGGGCGGCGGTCGGACACCTCGGGCGGGCCGCCGTGCTGCTGGAGGCGCACCTGCCCGCGGCCGACGCCGAACCCGTCCCCGGCGCCGCCGAGTTCGCCGAGGAGCTGCGGCTGGGCACGGCGCTGGCGGCGGCCGCGCTGCTGACCGGCGGCACGGTGGAGTTCGGCGCGCTCCGCGAGGCGCAGACGGAGCTGGAGCGGCGGCTGGCCGAGGCCCCGGCCGGTGTGCACCGGGACGTCGTGCAGGCCGGCACCCGGCTGCTGCTCCAGGCGCTGAAGGACCTGGAGCGTGCGCTGCGCGGCGGCGGCACGGTCGGCGGGCAGCGCGAACGGGAGGGCGCCCGGTGAGGACGCCCGGTGAGGCCGGTGCCGCGGCCGCCGGGCGGCCCGGGGAGCACGGGGCACGGGGTGGCAGAGTGGGCGGCATGAGTGACGATCAGCTGGTGCGGGCCTGGCGCACGGGTGCCCAGGAGCCCGGGACGGTGCTGCTGGACGGGTTCCACGCGCTGAAGCACGCACTGCGCTTCGGCGGGGACGTCCGGCAGGTGCTGACCACCGACCGGGCCGCGCTGCGGGCGCTCGCGCAGGAGCTGGCCGCGGACGTGGGACCGGCGCTGGACGGCCTGGCGGCCGAGCTGCCCGAGGCGGCGTTGAAGGCGCTGGTGCCCAGGCTGCACCCGACCGGGGTGGCCGCGCTGGCCACCCGGCCGACCGCCGGGGCCAACCGGGCGGCGCTTGCCGGGGCTGCGCGGCAGGCCCCCGTCGTGCTGCTGGAGAACCCGCGCAACCTGGGCAACGTCGGTGCGGTGATCCGGCTGGCGGCCGGCTTCGGCGCCGCCGGGGTGGTGACCACCGGGGACCTCGACCCCTGGCACCCCGCCGTGCTCCGGGGCAGTGCGGGCCTGCACTTCGCCACCGCGGTGGAGCGGCTGGAGCCGTCGGAGCTGCCGGCCGGGCCGCTGTTCGTGCTGGACCCGGAGGGCGAGGACATCCGGACGGTCACCGTGCCGGACGACGCGCTGCTGGCCTTCGGCACCGAGCGGCACGGGGTGTCGGCGGAGCTGAAGGGCCGGGCCGACCGGCTGCTGGCGGTGCCGATGCAGCCCGGGGTGTCCAGCTTCAACCTGGCGACCAGTGTGGCGATGGGGCTGTTCCACTGGATGTCCCGGCGCCCGCCCGGTGCTCCCCTGCCGGGCGGGCGCTGAGTCGGACGGGGCCCTCCTGGGGCCTCCAAGGCCTAGCCGAAGAGGCGTCGCCAGGTGTCCGGGCCGGGGTGGCCGTCGGCCTCGGCGCCGCGCCAGCCCTGGGCCTCCTGGAAGGCCTGGACGGCGCGCCGGTCGCTCTCCGTCCAGCGCGGGCCGGGGCCCTGGGTGTAGGAGCGGCCGAAGCCCTTGCGGACCAGCTGCTCGCCGAGCCGGCGGACGTCGTCGTTGCTCGCGCCGGGCCCGAACCGGTCCCGGCCGGGGAAGGCGGGCACCCCGCCACCCGGGTCGACCGGAGGCGGGGGCGGCGGGGAGGCGGCGGCGATGTTGCGGCCCTTGTTGTGGACCAGGTAGTCCCAGGTGTCCTTGCCGGGGATGCCGTCGGCCTCGGCGCCGCGCCAGCCCTGGGCGAGCTGGAAGGCCTCGGTGGCCTTGCGGTCGGCCTCGCCCCAGCGCGGGCCGGGGCCCTGGCTGTAGAACCGCCCGCCGCCGCGCTGGACCAGCATCCGGCCGAGTTCGGTGACGTGGGCGTTGTCGGCGCCGGGACCGAACTTGTCCGCGCCGGGGAAGGCGGTCGCGGTGGAGCCGTCGCTGCTGGTGCCGCCGCCGGAGAGCGCCTTGTAGCGGTACGGGACGTACGAGGCGGAGTTGTTCCAGTAGGCGTACGGGGTGTCCCGTCTGGTGGTGCTCGGGGCGGTCTGCTCGTAGGCGAGGTAGCGGGTGTGGGCGGCATCCGTCCAGCCGCCGAAGATGGTGACGTGCGAGCCGGCCTGCGGGTTTCCGGGGTTGTTGTAGATCAGCACGTCCCCCGGCTGGAGCTCGGCCCTGGTGATCCGCTCGGCGACGTCCGGCAGCGTCCAGGTGGTCTGGCTGCTGCCCAGGCCCCAGGCCATCGAGACGAAGCCGGAGCAGTCCTGGCGGTAGCCGTCCGACCAGTAGCGGCCCATGCCGTACGGGACCTTCTGGTCGACCCAGCGCTGGGCCCGCTCGATGATCTGGGCCCGGGTGACCGGTGGCGTGGCGGCCCGGGGGGCGGCGAAGCCGCGGGCCCGGTCGCCGTAGAGGCCGCTGACCTCGCCCTGCGGGGTCTTCGGGGGCTGGGTGGCGCTGCTGCCGCCCGGGGTCGGGGCCGGGGCGGCGGCGGCCCCGGAGGCCCCGGCCGCGCCGCCGCCGAGGACGGTGCCCACCGCGGCCATCAGCACGGCGGCCCGGCGGCGGACGCTCCGGGCCGCGGCGTGCCCGCCCTCGTGGACCGGCGCGGCGTGCAGCCGGGCCCGGCGGCGGGCACTGCAGCCCCCGCATATGCAGTCCTCGTCCGGTTCGACCTCGTCGAACTCCAGCAGCGCGGTCGGCTGGTGGGTAGGGGTCATTTCCGCCTCTTTCCTGGTCAGGCCCTGATGGCGCGACAGGACTGACCTTCCCAGCCCGATACCGCGTGTTATCGGGACCAAAGTCCCAAACCGGACGGGGGTGCGGCGCGGTGGGTTGCGCCGGGCGGGTGACGGCCGTTCGGCGGCCCGGGCCTGGCGGGGGCTCCGGGGAGGCGGTAGTGCCGGTGCGGTGGACCTGGCGGCGGGTCAGACCGCGGCGGGCGGATTGGCCGGGGAGAACTCCGGCTCCGTCCAGGTCAGCGGGGTGGCATCGGCGAGCTCGACCACGGCGGTGACGGTGAGCTCGACCACCCGCTCGGCGCCGGGCAGGCCGGCCCGGGCCGGTTCGGACCAGTCGGTCCTGGCCTCGCCGGTGACCAGCAGCGCCCCGCCGGTCTCCCAGTCCGGCAGCAGCAGTCCGGCGCGCGGGTCCAGCTCCAGGTTGCCCAGCGTCATGAACATGCTGTTGCCGGTGTACTCGGGCCAGCGCAGCCGGTCGGGCCGGTCGGCCCGCAGGAAGCCCGGAGCGCCGCCCCGGTGGGAGGCGTCCACGCTGCCGTCCGGTCCGACGGTGGCGATGAAGAAGGTGTCGGCGGTGGCCGCCGCGAGCCGCTGGGCGGTGGACAGCGTCGGGCCGGTGGCCACGGCGCGCGGGGTTCCGGCGCCGGGCCGGCCCAGCGGGCTGCGGCGCTGGATGTACTTGGGGCAGTTGGCGTACACCTCGTCGGCGGCGATCACCAGGCCGCCCCGGCCGTCCGGGGCGGAGCGGCCGTTGAGCCGCATCCGGCGCCGGCCGGCCGGGTCCAGCGCGATGGTGCCCACCTCGGCGGGGCCGGCCAGGGTGGCGGCCAGCGGATCGTCGTCGGCGGGCCGGGCGGCCACCGTGAGGGTGCGCTCGTCGGCCGCCTGGAGGAAGCCGGGCTCGCCGGTGAGCTGGGTGGCCCAGAGCCGCCCCCGGGCGTCGGCGGCGCCGACCACCAGGGTCCGGCGCTCGGCCAGGAACCGGCCGGCCACGGCGGGGATGACCCGGCCGATGGCCCGGCCGGAGTGGTCGGCCCGCTCCAGCCGGCCGGCCCTGGCCTGCACGGCCCGCTCGCCCGGGTGGTAGGGCGTGGTGGTGCTGGTCATGGCGTGCTCCTCCGGTGTCGGTCCGCAGGTGGGGGGTCGAAGGCGGGGGGTCGAAGGCGGGGCCTAGAAGAAACCGCAGGTCGGGGCGGCGGCGGTGGGGGCCTCGGCGCCGGTCTCGTCGACGCCCTTCGGGGTGTAGATCTCCAGCCGGATGCCGTCCGGGTCGGTGAAGAAGATGCCGCCGGAGGCCGCGCCCTCGCCGTGCGGGACGACGCCCTCGTAGGCGAACTCGGCGCCCAGCTCGCGCAGCAGCCGTTCGGCGGCGCGGACCTCGTCCAGGCCGTCGACCTGGAAGGAGAGGTGGTGCAGGCCGGGGGCCGCGGTGGCGAAGGCTCCTTCGCTCTGCTGCCAGAGGGTGATCAGCAGGGTGCCCTCGCGGCCGAGGAAGGCGAAGCGGCGCTCCGGCTCGGTGCCCTCCTTGACCACCTCCAGGCCGAGCACGCTCCGGTAGAAGGCGACGGAGCGGTCGAGGTCGGTGACGTTCAGTCCGATGTGGCCGGTCTGCAGGGTGCTGGCGACTGCGGTGCTGGACATGCCTGGACACTCCCGTGGCTGAGGTGTCCGGAGAGGTTTCTACCTAACCGGTACTCCCGACTTTAAGGGTTAGGTGATGGAGCGTCAACCGGTATCGGGGCGTGAAAGGGTTAGGGCCTGTCCGGCGGATCCCGGCGGTGTGCGGGATCGGGCGGACAGGCCCCAGGGGGTGCGCTGTGCGGGTGGCGGGCGGAGCGGGGCGGGCCGCGGGTGCGGCTACTCCCACTCCCAGCGGATGCCGACGTGGCCCGGCTGCTGGTCGGGCGCGAGGACGTGGGCGCTGGCGGAGGCGCCGATCCAGAGCTGTTCGCGGCGGCGGTCGATGTCCTCGCCGGGAGCGCGGTCGTAGCGCTCGCAGTGGACGGGCACGGCCGCCGGGTCGAAGTGCACCTGGAGGACGTACTCGCGCACCGGGGTGGCGAAGCGGCGGCTGTACTCCATGGTCGGGCCGCCGGGCGGGATCTCCACCTCGTACTCGAAGACCGTGCTGTCGCCGAGCCCGAGCGGGCGGTCCAGCATCAGCTCGCCGACCACCAGTCCGGCGTCCGGGCGGCGGCGGACCCGGCCGAGCCGGCCGTGCCGGACCGAGGTGATCTCGGGGCAGCCGGTGGCCTCCTCGTCCGCCTTGTGCACCACCAGGCAGCGGGTCACCCCGCTGACCGTGGCCCGGACGACCTGGCGCATCCGCAGCAGGTTGCCGCGCCGCTCGGCGTCGACGTAGTACGAGTCGTGGATGCTGAGCCGCTCCAGCTCGCCGGCCGGCGGGGCGTCCAGCTCGGCGAAGACGTCCGCGATCTCCTGCTCGCCCGGCCAGACGTCCTCCAGCCGCAGGTGGGCGATGGTGGCGGCGGCGGCCCAGCGGCCGCGCGGGCGGGGCGGGCCGAGCAGGGCGGAGAGGGTGCTGTGCGGCAGGCCGAGCAGCTCCTCCAGCAGGTGGACGGCGCGCAGCGAGCTGGCCCGCTCGGGCTGGCTGCGGCCGCGGCGCCAGTAGCTGAGGGTGGTGACGCTGACCCTGATCCCGCGCTGGGCCAGGGCGGCCCGGATCCGGTCCAGGCTGAGGCCGCTGGCCTCGATGGCCAGGTGCAGGGTGTCGGCGAAGCCCCCGGCGGGCGCCGGGCGGCCGATGGCGGGCGCGCCGACGGTCGGGGGAATGGGAGAAGCGGGAGGAGCGGGAGGAGCGGAGGGAGCGGGAGCGGAGGCGCCGGGGCGCTGTCCGATCAGCCTGAGCCGTGCCGCGTCCTGGGGGTGCTGTGAGCCCATACGGATACCTTCCCCACCAAGCGAGTTCGGCGGGACCGGTCCGGCGCCGGAGCGCGCCGTCAGCGGCTTCACCGAGCTGTGGGGAACCCTATGCACGGTCGAGAGGCTACGTCATCAGTCGTGCGTATGACAGTGGTCACGAGTGGTGGACCTCAAGGTTAGCGATCTTGAAACAGTGCGGAAACAGAACACCGGGGCGGACCGGTCGCGGCCCGCCCCGGTGAAGGGGGTGATCAGGAGACGTTGAGCGCGGTGTCGTCGATCACGAAGCTGGTCTTGAGCGAGGAGTCCTCGGCGCCGGTGAACTTGATCGTCACCGTCTGCCCGGCGAAGGCCGAGAGGTCGAAGGACTTCTGCACGTAGCCGGTGGCCGCGTTGGCGTTGGACAGGGTGGTGAGGGTGGTGGAGCCGGCCTGGACGGTCAGCTTGTCGTACGCGGTGGAGCCGGTCTCGGCGGTGTCGATGTGCACCCAGAACGAGAAGGTGGCCTTGCAGCCGGCCGGGATGGAGACGGTCTGCGAGACGGTGTCGGTGTGGCTGCTGCCGTAGCCGTCCAGCCAGGCCTTCCAGGAGCCCGCGTGGGCGGCCTCACCGGTGCTGCTGTCGACCACGCCGCTGGAGGCCGTCCACGGGGCGGCGGTGCCGGTCTCGAAGCCCGCGTTGCCGATCAGCTGGGCCGCGGTGCAGCCGCCGGAGGGCGGCGGGGTGGTGCCGCCGAGCAGCGCGGTGTTCAGGGCGTCGGCGATCGGGCTGCCCCAGCCGGTGACCTGGTCGTAGCCGGCCTTGGTGGAGAAGTCCTGGTTCTTGCCGGTGGTGACGTCGTGGAAGGCGGCGGCGTAGCCGCTGCCGTTGGCGACCGCGTACAGCTTGGGGCTCGCCTCGCCGAGGACCGGCTGTCCGGCGGCCTTGGCCTTCTGGTTGAACTGGGCGGCGTAGCCGGACCAGAGCGGCGCGGCCGCGCTGGTGCCGCCGTAGACCTGCCAGCCGCCGGCCGTGTAGATGGCGAAGCCGCTGGCCGGGTCGGCGTTGGAGGAGACGTCCGGGACGGTGCGCATGGTGCCGGTGATGCCGGTACCGGTCTGCCAGGCGGGCTTGGCGAACACGGTGGAGACGCCGCCGCCGGCGGTGCTCCAGGCGCTCTCCGAGGAGTAGGCGCTGCCGGAGACCTTGAGGTTGGTGCCGCCGACACCGGTCTGGTGCGGGCTGGACGCCGGGAAGTCGACCGCCTTGACGCCGGAGCCGCTGGTGGAGCGGGTGCAGTCGCGCGAGCCGTCGTCGCCGGAGGCCGAGAAGATCGAGATGCCCTGGGCGGCGGCCTGCTTGAAGGAGTTGTCGACCGCCGTCATGGAGGAGGCGGTGGTGTCCGGCTCGCAGGAGCCCCAGGAGATGGAGATGACCGAGACCCTGTTGTCCGCGACGATCTTGGCGGCCATGTCGATCTCGCCCTGGTCGCTGTTGGGGGCCTCGTAGACCAGCTGGGTGGCCTTGGGGGCGACACCGCGGACGATCTCGCTGTCCAGCTCGACCTCGCCCTGGCCGTCGCCGGGCTTGGAGTCGTAGTTGGCGCCGTCGACCGACACGGTGCTGACGGCCGGGCCGGTCAGGCCGTACTGGGAGTCGTAGGTCCGCAGGTTGGCGGAGCTGTAGCCGTCGAACTCCCAGAGGGCGACGGTGACCCCGGTGCCGTCCGCGCCGGTCCGGTCGAGGTTGTAGGCGCCGTCGTACTGGGTCGGGCCGAAGCCGCTCGGGGCGGCGTTCGGGGCGGCGGCCGGGGCGGTGCCCGGCTTCACGTTGCGGGTGGTGCGGACGGTGTGGTTGTTGAGGCCGGAGACGCCCTGGACCACCTCGGCCAGGTCGGCCGGGACGGAGGCGGCCGCGTCGTTGGCGAAGAAGGTGCGCTGCTGCTGCGGGTCCAGGTAGGCGCTCTCGTGGGTGCCGAAGGCCTTGGCTATCTGCTCGGCGGTGCCCTGCGCGTTGACCACCTGGCGGTTGTCGCTGACGCCCGAGACGGCCAGGCCCTGGGCGGTCAGGTACGACTTGACCTGCTCGACGGCGGCCTTGGTCGGGCCGAAGCGCTCGGTGAACTGCTGCGGCGTCAGGTAGCGGCCGTACTCGGGGGTCCCGGGGGTGGCGACCGCGGCGAGGAAGCGGTCCAGCTCGGCGGTGTCGCGCAGCTTCAGGCTGACGGCCACCGAGAGCTGCTGGGAGGCGGGGACGTCGCCCTTCTTCTCGGAGCGGGCCACCGCGGGGGTCACGGTGTTCGGCAGCGAGACGCGGGGGGCGGCGGCGTTCGGGGTGGCGGCCTGTGCGGTGGTCACGCCGAGCGAGACGGCGGAGAGCGGCAGGACGGCAAGGGCCGCGACGAGGGCGAGGGAGCGGGGGCGCACGGGGTCCTCCTCTGGCCGGTGTGTGGGGACCGGCAGGGGCTAGGGCGTTCCAGGGTCGAAAACGCTGGCTAGAACATGTCAGAGGCGGTACGGCGATTGGCTTATGGTCAAGCAATTCGTTGCTAAAAAACAGTCAAGTGTGGAGAACCGAATGGAGGGTGTTTCATACAGTGAATGATCGGAATTCCGGAATCGGTCCATACCAATTCAGGCGAGGGCCGGGCATAGAATCGGGCGAGGCCGAGGGAGGACGATGACAGACCGAGCAGCTGACCGTGTGGCAGACAGTGCGGCGGACCCCAGGGACCCCCGCCCGCTGGTCGGCGAGCCGCTCGCGCTCGACCTGCTGAACACCCGGTGGTCGGGCACGCCGGTGAACGACCTGCTGACCGACCGGGAGGGCCACCTGATCTGGCTCTCCTCCGCGGGGCTCGCCGACCGGTGCGGTGAGGGCGGGTCAGGGCTCCCGGAGCTCCGGGAGGCGCGGGAGGCGCTGGCCGCCGCCGTCCTGGACCTGGACGAGCGGGGCGAGCCGGGCGGCGCGGCGCTGGCCGGGCTGGACGCGGTGCTGCGGCACGGGCGGGTCCGGCGGACGGCCGGTGCCGGCGGGCCGGTGGACCACGTCGAGGTGGACGGTCGGCAGTGGCTGGCGGCCTGGCTGGCGGTCGACGATTTCCTGCGGCTGCTGGGGCAGGGCGCGCACCGGATCAAGAAGTGTGCACACGAGGCGTGCATTCTGCATTTCCTCGACACCTCGCAGAACGGGCGCCGGCGGTGGTGCTCGATGGCGGTGTGCGGGAACCGGGCCAAGGCGGCGCGGCACTACGGGAAGGCACGGGGGTAGGTCCTGGCCGGAAACCTCGGCGGGACAGGACCTGGGCGCACCCTCCCGTAGGGCCGACGGGTCAGCCGTTGTCGGGGCTGCCGAGCCAGTGGGCGAGGGCGGCGCGGAGCTCGCCGCGGCCCGGGTCGACGGCCGCCCAGGCGGCGTAGCCGTCGGGGCGGATCAGCAGGACGGTGTCCCGCAGCTTGCCGTGCGGGTCGGCCGGGGCGGCGGTGGTCACCCGGTCCGCCCACGGGTCGGCGGCGGACAGCTCGTCATTGCTCACCAGCACGAACCGCCCGCCGCGCAGCGCCTCGTAGAGCCGGTCGGGCGCGCCCGGCGCGCCGTCGGGGGCCTGCTCCAGACCGGTCAGCCGCAGGTCGGGGACGCGTCGGCCGACCAGCGGGTGGGCGTCCTTGGGGGCGGCGTACCTGATGCCGATGCCGGAGACCTGCCGGGCGCCGCGCTCGGCGACCACGTCGAGGTGCTCGGCCAGGGTGGTGAGCGCGCCGCGCAGCGCCCTGGTCGGGGCGGACTGGGCGAGGGCGAGCCGGATGAGCGCGCCGGAGCTGCGCAGGACGGCCTTGCCGACCGGGTGCCGCTCGCTCTGGTAGGTGTCGAGCAGGGCGTCGGTGGCCCAGCCCTGGACGGCGGCGGCGAGCTTCCAGGAGAGGTTGGCGGCGTCCTGGAGGCCGGTGTTCATGCCCTGGCCGCCGGCCGGGGAGTGGCAGTGCGCGGCGTCGCCGGCCAGGAAGACCCGGCCGGAGCGGTAGTTGGGGACCTGGCGTTCGTCGCTGTGGAAGGTGGAGGTCCACCGGGCGTCGTGCAGGCCGTAGTCCTCGCCGAGGGCGGCCCGGGCGATCGCGGCGATCCGGTCGAGCGAGGGCGGGGTGCCGTCGGGAGCGCGGTCGGTGCGGTCCCAGGCGATCACCCGGTACCAGCCGTCGCCGAAGGGCGCGAGGAAGGCGAAGCCGGCCTCGTTGGCGCCGACGGTGAGCAGTTCCTCGGGGTCGCGCTCGACCCGGACGTCGGCCAGCAGCACGGAGTTGACCACGGACTCGCCGGGGAACGGGATGCCGAGCAGGTCGCGCACGGTGGAGTGGACGCCGTCGGTGCCGACCACGTAGCGGGCGCGGTGGGTGGCGGCGGCGCCGGCCTCCAGGGTCTCGACGGTGACGCCCTCGGCGTCCTGCCGCAGCCCGGTGACCTCGGCGCCGCGCAGGATGGTCGCGCCGGCCTTCGTCGCGCGCTCGTGCAGCAGGCGTTCGACGTTGTACTGCGGGGTGATCAGGACGAACGGGAAGCGGGTCGGGAGCCGGCCGAGGTCGACCCGCAGCCGGTCGAAGAGCCGCAGCTCGCGGAGCGGTCGGCCGGTGGCGATCAGGTCGTCGGCCAGGCCCCGGGCGTCCAGGGTCTCCAGGCTGCGGGCGTGCACGGCGAAGGCCCTGGTGAGGTTGGACTCGGCGCCGCGCTTCTCGAGAACGGTGACCCGGACCCCGGCGGTGGCCAGGTCACCGGCCAGCAGCAGCCCGGTCGGTCCGGCGCCGACGATCAGGACGTCGGGGCCGATCTGCTTCGCGGTCATGTGTCATCTCCCGATGATCGGACGAGGGTTGGGCACGGTTCCCAGCATGCTCCCAGCCTCCCATCATCGCTGGCCCGGGCGGGCCTGTGAATCTCCCGGGCCCCGGCACCAGGCGGTGCCGGGGCCCGGGAGACGCAGGGTCAGGCGTGCCGGCGGACCTCGACGGTGCGGAACCGGTTGGCGACGAACGCGGCGTCGCAGTAGGCCGAGTTGGCGGCCGGGTTGGCCCCGGTGCCGTGCAGGTCGGAGAAGGCGGCGGTCTGGTTGGCGAACACCCCGCCGGTGAGGTTGAGCGAGAGCGAGACGCCGGAGTCCAGCGCGGCCTCGACCAGCGCGGCCTCCACCTCGGGTGCGGTGGTGTAGCCGGCGGCCGTCATCGCGCCCTGGGTCCGGACCGTGGCGCGCAGCAGCTCCACGGCGGCGGCGGTGGACTCGACCGCGACGGCGAAGGAGACCGGGCCGAAGCACTCGCTGCGGAAGACCGCCCGGTCGTCCGGCTTGTCGGCGTCCAGCTTGATCAGCGCGGGCGTGCGGAGCACCGCGGCGGGGAACTCGGGCGAGGTCACCACCCGCGGGGCGAGGGCGAGTTCGCCGTACTCGCCGCCGGCCGCCGCGACGGTGCGCTGCAGCACGCCGGGGTTGACCACCGCGCCGAGGATGGCGGCGGCCCGGGCGTCGTCGGAGAGCAGGCCCTCGATGGCGGCGGCGAGGTCGGCCACCACCTCGTCGTAGGACTTGGCACCCTGGTCGGTGTCGATGCCGGTGCGCGGGATCAGCAGATTCTGCGGGGTGGTGCACATCTGGCCGCTGTAGAGCGAGAGCGAGAAGGCCAGGTTGCCCAGCATGCCCTTGTAGTCGTCGGTGGAGTCGACGACCACGGTGTTGACGCCGGCCTTCTCGGTGTAGACCTGGGCCTGGCGGGCGTTCTCCTCCAGCCAGTCGCCGAAGGTGGTCGAGCCGGTGTAGTCGATCAGCTTGACCTCGGGGCGGACGGCCAGCACCTGGGCGACGGTGCCGCCCTCGTGCTCGGCGGCCAGGCAGACCAGGTCGGGGTCGAAGCCGGCCTCGGCGAGCACCTCGCGGGCGGTGCGCACGGTGAGCGCGAGCGGCAGCATGGCGCGCGGGTGCGGCTTGACCAGCACCGGGTTGCCGGTGGCCAGCGAGGCGAACAGCCCGGGGTAGCCGTTCCAGGTGGGGAAGGTGTTGCAGCCGATCAGCAGCGCGACGCCGCGCGGGACGACGGTGAACTCCTTGGTCATCACCAGCGGGTCGCGCTTGCCCTGGGGCTTGGTCCAGCCGGCGCTGAGCGGCAGCCGGGTCTGCTCGGCGTACGCGTAGGCGACGGCCTCCAGCCCGCGGTCCTGGGCGTGCGGGCCGCCGGCCTGGAAGGCCATGCCGTACGCCTGGCCGGTGGTGTGCATCACCGCGTGCGCGAACTCGTGCGAGCGGGCGTTGATCCGGGCCAGGATCTCCAGGCAGACGGCGGCGCGGACCAGCGGGCCGGCCGCGGCCCAGCCGGGCTGGGCGGCGCGCAGGGCGGCGATCAGCGCGTCCGGCTCGGCGTGCGGGTAGCCGATGCCCAGCTCCACGCCGTACGGCGAGGCCTCGCCGCCGACCAGGTCGCCGTCGGCGGGGTGGCCGTCGAGGGCGAACGGCTTGTTCAGCAGCGCCTCGAAGGCGGCCTTGCCGTCCTCCGCGCCGCTCTCGCCGTACGCCTTGGGGAACTCGGGGTAGGGCGACCAGTAGTCGCGCTTGGCGGCGGCGTCGATCGCGGCGTCCAGGGTGGCCTGGTGGCGTTCGACCAGCTCGGCGATGAGGGGATTGGTGACCGCTGCGGACATCTGTGCGCTCCTCAGAGGGGAGGACGGGACACGTCACAGAGTAACCGAACGATCGGTCGGCTCAAGAGGGCGTACGGGGTCGGATCCGGTGGGGCGGGTGCGGGCGGGGCCGGGTTCGTGCCGCAAACGCCGGGGGCGCGTCCGCATCGGACGCGCCCCCGGGAGTGAACGGGTGCCGGTCTACGGGATGCCCAGCTCGAAGATGAGGTACCCGCCGAACCAGCCGGAGGCGATCGCGCCGCTGCCGAGCACCCCGGCCAGCACCGGCCAGCTGAGCCTGCGCATGGCGATCGCGAGCGCGATGAGCAGCGGGAAGGCCGGCAGCAGGTAGCGCGAGACGTTGCCGAAGATGCCCACGCTGCCGAGCACCGAGACGATGGTGGCCAGCGTGTAGGCGGTGAGCACCAGCGGCGGGCGCAGCCGCACCAGCAGGATGATCAGCACCGGCAGCGAGAACACCACCAGGGTGGAGAAGAGGTCCGGGACGGGGTACGCGAACGCGTAGTCCGTCCGGCCCAGAAGCACCCCGCGGATGGCGTGCCAGGTGCCCTGGCCCCAGTCGAAGTAGTGCAGCCAGGCGTCGTGCTGGAGCTTGAAGTAGGCGCCCCACTCGCCGGTCTGCCAGCCGACCCAGCCCACGTAGCCGAGCAGGCCGAGCGGGGCCAGCAGCATCGCGGCCAGCGGTCGCAGGATCCCGCTCTCCCGGCGGTACAGCTCGACGATCGCGGCCAGGCCGACGGCGCCGATCAGCGCCGCCGAGGTCGGCCGGTTGAGGCCGGCGACCAGGCTGATCACCCCGGCGGCCACCCACTGCCTGGTCATCGTGCAGTAGCAGGCCCAGGCGGCCAGGGCGACGAAGGTGGAGTCCGAGTAGAGCGCCCACTCGGCGCCCGAGCCCGGGGCGATCGCCCAGAGCCCGGCCGCGATCACCCCGGCCCGGGGACCGGCCAGCTTGTCCACCACCGCGTAGATGCCGGCGGCGGCGAGCAGCGAGGCCACCACCGAGACCAGCATCCCCGCGCCGTACAGGCCGAGGCCGGTGGTGTCCGAGACCAGCCGCATCAGCCCGGGGTACAGCGGGAAGAAGGCGGCGGAGTTCTGCTGGATGGTGAATCCGGGGACGCCGTTGGGGACGGCGATCAGCGCGGGGTGGTACCCGAACTCGGCGACCTGCTGGTACCACCAGCCGTCCCAGCTGGCCAGGACGTCCCAGGGCTGGGCGCCGCCGCCGAAACGGGGGTGCTTGCCGAGGTAGTCCCCGGAGAAGGAGAGCAGCTTCATGAACACCGTGAAGCCGATCAGCTTCAGCACGGCGTAGCACCACACGGCCGGTCCGAACCGCAGGACCAGGGCGGCGGCGCGATCGCGCCAACCGCCCTCCGGTACCGCCTCGGGCTCGCCGTTGCGCTGCTCGGGCACGTCGGAGGCGACTGCCGGTATTGCGCTCATCAGTCTGGACCCACCCTGCTGGCCGTGGACGATCGTCCGCCGATTCTAGGGGCTGTCGCCTGGAATTGGTGCGGACCATTGCCGGGGACCCGAGGTCGGCGGCCGGGTGGCCGGACGGCCGGACCCGGCCGCGTCGGGCGCGGCGGGGACGGGGATACTCGGAGGATGGCCGATCACACCACGCGTACCGCCTACACCGTGGAGTCGCTGCTCGCGGTGACCGTCGACGTGTTCAACGAGCGCGGCTACGACGGCACGTCGATGGAGGACCTCTCGCGGGCGGCCGGTATCTCCAAGTCGTCCATCTACCACCACGTGCGCGGCAAGGAGGAGCTGCTGCGGCTCGCCGTGGGCCGGGCGCTGGACGGACTGTTCGCGATCCTGGCCGAGCCGGAGGCGGTCGGCGGGCCGGCCGTGGAGCGGCTGGAGCACGTGGTGCGCCGCACCGCCGAGGTGCTGCTCGACGAGCTGCCGTACGTCACCCTGCTGCTTCGGGTGCGCGGCAACACCGTCACCGAGCAGTGGGCGCTGGAGCGGCGCCGGGACTTCGACCACCAGGTGGCCGAGCTGCTGCGGGCCGCCGTCGCGGACGGCGCGCTGCGGGCGGACGTCGAGCCCCGGCTGGCGACCCGGCTGCTCTTCGGCATGATCAACTCGATCGTCGAGTGGTACCGGCCGGGCCTCAAGGCGGCCGACGGTGTCGCCGACGCGGTGGTCCACCTGGCCTTCGACGGCCTGCGGGCCCGGTAGCCGGGCCTCAGTCGGGCGGCACCTGGTCGGTCTCCTCGAAGACCAGCATGGTCTGGGTGCCGAGCACCTGCGGGATGGACTGGATGCGGTTCAGCACCAGCTCCCGCAGGGCGTGGTTGTCGGCGGTGTGCACCAGCAGCAGGACGTCGAAGTCACCGCCGACCAGCGCGATGTGCGCGACCCCCGGCAGCGCCAGCAGCTGCTCGCGCACCGTCCGCCAGGAGTTCTGCACGATCTTCAGGGTGATGTAGGCGGAGGTGCCCTGACCTGCCTTCTCGTGGTCGACGCGGGCGGTGAAGCCGCGGATCACGCCGTCCTCGACCATCCTGGATATCCGGGCGTACGCATTGGCCCGGGACACGTGCACCCGCTCGGCCACCGAGCGGATCGAGGCGCGACCGTCCTGCTGCAGCAGCCGCAGGATCGACCGGTCGACCCGATCGAGTCTGGACATCTGTTCAGCCGACATGACCCCCACTCTCCCCTGATTGGACGTACTGCCACCAGTCGACCGCCCCCCGGGCCGATTGTCCACCACCTTGTCACGCTTCTGGTCAAGATGAACAGACGACCGAACAATCGGTAGGGAGCCCCCGCCACCCCTGGAGGTGCCCGAGATGACCGTTCTCGACCACAGACACCACACGGCGGTGCCCGGCTGGCTGCCCGGGGCGACCGCCCCGCGCAGCGAACCGGCCCCGCTGCTCCCGGACGACGCTCCCGTCCGCCTGCTCGGCACCCCCGCGCTGGAGAAGTACGACCCCGTGCTGCTGCGCGAGCTGTACCGCCGCCTGGTGGTCGGCCGCCGCTACAACCAGCAGGCCACCACCCTGACCAAGCAGGGCCGGCTGGCCGTCTACCCGGCCTCCACCGGCCAGGAGGCCTGCCAGGTCGCCGCCGCGCTGGCGCTCGGCGAGCGCGACTGGCTCTTCCCCAGCTACCGCGACACCCTCGCCGTGGTCTCCCGGGGGGTCGACCCGCTGGAGGCGCTGACGCTGCTGCGCGGCAACGCCCACACCGGCTACGACCCGATCGCCACCCGCACCGCCCCGCTCTGCACCCCGCTCGCCACCCAGGCCCCGCACGCCGTCGGCCTCGCCCATGCGGCGCGGCTGAACGGCGCGCCGGTGGTCGCGCTGGCGCTGCTCGGCGACGGCGGCACCAGCGAGGGCGACTTCCACGAGGCGCTGAACTTCGCCGCGGTGCTCCGGGCCCCGGTCGTCTTCCTGGTGCAGAACAACGGGTACGCGATCTCCGTCCCGCTCACCGCGCAGTCCGCCGCGCCGACGCTCGCCCACAAGGCGGTCGGCTACGGCATGCCGGGCCGGCTGGTGGACGGCAACGACGCGCCCGCCGTGCACAGCGTGCTGGCCGAGGCGGTCGAGCGGGCCCGGACGGGCGGCGGCCCGACCCTGGTCGAGGCGCTCACCTACCGCGTCGAGGCGCACACCAACGCCGACGACGCCACCCGCTACCGGGACGACACCGAGGTCGCGGCCTGGCGCGAGCACGACCCGATCCTGCTGATGGAGCGCCATCTGCGCGAGCTCGGGCTGCTGGACGACGCCCTGGTGCAGGAGGCCGCCGACGAGGCGGAGGCGCTGGCGGCCCGGATGCGGGCCGAGTTCCACGCCGACGCCGAGCTGGACCCGATGTCGCTGTTCGCCCACGTCTTCGCCGAGCCCACCCCGCAGCTGCTGGAGCAGGCCGCCCAGCTGTCCGCCGAGCTGGCCGCCGAGGCCGAGGTGCACGACCGATGAACCAGACCGCCCACCCGTCGCCCGCCCCCGCCCGCGGCCGAGCCGCCGGGCGGCCCACCGTCGAGGGCGTACGCACGTCGACCATGGCGCAGGCGCTCAACTCGGCGCTGCGGGACACCCTGCGCGAGGACCCGACCGTGCACGTGCTCGGCGAGGACGTCGGCGCCCTCGGCGGGGTCTTCCGGATCACCGACGGGCTGACCGCCGAGTTCGGCCCGGACCGCTGCATGGACACCCCGCTGGCCGAGGCCGGCATCCTCGGCACCGCGATCGGCATGGCGATGTACGGGCTGCGCCCGGTGGTGGAGATGCAGTTCGACGCCTTCGCCTACCCGGCGCTGGAGCAGCTGTTCTCGCACGTGGCCAAGATGCGCAACCGCACGGCCGGCCGGCTGCCGCTGCCGATCACCGTCCGGATCCCGTACGGCGGCGGCATCGGCGGGGTGGAGCACCACAGCGACGCCTCCGAGGCGTACTACACCAGCACCCCTGGCCTGCACGTGGTCACCCCGGCGACGGTCGCCGACGCCTACGGGCTGCTGCGCGCCTCGATCGCCTCCGACGACCCGGTGGTCTTCCTGGAGCCCAAGCGGCTCTACTGGGGCAAGGCCGACTTCGACCCGGCCGCGCCGGTCGAGCCGATCGGCCGGGCTGTGCTGCGGCGCACCGGGACCTCGGCGGTGCTGATCACCTACGGGCCCTCGCTGCCGGTCTGCCTGGAGGCGGCCGAGGCGGCGAAGGCCGAGGGCTGGGACCTCGCGGTGCTGGACCTGCGCACCCTGGTGCCGTTCGACGACGAGACGGTCTGCCGGGTGGTGCGCTCGCTGGGCCGGGCGGTGGTCGTGCACGAGGCGACCGGCTTCGGCGGCACCGGCGCGGAGATCGCCGCCCGGGTCACCGAGCGCTGCTTCCACCACCTGGCGGCGCCCGTGCTGCGGGTCACCGGATTCGACATCCCGTACCCGCCGCCGATGCTTGAGCACCACCACCTCCCCGGGGTGGACCGGATCCTGGACGCGGTCGCCCGGCTGCAGTGGGAGGACTGAGGATGATGCCCGTCGTGCGCGAGTTCACCCTGCCCGACCTCGGTGAGGGGCTCACCGGGGCGGAGGTGGTGCGCTGGATGGTCGAGGTCGGCGAGGTGATCGCGGTCGACCAGCCGGTGGTGGAGGTGGAGACCGCCAAGGCCGTGGTGGAGGTGCCCTGTCCGTACGGCGGGGTGGTCACCGCCCGGTACGGCGAGCCGGGCGAGGAGGTCGCGGTCGGCGCTCCGCTGGTGACGGTCGCGGTGTCGCCGGCGGTCGGGTCGGAGCCGGTGGACGGGGAGGGCCTCCCGGCCGGGGTCGAGCGTCCGCTGGTCGGGTACGGCGTGGCCGAGCCCGACCGGGGCGGACGGCGGCGCCGGGTCGGTGCCGCGACGGCGGCGCCGCCGGTGGCAGTGGCGGTGGCTGCGGCGGTGCCCGCGGCGGTGGCTGTTCCGGTGGCTGCTCCGGCGGCTGCTCCGGCGGCGGTGAAGGCCTCGGCGGTGGTCCCGGTGATCTCGCCGCTGGTGCGGCGCACGGCCCGTGAGCACGGCATCGACCTGGCGCTGCTGACCGGTACCGGGCGGGACGGGCTGATCCTGCGGGCGGACGTGGACCGGGCGGTGGCGGCGCTGGACCGGCCGGCCCCGGTCGGCGCGGCTGCGGCCGCCACGGCTGCGGTGACCGTCTCCGCCTCGGCCGCCGCCGAGGTAGTCCCGCTGCGCGGGCTGCGCCGGGCGGTGGCCGAGAAGCTCACCCGCAGCCACCGCGAGATCCCCGCAGCGACCTGCTGGGTGGACGCCGACGCCACCGAACTGATGGCGTTGCGGCGGCAGTTGAATGCAGCGTCCGGTCCGAAGGTCAGCGTGCTGGCGCTGCTGGCGCGGATCTGCACGGTGGCGCTGGCCCGCTTCCCCGAGCTCAACTCCAGTGTGACGGAGGATGGTTCGGGCATCATCCGGCACCAGGCGGTGCACCTGGGCTTCGCGGCGCAGGGCGAGCGCGGACTGGTCGTCCCGGTGGTGCGAGCCGCCCAGGCGCTGAACACCGAGCAACTGGGCGCCGAGCTGGGCCGGTTGACCGAGTCGGCCCGGTCGGGTTCGCTCACCCCGGCCGAACTGACCGGTGGCACCTTCACCTTGAACAACTACGGGGTGTTCGGGGTGGACGGCTCCACCCCGATCCTCAACCACCCGGAGGCGGCGATGCTCGGGGTCGGTCGGATCGTTGCCAAACCCTGGGTCCACCAGGGGGAGTTGGCGGTGCGCGAGGTGACCCAGCTGTCGTTCACCTTCGACCACCGGGTCTGTGACGGCGGTACCGCGGGCGGGTTCCTGCGGTTCGTCGCGGACTGCGTCGAGCAACCGGGGATGCTGCTGCGGCAGCTGTGAACCGGCGTGGTCGCCTTGCGTGGTGGAGCCACCACGCAAGGCGACCGCAGATCGAGGGAGAGTAGCGCGTGCCGGGGGCGGGTGTCCGGGCTTCGCGTGATTTGTCGGATGAGCAGTTCGGGCGTGCCACGCTACCGAGACGTCAACAGGGACAAGCCAGGTGGTGGCGCAGGCCGGCCGGAGGCGAAACGATTCTCTTGGGTACTCGAAACGTTGCGGTGAAGTCACGCAGAACACTCCTGGTCCGTACCGGACACGGCTCGGCGGCGGCCTCGGCCGTCCCCGGACTGCCGGACATCACGCCGGACACCAGGGTCGAGGTCGCGGCCGAGGTCACGGCGGTGCTCCCCCCGGTACCGCTGGACCCGCCGGACCTCCCGCCCGTGCCGTCCGCCCCGCCGGTGATCCCCGCTCCGCCGGCCGAGCCGCCGGCCGTCCCCGCGCTGCCGCCGGCGCCGTGCGCGCCGTTCGCGACGCAGGCCCCCGCCGGGCCCGCGATCGAGCCGCTGATCACCCGGGCGCCCGGCCTCAACTGGGCCGGACCGGGCGACCAGTGGAGCCGGGCCTGGGCGCTCCAGACCATCGACGCGTCCCACTCCGCGGCCGGCCCCGAGCCCGTGCCCGAGCCCGTGCCCGCACCCGATCTGCGCGCCGCGGCCGAACAGCCGCCCACCGCAAGGGACATCGAGCTGATCCGGGCCAGCCTGGCGGTGGTCGAGCCGGTCGCGGACCGGGCCACCGCGCACTTCTACGCACTGATCTTCCTGCACCACCCCGAAGTCCGGGCGCTGTTCCCGGCCGCCATGGACGTCCAGCGCGACCGCCTCTTCCGCGCCCTGCTGGCGGCCGCCCGCAGCGCGGACGACCCGGACGCCCTGCGCGCCTACCTGAGCGGTCTCGGCCGCGGACACCGCCGGTACGGCACGCTGACCGGCCACTACGCCCCGGTGGGGGAGTGCCTGCTGCAGGCGCTGGCCCGGTACGCGGGCAGCCGCTGGGACGCGGGGACGGAGCTGGCCTGGCGCCGGGTCTACCGGCTGGTCTCCTCGATCATGATCGAGGCCGCCGAGGAGGCCGCCCGCACCTCCCCGCCCTGGTGGCAGGCCGAGGTGGTGTCGCACCGGCTGCGCACCCGGGACGTCGCGGAGATCACCGTCCGCCCGGACCAGGCCTACCCGTACCGGGCCGGGCAGTACACCAGTCTGGAGACGCCCTGGTGGCCGCGGGTCTGGCGGCACTTCTCGTTCGCCTCGGCGCCCCGTACGGACGGCCTGCTGACCTTCCACGTGAAGGCCGTCCAGGCGGGCTGGGTGAGCAGCGCGCTGGTGCACCGCGCCGCCGCCGGCGACGTCCTGCGGCTGGGCCCGGCGGCCGGGGCGATGACCGTCGACCACGCGGCCGGCGCCGACCTGCTCTGCCTGGGCGGCGGCACCGGTATCGCGCCGATCCGCGCCCTGGTGGAGGAGGTCGCGGAGCACGGCGCGGCCGGCCGCTCGGTGGAGGTCTTCTACGGCGCCCGGCAGACCGAGGGCCTGTACGAGCTGGAGGCGCTGCGCGGGCTCGCCCAGCGCCACCCGTGGCTCTCGGTGCGGCCGGTGCTGTCCGGTCCCGGGGCGGCCGGCAGCGGTGCGCTCACCGGTGAACTGCCCGAGGTGGTGGGCCGGTTCGGGCCGTGGCAGGGCCGGGAGGCGTACCTCAGCGGGCCCGCCGCGATGGTGCGGCGCGCGGTCGGCGTGCTGCTGCGCGCCGGAGTGGCGCAGGAACGGATCCGGCACGACCTGGTGGGCGAGCTGGCGGCGGGCTGATCCCGCGGGTCCGGTCGTCCGCTCGTTCGACGGGGTCGGTTCGGCGGGGCTCAGCCGAGGTCGGGGGCCAGCAGCGCGCGGACGCCCTCGATGTTGGCCGCCAGGTACGCCCGCAGCCGGGGCGGTACGACGTTCACCGAGGTCACGCCCTCCCGGGTGAAGGGCAGCCGGACGACCTCGTACTCGCCGTTCGGGTCGTCCACCTCGGGGCCGTGCCGCCGGGTGAGGTCCATCGCGGCGAGCCGGCAGACGAAGAAGTGCTGGACCTTGACCCCGTGCGGCTCGATCAGGGTGCCGTCGTCGACGGCGCCCCCCTCGCCCGCCGGGTGGGGAAGGGGGTGGCTGATGGTGTCCACGAAGGCGGGGACGACGTCGACGACCTTGCCGCCGAGCTCCTCGTCGACCTCCCGGTGCAGCGCGTCGACCACCGTGGGGTCGCCGCGTTCGACGCCGCCGCCCGGCGTGATCCAGTACGGGTGGGGTGAGTCGGGCCGGGTGCGCTTGATCAGCACGATCGAGGCCGGGCCGTACGGGTCCTCCCGGTCCAGCTCCAGCAGGATCGCCCGCGCGGTGCGCTTGACGACGGGCCGCGGCGGACGGGGGATCGGGGTGCCCATGGCGACCTCCGGGGCTGGAGCGTTGTGCGGGAGTCTCCCGCAGGTCGGCGGGGCCGAAACGCGGGCCGTCCCGGGTGCGTCCGTTCGGGGGCAGGAGGCGCTATTGATGGATCTTGGATAGCGAAGTCGAAGCTTGAAATTCTCTTGCAATTATCGGATCAAAACAGCATTTCACCTTTCATTCAAAGGATTTTGCCAAGTGAACCGTGCGAGAGTGATTGCAGCTCCGCCTGCCCTGTGCTGCAATGAGCGACTATCGGGCAAATCGGAGCACTTCACTCCGCATGTCCTCCTGGTGCAATGACTCGGGTTGGGGGCTGGGTGTGGCCATGGATCAGATCGCAGAGCCGTCCCGTACGGTCCGGACGGGAGGGGTGGCCGTGTCGCCGAAGCCCGCGTCTCCGAAGCCCGCGTCACCGGCGCGCAAGGACCGGCAGCCTACCTTGATCACCTCGGTCCAGCGGGCGCTGCGCCTGCTGGAGGCCGTCGGCGGCTTTCTGCAGGGGGCGACGGCCAAGCAGCTCGCCCGCGCCGCCGGCCTGCCGCTCGGCACCACGTACCACCTGCTGCGCACCCTGACCCACGAGGGCTATCTCCGCCGGGCCGAGGGGAGGTTCTTCTACGGGGATTCGGTGGACGACATAGGCCGGGCCGACGACCGGCAGTCCGAACGCCACGATCTGCGCGGGCGGATGGAGCAGCTGCGCGACGAGCTGGGCGCCGCCGTCTACTTCGCGCTCTACCAGGACGGCGAGATCCACGTGGTGGACACCGCCGCCGGGCCCGGTCAGCCCGCCGTCGAGCCCTGGGCGGACTTCCGGGCCACCGCCCACGCCCATGCGATCGGCCAGTGCCTGCTGGGCCAACTGCCCGAGGACGCCCGGCGCGACCACCTCGCCCGCCACCCGCCGGCCGGGCTCACCCCCTCCACCCTCACCGACGAGTCCGCCATCCTGCGCCGGCTCTCCTCGCTGCGGCCCACCATGCCCGTTCTGGAGCGCCAGGAGTACGCGCTCGGCACGGTGTGCGCGGCGGTGCCCATCACCGTCGGTGCCGTGGTGGCCACGATGGCCGTCTCGCTCCCCGTCGAACAGGCCGCCCGGCTGACCGCCACCGCCGGGCAACTCCGGCGGAGCGTCGGGGCGATGACACCGTCGTTCGTCCTCTGACGCTCCTTGCGCCGCCCCGGTTCCGCCGTGTTCACCATTTGAAAAAGCACACCTTGTCCACTACGTCCCCAAACGTGGACGATGAGGATCGAACAGGGATCGGCGGTACAAACCCACCGAATCAGCCGCACGACAGACATCGCACAGCCGCACTCCCTCCCATGACAGCGAACTGCATTGTCCGGCCACCTGCGGACCCACAGCACGCACGGCCGGGCAGAACGAGAGGTACTGGCGCCATGCAGCACAGCACAGTCCAGGGCCACCTGGTGATGAGCCTCGTGGTCTCGAACGAGCTCTCCTTCCGCATCGTGGTCGACCTTGAGTACGACGCCGCCGACCCGTACGCGGTCCGCTTCACCTTCCACCTGCCCGGCGACGAGCCGGTGACCTGGGTCTTCGCGCGCGAGCTGCTGCTCGACGGGATCAGCCGGCCGTCCGGCGAGGGGGATGTGCACATCCACCCGGTCGGCGGGGAGCTGTCCGACGTCTGCATCGTGCTGCACTCCCCCGGCGGTGACGCCCTGTTGAAGGCCTCCGCGCCCCCGTTGATCGCCTTCCTGGCCCGCACCGACCGGCTGGTGGCGATGGGGCAGGAGCTCACCGGCGGCGAACTGGAGGCCAAGCTCGCGGACATCCTCGGAGGATGCGAGAACGCCGGGTGAGCGCCCGCACTCCCCCGGCGGCCGAAGGGGCCCGCACCCGGTGGACGAACCGGGTACGGGCCCCTCGTACGGGACCGGGCGGGCGCCCGCCGGGCGTCGGTCAGTCGTCGTCGCCGAGGGCCAGGCTGAGGCCCCAGGAGACCAGGCTGATGATCAGCGCGCCGAACAGCGCGGCCCAGAAGTCCTCGACGTGGAAGTTCAGGTCGAGCTTGTCGGAGACCCAGGAGGTCAGCAGCAGCATCAGGGCGTTGATGACAAAGGTGATCAGCCCCAGGGTGAGGACGAACAGCGGCAGTGAGAGCAGCTTCACCACCGGCTTGATCAGCCAGTTCACCACGCCGAAGACCAGTGCCACGGCGATCACGGTCAGGCTCACGTGCTGCCAGTCGTCCCCGACCAGCGTGATGCCCGTGACGATCCAGGCGGCCACCCAGATGGCGGCCGCGTTGATAAGTGTCTTGATGACGAAACCCTTCATGGGGCCAGCGTCGCAGGCCGGGTGGGGCGGGGGAAGCTCTCACCGGGCATGTTGGTGTTGAATGCCCGGTGGTCCCGGACACGGAGGGTGGTACCGATGAAGCTGTTCAGGCTGGACGAACTGGACGCCGAGCGCGCCGCGAACGACGGCGCGTACCTGCGGTTCCTGCGCGAGCCGCGGATGTCCGCCGGCCTCTACGCGCTCTCCCCCGGCGACACCGACCAGCAGACCGCGCACGCCCAGGACGAGATCTACCAGGTGGTCAGCGGCCGGGCCGAGCTGACCGTCGGCGACGAGACCACCACGGTGGCCCGCGGGACGGTGGTCTACGTCCCCGCCGGGACGCCGCACCGCTTCCACCACATCACCGAGGAGCTGCGGGTCCTGGTCGTGTTCTCCCCGCCGGAGGACTGACCGGCGGGGGGACCGCCCCGCCAAGGGACTGAGTAGGGTCGTCGCCATGAGCCTGAGCCTGACGGAAGAACTCTGGGCGGCGATCGAGCCGGTCTACGCGAGGATCCTCGACCACCCCTTCATCGGCGGACTGACCGACGGGACCCTGCCGCGCGAGGCGTTCCGCCACTTCGTGGTCCAGGACTCGCACTACCTGCGCGACTACGCCCGCGCGCTCGCCGTCTGCGCCGCCAAGGCGCCCGGTGAGGAGGAGGTGCGGGCCTTCGCGGACGACGCGATCGGTGCGCTGGCCGCGGAACAGGGCATGCATGCCGAGTTCATGACGGCCTTCGGGGACAGCGCCGAGCAGGCCGCCGCCGAGCCGGTGCTGCCGACCACCCGGGCCTACACCAGCTACCTGCTGGCCACCGTGTACGGCGGCTCCTTCGCGGAGGCCCTCGGCGCGGTGCTGCCCTGCTACTGGATCTACGCCCGGGTCGGCGACGAGCTGCTCGCCAAGGGCTCCCCTGACCCGCTCTACGCGAAGTGGATCGCCACCTACGGGGACGAGGCCTTCCAGTCGGTGGTGCGCCGGGTGCTCGCGCTCGCCGACCGCCTGGGTGAGGAGCTCTCCCCCGCCGAACGCCGCCGGGTGGTGGAGCACTTCACCACCACCTCGCGCTACGAGTGGATGTTCTGGGACGCCGCCTGGCGCGGCGAGGTCTGGCCGGTCTGACCCTGCCCGGGGCGCCGGCCCGCCCCGGGCCCGGACGGGCGGGACGGGTCGGCGGGGACGGGTCGGCGGGGTCGGGTCGGCGGTCGGCTCAGCCGGCGGTGAAGAAGCCGGTCAGGTCGACGATCGCCTGGGCGGGAGCGGCGGAGTGGAGGTAGATGCCGACGGCGCCGGGCACGTCGCCCAGCTCGCTGGTGACGCCGTTGGCGACCGTCTGGCCCGGGTTGAAGTTGACGCTGGAGGTGCCCGGCCGGATGTCGTCGGCCCGGAAGACGTCCACGTGCCCGCCGGCGCCCGGTCCGGTGACCGTCACGTTCAGGGTGGCGGCGGTGGCGGTCGGCGGGACGCCGGTGTTACCGCCGGCCACCGGGAGCACCCGGGTGGCGAACGGCATGAGCGCGCTGCCGTACCGGGTGTCGAGCAGCCGGGGCTGCTCGGTGACGGCGCTGAACAGGTTGTGGCCCGAGGGCCCGTAGAAGCCGACGATGTCGACGACGAGGTCGGTGGAGCCGGTGTTGAAGACGTTGATCCTCCCGTCGGCGCCGACCGGGACGACCACCTGGTTCGCGGTGGTCCGGCCCGGCGCGTAGTTGAGGTTGGACCCCTCGCTCGGGTACGGCTCACCGGAGGGGTAGGCCGTGACGAAGCCGCTGGTGCTCGGCTCGGCGGCCGTGACGTTCAGGACGACCGCCTTGGCGCCGGCCGTGCCGAGCTCGGCCGTGGCCACCTTGGGCGAGACGATGCTGCCCCAGCCGAGCCGGCCGCCGGAGATCCGGCTGTCGACCAGCCGGGTCGGCTGGACGGCGTCGTACTTGTCGGTCCCGGTGGGCGCGTAGTAGCCGAGGACGTCGACCACCACGTGGGTGGTGCCCGCGTTGTTGTAGAGGTTGATCTGCGGGCCCTTCGCGGACCCGGGCGGGGCGACCGCGACGGCGATCGTGTTGGAGATCGTCTCGCCGGCCCTGAAGTTCAGCGTGGACGTGGCCGGGGGCCCCGGCATGTCGCCGTCCCGGCGGACGGTGAGGTAGCCGTCGGTGCTGGGGTTGGTGACGGTGACGTTGACCAGGACGGCGGTCGCTTCCTTCGGTACGACCGGGACCTCGCGCTCCGGGTGGGACTTCCAGGCGGAGAGCGGCACGTCGAAGGACTCGCCGGGGTTGAGCGGGCGGGCCTGGCCCGCCGGGGTCTCGCGGGCGTCGCGGGTGTCCAGCAGCCGCCGGATGTTCAGCGGGACGAAGGCCGCCGGGGTGGTCGACTGGCCCGGGCCCACGCCGGAGGCCGCGGTGGCGGCGGTGGCGACCGGGGCCGCGGTGGCCGGGGCGGCCGCCAGGACCGGGGCGGTCAGGGTCAGGGCCGTGAGGACGGACAGGGCGACAGCGGGTCGAGCGCGCATCTTCGTTCCCCCAAGTGTGCTGGCCTCCGGGCTTGTTCCGGAGGTCTGTACACCCATAGACGGCTGACCTCGGGGGAGGTTGCAGGTCGGTTCCAAGATCTTTCCCGGGTGGGCCCGGGGGTCGTCCCGGGTGCCGGGCTCGGGGTGATCTCCGGGTTCTATGGGGGCCGTCGGCTCTCGTTCCGGCACTTGCGTCCCCGTACGATCGAAGTATCGAAAGCAAGCGGGATGCGGCACCAGACGGCAGCCGGCCCGAGGGGAGAGAAGGAACGGACATGGCTGAGCTCTGGAAGTCGCTGCCCTCCTGGGTGCGCAACATCGTCGTCCCGGTGCTGGTGCTGGTGCTGGCCTGGAACATCATCGGATTCGTCTTCGGCGTGGTCGGCGCCCTGCTGATGCTCGTGATCAAGCTCCTGGTGGTGGTCGGCATCGCCGCCGCCGTGGTGGTCCTGGTGAAGAAGGCAGCCAAGAGCTGACCGGTGTGAGACCCCGGCGCCCGTACCCCCTGAGCGGGGGTGCGGGCGTCAGTCGTGTGCGGCGCCGGCCCGGTGCTGCCGCAGGACGGCGGTGAGGTCCCAGGCCGGGTGCCAGCCCTGGGCCCGTGCGCGGCCGAGGTCGAGCGTCACCTCGTGCGCGAGCTGGTCGACGGCGTAGCGGGTCAGGCCGGGGATCCGGCCGGTGCGGGCGGCCAGACCGGCGAGCGGCACCGGAACGTGGGCGATCCGGGCCCGGACGCCGTGGGCGGCGAGTACCGAGCGGACGGCGTCGTCGCGCCGGTAGGGCCGGGCGTCGGCGATGTTGTAGGCCCCGGGGGGCCAGGCCGGGCCGGTCGCGGCGGGGGTCGTCGAGCCGGGTGCCGTACGTGCCGGTGCCGTAGGTGCCGGTGCCGGCAGGCCGAGCGCGGTCAGACAGGCGTCGGCGAGGTTCTGTACGGCGGTGAGGCTGATCCGGACGTCCCCGCCGGGCAGCGCCAGCAGGCCCCGGCGGACCCGGGACAGCAGCTGCGGGACGAGGTGCGGATCGCCCGGGCCGTACACCGCGCGCGGGCGCAGCACGATGGCCCCCGCCGCCAGCGCGATCCGTTCGCCGGCCGCCTTGGTGCGCCCGTAGGCGTTGAGGTGGCCGCCGTCGGTGGGGTGGTCCTCGGCGACGGACGCCCGGGTGGTCCGGGGGTCGTAGACGCTGGCGCTGCTCACCCAGACGACCGGGCGGCCGAGGGCGGCGCGCATCAGCCGCTCGGTGCCGGTGACGTTGACGGCGTGCTGCCGGGCCTCGCCGGGCGAGCCCGGGGGCAGGTCGGCGACGGCGGCCGCGCAGTGCACCACCAGGTCGGCGGCGCCGAGCTCCGGATCCCCGGTGGTGGCGTCCCAGTGGACGTGCCGGCCGACCGGGCCGGGGGTGCGGCCGTGGCAGTCCACGTCGAGGCCGAGCGCGGCGGCGGCGCGGGCGACGTGCGAGCCGCAGAAGCCGCCGGCGCCGGTGACGGCGATCCGCAGGGGGGCGCTCACCGGGCCCGCCCGGCGCGGAGGGTGAGTTCGGCGTAGCCGGGCAGGGCGGCCCGGCGGTCCACCCGGGCCCGCCGGACCACCGGGCGGTAGGGGGCCAACGCGAGGAGCAGGTCGGCGAGTTGGGCGCGGGCCAGGCCGGCGCCGGGGCAGGCGTGCGGGCCGGCGCCGAACACGGCCTGGGTCGCGGCCGGGCCGGTGGCAGGCCCGGTGCGGTGGGCTCCGGCGGCGTGGCGGGCGACCAGGACCAGCCGGTCGCCGGCGGTGATCGGGTAGCCGGCGACGGTGGCGTCGGCCGCGGCGACGCGCGGCAGGATCGGCGACGGTGCGGTCAACCGCAGGAGTTCGGCGGCGAGTTCGGGCGCCGTCGCGGTGGTGGGCCAGAGCCCGGCGGCGGCGCACCAGGCGGCGGCCCGGGGGAGGGCGGCGACGGTGGTGTTCACCGCGGCGACGGCGAGCATCGCGTCCAGCGGATCGGGGAGCAGGGTGGTGAGCTCCGCGGCGGCGGCGGCGGCGCCGGCGCCGGTGCGGGGGCGTCGGCCCGGGCCGGGCAGGTGGTCGCGGACGGCGGCCGAGGCGGCCTCGGCGGCGGCCCGGACGAGGGCCTCCGGCGGGTGTCCGGAGCCGGTCAGGGCGGCGACCGTGGCACCGGTCAACTCCCTTGAGAGGGAGACGAGTTCCAGCTCGCCATCGGCCAGTGCGGGGGCTCGTGCGGCCAGCACGGCCTGCCAGTGCGGGCGGATCCGGTCCAGCGCGCCGGAGGTGAGCTCGGCGGCCAGTGCCCGGCGGGCGGCCCGGTGTTCTCCCCCGTCCTGGTCGAACAGCAGCCCGCCGTCGGTGAGTCGGGCGCCAGCCCCGCCGGTGGTGCCGGGCGCGGTGCGGTCCAGCGGGACTCCGGTGAGCACCTCGCGGTAGGCCTCGGCGCCGTGCACCAGCACGGTGCGGCCGATCCGGACCACCGGGCGGCGGCGGGTGGCGCAGAGCAGCGCGAACAGGACGGGGTGGCTGCGAAGGTAGACCCGCCGGTCGCGGCGGCGGGCGGTCCGGGAGGCGGCGGGCGTCATCCGGCGAGCTCCCGGGCGCAGTGGGCGGCGGCGGCCGCCCGGTCGGGCTTGCGGGAGCGGCCGGCCAGCGGGACCTCGCCGAACAGGACGGCGTCCGGGCGGGCGGAGCCCATCCGGTCCAGCGGGCCCTGCAGGGCGGTGCGCAGGCGGTGCGGGTCGGTGCCGGGCCGGGGCTGGACGAGGGCGACCAGGAGTTCCTCCCCCGGCTCGCCGCTGCGCGGGACGCCCACCAGGACGGCGAGTTCGACGTCCGGCAGGTGCAGGGCGGGCTCGTACAGGCCGGGGTAGATGTTCTCGGCCCGCCGCAGCACCATGTCCTTGAGCCGGCCGGCCAGCACGATTCGGCCGTCCGGGGTCAGGGCGGCGCGGTCGCCGGTGCGGATCCAGGGTTCGGGCTCCTCGCCGAGGTGGCGGTGGCGGGCTCCGGGGCCGGTGACCAGCAGTTCGCCCTCCTCGGTGAGATCGGTGCGCACGCCCGGCAGGGGAGCGCCGACCAGGTCGCCGGGGCCGGTGTGGGCGCTCTTCTCGGTCTCCTCGACGGCGGCGGCCGGGAACAGTTCGGTGAGCGCGTACACGCCCCAGGCCTGGTCGGCGCCGGCCTGCTTGACCCGGCGCAGCAGGGCGGCGTCGGCGGGGGCGGAGCCGGTCCAGACCCGGCCGGTGAAGCGGGCTCCGGCGGCGAGGGCGGCGCGCAGCTGCGGGGGTGTGAGGTAGGTCTGGGCCGGTGCAAGACGGGCGAGTTGGCGGGCCAGGGTGCGCGGGGAGCGGGCCGGCAGGGCGACGGCGGCGCCGGCCGCGAGGGCGGGGAGCAGGACGAAGAAGGTGCCGCCGAGGACGGTGCTGCCGGGGCGCGGGTCGACCAGTTCGGTGACGGTGCGCAAGCCCGCCGCCAGGCCTTCGCGGGTGTGCACCACGGCGCGCGGCCGGGCGGTGGTGCCGGAGGTGAAGACGATCACGGCGTCGCCGTCCCCCTCCGGCCGGCCGGCCGCGGGCGGGGGTGCGGGTCGGCCGGCCGGGCCGAGGGCCGGGGCGCAGCCGGGCCAGCGGCGGCCGAGGGTGGCGACCGGGCCGAGGGCGGTGAGCGGGGGCAGGGCGAGGTCGGCGCGGCGGGCGAGCTGGCGGGCCCAGCCGGCCACCGCCTGGGCGGCGGCGTCGGCGAGCACCAGGTCGGGCCGGGCCAGGGCGAGCCGGGCGGCGAGGACGTCCGGTCCTGCGGTCGGGTCGAGGACGGCGATCCGCACCCCGAGGCGGTGGGCGGCGAGCAGGACGGCGAGGGCCCGGGGTCCGGGGCGGACGGCGACCCCCAGGGTGGTGCCGGGGGTGAGGCCGCGGGCGTGCAGGGCGGCGGCGTAGCCGTCGGCGAGGTCGGCGAGGTCGCCGCGCCGGATCCGGACCTCGGCGGCGCCGGTCCGGGTGTGCCGCAGGACGGCGGGGCGCTCGGGGTGGTCGGTGCGCAGCGCGTGGTGGAGCCGGTCGAGCATGGTCGCGCCTCCTCGGGGGCGTCGGGCCTCGGTGGGTGCGGGGGTGGCGGGGCGGGCCTCAGCGGACGTCGACCGAGCGCGGTCCGGCGCCGCGCTCCAGGTACCAGCGGGCGGTGCCGGCCACGCCGTAGGCGCGGATGCGCCGGGTGGAGTTCTGCACCACCATGTCGCGGCGGTGGACGATCGCGGTGGTGTGCCGGCGGATCCGGTTGACGAACATCCGGTCGGTGGGGGAGGGCCGCCGCGGCATGCCGCCGACGGCCAGGTACAGCTCGGCGGTGATCGCCATGTTGTTGCCCGCGTGCATCCGGTACGGGGTGAGGTAGCCGTGCCGGCGGCGGTGCGCGGGCCGGATCCGGCCGAAGAGGGCGCCGAGCGCGACGAGCAGGCGGAACACCGCGCGCCCGGTCGGCCCGTGCTCGTCGCGGCGGGCGGTGACGCGGCCGCAGACCAGCCCGCCGCAGGCGTCCAGGCCGGCCCGGGCGGCGGCCGTCCAGCCGGGCTCGGGCAGGCAGTCGGCGTCGGTGCGGGCCAGTAGGGCGGCGCCGTGCGCGATGGCGTACCGGAAGCCGGTGTCGATCGCCGAGCCGACGCCCTTCTCGGGCTCGACCAGCACCTCGACCGGGAACGGCGCCCGCCCGGCGAAGGCCCGGACCTTGGCCGCGGTGGCGTCGGTGGAGCCGTTGTCGACCACGAGGAGGGTGAAGCCCTGGTCCCGCTGCGCGGCCAGCGCCCGCAGGGTCCCCTCGATCCGGGCCTCCTCCTGGTAGGCGGGGACGACCACCCACAGCCGGGTCACGATGCCTCCCAGACCATCGTCATCAGGCTGACGCCGCCGCCCAGGCCGATCAGCAGGACCTTGTCGCCAGGGTTCAACTCGTGCTTGATCCGGTCGAGTTGGATCCCGAGGGTGGCGCTGGCCACGTTGCCGAGCTCGGGCACGGTGAGGACCAGCCGGTCCTGCGGCACGCCGGTGAGCTCGACGAAGCGCTCCAGGTACGGGACGGTCACCTGGTGCACCAGCACGCGCGCGTAGTCGTCCCAGCCGAGGCCGGTGCGGTCGGCCACCCGGGTCAGGATGGCGCCGCCGATCCGCTCGAAGACTCCGCGCAACTCCTTGCCGCCGCCCCGGAAGTAGCTGTACTCGTCGCCGCGCGGGTGGCGTGAGCCGCCGCCGGGTATGCCGCCGGCCTCCCAGTGCTCGGAGGCGGTCTCGGTCTCGATGTCCAGGATGCCGCCGCGCTCGACGGCCTCGACCAGCACGGCCGCGCCGGCGTCGCCGAAGGTGTAGCCGGCGAAGCCCGCCCGGAAGTCGCCGGGGCCGGAGGGGGCGCGGCGCATCGCCCGGCTGGGTGTCTCGCCGGTGACGACCAGGGCGCGTTCGGCCCGTCCGGCCAGGATCATCGCGCGGGCCAGGTCGATCCCGTTCAGGAAGCTGTTGCAGGCGTTGGAGACGTCCAACGCGTGGGCCCGGGAGCCTAGTTCGGCCTGGACGAGGTGGGCGGTGGCGGGCTCGCAGATGTCCCTGGTGGCGGAGGCGTACAGCAGCAGGTCGAGGTCGAGCGGGTCCAGCCCGCGGTCCTCCAGGGCGCGCCGGGCGGCGGCGATCGCCAGCGTGGAGGCGTACTCGCCGTCGGCCGCGAAGTGCCGGGTGGCGATGCCGGTCGCCTTCTCGAACATCCGCTCCGGCAGGCGCAGTCGACCGCCGGCGGTGACCTCGTCCTGGAGCTGCTGCGAGGTGAGGCGGCGGGCGGGCAGGTGGGATCCGACGGCGGTGATGCCGATCCGCGCGGTGGCAGCAGGGTGCATGCCTCCATGCTCCGGCGGACACGGCCGCGCCCGCGTGAGTACGGGTACTCACGCGGGCGCGGGCGGCTACCCAGTGGGCGGGTGGCCGGGGGGCCTGACTACTTGTTGCGGTAGTAGCCGAAGAGGTCGGCGATCACGTGCGTGGAGCCGGAGTTGTTGGCGATGTCGAAGCGGCCCGCGGCGTCCACCGGGATGGTGGTGTGGTTGGGGACGTCCAGCCCGGCGGTGGCGTTGAGGTTGCTGGTGCCGGGCTTGGCGCTGCCGGTGGCCCAGGCGGTGAGGTGGGTGGCCTCGGTGGTCTGGGTGGCGGTGAGGTTGACGGCGGCCGCGGTGGCGCCGGCCGGGACGCCGCCGACGGTGCGCACCGAGCCGCCGCCGAGCGGGTTGCCGTTGCGGGAGTCCAGCAGACGGGCCGGGGTGACCGGGGTGAACAGGCCCTGGCCGTCCGGGCTGAAGTAGCCGAAGACGTCCACGATCGCGTGCGAGCTGCCGTTGTGGTTGTAGATGTCGATCGAGCCGTCGGCGCCGAGCGGGACGATCACCTGGTTGGGGATGTTCCGGTTGGGGACGGTGTTGAGGTTGGAGCCGGCGGAGGGGCGCTGGGTGCCGGCCGGGAAGACGGTGAAGAAGCTGGTGGCGGTGGACTCGGTGGCGGTCACGTTGAGGACGACCGAGGTGGCGTTGGCCGGCACGCCGCCGGAGCCGGCCACCTTCAGGCGGCGGGTGGCGGTCTCGCCGATCGGGCCGCCGGCGCTGCGGGTGTCGAGCAGCCGGGCCGGGGCCAGCGAGGTGAACCCGCCGGGGGCGTCGGCCTTGTAGTAGCCGAGGACGTCCGCGATGGTGTGCACCTGGCCCGCGTTGTTGCGGATCACGACCTTGCCGTCCGGGCCGATCGGCACGGTGACCAGGTTGGAGACGTCCTGGCCGGCGGTGAAGTTCACGTTCGAGGTGATCGGGCGCTCGCCGCCCGCCGGGTACACGTCCAGGTGGCTGGCGGCGGTGCCCTGGGTGGCGGTCAGGTTGAGCACGACGGCGGTCGCGCCAGGCGGGACCACGTCGGTGGCGCCCCAGGTGCGGCCGCGGACGTACAGCTCCATGGTGTCGCCGCCGCCGAGCCGCGGGTAGCGGCTGCCGACCGCGCGGGTGTCGAGGATCCGGGTCGGCGCGATCGCGGTGAAGCCCGCGGGGGTGTACGCGACGGTGACCTGCTGGGTGCTGGTCGCGCTGGCGCCGTTGTCGTCGGTCACGGTGACCTTGACGGTGTAGGTGCCGGGCTTGGCGTACACGTGGCGCTCGACCTGGTAGCCCTCGTTCGGCTTGGCCGGGCCGTCGCCGAAGTCGAAGGAGTAGCTCGCGATCCGGTACGGGCCGGAGGTGGCGACCCGGGCGCTCACGGCGAGCGGGTCGCGGTCGCTCTCCTGGGTCACCGTCAGGGCGGCGCCGAGCGGCTTGTCCTCGCCGACCTGCACCGGCTGGCTGTAGGTGGTGGTCACCGAGCCGCCGCGGCCGTCGGTGACGGTCACCTTCGGGTGGAAGTCGCCGATCGCGGTGTAGGTGTGCCGGACGGTCTTCGAGGCGCCGCTCACCGGGGCGGTGCCGTCGCCGAAGTCGAAGGTGTAGGTGAGCGTGGTGTCCCACCGGTTGGTGGCGTCCGCGGTGAGGTCGACCGTCAGCGGGGCCGGGCCGCCCGGGTACTCGTGGACGGTGCCGACGACCCTGAGGTCGACGGCGAGCAGGCCGCGGACCTCGTAGGCGCCGCGGTCGCGGAACGTCCCGTTCGGGCCGGAGTTCGCGACGGAGGGGTGGTCGGCCGCCGGGTTGCCGAGCAGGTCCTGCCCGATGACGCCGGGGGCCTGCGGGTCTGCGGAGTCGATGGCGGCCCTGCCGCTGCTCTGGGCCGGTACGGCGAGCGGGAGGAAGGCGTTGTCGAAGGCCACGGCGATGTCGGTGTCGTGGGTGCCCTGGCCGGTGGCGGCCAGCAGCTCGGCGGGGGTGCGGTAGCCGGCCCCGGCCCAGCTGTAGGCGGGCAGTCCGGACACCGGGTGCGCGATGTTGTAGTCGAGCGTGGTGCCGGTGGCGGAGCCCGCCGAGACCGTCACGGTCGATTCGTTGACGATGTTGTTGTAGACCGCGGAGCCCGTCGAGGCGCCGTTCAGCGCGAGACCGGAGGTGGAGCCGTCGGTGAGCGTGTTGTTGGTGATGGTCGTGCCGGGGGCGTCGGTGACGTCGATGGCGGTGCCGGACATCGTCCTGCTGAACTGGTTGCCGACGACGGCCGTCTGCTTCGAGCCGGCGCCGACCGACAGGCCGCGGGTGTTGTAGAAGACCGACTGGGCGATGGTCACCTGCTCGCTCGACCCGGAGACGGCCACGGCGGGGGTGGTCACGGTCGAGCCGAGGGCGGGGTTCTCGAACCAGTTCCGGGAGAGCTCGACGCGGGCCGATCCGACGACCTCGACGGGATCCAGGTCGAAACCGGTGAGGACGACGTCGTGCACGTTCGAGAGCCGGATGGGGCGCTTCGAGCTGGGCACGATCGCCGACTGGGAGTAGTCGCTGAGGCCGGTCATCGGGGCGCCGCGAATGATGATCGGCTTCCCGGGTTCGCCCGAGCGCGTGATGACGAGGTCGTCGAAGTACTCGCCGTACGGCGCGACCTGGACGGTCTGTCCCGGCTGTGCGGCGTCGGCTGCGGTCTGGATGGTGCAGTACGGCGTGGCGGCGGTGCCGGTGCCGTGCTCGTCGCAGCCGTGGCCCAGCTGGTTGTCGACGTACAGGACCGGGGCGGGTGTGGCGGCGACGGCCGGAAGGGGCAGTCCGACGACGGCGGAGACGACGGCGGCGCTGAGGCCGGCGACATGACGAAGGCGCACGGTGTGCTTCCCCCTGAGCGTGATGAATGTCGGTGCTGCTCGACGCGTCGGCGCCCGCCGGCGGGACGGTGCGGGCGGCCTGCGGAGCAGATGTGAGCATTATGCGGCCGGGTGTGATCGCCGATGTCGCCAGGGTGTCGTTGTCGGAGTCCTTTCGACACGGAGGTGCCCGCCCGCGAACTGCTGCGGACGGGCACCTTGGCGTGAAGCCAGGACGAAACGGTCAGCCCTCGACGGGGATCTGCTGGACCGGCACCGCGGCGGCGGTCGGGGCGGCGGCCGGAGAGGCCTGGTCCGCCGGAGCGGTCACCTGCATGGTGGCGAGCAGCTGACGGGCCAGGCCGAGGCCGGTGCCGCCCATGGTGAGGGCCTTGGCGAACATGTCCCCCATGCCCTCGGCGCCGTTCAGCAGCACCATGTGCTCGACGTTGCCGAACGCCTCGGCGCCGGCGCGGACGATCTCGGGCCACTTCTCGGCGAGCTGCTGGGCGACGACGGCCTCCTGGTTCTCGGCCAGGGCGGCGGCCCGGGCCTTGATCGCCTCGGCCTCCGCCAGACCCAGGGCGCGGGTGGCCTCGGCGGTGGCCAGGCCCTTGGCCTCGGCCGCGGCGGCCTCGGCCTGGCCGGTCGCCCGGGTGGCCTCGGCGGAGGCCAGACCGCGGGCCTTGGTGGCCTCCGCCTCGGCGGACGCGGCCACCTTCACCCGGTTCGCCTCGGCGGCCGCCTTGAGTTCGGTCTCCTTGGCCTGCGCCTGCGCGGCCGAGATCCGGGCGTCGCGGTCGGCCTCGGCCTTGGTGCGGGTCTCGTACGCGCGGGCGTCGGCGGGCTTGCGGACGTCCGCCTGGAGCTGCTGCTCCTTGCGGTGCGCCTCCAGCTCGGCGACCTTGGTCTCCTGGACCACCACCTCCTGCCGGGAGGCGGCCTGGGCCAGCGGTCCGGCCTGCATCGCGCGGGCGGTCGCCGTCTCCAGCTCGGCCTGGTAACCGGCCTGCTGGATACCGCTGTTGCGGGTCGCCTCGGCCTTGCGGGCGAAGGCCTCCTGCTCGGCCTCGGTGGCCTGGCGGTCCGCCTCGGCCTGGGCGATGCGGGCGTCCCGCATGACGGCGGCGGCGTGCGGAGCGGCCAGGTTCTGGATGTACCCGGTCGGGTCGATGATCTCCTGGATCTGCAGCGAGTCGATGATCAGGCCGAGCTTCTCCATCTCGGAGCCCGACGCGGCCCGGGTCTCCCCGGTCAGCCGCTCGCGGTCGCGGATCATGTCCTCGACCGTCAACCCGCCGACGATGGACCGCAGATGACCGGCGAAGACGTTGTGGACCCGGTGGCCCATCATCTCCTGCTGGTCGAGGAAGCGGCGGGCGGCGTTGGCGATCGACACGGTGTCGTCGCCCACCTTGAAGATCACAACACCCTTGACGTGGACCGGGATTCCCTGCGACGTCACGCACTCGACGTCCAGGTCCGCCTCGTTCAGGTCGAGGGAGAGCTTGCGCACCACCTGCACGCCCGGGGTGACGAGCGTGCCCCGGCCGGTGACGATCCGGAAGCCCAGGCCCTCGCCGACACCCTCGGTGCGGTGCCTGGAACCGGAGATGATCAGGGCCTCGTTGGGCTCGGCGACCCGCCACATCAGCTTGAAGAGAACGATCAGGATGACGATGGAGGCGACGACCGCCCCCGCGATGCCGATCAGCATCGGCGAATTCCCCCTTCAGGGCACACCGGTCCCGTGGCTGCGCTCTGTTGCAGGATGGCGCGGAACGCGGTGGCAGCAGGGATTCTGCGCCTCTTGTGGATCAGTGGGAAGGACTTTTCGTCCCGACTTCGCACCAGGACCGTCAAGACCGCGTCAAGGCCGTGTCAGGACGGTGGCAGGACGGCGGTGTGACGGCGGTATGACGAGGCCGCCGAAGGGCGGCCGCGGCGTCAGCCCAGCGCGTGCGCGACGTAGACCGTCCGCGGCGGCTGGTACTCCACCACGACCACCGGCGTGCCGGGCGGCAGCACCTCGCCGGGCACGGCCGGGTACGCGAGGAACGCCTCCGTGCCCTGCCGTTCGCGGACGTGCAGCAGCACCTCGCCGACCAGACCCGGACCGATCCTCCCGGTCACCCGACCGGTCGCCCCCACCATGCCGCCAGTGTGCCAGCGCTTCCCACTGGCTGGAAGCCGTCTGGACCAGCGGCGATCCGCTCGCTACGGTGTTGGACGTCATGCGCAGGCAACACCGCCTGCGGACACGGGAGCTCGGAGCACCGGGCTGAGAGGGCGCTGAACGGCACGTCGGTGTACGTGCCAACCGCTGCGTCGACCGCAGGAACCTGACCGGGTAATGCCGGCGTAGGGAGTAGTAGGTCTGATGACCGCATTTGATGTACAGCCGCAGTCTGCCCGGACGTCCGCCGCCAGCAGCACCTCCACCGGCTACCCGACCCCGGCCTGGCGCAAGGCCTACCGCGAGGGCTCCCGCCCCGACCTCGCCGTCCCGTACCGCGAGGTCGTGCTCACCAACGGCCGGACCGTCCCCCTGTACGACACCTCCGGGCCCTACACCGATCCGGCGTACGAACCCGACGTGCGGCGCGGCCTGCCCGCCCTGCGCGACTCCTGGATCCGCCAGCGCGGCGACGTCGAGGAGTACGACGGCCGCGAGGCCCGCCCCGAGGACGACGGGATCAAGCACACCTCGCCGCGCGGCGGGAACCTGAAGAACCTGGACGCCGTCTTCCCCGGCCGGCCGCGCCGCCCGCTGCGGGGACGCGGCGGAGCGGCCGTCACCCAGCTCGCGTACGCCAAGCGCGGCGTCGTGACGCCGGAGATGGAGTTCGTGGCCCTGCGCGAGGGCCTGGAGCCGGAGTACGTCCGCGCCGAGGTGGCCCGCGGCCGGGCCGTCATCCCGGTCAACGTGAACCACCCCGAGGTGGAGCCGGCGATCATCGGCACCAACTTCCTGGTGAAGATCAACGCCAACATCGGCAACTCCGCCGTCACCTCCTCGATCGAGGAGGAGGTGGAGAAGATGACCTGGGCCACCCGCTGGGGCGCCGACACCGTCATGGACCTCTCCACCGGCCGCAACATCCACACCACCCGTGAGTGGATCCTGCGCAACTCCCCCGTGCCGATCGGCACCGTGCCGCTCTACCAGGCACTGGAGAAGGTCGACGGCCGGGCCGAGGACCTGAGCTGGGAGGTCTACCGCGACACCGTCATCGAGCAGTGCGAGCAGGGCGTCGACTACATGACCGTCCACGCCGGCGTGCTGCTGCGGTACGTGCCGATGACGGCCCGTCGCAAGACCGGCATCGTCTCGCGCGGCGGCTCGATCATGGCCGCCTGGTGCCTGGCGCACCACCAGGAGAACTTCCTCTACACCAACTTCGAGGAGCTCTGCGACATCCTCGCCGCCTACGACGTCACCTTCTCGCTCGGTGACGGCCTGCGCCCGGGTTCGATCGCGGACGCCAACGACGAGGCGCAGTTCGCCGAGCTGCAGACCCTGGGCGAGCTGGGCCGGATCGCCCGCGAGCGCGACGTCCAGGTGATGATCGAGGGCCCGGGCCACGTCCCGATGCACAAGATCAAGGAGAACATGGACCTCCAGAAGGAGATCTGCGACGAGGCGCCGTTCTACACCCTGGGCCCGCTCACCACGGACGTCGCCCCCGGCTACGACCACATCACCTCGGGCATCGGCGCCGCGATGATCGCCTGGTGGGGCACCGCGATGCTCTGCTACGTCACGCCCAAGGAGCACCTGGGCCTGCCCAACCGGGACGACGTGAAGACCGGCGTCATCACCTACAAGATCGCCGCGCACGCCGCCGACCTGGCCAAGGGCCACCCCGGCGCCCAGGAGTGGGACGACGCGCTCTCCGACGCCCGCTTCGAGTTCCGCTGGGAGGACCAGTTCAACCTGGCCCTCGACCCGGAGACCGCCCGCTCGTTCCACGACGAGACGCTCCCGGCGGAGCCCGCCAAGACGGCCCACTTCTGCTCGATGTGCGGCCCGAAGTTCTGCTCGATGAAGATCTCCCAGCAGATCCGCGACGAGCACGGCGACGGCTCCAGCGCGGTCGCCTCCGGCTACGACGCCGAGGCACTGGCCGGCATGCAGGCCAAGTCCGAGGAGTTCGCGGAGCACGGCAACCGGGTCTACCTCCCGCTGGCCGACTGACCGTCGCCCGTATCGCACCGGTCCGCGCTCCGGAGGGGGGAGCGCGGACCGGTGCGTGCAAACGTCGTCAGGCGTCCCAGGTGGTCACGATCGGCTCCGGCCAGTCCTCGGCCGTCGCTGTGAGATTCGCCGACAGTATCGCGGGCAGTAGGGACCGGCTGCCGGCGACGTACTTCAACGGGGGCTCCTGGGCGTCGTCCTTGGCGTCTCCTGCTGGGGCAAGCCCTAGTGCCGTCGGCGGGCTGCGGCTCGGCCGCTTCGCCTCACGAGGATGACAAGTCCACCGCCCAGGGCGATGGCTACCGCCGAGCCGACCACGATGTTGATCGATCCGCCTGCGCCGGTGGCGGCGAGTGCCTGATCCGACTCCTTCGGGTGCTGAACGGCGCTGGCTGGTACGTTGCCGCCCTGTTCGTGACCGCCTTGAACGGCGCTGGCTGGTACGTTGCCGCCCTGTTCGTGACCGCCTTGAACGGGACCGCCGCCCTGCTCGTGACCGCCCGGCACGTTGCCGTGGTTGCCCTGGTCGTTCCCGTGATCACCTTGCTCGTGACCGCCGTGCCCCTGGCCACCGTGACCGCCTGGCGATTGGGGCGGTCCTGCGGGCCCTGCCGGTCCTGCGGGCCCTGCCGGGCCTGCGGGTCCCGCCGGGCCTGCAGGTCCGGGTACTCCGGGTGAGCCGTTGGCGCCGGGTGAGCCGTTGGCGCCAGGGAGTCCGTTGGCGCCGGGCGAGCCGTTGGCGCCGGGCGAGCCGTTGGCACCGGGTGAACCGTTGGCGCCGGGTGAACCGTTGGCGCCGGGCGAGCCGTTGGCGCCGGGCGAGCCGTTGGCACCGGGCGAGCCGTTGGCACCGGGCGAGCCGTTGGCACCGGGTGAACCGTTGGCGCCGGGCGAGCCGTTGGCGCCGGGCGAGCCGTTGGCACCGGGTGAACCGTTGGCACCGGGCGAGCCGTTGGCGCCGGGCGAGCCGTTGGCGCCGGGCGAGCCGTTGGCGCCAGGGAGTCCGTTGGCACCGGGCGAGCCGTTGGCGCCAGGAGCTCCAGGGGCGCCATTAGGCCCCGGGGCACCCGGAGCACCGGGAGAGCCGTTGGCGCCGGGAGCGCCGTTGGGACCGGGGGCACCGGGAGCACCCGGAGCACCGGGAGCGCCGTTGGGACCGGGCGCACCGGGAGCACCCGGAGCACCGGCCGCGCCGGAAGCACCGTCGGGGCCGGGGGCACCCGGAGCACCGGGAGAGCCGGGCACGCCGGGAGCGCCGTTGGGACCGGGGGCACCGGGAGCACCCGGCGCACCGGGAGCGCCGTTGGGACCGGGCGCACCGGGAGCACCCGGAGCACCGGCCACGCCGGAAGCACCGTTGGGGCCGGGAGCACCCGGAGCACCGGGAGAGCCGGCCGAGCCGGCGGGCCCACTGGGGCCGGCAGGCCCGCTCGGACCCGCCGGCCCGCTCGGACCCGCCGGCCCGCTCGGTCCGGGCGGGCCGACGGTGCAGGCCGCCCTTGTGATGGTGTTGTCGTCCAGCGTGACGGCCCCCGTGCGCGCCAGGGCGCGGCCTTCGATCACCGAGGCGTGGTTCACCGTGATGGACGTCATGGCCAGGATGTTGCCCTTGAAGAAGGAGCTGACGTCGATGGTGGCGGAGCTGCCCACCTGCCAGAACACATTGCAGGGCTGCGCCCCGTTGATCAGGCTGACGACGCTCGACGGGGCCGTGATCAACGTGGAGGCGATCTGGAAGATGAAGACGGCGCTGGGATCGCCCAGGGCGTCGAGAGTGACGGTCCCGGTGAGGTTCAGCGACGACGTCGCGTTGTAGACGCCGGGCGTCAGCGTCAGTCCGCCGATGTCGCCCGGAGACGTCAAGCTGGCCGTGGGGGCCCGGCCTGCGGCGTCGTTGTAGGCGATGACCAGATCGGACTGAGCCTGTGCGGCCTGGGCGTCGTTGACATGCTGGACTCCGTTCACGATCCCGGGCGGAAAGCCCGTCACGCTGGTGCCCGGGCTGAGGCCGAGGTCCCCGTTGATCACGCTGGGACCGGTGTTGGTGACCGTCGAGGCGCCCAGGACCGCGTAGCTGGTGTCGGTCCCCAGCGTCACCGGTGCCTGTGCGGCGTGTGCGGGGCTCGCGACCAGGCCCGCCGTCGCAAGCAACGTCAGTCCGGACAGCAGGACGAGCGCCCCGGTGAGTCGGGAGCGTTTACGCCCTCTCTCAGGTGGGGCGGACGGAATGGCATTGACTGCCATAGGACAGGACCCTTTCTAGTCGCGTTGGGATCCGTCACTCGGAAAGATGATTTCGGAGCGCCGGTAGTGAGTTCTGGTCGGACCACAAGCCCTCGTGCATGCGCCAGGGCGCCACGGGCGTCACCCCAGGAGGGCCGCGGAGCGGCAGCCGACCAGGGATGGTGATGCACCGTCACCAACTCAGTACACCGTGCAACGAAAACATGAAAAGGAAAGAATGATAAAGATGCAAAAGGGTGACGCACTGGCGCCAACGGGGCATATTCATCCCTGCCCCGGCGTGTCGTTTGCTAACGAACTCAATGCCGCGTACGGGGCCGTCGACTTCTGCTTCGGTCGGCTCCCCCGAGTCCTGCCATGCCGGCGGAACCCGGCCTCGCCCTCGGCGGAGCCCGCCAACCCGGCTTCCACCGCAACCCTCCCCGAGTCGCCGCTCACGCCTTAGCAGTACCGTTTTTCCTCTTGGCTGCGTCCAGGGTGGTGAAATGACGTATCGCCCGGGGGATGGATTCGTTGGCCCGAATATGAACGACCCAACGAATCCGCAGGGCGGGCTGCTCGCGGCACCCGAAGGCAACGCCGGCACCGTGGCCGAACGCTGTCGCATCGCCGGCGGCCTGCTCAGAGTCACGCTCGGGGAGCTGCGCGAGGCTCTCGGGTATCGGAGACTCGGCAAGTACGTCCTGGACGAGGTGGCCGAGAGTCTGACCGCGGAGGGGCTCGGCTGGTTTCCGGCCTGGCGGCTGTCACCGAGGGAGAACGGTGAACCGCGCAAGGAGCACGAGCTGTGGGTGTTCCTCCGGGACGACGGCCTGCGGTGCCAGGTCATCGACGCCATCCAGACCCCCGACGGTTTCGACGTCCCCACCGTCCTGAACGGTTTGCTCGCCGACCGCCCCCAGGACCTCTCCCCGGAGCGCAAGCTCGGCCTCATCCGCGAGATCCTCGGGCTCTGAGCCGCCGAGCGGGTGGCCACGGGCGGTAGGGCGGATCAGCCGGGCGCGGGACACGTTCTACGCATGTGCGCGAGGTGATCTGGGGATTGCCGGGCCGCCTCCGCCCTCGGGTGGTCGGCCTCGGGCGTGGCAGCAGCCGGACCTCGAATCGTCGTCCTGACGGCCGCGGCGCCGAGGCGGGAGTCGAGGGCCGGTCCGGCGGAGGGTGACGCGGAGTACCGTGGGGAGTAACCGAGGACACGTCGCATACCGGTATTCACGCCGGTGTCGCCCTGGGTCATGAGCGGCCCTCCTGCCGAGGGCCCGACGGGCGGCCACTGATGATGGCGATCCCCCTTCCCTTCTCCTCCGCGGGCCCGTGGTCCGTTCCGGGTGTGCCGCTGCTGCCGCGGCTGGTGCTGGAACCGACCTTGGCGCGGGGCGGGATGTTCGACGGCGCCTGGTGGCCGCGGTCGAAGGACATCCGGGCCGAGCTGCCCGATCTGATCACCGCGCTCGGGGCCCATCTGGGCCGGATCGTCCGGGTCGGCCTCGACACCGGCGCCTGGGGTGACATCCCCCAGTCGGTCGTGGTGGACGGGCTGGTGGTCAGGATCGGATGGTTCGCCGCCAGTGGCGAGACGATCAGCCTCACCCGGGGCTTCCAGGACCACTTCCTCCTGTTGGTGGTGCCGCCCGGCACCGACGCGGGGATCGCGGCGAGCGCGATGGCGGGTGCCGCTGCGCTGGGGAACCACACCCCGGCGGCGGAGCTGCTCGCCTGAGCGGCTACTGCGCGACGTCCTGCGGGTACCAGCGCAGCTCGACGGTGTTGCCGTCCGGGTCCTGGACGTAGACCGAGGTGGCGCTGCCGCGTGCGCCGTACCGCTGGACCGGTCCTTCGAGGACGGTGAAGACGCCGCTCGCGATGACCTCGTCCCAGTCCAGCGGCTCGACCGTGAGGCAGATGTGGTCGACGTTGGACTCGCCGCGGTCGCGGCCGACCAGGTCGATGATGGTCTCCTCGGCGACCCGGGCCGAGGGGAACGAGACACGGCCGGCCCGCCATTCGTCGACCCGGACCGGCGCCAGGCCGAGCAGTCCGATGTAGAAGTCCAGCGAGCGCTCGACGTCCTGGACGTTGAGGACGAGGTGGTCGAAGGCCTTGACGCGGATGGCGGCCATGGGGGGCTCCCGGGGTGGTGGTGGGTCGTGGTGACGGGTTCTACGATCCGCTGTTCGGGGGGCGGCATCAACGCACACCTGCACTACGATCGTTGACTCAGACTCAACGATCGGATGGCAGGCATGTGGGAACGGCATGAGATCGAGGCCTTCCTGACGCTCGCGCGGGAGCTGCACTTCGGCCGCACCGCGGAGAGCCTCGGCGTCACGACCGGGCGGATCAGCCAGGTGATCGCCACGTTGGAGCGCCGGATCGGCGCCCGGCTGTTCGAGCGGACCAGCCGTACCGTGCGGCTCACCGCGATCGGGCGGCGGCTGGCGGACGACCTGGGGCCGCTGGTCGCCGGGATCGAGGAGTCGGTGCGCCGGGCCGTCGACGCCGGTCGCGGTGTGACGGGGGAGCTGCGGGTCGCGTTCCTCGGCGAGTGGACCGCGACGGTGCTGCTCCGGGCCGTGAACCTGTTCGCCGAACGCCACCCCGGGTGCCGGGTCGACGTCCGCGAGGTGCAGCTCTTCAACTCCCGGGCGAGCCTGCTGGACGGCTCCGTCGACCTGCTCATCGCCGCCTTCCCCTTCGACGGGATGGCCCGCGGGCCGGCCCTGATCTCGGAGCAGCGGGTCCTGGCGGTGCCCGCCGGGCACCCGCTGGCAGGGGTGGATTCGGTGTCGGTGGAGGTCCTCGCCGAGCATCCGGTGGTGCAGTACCCGGCGGTCACCTCGATGGAGTTCAAGCGGGACCGGACACCGGACCGGACCCCCTCCGGCCGCCCGGTGCCGAAGGGGCCGGTGGGCAACACCTTCTCCGAGATGCTCTCGCTGGTCGCGATGGGCCGGGGCGTCCTCCCGGTGGGCGAGCACTCCCGGCGCTACTACCCCCGCCCGGACGTCGCGTACGTGCCGATCCACGACGCCCCGCCGATCGACCGCGGGCTGGTCTGGTTGGAGAGCAACACCACCGAGCGGGTCCGCGAGTTCGTCCGTGCGGCGACGGATGCCGCCGGGGATCCGGCCGGGCCGGCACCGCAGGTCTGACCCGGCACCGCAGGCCTGACCCGGCGTCATGGGGCGTGCCGGGGAAGATCGTCGGGCCGTCCGGTGTTCGGGTGGGGGACGAAAGGGGAGTGACGATGTCGCAGCGGATCACCGCGGTCGCGGTCCTGCGGGCCAAGGCCGGCCGGGAGGCCGAGATGCGGGAGCAGGCCCGGTCGATGATCGAGCCGAGCCTGGCCGAGCCGGGGTGTCTCTCGTACCGGAACTACGTGGACCCGGACGATCCGCGGGCCTGGGTGGTGCTGGAGGAGTGGGAGTCGAGGGAGGCCTTCGAGGCGCACCTGGCCAGCCCTCATCTGGCCCGGTCGCTGGAGCGGACGGCGGAGCTGCTGGACGGCCCGCCCGAGCTGCGGGTGCTGACCGGCGCCGGGTGAGGCCCGCGGCGGGCGGGTGCTGACCCGACCCGGTCAGCACCCGCCCGGTCGGCAACCCCTACGGTCAGACCTCGTCCGGGCCGGTGAAGGCCGGCGGGGTGTAGCCGGGGCCGGTGAAGTCCGGGCCGGTGAAGGCGGCGGTGCGGGGCTCCCGGCCCTCGGGGTCGGTCAGCCCCTCGGCGCCGGGGCTGGTGAAGCCGGGCCCGGTGTAGTGGCCGCTGCTGTAGCCGGGGCTGCTGAAGTCCGGCGGCGGTGGCGAGCCCGGGGCCGGGACTACGGGCGGCAGCGCCGGCTCCGAGTGCAGATGGGCGTGCAGGTACGGCAGCAGGGCCCGCCGGCCCAGGGCGTGCTGCCACTCCCGGCGGGCGTCGGCGAGTTCGGCGGTGAGGTCCGGGTCGGCGCCGCCGGGGGCGGTGGCACCGTCGCGCAGGGCGGTGAGGATCAGCCCGACTATGCCGACGACCATCGCGAGGGCGCCCGCCGCGAGCGCCACCCAGCCCGCCGTGAGCACCGAGCGGGCCAGCGGCAGATCGGGGTCGGCGGCGCGCAGCGCGTACCCGAGGAGCAGCAGGACGAGGGCGGCGGCCCAGGCGAGGATCGGGGTGAGCACGGTGAGCACCGGGAACAGTCCGGCGCCGCCGTTGCCCGAGCGCAGCTGGGTGAGCAGCCCGGGGGCGGTCGATTCGCCGTGCCGGCCTGGTGGGGGCGCGCTGCGCAGGCTCGCGCGCAGCCGGGTGTAGTGCTCGTACTCGGCACCGGCCGCGGCCGCGACGGTGTCGGCGGCGAGCAGCGCCTTGGTGCGCAGCTGTTCGGCGGTGAGGGCGCCGGGCGTCTGCAGGGCGGTGAGGATCGTGCCGTCACGCAGTGCTTCGTCGAGGAGGCGCTCGAACTCCGGGCGGTCCTCGGTGAGCAGGTGCGGGGCGTTGTTCATGGGGACCCCGTTCATGCGAACCCCGTGCGGCCCCGCTCCGCGGAGGCTTGCGGACACGGTGGTCCCGGGCACCTGGGCCCCGCGGGCACGGAGACGGGCCGCCACACGAGCGGCCGGGTGTGGTGTGCCTTGATGGTAGGGGCGGGTGCGGTCGCGCTGACAGTCGGTTTCCGGAATTTCGCTCCGGCCGCCGCCCCGGCCCGCGAAGGGTGCAGGCCAGGGGCGGTTGCGAACACCTGTTCAGTTGACGGTCTGGTGGGTCGTCCGGGGCGTCGGCCAGGCCGACCGACCGGTCAGCCGGTCGGATCGTCGGCCCGGTCGGGCCCGCAACCCGGTCGGCCCGGTCGGCCCCGGTCAGCCCGGTCGGACCGTCAGATCGGCCGGCCCGGTCAGATCGGCAGCCGCGCGACCAGCAGCCGGCCCTCCATGGTGACGCCGCCGTCCATGGCGACGGCGAGGTCGTCCGCGTAGATGTACGGGCCGGGGATGTGCGGGGGCGCGCCGTCGTCCGCGTGCACCGTGCCGGTGAGGTACGGGATGGGGCTGTGCCCGTGCACGACGCGCGAGCCCCCGTAGGCGTCGAGCAGCTCGTGGACGGCCTGCGGGCCGGCGTCGCCGCGGAAGGCGAAGCGCTTGGTGAAGCGGCGGAAGCAGTCCCACCACTCGTCCACGCCCTCGTCCGCGAGCAGGTCGTGGACGGCGTCGTTGACGTCGGGGATGGACTCGCCGTACTCCAGGTACGCGGTGGTGTCGGAGTGCAGCAGCAGGTGGCCGTCCTCCAGCGCGATGGCGGGCAGTCGGGAGAGCCAGCTGATGTGGTGCGCCTCCAGGCGGTCCAGGTCGTGCTGCTGGCCGCCGTTGAGCCGCCAGGCGGCGAGGAAGGAGGCGGTGCCGGCGGTGGACTGGACGGGCTCGTCGCCGTACCGCGCGGCGCCGAGGAAGAGCAGTTCGTGATTGCCCATCAGGGCCCGGCAGTACCCGCCGGCGGCGGCGGCCTCGGCGGCGAGCTGCATGACCAGGTCGATCACGCCGATGCCGTCCGGGCCGCGGTCGGTGAAGTCGCCGAGGAACCAGATCCGGGAGCGGCCGGCGGCCCAGTGGCCGTCGGCGTCGATCAGGCCCTGGTGGCGCAGCTCGGCGCGGAGCTCCTCCAGGTAGCCGTGCACGTCGCCGACGACGTAGAGCGGGCCGACCGGCTCGTCGGGGCCGGGCGCGGGGTACGGGTAGGCCGGGACGGGCTCGGCGAGCGGCGGGCCCAGCTCGATGGTCGGCGGGTCGTCGCCCTGGTGGACGGGCGAGGGCCGGTCGGGCAGGGTCGGCTCGTAGCCGGGGTGCGCGGCCTGCTGGTCGTGGACGTTGTGTGCCTGCCCGGTGGCCGGCCAGTGCTGTTCGAGGTAGCGCGCGCCGCCGTAGCCGCTGTACGTCTCCGACCCGTACGCGGCCTCGGCGTACCCGGCGGGCTCCGGTTCGTAGTAGGTGCCGTAGGGCAGCACGTCGAGGTCCGGCTGGTGACGTGGGCCTGAGTCCGGGTGTTCAGGCCCGGGGAAGCGGTCCTCGGGTGTCATTCGCCCATCATAGGAAGACCACTCTCCCGGCGTCGTCACCTGGTGGGTATCCAATCCTCCGGAGCGTCAGCCGGGCAGTCCGTCAGGTCCGTTTTGTCCCGGCTGGGGATGGTCTGGTGGCGCCATCTACACCTCGCCCGGCGGGCGCGGCGGGGAGACCGTGGTGCGCGGGCTCCGGCGCTGGGAGGACGCGCGGACGATCAGCTCGGTGGGCATCAGGGTGCCGGGCGGCGGGCCGGTGCCGGCGGTGCGGAAGCGCGGCGGGAAGAGCCGGGCGATGTCGACGCCCGTCCCGGAGTCCACTCCCTCGATGGCGTCGATGAGCAGGTTGACGACGGTGGTGCCGATCCGCCGGGGCTTGAGCGACAGGGTGGTGATCGGCGGCTCGGTGGCCGCGTAGACGTCGCTCTCGCTGCAGCAGACCAGCAGCAGGTCGTCGGGGACCCGCAGGCCGTACCGGCGGGCGGCGGCGAGCAGGTCGGTGCCGTTGGGGTCGAACAGGCCGTAGACGGCGTCGGGTCGGTCGGGGCGGGCGAGCAGCCGGTCGGCGGCGACGGCGCCGGCGGCCGGGTCGTGGGCGGGGTAGGCCTCGTACACCGGCTCCTGTCCGACCTTGGCGCACCAGCCGAGGTAGGCCTCGGTGGAGAGCCGGGTGTAGGTGTCGGTGCTGGTCCCGGTGAGCAGGCCGATCCGGCGGGCGCCGGCCTCGGAGAGGTGGTCGAGGATGCCGAGCACGGCCGCCTCGTGGTCGTTGTCGACCCAGGCGGTGACCGGGCAGTTGCCCGGTTTGCCGTCGCTGACCACCGGGACGCCGGACCGGTACAGCTCGCCGACCAGCGGGTCCTGGTCGGGTGGGTCGATCACCACGGTGCCGTCCAGGGCGATGTTGCCCCAGACGTCGTGCCGGGAGGAGGCCGGCAGGACCACCAGGGCGTAGCCGCGGCCGAGCGCGGCGCTGGTGGCCGCCCGGGCCATCTCGGCGAAGTAGGCGAACTCGGTGAAGGTGAACGGCTCTTCGCCGTAGGTGGTGACGGTCAGTCCGATCAGGCCGGAGCGCCCGGTGCGCAGGGTGCGGGCGGCGGCCGAGGGGCGGTAGCCGAGGCGCTCGGCGACCTCGCGGACCCGGCTTCTGGTCTCGTCGGGCAGGCGGCCCTTACCGTTCAGCGCGTCGGAGACGGTGGTGATCGACACTCCGGCGGCTGCTGCCACATCCCGGATGCCGGCCCGCTCCAGACGCCGTGAGGTGGTGGGCCGCCGACCGCTCTGGTTGGCTGCTGCTGTCATGGCGGACCGATCGTATGGCTCCTGACAAGGGTCTGTGACCGGCGCATCGGGAGCCCGGAAGGAGCCCGAGGAGATACGTTTCTCCGTGAGTGAGACGGCGTGCGCCCCTTCGATACCCGCTCGAAACCGGCCGTCTTACCTCTGACATGTGCCATAGGAACCCTGCAGAATGGCTGATCTGCGCCCGTAACCCGGCCGGGCATCTCACCCCTTCGGGTGAGTGCGGTCGGTATCGTTCAGGGCACCCGACCGGGGTGGTCCGGGTGCGTTCCGACCATTCCGGGCACGGCGGCGATCCCGTGGCGTGACGGGAGCGAACGCAGCGGAACTGCAGAAGAAGAAGGAGAAGGACCGTGAGCGGTACGGCAGCGCAGGGCCCCCGTCTGAGGCCGACCCTGGATGGCATTCCCACCTACAAGCCCGGCAAGCCGGCCGGAGCCGACGCCTACAAGCTGTCCTCGAACGAGAACCCGTACGAGCCGCTGCCCGGTGTGCTGGAGGCGGCGGTCGCGGCGGCGGGCTCGCTCAACCGGTACCCGGACATGGCGGTCACCGAGCTCACGGCCGAGCTGGCCCGGCACTTCGACGTCCCGGCCGAGCACATCGCCACCGGCACCGGCTCGGTCGGCGTCGCGCAGTCGCTGATCCTCGCCACCGCGGGCCCCGGCGACGAGGTGATCTTCGCCTGGCGCTCCTTCGAGGCCTACCCGATCATCGTCCAGGTGGCCGGCGCGACCCCCGTCCCGGTGGCGCTCACCGAGACCGGTGACCACGACCTGGACGCGATGCTCGCCGCGATCACCCCGAACACCCGGCTGGTCTTCGTCTGCAACCCCAACAACCCGACCGGCAACGTGATCCACCGCGCCGAGCTGGAGCGCTTCCTGGACGCGGTGCCCGGGGACGTCCTGGTCGTGATCGACGAGGCGTACATCGAGTTCATCCGCGACCCCGAGGTCCCCAACGGCATCGACCTCTACCGCGACCGCCCGAACGTCTGCGTGCTGCGCACCTTCTCCAAGGCCTACGGCCTGGCCGGGATGCGGGTGGGCTTCGCGATCGCGCACGAGCGGGTGGCCACCGCGCTGCGCAAGACCGCCGTCCCGTTCGGCGTCACCCAGCTCGCCCAGGACGCCGCCGTCGCCTCGCTGCGGGCCGAGGAGGCCCTGATGGTCCGGGTCGACGCGCTGGTCGAGGAGCGTGCGCGGGTGGTCGCCGGGCTGCGCGAGCAGGGCTGGACCATCCCGGACTCGCAGGCCAACTTCGTCTGGCTGGCGCTCGGCGAGCGCTCCCAGGAGTTCGCCGCGGCCTGTGCCGAGGCCGGCGTGATCGTCCGGCCGTTCCCGGAGGGCGTCCGGATCTCGATCGGCGAGGTCGAGGGCAACTCGATCTTCCTGTCGGTGGCCGAGGCCTTCCGCAAGGAGCTCTGAGCCCGGTACTCACGGCGGAGTGGGGAGTCGGCCCGGCCGACTTCCCACTCCGCGGTGCTTTCCGGGGTCACCCGCGGCGCAGGAAGAGCGCCGAGGCGGCGAAGCCCAGCAGCACCAGGGCGGTGTTGGCGGCGATCGCCCAGCCGACCCCGGTGAGGACGGCGGAGCCGGCGGCGGTGGCGACCGCGCTCATCACCGGGGTGCCCAGCGTGATGCCCACCTGCTGGGTCATCGTGGCGACGCCGGTGGCCAGCCCCTGCTCCCCGTCCGGCAGGCCCGAGGTGGCCGTCACCATGAAGCCGACGATCGCCAGCATGTTGCCGACCCCGCCGACGAAGGTCGCCACCAGCAGCAGGCCGAGCCAGGCCCGGCCCTCACCGAGCAGCACCAGCGAGCCGGTCGCGACGGCCTGCACCAGGAAGCCGGCCAGCAGGGCCCGGCGGGTGCCGAGGCGGCCGATCAGCCGGGGCGCGAGGATCCCGCCCACCACCGTGCCCGCACCCAGCACGCCGAAGGCCAGGCCGGTGGCCAGCGCGGAGAAGCCCAGCACCTGCTGCAGGTAGAGGGTCAGCAGGAAGACCAGCGAGGTCTCGGTGGCGAAGGCCAGCAGCCCGGCCACGTTGCCCCAGACCACCGTGCGGCGCCGCAGCACCCGGACCGGGACCAGCGGGGCGGCGGCGGACCGCTCCACGAACCAGAACACCACCAGGAGTACCGCGCCCAGCCCCAGCGCCCACAGCGCCACCGGGTCGCCCCAGCCGTGCTCGCCCGCCGTGGTCAGGCCGTAGACCAGGGCGAGCAGGCCGCCGGTGACGGTGACCGCGCCCGGCAGGTCCATCCGCGGCCGCTCGGCCGGGCGGCTCTCGGCGATCAGCCGGGGGGCGACCAGCAGCACGGCCAGCGCGACCGGCACGTTGACGAAGAACGCCCAGCGCCAGCTGAGCAGGTCGGTGAGCAACCCGCCGAGCACCGCGCCCGAGGTGAAGCCCGCCGACATCAGCGCGCCGTTCAGACCGAGCGCCCGCTCGCGCAGCGGCCCCTCGGGGAAGGCCGTGGTGAGCAGCGCCAGCCCGGCCGGCGTGACGGCGGCGGTGGCCAGGCCCTGGGCGACCCGGGCGGCCAGCAGCAGCCCTGGGCTGGTGGCCAGGCCGCCGACCAGGGAGGAGACGCCGAGGACCGCCAGGCCGACCAGGAAGACCCGGCGCCGCCCGACCAGGTCGGCCACCCGCCCGAACAGCAGGGTGAAGCCGGCGGCGGCGAGGGCGAAGGAGGTGGCGATCCACTGCAGGCCGCCGAGCCCGAAGCCGAGGCCCCGGCCGATCACCGGCAGGGCCACGTTCAGGATCGAGAAGTCCACGGCCAGCATGAACTGGGCGGCCAGCAGGACGACCAGGACGAGTCGTTGGCGTCCGGTCATACCGGTGGCGGCCTTGGTGGGCGGTGCGTCGTCGAGCAGGGCGGTGGTCATCGGCTCGCTGCCTCTCGGGAGGGGTTCCGCGGGGTACGGCAGCAGCCTGCGCCGCCCGGCGGGGCCCACCCAGGCCCCTGCGAAGGGTGGTACTCACAGGGGCAGGCTCGGCGGCGCGGCCCGGTGTTCACTGGGGACATGACCGCAACGGACACACCGACCGACCTGGGCGAGTTCCTGCGCACCCGGCGGGCCCGGCTGCAACCCGAGGACGTCGGCCTGGTCTCGTACGGCACCCGGCGGCGGGTGCCCGGGCTGCGCCGCGAGGAGCTGGCCCAGCTGGCGGGCGTCAGCATCACCTACTACACGCGGCTGGAGCAGGGGCAGAGCCGGGGCGCCTCCGACGAGGTGCTGGACGCCCTCGCCCGCGCGCTGCGGCTGAGCGCCGACGAGCACGCCCACCTGCGCAACCTGGCCCGCCCGGGCCGGGCGAGGCCGCGGCCGGCGGAGCGCTTCGAGCGGGCCAGGCCCGCGGTGCGGCAGCTGATCGGGGCGATGACGGACGTCCCCGCGGTGGTGGTCGGGCGGCGCAACGAGGTGCTGGCCTGGAACCCGCTCGGCCACGCCCTGCTCGCCGGGCAGCTCGACGTGCAGGCGCCGGACCGCCCGGAGGACCGGCCGAACCTCTCCCGGCTGCTCTTCCTCGACCCGCACACCCGGGAGCTGTACCCGTGCTGGGAGGCGGAGGCGCGGGCCCAGGTGGCGTTCCTGCGGCTGACCGCAGGGCGCCACCAGGACGACCGTCAACTGGCGGAGCTGATCGGCGAGCTGTCGATGAAGAGTCCGCAGTTCGCGGCGCTCTGGTCGCGCCACCCGGTGAACGACTGCCTGTTCGGGCGCAAGGAGTTCCACCACCCGGTGGTCGGGAGGCTGGAGTTGGACTTCGAGGCGCTGCCGCTGCTGGAGGTCTCCGGGCACCGGATGCTGCTCTACAGCGCGGCCCCCGGCTCGCCGGCCGAGGCGGCCCTGCGCCTGCTGGGCAGTGTCCTGGCGGGCGGACCCCGGGAGGCCGGGGCGGACCGCGGGTCCGCGGTGGCCTCCGGCTGACGGGAGGCGGCCTCCGGTCGACGGGAAAATCGTGAGGGGCCCTGTCCTGCGCACCGCCGTGCGCAGGACAGGGCCCCTCGTTGCTCCGTGCTCCGGTCAGCGCTGGGGACGCATCCGGCGCACGGCGATCAGGGCGCCGGCGCCGAGCGCGAGCAGGGCGGCGGCGGTGGCGGCGAGGAGGCCGTTGGGGGTGTGCGCTCCGGTCTGGGCGAGCTCGGGGGTGCCGGCCGGGGCGGTGGTGGCCGGGGCGGCGCTCGGGGTGGCCTTCGGGGCCTCGGCGGGCTTGGGCGCGGCGGTGGTGGTCTGGTCGGCGGCGGGCTTGGGCGCGGCGGGCTTGGCGGCGGGCTTGGCCGGGGTGCTGGGCTTGGCGGTGGGCTTGGCGGTCTCGGCGGGCTTGGTGGTGGTGGCCTGGCCGTGGGTGACCTTGACGGTCTTGAGGTCGCTGGCGCCCGTCCCCGCGGCGCCCTGGCGCCAGGCGTCGGCCACCAGCTGGATGGTGCCGATGTTCTTCGAGCTGGCGGCGGCGATCGAGTAGCGGAACTTGATGGTCGCGGAGCTGCCGTTGTCGAGGCGCTGGCGCTGCTCGTAGCCCGCGTCCACGGTGCGCATGCAGCCCGCGATGGACTGCACGTTCTTCCAGGCGCCGTTCTCCTGGACCTGGATGCGGACGTCCTGGGTGCGCAGCGAGGCGCCCGTGCCGGGGGTGTAGATGCCGAAGCTGGCCTGCATGCCGTGGGCGTCGACGCCGGTCTTGTTGGTGACCTGCACGGCGACCTCGTTCCAGCTGCCGTCGGCGGCGACGGTGGCCTTGGTGGAGAGGGCGGCGTCCGGGGCCATGTACTGCGCCTCGGTGTGGGTGGCGGCGGGGTTGGGGCCGCTGATGCGCATGTCGCCGCAGGCCCAGGAGGAGTCGGCGGCCACCAGCTGGACGCCGCCGGCGAGGACGGCGGTGGCGGCGACGACGGCGAGGCGACGACGGCCGGAGAGCGAGCGGGCGTTCTTCGCAAAAGCGGTGATAACGGACGTGCGCATGACGTGACTCCCCAGGGTCCTGACTCTGACAGTGTGTGAAGGTGACCGGCCGGCTCCAACTGAGCCGCAGCGCCCCCCGGCCTCGCCGGTCTCGCTCTCCGTGCCTTCATCCGTAAAGACGTGCATCCCCGCGGGAGGTTGCAGGTGGGTTCAAAAGTTTTTTCGGGAATCTTCGAGCGGGTCGCGAAGCCGGTCCCGGGGCTGGGGGACGGGGCTCCTGGCGCACTGATCCGTCAGGGGTTCTGGCGGTCCGGCGAACGCCAGGCGGCGCGGTCGGCGCCGGTGCGCGAGGGCGAAGGGACGCGGCGAGGCCCCCGCCCGGGCGGGCGGGGGCCTTCGTGTCGCGCTTAGGTGGGTATGCGGTGGCGGCCCCTGGGGTTGGCGGTGTCGGTGGTGGTGTTGGTGGTGTTGCGGTGGTGGGTTTCGGGGCCGTAGTGGCCGGCCTGGCGGGCGATCCAGGCGTACTCGGTGGTGCCGTCGGGGAGTTGGCGCAGTTCCCAGCGGCCGTGGCGGGTGATCGGCTTCGGGGCGAGGGGCTGGGAGTCGTCGTTGACCCTGAGGGCGGTGACGACGCCGAGGGCGACGGTGGCCAGGGCCAGCGCGAGGAGGGTGAGCAGGGCCGCGCCGACGAGGAAGCCGGCGGTGCCGGTCCTCATCGGCGGATCCCGATCACGCGGTGGCCGAGGTGGGCGGCGAGGGTGTGGAGGAGTTCCTCGGCCTGGTCGCGGGCGAGGGGGAGGGCGAGGTGCTCGCCGGGGCCGGCCTGGATGTCGAGGTCGACGGCCAGGCGGAGCTGGAGGGCGGCGTCGGGGACGGTTTCGACGGCGAGGTAGGCGACGGTGGTGCGCTCGGTGTGGATCGCCTCGGTGACGAGGGGGATCAGGACTCCCACGGCTCGTTCCTCCCGGTGTCGCGCAGGAGGTGGAGGAGGTTGAGGAGGGTGGCGACGGGGGCGTTGCCGAAGTCGATGAGGATGCGGCCGTCGACGGTGCCGTTGACCGTCGTCGCGGAGCCCCAGCGGATGCCGAGCGCGGATCCGCGGGTGTGGAGTTCGCCGAGGAGGGTGGTGATCTGGGCGTCGGTGTAGTCGCGCATCCGGGGGTCGTCCGGGGCGATCGGCTCGCGGGCGCTCACGCGGCGCAGTCCAGCTCGAACCAGACGGCCTTGCCGTTCTTGCGGGGGTTGGCCCCGAAGCGGTGGGTGAGGGAGCGGACCAGGTGCAGGCCCCGGCCGGAGAGCTCGTAGGGGTCGGCGGAGCGGCGGGGCTCGGGCAGGACGGGGCTGTCGTCCGCGACGGAGACCCGCAGGGTGCGGGCGGCGAGCAGGACGACGACCACGGTCGGCGCGGGGCTGCCGCCGTGCCGCCAGGCGTTGACGAACAGCTCGCAGAGGGCGAGTTCGGCGTCGCGGATGAGGTCGTCGGGCCAGGAGGCGGCGGCGAGGGCGTCCCGCAGCTCCTCGCGGGCGGCCGACCAGTCGGGCGGGGCTTCGGGCAGGTTGAAGGCACACATGGGGAACCTCCGGAATGAGGTCAGTGGAGAGGGGTTCGTCGATCACCGGCGGATACGCCACCGTGAGCCAGGCCAGGACATGGCTGCTCTGCGGTGCGAGGGCAGCAGGCGCCTACTGCCCTGGAAACAGGCGTTACTGACGATCCGTCGGATCAATGTGAGAACGACCATAGCGCAGCCTGACTTCAATTGAAGGCGGATCTCGTAGAGTTCCCTCTCCAGGGGGAAGCGTGCGCTCCAGAGCCGGATGGACCCGCGCGCGACCAGCGCGGCACACTGGCCTCACGACACGCTGAGAGGACAACATGCCCCTTCGCCGCAACCCGACCCTTCGTCAGCGCCGCCTGGGCACCGAGCTGCGGAAGATGCGAGAGCAGGCTGGTCTCGGCGGCAGTCAGCTCGCCCGTGCTCTCGGTCTGAACCCCACCCAGGTAACGCAGATGGAGTCGGCGAAGATCGGCGTCAGTGCGGCGCGCCTGCGCACGGTCGCCGCAGCCTGTAGCTGCGCCAATCAGCCCCTTATCGATGCGCTCGCAGACATGGCGGTCGAACGGAACAAGGGCTGGTGGGAGGAGTACCGCGGGGTTCTGCCAACCGACTTCCTTGAGGTCGCAGAGATGGAGGCCCACGCTTACAAGCTCTATACGTGGGCCACTACGTACATCCCGGGACTCCAGCAGACTGGCTCTTACGCCTCTGCGGTGTTCGCGCGGATTACACCACCGCTGCCCCGCCACGACATCGCGGTCAGGACCGAGTTTCGCGTGCAGCGCCAGCACGTCGTCCGCTCTGGCCGGACGCCGTACGTTTCCTTCATCCATGAGGCTGCCCTGCGGATGCAGTTCGGAGGACCACGGGTACTTGCCGACCAACTCGACAGCTTGATCGAGGACTCGGAGAAGCAGGCAATCTCGGTCCGGGTGGTCCCGTTCGATATGGACACCTTCCCCGGCGCGGGCGAGAACATCATGTTCTCCGAAGGCCGGGTGCCAGAGCTTGCAACCCTTCAGATGGACACCGCACAGGGTGTCCTGTTCTTCGATTCCCCAGCAGATCTGGCCAGTCACCGGGCGACGTTTTCGCGGCTGGACTCCATCGCCCTGTCGGAAGATGAGTCGCGTGAGTTCGTTCGAACGCTCAGCGGTGAGATGAAGGGCAAGTATGAGTAGGTCCGAGTGGCAGAAGTCGAGCTACAGCGGCGCATCCAACGAGTGCGTCGAGGTGCGCACCGTCGACGGGATGGTCGAGCTGCGCGAGTCCGACGACGGCGAGGTCATCGTCCGCACCACTGCCGTGAAGTTCGCCAAGTTCCTTCAGGGCGTCAAGGCCGGTGAGTTCGACCACCTCGGTGATCTGTGCTCCTGACTGGGCATGTGTGTGGGCTCTTCGCTGTGGAAGGCTCATCTCGTACGAAACCTTTGGGAGGACCGGTGCTTGGTGGCACTTGGCGGAAGTCCAGCTACAGCGCCTCCAATAACGAGTGCGTCGAGGTGCGCACGGTCGACGGGCTGGTAGAGCTCCGGGAGTCCGACGACGGCGACGTCCTCGTTCGCACCACTCCGGCAAAGTTCGCCAGGTTTCTCGAAGGCATCAAGGCCGGCGAGTTCGACCACCACGCCGGCCCGACTGCCGAAGAGTCCCGGCCCCTCGGTCCGCCGGGGGACGCTGTCGGCTAACCACCCACCTGGTGGTCGCGGGTGGAGTCGAGCTCGCGTACCGCGTCGGCGACGGCTCGGAAGTCGTTGCGCAGGATCTTGGAGTGGTTGCTGGCGACCTTCGCGCTGACCCGGATGTTCGGGTTGCGGGCGAGGACCGGGTCGAGGTTGGCGCGGATCCGTTCCATCAGCTTCGCGTCGCCGCCCAGGTTGCCGCCGGTGGCGAGCACGTACCGGGTCGGTACGGTCAGGCGGTCGAACACCGGGTTGAGTGCGGTGGGCGCGCAGAGCTCGTTGGCCTCGATGTTGACCTCGGCGTGTTGCGCGGCGCTCATCCGCGCGGCCAGGCCGAGCGGGCGGGCGATCGGGAACAGCGGGCTCATCCGGCGGAACAGCCTGCGGATCTGCTCCCGGCCGGCGTCGTCGAGCCACTCGTGCGGCAGAGCGCCGTCCACGGACACCGCCCCCAGGGCGCGCTCCGGGTGCCGGGAGGCCCAGTGCACGGCGAGCATGGCGCCGTAGGACCAGCCCACCAGGATCGGCCGCTCCACGCCCCTGGCGGTGAGGACGGCGTCGAGGTCGCGGACGCACGCCTCGAACGAGTAGTCCGCGGCCCGCTTCGACTTTCCGCGGGCACGCTCGTCGTAGGTGATGTGCCGGTAGCCGCCGCCGAGGTCGGAGATGACGCGTCGCCAGTGCGACTGGTCGGCGTAGCAGCCGTTGAGGTAGACCACCGGGCGGCCGGGCCCGCCGGTGTCGGTCACGGCCAGTGCGGTGTCGTCGATCGCCACCATGCCGGTCCACGCGGACTGCTTGACGATTGTGTCGATGGCCATGGTCTGCCTTCTTTCAGGGGTGGGGTGGATCCGGGAGCGGTGGACGGTGGTGTCGCCGCAGGAGGTGCGGCCGGGCGCTCGGTGGCCTCCTCGGCCCCTTCGGGCCGGGTGGCGGCTCAGAGGCTGCGGGCGGTGACGTTGCCGTAGGAGGTGGTCGCGTGGATGTTCAGGTCGGCGGTGCCGTCGGTGTTGCGGAGGGCGTTGTGGATCCGGCCGTAGGCGGTGCCGGCGTCCAGGGAGGCGGAGCTGCCGCGGGCGGCGCCGACGGCGATCTCGCCGTACTCGGTGCGCAGTTCGACCGTGCCGCGGACGGCCTCGGTGATCCGGATGTCGCCCTTCTGGGTGCTGATCTGCGCGGGGCCGGCGAGGCGGCCGACCGCGACGTCGCCGGCGAGGACGGTGAGGCGGGCGCTCGCGGCCTCGTCGAGCTTGACGGTGCTCTGGGCGGCCTCGAAGGCGACGTCGCCGAGTCGTCCGACGCCGCGGAGTTCGGCGCTGGCCGCCTTCGCCTCGATGCGGGAGCCGGCGGGGAGCTGGACGGTGATCTCGACGGATCCGGAGTTGCCGAGGATCTGGTTCCTCGCCGGTGCGGCCTGGATCCGCAGGACGCCGTCGGCGTACTCGACGGTGGTCTGCTCGGCGGCCTTCACGTCGCGGCCCTTGGCGGCGTTCGCGGGCAGGACCTCGACGGCGGTGTCGGCGCGGTCGGCGGCGATGAAGCGGATCCGCCCGGCGGGGATGTCGAGGACGGCGGCGATCGGGGCGGGGGTGGCGAACTTCTGCATCGTGCTCTCCTGTGACTCGTTGTTTCGAACGAGGGAAAAGCTACGTTGCTTTCCATATGGCTGCAACATGTTCGTTGCTCTGGATTGGTATCTCTGCAGCTCAGGGCTGCAGTATTGTTGCGATGGCCTCGAATCGAATGCAACGATAGCCTTGCTGTTCGTTGCAATGAGCTGAAGTGAACGCCACCCCGGAGGCGGCACGGACCACGAAGGCCCGCACCGGCGCCGGCCGCCGCCGTGGCGGTCGCGGCCGGGCTCCCGGATGGCTGGGGATGGCTGGGAGCCTCCTGGGAGTTCGGCCAACGACTGGCCAGGCGGCGGCCAAGCGGGGCGCACGTCAGGGGCGGACCGTGCCGGAATGCCCGGATTCGGACGTCCAGCCTTCTCCCAGCCGGGGCTCAGGACTCCGCAAGAGCGCCCGGCGAAGCTGTCCGCCATGAAGGTCCTCCCGCGACGGCGTGGTGCCGTCCTCCTCAACTCCGCGCTCGGTGTGGCCCTGGTGGGCGCCGCGGCCCTGGCGTACACCACGTTGGACGGCGGCACGACGAAGGCCGCCGGAAAGGCCCAGGTCCGGACGGCGACCGTGGCCAAGGGCACGGTCCTGGCCACCGTGTCCGGAACCGGCACACTGGCCTCGCCGACCGATGCCGCCCAGGACTTCACGACCGGCGGTAGGCTCACCGCGGTCAAGGTGGCGGTGGGGGACACCGTGACCAAGGGCCAGGTGCTGGCCACCGTGGACACCACGGCGGTCCAGCAGCAGGTGGAGGCCGCCCAGTCCGCGCTGACCACGGCGAACGCCAACCTGACCAAGGCCCAGGCAGGTGTCACGACCACGACCACCCAGCAGATTCCGGGCAGCGCCCAGCCGTCCGGTTCCGCTGCCGGTGCGGGCGGCAGCGGTGGTGGTGAACGCGGAGCGGGCGGGAGCAGCACGCCCGCTCCGCAGACCACCACCATCACCACCACCAAGGTGGACGCGGCCGCCGTGGCCCAGGCCCAGCAGCAGGTCGCCACCGCGCAGACCAGCCTGGCCAACGCCCAGGCCGCCCTGGCCGGGACGACGCTGACCGCCTCGGTGGACGGCACGGTCGCCTCGGTGGCCAACAAGGTCGGCGACACCGTTGGCGGGGGCTCCGGGAGCGGCTCGACGACGACCGCCAAGTCCACCGGCAGCAGCGGCTCCACCGCCCCGAGCGGCTTCATCGTGCTGACCAACCCGACCGGCATGCAGGTGACCGCGAACTTCTCCGAACTGGACTCGCTGAAGCTGAAGAAGGGCGAGGCGGCCACCGTCACCCTGAACGCGCAGTCCGACACCAAGCTCAACGCCACCGTGCTGTCCGTCAGTTCACTGCCCGCGGGCAGTGGCGGCACCGGCGGCGCGGCCGCCGTCCAGTACGCGGCGACGCTCCAGATCACCGGCGACACCGCCAAGCTGCGCACCGGGTTGAGCGCGACCGTCTCCGTGGTCACCGGCGAGGCGGACAACGCGCTGTCGCTGCCCACCGCCGCCCTGGCCGGCACCGGCGCCAGCCGGACGGCCACCCTGGTGCAGCCGGACGGCTCCACCGAGCGGGTCGAGGTCGGCGTGGGCGTCGAGGGCGACACCACCGTGCAGGTGGTCTCCGGGCTGAAGGAGGGCGACAAGGTCGAGATCGCCACCACCAGCGGCGGCAGCGGCTTCCCGAACGGCTCCTTCCCGGGCCTGAACGGCGGCCAGGGCGGCCGCGGCGGTGCGGGCACGGGCGTGGCCGGTGTCGGTGCGGCCGGCGGCGGCGCGGCCGGTGGCGGAGCCGGTCGGGGCGGTACGCGCTGATGGCACGCCAGACCCCCCGCACCGACGTCGGCCGGACGCCGCCACCGGTCATCCAGATCCGCGGCGTCACCAAGTCCTACGGCCACGGAGACGCCACCGTGCACGCGCTGCGCGGCCCGTCCGACCCGGTCACCGGCGAGCCGCTGGGCGTCGCGCTGGACATCGACCAGGGCGACTTCGTTGCGGTGATGGGCAGTTCGGGCTCCGGCAAGTCCACCCTGATGAACATCCTCGGCTGCCTGGACGTGCCCACCGCCGGCCGCTACCTGCTGGACGGCATCGACGTCGGCCACCTGGACGAGGGGCAGCTCTCGCTGGTGCGCAACCGCAAGATCGGCTTCATCTTCCAGTCCTTCAACCTGGTGCCCCGCACCACCGCCCTCGCCCAGGTCGAGCTCCCGCTCGCCTACGCGGGGGTGCGGGCCGCCGAGCGGCGCCGGCGGGCCCTCGCCGCGCTCTCCCTGGTCGGCCTCGCCGAGCGCTCCGGGCACCGGCCCAACGAGCTCTCCGGCGGCCAGCAGCAGCGCGTCGCGGTGGCCCGCGCCCTGGTCACCGCCCCCGCGATGCTGCTCGCCGACGAGCCCACCGGCAACCTGGACAGCCGCTCCACCGAGGAGGTGCTGGCCATCATCGACGGCCTCAACGCGACCGGCCGCACCGTGGTGCTGATCACCCACGAGGACGAGGTCGCCCTGCACGCCAAGCGGGTGATCCGGCTGGTCGACGGCGCGATCACCAGCGACGTCCGGCAGGCCCCGGTGGCCGGGCCGCCGCCCGCCCTGCACGCGGCCGCCGGACTCCAGGGGGTGCTCGCGTGATCCTCTGGCAGATGCTCCGCTTCGCCGTCGGCGGCCTGGCCGCCAACAAGGTGCGCTCCGCCCTCACCATGCTCGGCGTGCTGATCGGCGTCGCCTCGGTGATCCTGCTGCTCGCGGTCGGCAACGGCTCCTCGGTGGCGGTCAAGGAGTCGATCACCTCGCTCGGCACCAACTCGCTGACGGTCAGCTCGGGTTCGTCCTTCGGCGGCTCGCGCACCGCGGCCGGTACGAAGAAGCTCACGGTCGCCGACGCCAAGGCGCTGGCGAGCGACGCCGACACGGCCGCGATCAAGTCCGTCGCGCCGGTGGTCACCGCGAGCGGCACCGCGCTGTACGGGGACATCTCGTACAGCCCCGGCTCGATCGTCGGCACCTACCCGGCGTACTTCGAGACCGCCAACCAGAAGGTCGGGCACGGCGACTACTTCACCGCCGACGACGTGCTGAACTCCCGCAAGGTCGCGGTGCTCGGCGCCACCACCGCCAAGCAGCTGTTCGACACCGCCGACCCGGTCGGCAAGCGGATCACCGTCGGCGGCACCCCGTTCACCGTGGTCGGCGTGCTCCAGGCCAAGGGCGGGACGGGCTTCACCGATCCGGACGACGTGGTGATCGCGCCGCTGCCGACGGTGCAGAACGCCTTCACCGGGTTCGGCTCGGTCAACCAGATCCTGGTCCAGGCGACCTCGGCCGAGACCACGGCCGCCGCGCAGAGCGAGATCACCCGGGTCCTGCTCGGCACCCACGCGATCGCCGATCCGAGCAAGGCGGACTTCCGGATCAGCAACCAGGCCTCCCTGCTCACCGCCCGGGAGAGCACCACCAGGACCTTCACCGTGCTGCTCGGCGCGGTGGCGGCGATCTCGCTGCTGGTCGGCGGGATCGGGATCACCAACATCATGCTGGTCACCGTCACCGAGCGGACCAGGGAGATCGGCATCCGCAAGGCCCTCGGCGCCCCGCGCGGGGTGATCCTCGGGCAGTTCCTCACCGAGTCGACCCTGCTCTCGGTGCTCGGCGCCGGACTCGGGGTGGTGGTCGGCATCGCGGGTTCGCACTTCAGCGTCGTCGGCATCAAGCCGGTGGTGATCCCCGAGTCGGTGCTCGGCGCCTTCGGGATCGCGGTCGCCATCGGGCTGTTCTTCGGCAGCTACCCCGCCAACCGGGCCGCCTCCCTGCGCCCGATCGACGCCCTCCGCCACGAGTGACCAAGGATGTGCAGACCATGAGCAACGAGATCGAGCCCCGTACCCCCGCCGAGCAGGTCGTCCTGCTCGCCACCCCGCCGGACGCCCGGGACGTCACCGCCGAGCTGGCCGCGCCGCCACGCCGGCGGCTGCCCTGGCTGAGCCTCGCCCTGGCGGGCGGGGTGATCGCCACGGCGGCGTTCGCGGGCGGGGTCTGGTACCAGCAGGACAACGGCTCCGGGAGCGGGAAGACGGTCGCCGCGGGTGGCGGGCAGCAGCCGCGGGCCGGGGCGACCGGCGGGGCGAACGGCACCCGTCGGGGCGCCGGCCAGGGGCAGACCGGCCAGGGGCAGACCGGCCAGGGGCAGGGCGGCCAGGGCCAAGGCGGCCAGGGCGGCGGCGGTTTCGCCCGCGGCACGGTCAAGGCCGTGGACGGCACCACCGTCTACCTCACCGACGCCAACGGCAACACCGTCAAGGTGACCACCGGCGACGCCACCAGGGTGCAGCTCAACAAGGAGGGCAAGGTCGCCGACCTGCAGCCCGGCCAGAGCGTCACCGTGGTCGGCACCCCCGCCGAGGGCGGCGGCTACAACGCCACCCAGCTGATCGAGGGCGCCGCCGCCGGGGGCTTCGGCGGCGGGGGCGGCTCCGGCGGCGCCCGGACCCCCTCCGGGGGCTGATCCCCAGCCCGCCCGGGGCCGGCCCAGCCGCCCCGGGCGTACGCGCGGCCCGGCCGAATCCCTCCGGCGGCCGGGCCGCGCGGCCCCTCGACGCAGTGGCGTGCGGCGCCTCGGCGCAGTGGCGCGCGCCGTGCGCACACCATCCAGCCCGCCCCTGTGGGCTTGTTCGCCCAAATCCGCCCGATAAGGTGTTAATCCAACATTCATCGATGGCGCATAGCCTCCCCGGGCTAGCCTCAAGCTGAACGCCATCGTCCGACCGGGAGGCGGAACCCCCGTGCAAGGCACTGTGTCCACACCAGGTACCGCCGCAGTGGCCGGCGTCCCGGGCGAGGCCTTCCTCCTCGTCGTCGACGACGAACCCAACATCCGCGAGCTGCTCTCGGCCTCCCTGCGCTTCTCCGGATTCCGGGTCGCCTCCGCCGCCACCGGCACCGAGGCCCTCGAACTCGTCGCCGTCGAACGCCCCGACCTCATCGTCCTCGACGTGATGCTCCCCGACCTCGACGGCTTCACCGTCGTCGAGCGGCTGCGCGAGCAGACCAGCCGCGGACAGATAGCGGGCCCGCACGGCCACGCCGGCGACCACCTGCCGGTGCTCTTCCTCACGGCCAAGGACGGCGTCGGCGACAAGGTCCAGGGCCTGGCCGTCGGCGCGGACGACTACGTCACCAAGCCGTTCAGCCTTGAGGAGCTGATCGCCCGGATCCGGGCCATCCTGCGCCGGGCCGGCGGCCCCGCCGAGGACGGCCGGCTCGTGGTGGCCGACCTCACCCTCGACCCGGTCGCCCACGAGGTCACCCGCGGCGGCACCCCCGTCGCGCTCTCGCCCACCGAGTTCAAGCTGCTGCACTACCTGATGGCCAACGTCGGCCGGGTGGTCTCCAAGGCGCAGATCCTCGACCACGTGTGGGCCTACGACTTCGGCGGCGACCTCTCCATCGTCGAGTCGTACATCTCCTACCTGCGCCGCAAGCTCGACTCCGGAACGGCCCACGGCCCGAAGCTGATCCACACCGTGCGCGGGATCGGCTACGCCCTGCGCCGCCCGCCGCAGAACTGACCGGCGCCCGGATGCCCACCCGCTCGTCGCTGCGCGCCCGCCTGTCGCCGCTCACCCGGCTCTCGCTGCGCGCCCGGCTGCTCGTGCTGGTGCTCGCCCTGGTCACCACCGGGCTCGCGGTGAGCGACACCGTGGTGCTCGGCACCGTCCGGGTGCAGTTGGTCCAGCGGCTGGACGACCAGCTGCAGCGCTTCGGCGAGCCGCTCTCCTACCGCGCCCCGAACCGGCAGAGCTGGGCCGACTCCAGACAGCCCGCGGTCAACGGCGGCGTCAACGGCGGCAAGCGCGGCGGCCCCAACTACCTGGCGGCGCTGCCCAGCCAGTACCTCGTCCAGTACCTCTCGGCGGACGGCAAGGTGCAGCAGGTCGTCCGCCAGCCCGTCTCCGAGAACGACCCGGCGCCGCAGCTGGGCGGCCTCGACCCCGCCGCCACCGCCCCCGACACCCCCTTCGACCTCCCCGACCAGCGCGGCCAGCGCAGCTGGCGGGCCCTGCTGCTGCCACTGCAGCGCCAGCCCGCCCCCGCCAGCCTCTTCGCCGCGCCCGCGCCCACCGCCTCGTACCTGATGGTCGCGGTGTCGCGGGAGGACATCGACGCCACCGTGGCCCGGCTGCGGACCGCCTTCCTGGGGATCGGCGGCGCGGTGCTGGTCCTGATCGCCGCGCTCGGCTTCTTCGCCGTCCGGGCCGGACTGCGGCCGCTGCGCCGGATCGAGGAGGGCGCCGAGCTGATCGCCTCCGGCGAGCTCTCGCACCGGATGCCGGTGCTGCCCGCGCGCACCGAGGTCGGCCGGCTGTCCATCGCGCTCAACGGCATGCTGACCCAGATCGAGGCCGCCTTCGCCGCCCGTGCCGAGTCGGAGGCCCGGATGCGGCGCTTCGTCGCCGACGCCTCGCACGAGCTGCGCACCCCGCTGGCCGGCATCCGGGGCTTCGCCGAGCTGTACCGGATGGGGGCGCTGCCCACCGAGGCCGACGTCACCCGCACCATGACCCGGATCGAGAGCGAGGCCGTCCGGATGGGCACCCTGGTCGAGGACCTGCTGGTGCTCGCCCGCCTCGACGAGGAGCGCCCGCTCGACCTCGCCCCGATGGACCTGCGCACCCTGGCCGCCGACGCGCTGCACGACATCACCGCGCTGGACCCGAGCCGCCCGGTCGCGCTGACCGGCCCGGCCGGCACCGGCTCGCCGGGCGCCGCGCCCGTCCTCGGCGACGAGGCGAGGCTGCGCCAGGTGGTCACCAACCTGGTCGGCAACGCCGTCAAGCACACCCCGCCCGGCACCCCGGTCCGGATCGGCGTGGGGACGGCCGGCGGGCTCTGCCTGCTGGAGGTCGCCGACGCCGGCCCCGGCCTCACCGAGGAGCAGGCCGTCCGGGTCTTCCACCGCTTCTACCGGGTGGACGCCTCCCGCAGCCGCCACGACGGCGGCGGCGCCGGCCTGGGCCTCGCCATCGCCACCGCCCTCACCCACGCCCACGGCGGCACCCTCACCCTCCACACCACCCCCGGCACCGGCGCCACCTTCCGCGTGGAGCTCCCCCACCAGCGCTGACCCGCCCCGCCCGGCTGAAGCCCGGCCGATCCCCCGCCCTCATGCCTGCGACGGTGCGGCCGGCTGGCGCGGGGTGTGGTCGCGGGTGAGGTCGCGGGCCAGGAGGCCCGCCTGGAAGCGGGAGGTGGCGCCGAGCTCGGTCATCAGCTCGGCGACCCGGCGGCGGTAGGTGCGCAGTGAGAGGCCGAGCAGACGGGCGGCGGTCTCGTCGGTGTGGCCGGCCGCGAGCGCGTGCAGGATCTGACTGGTCCGGTCGGTGAGGTGTGCCGGGCGGGCGCAGTCGGCGAGGTCGGTGGCGCTCTCCCAGTTGGCCCGGAACAGCGAGCGCACGCCCTCGACCACCTCCGGGGTCTGCACCACGGTGTACGTCCGCACGCCGCGCACCGGGGCACCGGCCAGGATCGCGGTGCGCCGGTCGATGATGATCGCCTCGCGGGCGAGCGGCCCCTCGCAGAGCCGGACCTCGATGCCGGAGGCGGCGATGCGCTGCAGGCGCCGCACCTGGTCGGGGTCGGCCAGCGCGCGCCGGGTGTAGAGCTTGCGCATGACGAGGCCCGGGATCTTGTGCGGCCGCTTGCCCTCGGAGAAGGCGGCGTTGACGCCGGGGGAGAAGGTGGCCAGGTCGGCGGCCGCGACCAGGAACTCCTCGCGCGAGTCGACGAAGAGGTGGCCCGCCTGCCGGACGAGGTCCCGCTCGCCGTGCAGGGTGATGATCCGGTCGGTGCTCATGCCAGCAACCTGCCAGACCGGGTGGGGCGCGGGCCAGCGGGTAGCCGCCGCTAGGTCTCCTTGAGCGCGGCGAGGGTGTCCGCGACGAGCCGTTCGGCCTCGGCGACGGTGGCCGCCAGTTCCGGCGCGGTCGCGCCGGGGGCGGCCAGCAGGCGGTGGGCGCGGGGGCCGAAGCCGGGCGGGGCGGTCGGCAGGCCCTCGGCGGCGGCGAGGGCGCCCTTCTCGTTGAGGCACCAGCGGCGGGCGGCGGCGTGCAGCGACTGCGCCAGGACGCCGACGGCGCGGGAGAGGCAGAGCGAGACGTAGAGGGTGTCCGCCCGGGCCGCGCCCTTGGCGGCGCAGGCGACCAGGAACCCGGCCTCCCAGGCGCCCGCCGTCAGCGCCGTCCGCAGCTCCTCCGGGTAGGCCCTGGTCACCTCCTGGAGGGCGGCCAGCCGCCCGGTGGGGTCGGCGAGCACGCGGCCCAGCGCGACCTCCCCCGGGTAGCACGGGGACCAGAAGCCGAGCGGGTGGCCGGCCTGGACGCCCACCTCGTAGCGGCCCTCGCGGCAGTCCGCCCAGACCTGTTCGACCCGGTCCAGGTCGCGCAGGATCCAGTCCACCGCGACGCCGTCGACGGTCAGCCAGGCTCCGCCGTTCACCCAGGGGCCCCAGCCGCCCGGCCCGGCGACCTCGACGCCCGGCCCGGCGAGCGCCCGCAGCGCGTCCAGGTCGAGCGGCCCCCGGTAGTAGACGCCGAGGTCCCAGTCCGACTCCGGCCGGTGCTCCCCGCGTGCCCGGCTGCCGCCGAGCATGACGCCCACCACACCCGGGACCCCGGCCAGCCGTTCCGCCATCGGTTCGATGATCCTCTGCACGGAGGGGGAGTCTGGCACGGGGCGGAATCCGGGTCGACCGGATTGCCGCCCCGGCCGTACCGTCAGGGGCATGAAGGTGATATCGGTGAATCTCGGTGTACCCCGGTCCAACCCGTGGAAGAGCGGGTCCGACCTGACGGGGATCGACAAGCGTCCGGTGGCCGGGCCGGTCGCCGTCGCCGCCCCGGGGCCGAAGGGCACCGGCGCGGTCGGGCTCGCCGGGGACGAGGTGTTCGACGTCAAGCACCACGGCGGCGACGACCAGGCGGTCTACGCCTACGCCCGGGAGGACCTCGACGGCTGGGAGGGGGAGTTGGGCCGCGAGCTCGGCAACGGCTCCTTCGGGGAGAACCTCACCACCTCCGGCCTGGACGTCAACGGCGCGCTGATCGGCGAGCGCTGGCGGATCGGCTCGGCCGTGCTGGAGGTGTCCTGCCCGCGGATCCCCTGCGGCACCTTCCAGGGCTGGCTGGAGCGGGCCGGCTGGATCAAGCGGTTCACCGCGGCCGGGCTGCCGGGCGCCTACCTGCGGGTGGTCGAGCCGGGCGAGCTGCGCGCCGGGGACGAGGTGGAGGTGGTCCACCGCCCGGACCACCAGGTGACGATCGCCCTGACGTTCCGTGCGCTGACCCTCGAACCGGAGCTGCTGCCAAGCCTGTTGGCGGCCGATGCGCTGCCCGAGGAGACCCGGGACCTGGTCCGCCGCCGCGCCGGGATCTAGACTCCCCCTACGGCATCGCGTGTCGGTCACCGTCCGGGTGAGGCATGGAGGTAGCCCGTGAGTGCCTTGTAGGAGGCATTCCGCACATGACAGTCCAGTTGAACCACACCATCGTCCACGCCCGGGACCACCGGGAGTCCGCCGAGTTCCTGGCGGGGATCCTCGGCCTTGAGGTCGGGACACCGTGGGGCCCGTTCATCCCGGTGGCCACCGGGAACGGCGTCACCCTCGACTTCGCGTCGATCCCGGCGGAGTCGATCGTCATGCAGCACTACGCGTTCCTGCTCCCGGACGAGGAGTTCGACGCGGCCCTGGCCCGGATCGAGGCGGACGGCGTGGAGTACTTCGCCGATCCGCAGATGCGGCTGCCCGGTGAGATCAACCGCCACCACGGCGGCCGGGGGCTGTACTTCCTCGATCCGGCCGGGCACGGCATGGAGATCATCACCAGGCCGTACGGCAGTCACTGACCGCTGAACCACGGCGCCGCCGCCTGCCCCGGCAGACGGCGGCGCCTCGGCGTGTCCGCCCTCGGCCATCCGGCCCAGGCCGGCTGTCAAGCGCCGGATCGTCCAAGATCATCCCCGCACCCGCCCCGCCGCTCGTTGTGGCCGCCGCGGGCTGGTCCGCAGACTGTGCGCACGGCATCGCCGGTCAACCCCACCCCGCCTGTGGATCACTCGTAAGCATGATGGATACTGCTCCTTGTGAACGTGTTCACGTTCACAAGCGGACAAGCTTGCGCGGTTAAGCAGCGGTCTACGGATATAGATGAAGTTTGTCCGAAACATGCCCTTTTGAGGGGCCGGTTGGAGAGAGGGCGACGTGGAACTGGCAATCGCTCACGAGACCATCGCGCGATGGCAATTCGGCATCACCACCGTCTACCACTTCCTCTTCGTTCCGCTCACCATCAGCCTGGCCGCCATCGTGGCCGGGCTGGAGACCGCCTGGGTGCGGACGGACAAGGAGAAGTACTTCCACGCCACCAGGTTCTGGGGCAAGCTCTTCCTGATCAACATCGCGATGGGCGTGGTCACCGGCATCGTCCAGGAGTTCCAGTTCGGGATGAACTGGTCCGACTACTCCCGCTTCGTCGGTGACGTCTTCGGCGCCCCGCTCGCGATGGAGGCGCTGATCGCCTTCTTCTTCGAGTCCACCTTCATCGGGCTCTGGATCTTCGGCTGGGACAAGCTGCCGAGGAAGCTGCACTGCGCCTGCATGTGGATGGTCTCGATCGGCACCGTCCTCTCCGCCTACTTCATCCTGGCCGCCAACTCCTGGATGCAGCACCCGGTCGGCTACACGATCGACCCGGTCACCGGGAAGGCGCAGCTCACCGACATCGTGCGGGTGCTGTTCCAGGACACCACCGTGACCGTGGTGCTGCACACCCTGACCGCCGCCTTCCTGACCGGCGCGGCCTTCATGGTCGGCATCGCCTCCTTCCACCTCTGGAAGGCCAAGCGCCGGCCCGAGACGGCCGACCCCAAGCGGGTCGCCGTGATGCGGACCTCGCTGCGCCTCGGGCTGGTCCTCGCCGTGGTCTTCGGCCTGGGCACCGCGCTCAGCGGTGACTCGCTCGCCAAGGTGATGTTCCGCCAGCAGCCGATGAAGATGGCCGCCGCCGAGGCCCTGTGGGACAGCCAGGCGCCGGCGCCGTTCTCGGTCTTCGCGGTCGGCGACGTCGGCAAGGGCCACAACTCGGTGGAGCTGGAGATCCCCGGGATACTGTCCTTCCTCGCCAACAGCGACTTCAGCTCCTCCGTCCCCGGCATCAACGACACCGCCAACGCCGAGGCGGCCAAGTACGGCGGCGACCCCAAGGACTACATCCCGAGCATCTTCGTCACCTACTGGGGCTTCCGCCTCATGATCGGTTTCGGGATGACCTCCTTCGTGGCCGGGGTGATCGGGCTCTGGACCACCCGGAGAAAGTGGCTGCTGGCACCGGAGTTCCGCACCGGCGACACCGAGGTGCCCCGGCTGATGCTGGCCCCGAAGCGCGAGCTCGGCCCGTTCCTCACCAAGTGGAGCTGGCGAATCGGCATCCTCACCATGGGGTTCCCGCTGATCGCCAACAGCTTCGGCTGGATCTTCACCGAGATGGGCCGTCAGCCGTGGGCCGTCTTCGGGCTGATGACCACCGCGAGCGCCGTCTCGCCGAACGTCGGCATCGGCACCCAGATCGGCGCGCTGACCACCTTCACCCTGCTGTACGCGATCCTCGCCGTCATCGAGGTGCGGCTGCTGGTCAAGTACGCCAAGGCCGGGCCGGTGACCTCCGAGCAGCCGCCCGCCAAGGACCCGTCGCTGCGCGGCCCGTCCTCGGACGAGGACGCCGACAAGCCACTCGCGTTCGCCTACTGAGGCCGATAGGACCGATAGCGCATGCAACTCCACGACGTCTGGTTCATCCTCATCGCCGTCCTGTGGATCGGCTACTTCTTCCTTGAGGGCTTCGACTTCGGCATCGGCATCCTCACCAAGCCGCTGGCCCGCTCCACCGCCGAGCGGCGGGTGCTGATCAACACCATCGGCCCGGTCTGGGACGGCAACGAGGTCTGGCTGCTCACCGCCGGCGGTGCCACCTTCGCGGCCTTCCCCGACTGGTACGCGACGCTGTTCAGCGGCTTCTACATCCCGCTGCTGGCCATCCTGGTCTGCCTGATCGTCCGGGGCGTCGCCTTCGAGTACCGCGCCAAGCGGTCGGAGGCGCGCTGGCAGCGGAACTGGGAGGAGGCCATCTTCTGGACCTCGCTGCTCCCGGCCTTCCTCTGGGGCGTCGCCTTCGCCAACATCGTGCGCGGTGTGGCCATCGACGGGCAGAAGAACTACGTCGGCGGCTTCTGGGAGCTGCTCAACCCGTACGCGCTGCTCGGCGGCCTGGTCACGCTCTCGCTGTTCACCTTCCACGGCGCGGTGTTCGCCGCACTCAAGACGGTCGGCGACATCCGGGACCGGGCGCGGCGGATGGCGCTGCAACTCGGCCTGGTCGCCGCCGTGCTGGCCCTGGTCTTCCTGGTCTGGACGCAGGCCGACAGCGGCAACGGCTGGAGCCTCGCCGCCCTGGTGACCGCCGTGGCGACCCTGCTCGGGGCGCTGGTAGCGACCCGACTGGGCCGCGAGGGCTGGGCGTTCATCCTCTCGGGGGCGACCATCGCGGCGGCCGTCGCGATGCTCTTCCTGGCGCTCTTCCCGGACGTGATGCCGTCCACCCTCGACCCGGACTGGAGCCTGACCGTCTCCAACGCCGCCTCCTCGCCCTACACGCTGAAGCTGATGACCATCGTCGCGGCGGTCTTCACCCCGCTCGTGCTGCTCTACCAGGGCTGGACGTACTGGGTGTTCCGCAAGCGCATCGGCGTCCAGCACATCCCCGGCCACGACCCGGCCGCCGCCCTCGAGCAGCACTGACACCGTGATGAAGCCAGTCGACCCCCGACTCCTCGGGTACGCCCGCACCACCCGCGCCTTCCTCGCCGGATCCGTGCTCCTGGGCGGTGCGGGCGCGGCCCTGGTGGTCGCCCAGGCGAGCCTGATCGCCGAGATCGTCGTCCGGGCCTTCCAGCAGCGGGCGACCGCCGGTGAGCTGACCACCCCGCTGGTGCTGCTCGCGCTCACCGCGGTCGGCCGCGGGCTGGTCGCCTGGCTCACCGAACTCACCGCCCACCGCTCCGTCGCCCGGGTGAAGTCCACCCTGCGGCGCCGGCTGCTCGACCACGCCACCGCGCTCGGCCCGGCCTACCTGGCGGGCCGGCGCACCGGCGAGCTCACCACCCTCGCCACCCGCGGCATCGACGCGCTCGACGACTACTTCGCCCGCTACCTGCCGCAGCTGGCGCTGGCCGTGGCCGTCCCGGTGATCGTGCTGCTGCGGATCGTCGGCGCCGACGCCACCTCCGCCGCGATCATCGCCGGGACGCTCCCGCTGATCCCGCTGTTCATGGCGCTGATCGGGATGGCCACCCAGTCCCGGATGGACCGGCAGTGGGACACCCTCGCCCGGCTCTCCCACCACTTCCTCGACGTGGTCGCCGGCCTGCCCACCCTCAAGGTGTTCAACCGGGCGCGGGCCCAGGCCGCCACCATCGCCAGGATCACCGCCGACTACCGGCGGGCCACCCTGCGCACGCTGCGGATCGCCTTCATCTCCTCCTTCGCCCTGGAGCTGCTGTCCACGCTCTCGGTCGCCCTGGTCGCGGTCTCGATCGGCTTCCGGCTGGTGGACGGCACGCTCGACCTGGAGACCGGGCTGCTGATCCTGGTCCTCGCGCCCGAGGTCTACTTCCCGATCCGCCAGGTCGGCGCGCTCTACCACTCCAGCGTGGAGGGGCTGACCGCGGCGGACGAGATCTTCCAGGTGCTGGAGACCCCGCTGCCGAAGGCCGGCACGGTGGCCGCGCCCGCGCTGGCGGGTGCCGTGATCACCGTGTCGAACGTCCGCGTCACCCACCCCGGCCGGACCGAACCCGCCCTCGACGGCGCCTCGCTGACCCTGCGCCCCGGCGGCACCACCGCCCTCACCGGTCCGAGTGGCGCCGGCAAGAGCACCCTGCTCGCCGTCCTGCTCGGCCTCACCGCACCGGACGCCGGCACCGTGCGGATCACCGCCGCCGACGGGCGCGGGTACGACCTGGCGGAGCTGGCGCCGGACGGCTGGCGGCGGCAGATCGCCTGGGTGCCGCAGCACCCCTACCTGTTCGCCGGGAGCATCGCCGACAACCTGCGGCTCTACCGGGCCGAGGCGGGCGAGGCCGAGCTGCGCGAGGCCCTGCGGGCCGCGCACGCGCTGGACTTCGTGGAGCGGCTTCCCGAGGGGCTCGCCACCGTGCTCGGCGAGGACGGTGCCGGGCTCTCGGCCGGGCAGCGGCAGCGGCTGGCGCTGGCCCGGGCGCTGCTCGCCGCGGACCGGCCGCTCGTCCTGCTGGACGAGCCGACCGCCAACCTCGACGGGGAGTCGGAGGCGGCCGTGGTGGAGGCCGTCCGGGCGCTGGCCGCCGACCCGGCGCGCACCGTGCTGCTCGTCGCGCACCGGCCGGCGCTGCTGGCGGCGGCCGACGAGCGGGTCCGGCTGGCGGGTGCCCCGGTACCGGCGGGCGCTCCGGCGCCCCGGCTCGGGCACAGCGGCCGCCCCGTCCCGGCTCCCGAGGCTCCCGAGGTCTCCGAGGACGGCGGCGGCCTGGTCCGGGCCCCGCGCCTCGGGCTCGCCATCCTGCTCGGCGCCCTCGCCCTCGGCTGCGCGGTCGCGCTGATGGCCACCTCCGGGTACCTCATCTCCTACGCCTCGGAGATGCCGCCCGTCCTCTACCTGATGATGGCCGTCACCGCCGTCCGCGCCTTCGGCATCGGCCGGAGCGTGCTGCGGTACGCCGAGCGGCTGGTCTCGCACGACGCGGTGCTGCGCACCCTCGGCACCCTGCGGGCCGCCGTCTACCGGCGGCTCACCGAGCTCGCCCCGGCCGGACTGCCGGCCTTCCGGCGCGGGGACCTGCTGTCCCGGCTGGTCGCGGACGTGGACGCGGTCCAGGACCACTACCTGCGCTGGCGGGTGCCGGCGGCCGTGGCGGGGCTGGTGTCGCTGGCCGCCGCCGTTGCGATGGGCGCCTTCCTGCCGTCCGCCGGACTGGTACTCGGCCTGGGGCTGCTGCTCGCCGGGGCGGTCGTGCCCGCGCTGGCCGCCCGCTGGTCGGCCGGCGCCGAGCGGCGGCAGGCACCGGCCCGCGGCCGGCTGGCCGCGGCGGTGGTCGACACCTTCACCGGCACGGCCGAGCTCACCGTCGCCGGGGCGCTGCCCGCCCGACTGGCCGCCGCCCGCGCCGCCGATGCCGCGCTGACCGGGCTGGCCGCCCGGTCGGCCGCCACCACGGCGCTCGGCACCGGCCTGGTCGCCCTGCTCACCGGGCTGACGGTGGCCGCCGCCGCGGCCGTCGGCATCCGCGGCGTGCAGGACGGCGCGCTGGCGCCGGTCTGCCTGGCCGTCGTGGTGCTGACCCCGCTGGCCGCCTTCGAGGCCGTCACCGGAATGCCGCTCGCCGTCCAGGCCCGCCAGCGCAGCCGGGCCGCCTCGGCACGGCTGGCGGAGGTGCTGGAGGCGCCCGCCGCCGTCGCCGAGCCCGCCGCCCCGGTCGCCCTGCCGGGGCAGCCGCTGCCGATCGCCGTCCGCGGTCTGACCGCCCGGTACCCCGGGCAGACGGTGGACGCGCTGGCCGGCCTGGACCTCGACCTCGCCCCCGGGCGGCGGATCGCCGTGGTCGGTCCTTCCGGCTCGGGAAAGACCACCCTGGCGCAGGCGCTGCTCCGGTTCCTGGAGCCGACGGCGGGCGGGGTCACCCTCGCCGCCGGCCGTCCACAGGCTGTGGACAGCCGTTCGCTCGCCGGGGACGACGTCCGCCGGGTGATCGGGCTCTGCGCGCAGGACGCCCACGTCTTCGACAGCTCGCTGCGGGAGAACCTGCGGCTGGCCCGGCCCACGGCGGGCGAGGAGGAGCTGCGGGCCGCCCTGGCCGCGGCCCGGCTGCTGGACTGGACCGACACCCTGCCCGACGGCCTGGACACCATGGTCGGCGAGCACGGCGCCCGGCTCTCCGGCGGCCAGCGCCAGCGGCTCGCGCTGGCCCGGGCGCTGCTCGCCGACTTCCCCGTACTGGTGCTGGACGAGCCCGCCGAGCACCTCGACCTGCCCACCGCGGACGCGCTGACCGCCGACCTGCTGGCCGCGACGGAGGGCCGGACCACCGTCCTGATCACCCACCGGGTGGCCGGGCTGGACGACCGGACGGTGGACGAGGTGATCGTCCTGGACGGCGGCCGGGTGGCCGAGCGCGGAACGTGGTCCGAGCTGGTGGCGGACGAGGGCGGCCGGCTGCGGGCGATGCGGGACCGCGAGCGGGAGGCGGACGGGCTGCTGCTCACCGCCTGAGCGACCACCGCCTGAGCGACCACCACCCGAGCCCGGGTGGCCGTGCCACCCATCGGCGGAAAACCGTACAAACTACGCTCGGATCCATGGACCCCTCGCCCGACCGCCCGGCCGACGCCGCAACCGACCAGACCCCGCACCGGGTGCCCGAGATCTCCTCGCTCGGGCTGGACACCCTGGTGACCGAGGTGGCGGAGCGCCTGCAGTCCGCGGCGGCCGTCACCGACCGGATGCAGCGGCTGCTGGAGGCGGTGGTCTCGGTCGGCGCCGGGCTGGACCTGCACGCCACCCTGCAGCGGATCGCCACCGGCGCCGCCGAGCTGGTCGACGCCCGTTACGCCGCGCTCGGCGTGATCGCCCCGGGCGGCCACGGGCTCGCCGACTTCATCCACGTCGGGGTGGACGACGAGACGGCCGAGCGGATCGGCGAGCTGCCGGTCGGCCGGGGCATCCTCGGCGCGCTGATCGACCGCCCCGAGCCGCTGCGGCTCACCGACCTCTCCGCCGACCCGCGGTCCTACGGGTTCCCGCCGGAACACCCGGCGATGCGGACCTTCCTCGGCGAGCCGATCCGGGTCCGCGAGGAGGTGTTCGGAAACCTCTACCTGACCGAGAAGAAGGGCGGCGGCGCCTTCACCCCCGAGGACGAGCAGGTGGTGCACGCGCTCGCCGCGGCGGCCGGCGTCGCGATCGAGAACTCCCGGCTGTACGAGGAGGGCCGGCGCCGCGAGCGCTGGATCGCGGGCGCCGCGGCCGTCACGACGGCGCTGCTCTCCACCGACGAGGCGCAGGTCGCGCTGACCGTGGCGGCCGAGCAGGTGCGGGAGCTGGCGGGCGCGGCGCTCGGCATGATCCTGCTGCCGACGGTGGACGGCGACGGCGGCGGCCAGATGCGGGTGGCCCACGCCTCCGGGGAGGCGGCCGAGTTCGTCCGGGGCGAGCTGCTGCCGCCGGACAGCTTCGCCGCGCGGCTGCTGCGGGGCGAGAGCGTCTACCTGGACGACATGTCGAGCGACCCGACCGTGGTGATCCGCCTGGCGCGCAGCTTCGGCCCCTCGATGGCGGTGCCGATGGTCGCGGCGGGCCGGGTGCTGGGCGGACTGTGCGTCTGGCGCTCCCGCGGGGCGGTGCCGTTCACCGACGCCGAGAAGCAGCTCGCCGAGACCTTCGCCTCGCAGGCCGCGCTGGCCCTGCGGCTGGCCGAGGGGCAGCGCGACCAGCAGCGGCTGGCGGTCTTCCAGGACCGCGACCGGATCGCCCGCGACCTCCACGACCTGGTGATCCAGCGGCTGTTCGCCACCGGGATGATGCTGGAGGGCGCGGCGCGGCGGGCGATGGTGCCCGAGGTGAAGGTCGGCATCGGCAAGGCGGTGGACGAGCTGGACGCCACCATCCAGGAGGTCCGCACCACCATCTACGCCCTGCAGCACGACGACCACGGCGATGCGCCGGACACCCTGCGCACCCGGGTGCTGCGGGAGGGCAGTCAGGCCGCGGCGGCGCTCGGGTTCAAGCCCTCGGTGACCTTCACCGGCCCGGTGGAGAGCCTGGTGGGCGAGAAGACCGGCCGTCAACTGCTGGCCGCGCTAAGGGAGATGCTGTCCAACACCGCCCGGCACGCGCGGGCCTCCCGGGTGGGGGTGGAGGTCGACGCGACCGTCCACCTGGACGACGAGGGCCGCCCGGTCGGCGGCGACCCGGAGTCGCTGGACCGGGCCGGGCGCCCGGGGGTGCTGCTCACCGTGACGGACGACGGCATCGGCATCCCGCCCGGGGGCCGGCGCAGCGGTCTGCGCAACCTCACCCGGCGGGCGGAGGCGCTCGGCGGGGACGCCTGGCACGAGCCCGGGCCGTACGGGAAGGGGACGCTGGTCCGCTGGACGGCCCGGCTCTGAGTGGCCGTCCGGTGCTGAGCGACCGTCCGGCCCGGCGCGGCGCGAAGCGGCTCCGGGGGTCGGGGGTCTTCGAACGGCCTGTGCGCGTAAAGGGAGGGCGGCGTTCAGTTGGTGTGCGCTTGGTGAAAGTTTAACGAGAGAGAACTTCCCGGCCAACGGAGCAAGTTGTGCATTTCCCACCCTTCCTGCGTGCTTGTGTGCACACATAGCTTTACTCCCGTCTCGGAGAGGTACCGGACTGGGGGAGCAGTGGACGCGTCGGGTCGCGGTCACACCGCAGCAGGGGCAAGTCGAGGGGGATTCCGGGCCGAACGGGCGCCGGACGGGCGCTACCGATGGCAGCTGAAGGCGCCCAACGGCCGGGTGGTGGCGATCACCCCGGCCGCGTACGAGAGCGCCGGCGAGGCCGAACGCGGCTTCGACGGCTTACGGGTGGGTGCGGACGGCCTGGTCGCCCGGATCACCCATGTCCGCGACGGCATCGGGTGGATCTGGGTCGTCCCCGGCTCCCGCACCCTGCCCGAGGTGCGTTCCAGCCGCGCGTACGAGCGGTACGCGACCTGTCAGAACGCCTTCCGCCGGTTCGTGGTGCTGCTGGCCAAGCAGCCGGCCCTCGAACTGCCCGACCCCGGGAGACCGTTGAGACCCTCCGATGCCCGCTGAGGGGCGCGGTCCGAGACTGCTGACCCTCCCTGCGGCCGACCGGTGCCTCTGCTGGGCACTGCGCGCCGCCAACGGGCGGCAGCTGGGGGTCGGCGTGCGCGCCTACCGCAGCGAGGCCGAACTCGCGGAGGCGGTAAGAGAACTGATCATCGAACGGGCCGCCCTGCGGTGCACCGTCGGACAGTCCGAGGGCCGGCTCTGGGTCTGGACGGCGTACCTGCCGGTGCGCAGCACCCGTCCGGGTGCGGGCGAGGCGGTGCCGGTCGCCCGCAGCGCGCGCGGCTATCTGCGCCGCGACCAGTGCCAGGCCGGGGTCGAGGGGTTCCTGGCCGGACTCCAGTGGATCGGCCAGGAGTTGCGCCGCGGTGGCCGCGACGGCCACTGGCCCTGGTGACCGACTGCCGCTCCCGCCGACCCTTTCCGAACAACCGTCGGCCGTGATCGTTTGCCGTGATAGTCGGCCGCCTTCGGCGTTCCGCCGACCTCCTCGGCGATCCGTCCCTGAACCGGGTGAGCAGCCCCCGGTTCCCCCTCGATCCGGTGAAGCGCAGGTTTCCGGCAACCCCCCGAGCCGCCACCTGGAGAAGAACGTATCCGGCCCCCGACCTGCGCGTTTTCCCCCCGCGACGTCCGCGCTGACCAGTCGCTAAACCTGTCCGAACCGATGAGTCGACAATCTCCGTCCGTGCTGGACCGCCCTTCCGGCGGAACCGGACCGGCGGACAGGATCAGGTCTGCCGGAGCGGCCGCCGCGGACGCGGTCAGCCGGCCCCGGAACCCCAACCAGGGACCGGGTACAGCGATGTACGTCTCTCCCACCGGAGGAACAGGAACATGCGCAAGACCGCTGCCAAGCTGCTCGCCGTTGCCGCCATCGCCACCTCTGTCGCCACCCTCGCCGCCGGCACCGCCAGCGCCGACCCGGGTGTCACCCCGGCCGCCCAGGACATCGTGAGCGCCGGCTCCGACACCACGCAGGCCGTGTCGACCCAGTTCTCGACCGACTACAACGCCTACCTGACCAGCATCGGCGACACCACCTCGCCGCGCTACTACAGCTGGGACGCGACGGGCTCGGCCAACATCACCCTGAAGTCCGGCGCCTCCTCGATCGTCCGCCCGAACGGCTCCGGCGCCGGCATCACCGAGCTGAACACGGCCGGCTCCGCGCTCGACGTGGCCCGCTCCTCGCGTGCCCCGAAGGCGACCGACCCGGCCTCGGACATCTTCGTCGCCTTCGCCAAGGACGCGGTCACCTGGTCCGCCAAGTCCGGTGGCCACGCCCCGGCGAGCCTGACCGCCGCCCAGCTCAAGGGCATCTACGACTGCTCGATCACCAACTGGACCCAGATCAACGCCACCCTGCCGAACGCCACGATCAAGCCCTGGCTGCCGCAGGCCAGCTCCGGCACCCGCGCCTTCTTCCTGACCGCGATCGGCAACCCGGTCGTCGGCGGCTGCGTCCAGGACGGCCCGGAGGAGAACGAGGGCGTCGACAGCCGCCTCGCCGGTGACGACACCGTCTTCCCGTACTCGGTCGCCTCGTACCTGAGCCAGACCGTCGGCGGCCACAGCACGCCCACCTCGGCCCCGGGCAGCCTGACCCTGCGCAACGTCGGCACCCTGGTGCCGGTCAACACCACCACCAACACCATCAACGCCCCGTTCGCCGCCTCGGCGTTCGGCCGCGTGGTCTACAACGTCGTCCGCGACGCCGAGTGGACCGCCGCCAACGCCCACGGCACCGCGCTGCGCAACATCTTCGGCAACGCGGGCTGGATCTGCACCAACGGCACCAACGACATCAAGAGCTACGGCTTCCTGCCCCTCCCGGCGGCGGCCTGCGGCAGCACCACCCACAGCTGATCACCTGCCGATCACACCCGTACCACCCGGCGGCTACGGGCTTCGGCCCGTGGCCGCCGGCCACGCCCACCCACGCCACCCACACCCCACCGCCCACGGCGGACCCGCGGCACCTCCCCGGAGACGACTCATGCGCAGAACGCTCGCCAAGCCGCTGGCCGTGACCACCAACACCACGACCGACACGATCAAGGCGCCGTTCGCGGCGAGCCCGTTCGGCCGGCTCCTCCGGGACGTGGTGCGCCGGCCCGACTGGCAGAGCACCGGGGTGAAGGGCACGACGCTGCGCGGGATCCTCGGCATCAACGGCTGGATCTGCGCCAACGGCGGCCCTGTGATCAAGAGTTACGGCTTCCTGCAGCTGCCGCCCGGCACCTGCGGTTCGACGGCCTGACCTGGTCGCGCACCCATCGACTTCGGCGCCCCTCCCGCCGGGCAGTGCGGGAGCGGGGAGGCCGTCGGGGCGGTCGATCCGACCGCCCGCACCACCAGCAACAAAGCACAACATCTCACCTCTCCCTAGGAGTTCAGCATGACCCGTACCCGCGCCCGCCTTGCCGCCACCGGTGCCGCAGTCGTCCTCGCCGTGACCGGTATGAGCGGTGCGGCCGTCGCCGACGCCGCCCCGGCGGCCCCGACCGGCAGCGCGGTGGTGCACGAGAACACCGCCTTCCTGAAGGAATCGGCCCTGAACGGTCTGGTGGTCATCCCGCTGCCGACCGCCACCCCGTCCTACGACTCCACCTCGGGCTTCTCCACCTCCTTCCCGGTCACCGGCGGTGACGTCAACCTGCAGGGCTACTACGGCAACGTCCAGCTCGGTGGCAGCCTGCTGTTCGTCAACCTGTTCACCGGCAAGAGCGCGGTCTTCAAGCAGCTCGCGTTCAGCGCCGACAGCTGGGCGATCACCGGTGTCCCGGTGGGCGGCACCGCTCCGGTGGCGCTGCTCGACCCGGCCGGCACGACCGACATCACCCGCTCCGGTGCCACCCAGACGGTGACCGCCGCCGACCTCCGGGTGGACGCCGAGGGCGCGCAGTTCGTCGACGCCAAGCTGAACACCTCCTTCTTCAAGGGCGGCCAGTCGGTCGGCAACTTCTCGCTGACCTTCACCACCGGCAGCTGACCCCTGCCGACTGCCCGGCGTCTCGGCGGGTCCGTGCGTACGCGCGCGGGCCCGCTGTTTCTTGTGGAGTTCCCAACTCCGCTACAGAGTCGTCACGTTGGGGTCTCGTACATCGGTACGACCGGATCCGGCCATGTAGGGCTGGCCGAATGGATGCGAACCGGAACCGCCGGCCTGCTCGCCGCCTGATCCACTCTCGCGCCGCGTCACGGCGGTGCGCGTTCGCACGGAGGTGCCCGTCATGAGACTCCGACTACTGCCCGATTCGAGACGCGGGAGGTGGCGCCGGGGGTTGCCGGCGGTCGCGCTCGTCTGGTCGGTGGTGGTGGCGCTCGGCGTGGCCCCCATCGGCCTCGGCGCGCTGTCGCAGGCGCAGGCGGCCGACTCCTCCGCCGTGACGGTGCCCGGACCGAAGGTGTGGGACCCGAACACCTGGGAGGAGGGCCCCCTCGCGGGCAGTGTGACGGTGGGTCAGACCAAGGGCCTGTCCAACCAGGTGCTGCAGGTCTCCTGGAGCGGGTTCACGCCGACGGTCAACCCCGCGGGCGAGACGATGACCGTCGTCACCAAGGGCGACAAGACGGTGTTCTACGCGGTGCGGGTCTACCAGTGCCGCGGCCTCGACCCGAAGATCACGGACTGCTACGGCAGCAAGCTGTACAACGCGGACCGGAGCCTGGGGTTCAACCAGAAGGCCCCGGCGGAGGGCACCACGACGCCGGACTTCCCCTCCAACATGGCGATCGCGCCCACCGGGGCCGACGGGTCGGGGGCGACCAGCATCGAGGTGTGGACCGCCACCCAGAGCCCCTCGCTCGGCTGTGACGCCACCCACCCGTGCTCCCTGGTGATCGAGCCGAACTACGGCGGCGACACCCAGGACCCGAACATGGCGCGGGCCGGGGCGGTCGACTGCACCGACCACAGCGCCGACGTGGACGGCTTCTTCAACACCGCGAGCGACGGCGGGCTGGAGGCGTACGGCAGCTCGTGGTCCGGCAACCAGTTCGCCGGGCTCCAGATCGGCGAGCAGTGCGCCTGGGAGAAGCGCACCGTCGTCCCGCTGTCCTTCGCGCCCACCGCCGCCGACTGCGACAGCCGGGCCGCGCAGTTCAAGGCGGCCGGTCTGGAGATGGCCAACCGGGCCGTCCAGCTGTGGCGCACCGGCCTCTGCCTGGCCGACTCCCCGCTCGCCTTCCAGTACTCCTCCTCCGGCGGCGAGCCGCAGGCCAGGGCGGCCTTCCTGGGCGGCTCCGCCGGAGTGGACGTCGCGCTGACCGCGCGCCCCGACACCGCGACGCCGACCCGGCCGTACGTCTACGCGCCGCTGGCGGCCACCGGGATCTCGGTGGTGTTCCTCGTCGACGACCCGGACACCGGGCGCCAGCTCCGGGACATGAAGCTCACCCCCCGGCTGATGGCCAAGCTGCTCACCCAGTCCTACTCGCCGCTCGGAAGCGACGTCGCGTCGGTGCGGGGCAACCCCAGCTGCATCTTCCAGGACCCGGACTTCCTGCAGTGGAACCAGTTCCCGGCGAGCAGCGGCATGAAGTGGCCGAGGTCCTGCACGCCCGCGAGCTTCGAGCCGACCATCGTCGGCGGCACCACCGACCTGATCCACCAGCTGACCTCGTGGATCGCCGGCGACCCGGACGCCGTCCGGTTCCTGGACGGTGAGGCGGACGCCTGGGGGATGCGGGTCAACACCTTCTACCAGCGGGGCGCCTACTCCGGCTTCCCGGTGGACAGCATCCAGCCGCAGGACTTCACCGGCCCGACGAACGTCAGCGAGGCCGCCAAGCGGATGCGCCAGTTCGAGTGGAACCCCGTCCTCGGCGGTCTCACCCAGGTGCTGCGCACCATTCTGGAGAACCGGTCCACCTGCCAGCTCTGGCTGGCGGATCCCGCCACCGGCAACCACCTGAAGTGCGACCCGATGGCCCCGGGCGACCGGAAGCTGTTCGCGATCATGGACACCGCCCAGGCCAAGGCGTTCTCGCTGCCCGAGGCCCTCCTGCGCAACCCGGCGGGCGGCTTCGTCGCGCCGACCACCAACGGCTTCCAGTCCGCGGTGGGCGACATGCCGACCGACGCCGCCACGGGCACCCAGCAACTCCCGTACGGGGTGGCCGACACGGCCTTCTCCCGGGACGCCCAGGCCTACCCGCTGACCACCGTCCAGTACGCGATGGTGCCGACCGCCGGCGTCTCGACGGAGAAGGCGGCCGCGATCACGCGCTTCCTCACCACCGTCGTCAACGGCGGCCAGGTCTACGGCATCGAGCCGGGCAAGCTCGCCCCGGGCTTCCTCAGCCTCACCGTGGCCCAGCGCCAGCAGGCGCTCGACGCCGCCAAGCACGTGGAGACCCAGGACGCCAAGTGGCCGGGCAACCAGGCGCCCCCGCCGCCGCCGACCACGCCGACCGGCGGTGAGGGCGGGACGACCGGCGGCACCGGTGGCACCAGCGGCGGCACCGGCACCGGAGCCGAGTCCGGTACCACCGGAGGCACCTCCATCCCGGTGACCGACGACTCCGCCTCCCTCGGCGGTACCACCGGCGGCGGTGACGACGGCGCGACGTCCGCCGGCACCAGCGCCGGCACCGGTGCCACCGGCACCAGCGGCCTGGGCTCGGCCGGCACAGGCACCGGCGGCACCACCGGTACCGGCGGTACCGGCGGCGCCGCCGCGACCACCGGTGGCGCCGGCGCCCCGGCGGCCGGTACGCCGGCGGCCAAGCCCACCGCCGCGCCGAGCGCCTCCGCCGGCCCGCTCGCGGCCGCCCCGGTGGCGGCCGGCGTCCCGGTGGCCGACCGCGCCGGTACCGCCCGCCTGCTGCTGCCGATCGCGGTGTTCGCGGGCCTGGTGCTGCTGATCGGCGGCCCGGCGGCGCTCTTCCTCGGCGGCACGCCCGCCGGCGGACGCGTCATCGGCGCCTGCTCCCGGACCTGGGCACGGGTGCGCCGCCGGCCCTGACCCGCAGAGGCACCACCCGGCGGGGCCGCCGTCTCGGCCCCGCCGGGCTCCCGCCCCGGGCGCGACCGCCCGGGGCCTCCCTGTACCGAGTACTTCCGTACCGAGCGCGCCGGAGAGCAGACCATGACAGCCGCCGCCGAGCCCGCGGCACCGTACGCCGGGGCTCCACGTCCACCAGAACCCGATGTCCCCCGTGTCATCACCGCCCCAGCCACGCCCGGAGACCGGGTGTTCCGGGGGGCGCTGCGGGCGGCGGGCCTCTCGGTCTTCGCGATCATGGGGCTGATCGCGTTCTTCCTGCTGCTGCGCGGCGCGAACGCGCTGCGCGAGGTCGGCTGGTCCTTCCTCACCGAGCAGAAGTGGCAGACCCAGGCCCACAACTTCGGGATCGCCGCCGTCCTGCCGAACGGTCTGCTGATCGCGGTGATCGCGCTGGTCATCGCCGTTCCGGTGGCGCTCACCACGGCGATCTTCATCTCCGAGTACGCGCCGGTCAGGCTGCGGCCGACGCTGGTCTCGCTGGTCGACCTGATGGCGGCGATCCCCAGCATCGTCTACGGCCTCTGGGGGCTGTTCTTCCTCCAGCCGCGGATCATCGGCTTCGTCCGCTGGCTGACCAACCACCTCGGTGACGCGATCCCCTTCCTCAAGGTGCGCACCGGTGACATCGGGACCTCCTACACCTCCTCCACCTTCATCGCCGGGGTGGTCGTCTCGCTGATGATCATCCCGATCGTCGCCTCGCTCAGCCGGGAGGTGTTCTCGCAGGCCCCGCAGGGCGAGCGGGAGGGTGCGTACGCGCTGGGGTCGACCCGCTGGGGGATGGTCCGCACGGTGGTCCTGCCGTTCGGCCGCGGCGGTGTGATCGGCGCGGTGATGCTCGGGTTCGGGCGGGCGATGGGCGAGACGATCGCCGTCGCGCTGATCATCTCCCCGAACTTCAAGGCCATCACCCACATCCTGGAGAACGGCGCCAACTCGATCTCGGCGCTGATCGCGCTGCGCTTCGGCGAGTCGGACGAGCTCTCGCTCTCCGCGCTGATGGCGGCCGGCCTGGTGCTCTTCGCGCTCACCCTGCTGGTCAACCTGGGGGCCGGCTTCGTGATCAACCGGTCCCGCTCCGGCGCGTCGACGGCGGACTGACGCATGGCCCACCGCGCCAACCGCCGCCCGCTGCCGCTCCGCCGTGAAGGGACGTCCCGATGACCACACTCGACAAGCCGCCGGTCGCCGCGCCCGCGCCGGCCGACCCACCCGCGGACCCGGCGCCGCCCCGCCCCGAGAAGCGGGTGCGGCTCGGCGGCGTGACCCGCGAGGACGTGCTGACGCTGGTCGGCGCGCTGGTCGGCTCGCTGGCCCTGAACTGGATGCTCTACGAGCGGATCCTGCCGTTCAGCGGCGCGCCCGGCTTCCTGATCTGCTGGTACGGCCTCTTCCTGCTCGGCTACTTCCTCATCGGCCGGCTCCAGTGGGGCGCGATGATGGTCCGCGAACGCGTGGTCTCGGTGGTCGCCTGGAGCTCCGGACTGCTGGTGGTCGGCCTGATCGCCGACCAGATCGGCTACGTCCTGGTGCGCGGGATGGACGCCGCCCGGCACCTCAACTTCTTCACCCAGTCGATGGACCACACGGCCCCGCTCTCCCCGATCACCTCGGGCGGCGCGCTCAACGCGGTGGTCGGCTCGCTCGAACAGCTGGGCCTGGCAACGCTGTTCGCCGTTCCGCTGGGCATCGCGGCGGCGGTCTTCATGTCCGAGGTCGGCGGCCGGATGGCCAGGCCGCTGCGGACCCTGATCGAGGCGATGACCGCGCTGCCGTCGATCGTCGCGGGCCTCTTCATCCTCGGCATCGTGATCATCACCCTCGGCTTCGAGAAGAGCGGCTTCGCGGCCTCGCTGGCCCTCACCGTGATGATGATGCCGATCGTCACCAGGGCCGCCGAGGTGGTCATCCGGCTGGTGCCCGGCACGCTGCGGGAGGCCTCGTACGCACTCGGCGGCAGCCAGTGGCGGACGGTGTGGAACGTCGTGCTGCCCACCGCCCGGCCCGGCCTGGTGACGGCCGTGGTGCTCGGCATGGCGCGCGGGGTCGGTGAGACCTCCCCCGTGCTGCTGACCTCGGGCTTCACCTCGCAGTTCAACGGCAGCCCGTTCAGCGAGCACCAGGTCTCGCTGCCGCTGTACATCTGGAACTACGTCAAGCAGCCGTACCCCGAGATGATCGCGCGCGCCTTCGCCGCGGCCCTGACCCTGATGGTCATCGTGCTCGTCCTGTTCGTCACCGCGCGCGTCGTCGGCGGGCGCCGTCCGGGGCGGTTGACGATGCGTCAGAAGCGCCGGACCGCCCGTGCCGCCCGCGCCGCCGAGGGCGCCGCCCGCCCCCGCCCCCGTCCCGCGGTGGCCACCGCCCGGACCGCCGGCGCCAACGCCGCCGCCCGGACCGCCGCCGCCGGTACCGCCCGCACCGCCGCAGCCCGTACCGGCGTCGCCCCGGGCACTGCGGCCACCGCCTTGGGGGAGCACTGATGTCCCACTCAACCACCCTCAGTACCAGAGGAGTTCCCATGTCGTGGGAGGCCGCAAGCCGCCCCGTGGCACGCACGTTCGCCGTGCTGCTGTCCCTGATCCTCGCCGCGGGCTCCCTGCTCCTGGGGCAGAGCACCCCCGCCTTCGCGGCCACCGCGCTCAACGCCGACGGCTCCAGCTGGGCCGGTCCGGCCATCGACCAGTGGCGCCAGGACGTCGCCCCGCAGGGCATCCAGATCAACTTCAACCCGATCGGTTCGGCGGCCGGCCGCAACCAGTGGGCCATCGGCCAGGACGACTTCACCGCCTCCGACGTGCCGTTCCGCTCGAAGGCGGACACCGGGCTCGGCCAGGCCGGCCAGGCCGGCGGCTCGGGCAAGGCCGAGAACCCCCGGTACGGCTTCTCCTACGTGCCGATCACCGCCGGCGGTACGACGTTCATGTACAACCTGGTCGTCGGCGGCAAGCAGGTCCGTGACCTGCGGCTCTCCCCGCAGACCGTGGTCGACATCTTCACCAACAAGATCACCAACTGGAACGACCCGCGGATCGCCGCGGACTACGGCAAGGCCCTGCCGAGCCTGCAGATCACCCCGGTGGTCCGGTCCGACGGCTCGGGTGCGACCGCCCAGTTCACCCGGTGGATGAGCCACACCCACCAGGCGCAGTGGGACGAGTACTGCAAGAGCGTCAACGGCGTCAGCTGCGGCGAGTACACCGAGTTCTTCCCGCCGTCCGGCCGGATGACCGCGCAGAACGGCTCCGACGTCGTCGCCGGCTACATCAAGGCGCCGGCCGGCCTCGGCACCATCGGCTACGACGAGTACGCCTTCGCCAAGCGCAGCAACTGGCCGGTCGTGAAGGTGCTCAACCCGGCCGGCTACTACACGCTGCCGACCGCCTCCAACGTCGCCGTCGCGCTCACCGCCGCCAGGATCCGCGGGGTGGACGACACCACCGCGGCCGACGACCCGGACTACCTGCAACAGAACCTCGACGGCGTCTACTCGATGAACGACCCGAGGTCGTACCCGCTCTCCAGCTACAGCTACCTGATCGTGCCGCGGGCCGGAGCGGCACTGCCGCCGCCGCCGCGCTTCACCAACGACAAGGGCAGCGCCCTCAGCCGCTTCCTGGCCTACGTGCTCTGCGAGGGCCAGGGTGAGGCGGACGGCCTCGGCTACTCCCCGATCCCGCGCAACCTGGTCCGCGGCGGCCTGCTGCAGACCCAGCACATCCCCGGCAACGCCAGCCCGGTCGACGCCAACACCCTGGCGAACTGCAACAACCCGACCTTCAACGCGGCCGGCCGGCTGACCGTGCTGGACAACGCCCCGCAGCCCAGCCCGTGTGACGCGAAGGGCACCCCGCTGGACTGCGTCGTGCAGGAGGGCAAGGCGGTCAAGTCCGGTTCGGGCTCCGGCTCGGCCTCGGGTTCGGGCGCGGGTTCGGGCTCCGGTTCGGGCGGTGCGGCCGCAGGCGGTGGCGGCGCCGCCGGCGGTACCGGCGGTGCGGCCGGCGGTACCGCCGGCGGCAGGTCACCCTCGGGAACCGGCAACGGCGCTGCCACGGGCGGTAGCGGCTCCACCGGCGGCGGCGCAGCCGCTGCGGGCGGCGCGGCCGGCTCGGGTGGCGCTGCCGCGGGCGGCACCGGCGCCGCGGACGGCCAGCCCGCCGCGGGCGGCGACCCGGCCGCCGGAGCCGGCGCCGAGGGGGACCCGGCGGCCGAGGACGTCGTCGACCCGCAGACCGGCCAGGTGGTCGCACGCGGCCGCGGCCGCGGCGGCGGTGTCGGGGAGGTCCCGGCCAACGTGGTCGCCGTCGAGGGGCGCCCGGAGGACTGGATGCTGTCCACCCTCACCGCGCTCGAACTGCTCGCCGTCGTCCTCGTCCCGCCGCTGCTCGGCCGCCGCCTGCTGCGGCGCCGCAACTCCTCCGGCGGCCGGTCGTGACCGCCCCGGCGCTGGAGAAGCCGACGACCCGGACCGCGGAACTCCCGGCCGGCCGGGTGCCGGAGCCGCCAGCCCCGGAGCCGGCGGCGGCCGGGGCGGCCACCGGCGGCGCCACGCCGTCCCGGCGCCGGTTCCTCCAGGGGGCCTGGGCGGTCAGCCTGCTGGCGGCGCTCACGCTCGGCTTCGTCGGGTACCTCTTCACGCTCTCGCACATCCAGGAGCGGCACTACCAGTCCACCGCGTACAAGACCTTCCGGGACCAGCTGGCCCGGGCGGTCGCCCCGACCGGCGCGGCCGCGGACGGGGACCCGGTCGCGATCCTGGACATCCCGGCGATCGGCCTGCACCAGGCCGTCGTGGTCGAGGGCACCACCGGCCGGGACCTGATGCGCGGCCCCGGCCACCGCCGGGACACCGCGCTGCCGGGCCAGTCCGGCGTGGCCGTGGTGTTCGGGCGCGGCGCGACCTTCGGGGCGCCGTTCGCCGAACTGTCCAGGCTCCGGGTCGGCGACCGGATCGAGGCGACCACCGGGCAGGGCAGGTTCACCTACACCGTCAACGTGTACGGGGACGGCGACCACCCGATCAGCGACCCGGTCCGCAACCGGCTGGTGCTGGTCACCGGGGACTCCGACTGGATCGCCGGCTCGACGGTGCTGATCGGAGCGCGGCTGGAGGGCGACCCGGAGGTCAACCCCGGGGGCCGGCCCGCCACCGTCCCGTACGACAAGGCCCTGGCCGCCGACAAGGGCGCGCTGGCCACGTTGCAGCTGTGGACCCTCGGGCTGCTCGGCGCGGTGGTGGCCGCCGTCCTGCTGGCCCGGTTCTGGCACCGCTCGGCGGCCTACCTGAGCCTCGCACCGGTGATCGGCGCGACGCTCTGGGCGGTCTACGAGAACGCCGCCGCCCTGCTGCCCAACCTCTACTGAAGCGCGCCCGGAGGACCGTACCGATGACGGATGTACCGATGACCGACGCACCCCCGCTCAACACGTCCGGCCCGCACGACCAGGTCGGTTCCGCGGCCGAGACCACGCTGACGCTGCCGCCGGTGCCCCCGGTGGACCCGTCCGGCGCCCCGCTGGCCGGGCTGGAGACCCGGGACGTCTCCGCCTGGTTCGGCTCGCACAAGGTGCTGGAGCGGGTCTCGCTCGGCATGCCCGCCGGGGAGGTGACCGCGCTGATCGGCCCGTCCGGCTGCGGCAAGTCGACCTACCTGCGGATCCTCAACCGGATGCACGAGATGGTGCGCGGCGCGGCGCTCGCCGGCGAGGTGCTGCTGGACGGCGACGACGTGTACCGGCCCGGTCGGCGGCCCGCCGAGGTCCGGCGCCGGATCGGCATGGTGTTCCAGCGGCCGAACCCGTTCCCGGCGATGTCCATCCAGGACAACGTCTCCAGCGGGCTGAAGCTGGCCGGCATCAAGGTCTCCAAGGAGGAGCGCGAGCACCTGGTGGAGTCCAGCCTGCGCCGGGCCGGGCTCTGGGACGAGGTGGCCACCCGGCTGCACACCCCCGGTGGCGCGCTCTCCGGCGGCCAGCAGCAACGGCTCTGCATCGCACGGTCGTTGGCGGTCTCGCCGGACATCCTGCTGATGGACGAGCCGTGTTCGGCGCTCGACCCGACCTCCACCCGGCGGGTCGAGGAGACCATCGCCGAGCTGCGCGGACGGCTGACGATCGTCATCGTCACCCACAACATGCAGCAGGCGCAGCGGGTTTCGCAGTCCTGCGCGTTCTTCCTGGCCACCCACGACACTCCGGGCCGGATCATCGAGGCCGGGCCGACCGCGCAGGTGTTCGGCAGCCCGCGCGACCAGCGGACCTCGGACTACGTCAACGGCCACTTCGGCTAGCGGCACTCCGTCCGGGGCGGGCCCGGGGTCTGCCGGCCCTAGCGCCCCAGCAGGGTCTCCAGCACCGCCGCGACGCCGTCCTGCTCGTTGCTCACCGTGTGCAGCGGCACCGCCGCCAGCACCTGCGGGTGGGCGTTGGCGACGGCGTACGCGGTGCCGGCCCAGGCCAGCATCTCCAGGTCGTTCGGCATGTCGCCGAAGGCCACCACCTCGCTCCGGTCGATCCCGCGCCCGGCGCACCAGCGGGCCAGCGTGCTGGCCTTGGTGACGCCGGGCGCGCTGATCTCCAGCAGCGGGACGGGCGCGGACCGGGTGATCTCGACCAGGTGTCCGGCCGCCTCCCTGGCCTCGCCCAGCAGCTTGTCCGGGTCGAGGTCCGGGTGCTTCGCGAGCAGCTTGAACAGCCCCTGGACCGGGCCGCCGGAGCCCAGCAGCTCCTCGGCCGGGCCGATCGGATGGTCCTCGTCCGAGCCCCACATCCGCAGCTCGTAGCCGGGCTCGCGGGCGAACCCGGCGGGGTACTCGAAGGCGAACGAGGTGCCGGGCAGCTTGGCCCGCAGCACCTCGACCACGGTGAGCGCGGTCTCCGCCCCCAACGGGAAGGACTCCAGCAGCTCACCGCGCCGCACGTCGACCACCGCGCCGCCGTTGGAGCAGATCGCCACACCGTGGCCGCCGATGTGCGCGCTGACCTGCTGCATCCAGCGCGGCGGCCGTCCGGTGACGAACACCACCTGGACACCGGCCGCCTCGGCGGCGGCCAGGGCCGCCGCGGTGCGTTCGCTGACGGTGCCCCCCGCGCACAGCAGTGTGCCGTCCAGGTCGGTGGCGATCAGGCGGGTGGGGCGGGGCGGTGCGGGCTGGCTGGTCACCGGTCCATCTTCGCCTACCGCCGCCGGGAGGTCACCGCCGCCGGGAGGTCACCGCTGCGGCGGCCTCCCGGCGGCAGGGGCTCAGCCGACCCTGAGGGTCAGCCCGACGGTGTGCAGGGTGCCGCCGGTCTGGAACTGCAGGAACAGCCGCCAGTCCCCGCCCGTCGGCAGCTCGGCGTGGAACGGCAGGGTCGGGCCTCCGGTGCCGCCGGCCTCGGCCTTCGTCTCCGGGTGCAGGTGGGCGAAGGCCTGGTCGCCGGCGTGGAAGGCGGTCAGGTGGGCGTAGGTCTCCAGGTAGGGCTGGAGGTCGGTGACCGGCCTGCCGTCCCTGCTGACGGTGACCTTCAGCTCGCCGGCCCGACCGGCGGCCGGGGCGCCCTCGACGGTCACCGTGTAGCCGTCCACGGTCGCGCTGCCGGTGGCGGCGGGCAGCGCGGCCTCGGCTGCCGCCCCCTCGCCGGGGACGTCCACGGTCCGGCTGAGCACCAGGCCGGTGCCCCGGCCGGGGCCGCTGTCCGGGACGAAGGAGGCGTAGACGCGCCAGGTGCCGGCCGTGAGGGCGGCGAGCGGGGCCGTCCAGGTGCCGTCGGGGGCCATCTCGGGGTGCAGGTGCTGGAAGCCGGTCAGGTCGGAGCGGATCGCGTAGAAGTGCATCCGCTTGGTCTGGTCGGTGCCGAAGGCGGTGAGCGCCTTACCGTCCGGGCCGGTGATGGTGAACCGGTACTCGGCGGGTGCTCCGGGGGCGAGGGCCGCGGTGGCCGGGTCGAGGCGGTAGCCGTTCTGCTCGGCGGCCGGGGCCGGGGCGGGGGCCGGGGCGGGTGCGGATGCGGCGGGCCGGCCGGTGGCGCCGGATCCGGGCATCTGGTGGCCCTGGTGTCCGTCGGCGGCGGTGGCGGTGGTGGCCGACGGCGCGCCGCCGGAGCCGTGGTCCATGCCGCTCATCGCGGAGGAGCCACAGGCGGTCAGGGCGGCCGCGAGGACGGCGGCGCCGGCGGTGCGGGCGAGGGTGCGGGTGTCGAGGAGCATCACGAGGGGTGTCTTCCGGTGGGTACGGGCAGGACGCGGTGCGCCCGGGCCTCCCCGCGGGGAGGCCGGCGCGGGTCCGCTCACGTCCGTGCGACGCCCAGCTGGAGCAGCAGCCGCCGTCCGGCGGCGGGGGGTGCCCGGGGTCCGTCCGAGGTCCGCCGGTACGGCCCGGCGAGGGCGGTGGGCGCGGTCGGACCGACCGCGAGGGCCGGTACCGCGGGTGCGGGCGCTCCGGCGCCGTCGCGGTCCCGGGTCGCCACACAGGAGTCGGCCGAGGCGCCGGCCCGGAGTCCGCCGCCGTGCACCCGCGGGCCGTCCGACCCGTGTGGGCCGTCCGGCGCGGCGGAGGCGCTGTGCTGCGCGCCCGGGGCGCCGTGCTGCCGGTGCGGATCGGCGGCCGCCTGCGCGGCCTCGGCCGGCCGCGCCTCGTGGCAGCCGCCCGCCGAGGTGGGCGAGCCGTGCATCAGGAACAGTCCGGCCAGCAGCGCGCAGAGCAGCAGGAGTCGGGCCACCGCCCGCCCCCGCGTCCGTCCGCCACCTGTCGTCACCCGGCAGACAATACCCCCAACCCGTATCCACCCCCCGTCTGTTTCGGCCCTCGGTACGAGGTTTCCAGCCGATTCACCCCCACCCGGGGTGTTCTGCCCCCACCTCCGGGGCAGAACTGTTCTCGGCCACCCCGTCGGCAGGAAGAGCCATGCCAACTCGCCAGCTTCGAGACGAGCGCCCACCGACCGACCCGGACGACCTCCGTGATTCACGAGACCCGCGCGACCCGGTCCTGATCGGCGACATCATCGCCGGCACCCTCGCCGAGATCGCCCGCCGCGCCGCCCCCCGGGACCCGTTTCCGATTCCCGCCCAGCGCACCCGACCTCACCCATAACCAGGCAATCTGATCGTCATTAGAAAATTCCTTCGGATGTACACGCAGCGCCGCTAGGATCGCGGCGCTCGACCGTCGTTCCGACACATTCCGGTGCCGGAGGTAGCGCGGACCATCCCGAAGGCCACGATGACAGAGAAGCTCGCCCTCGCCGGGGAACGCACCCCGGCGACGCCGGAGGCGCCGTCCGCCGCGGTCCCGGCCCGGCACCGCCGTTCCGGGGCGGACTCCCACGGCGGCTCCCAGCCCCGGACCGGCGGGCCCGCGGCGCCCCGGGCGCCGCGCATCCTGGTGCTCGACGGACTGCGGCTGGTCGCGGCGCTGGCGGTGCTGCTCTTCCACTACCTGGCCGGATCGGGCGAGATCCCCTGGCAGCGGACGGCGGTGGACCTCTTCCCCACCCTGCACCGGATCGCCGAGTTCGGCTGGCTCGGGGTGGTCTTCTTCTTCATGATCAGCGGCTTCGTGATCTGCATGTCCAGCTGGGGCAAGTCCGTCCAGGACTTCTGGCGGGGCCGAATACTGCGGCTGTTCCCGGTCTACTGGTTCGCGGTCGTCCTCGGGACCGTCGTCGCCCGCTTCGGACCGCACACCCCGAACGAGCCGCGGATCACCGTCGGCCAGATGCTGACCAACCTGACGATGCTCCAGGAGCCGCTGAAGACGGCCCCGGTGGACAACGTCTACTGGACCCTCTGGGTCGAGCTGCGGTTCTACATCATCTTCACCGCGGTCGTGGCGCTCGGCACCGGCTACCGCAGGGTCGCCAACTTCTGCTGGATCTGGGCGCTCGCCTCCGTGCTGGCGCCGATCTCCGGGATCCCGCTGCTCGACGTGCTCTCCGCCCCGCTCTGGGCGCCCTTCTTCATCGCGGGCACCGCCTTCTACCTGGTCCGCCGCCAGGGCCGGTTCACCGGCGAGACGCTCGGCCTGCTCGCCCTCTCCTGGCTGCTCATCCAGCACAACCTGCCGGCGATCATGGCCCACGAGGGCCACGGCATCAACTGGAAGATCTGCCTGACCGCCGTCACCGCGATGTACGGCCTGATGGCCCTCGTCGCCCTCGGCAAACTGGACCGCGTCCAGTGGCGCTGGCTGCCCGTGGCGGGCGCGATCTCCTACCCGCTCTACCTCGTCCACCAGTCCGTCGGCGTCCGCTACATCTGGCGCTGGAACGAGACCCTCGGCGCCTGGACGACCCTGCTCTCGGTGACCGCCGCCATGCTCCTCGCCGCCTGGCTGGTCCACCGCCTGGTCGAACGCCCCGCCACCCGCCTCCTCCGCCACCTGACCCGCCCATCCCCCGCCAACCCCACCTGACCCCCCGGCCGCGGTCGGACCCGCAGGATGAAGTGGTCGACGACTACCGGTCAGGGCGGTTCGCGCCAGATCGTCTCGACCGCGATGCGGCGGTGACACAGCCGGCGCAGGTCCCGGGGTCGCTCGTCACGATCGTCACGTCGCCGTGCTCCGTGTGCCTCGGCGGAGGCCGCCGGAGCGCACCTGGGTGGGACGGTCCGCTCCGGCGGTGACTCTCAGCGGAGCTGTGCCAGGCCCTCGGTGGCGATCTTCTCGAAGACCGCGAGGTCGTTCGCGAAGATCGAGTCCGGCACCGGCCAGTGGATCACCAGCTCGGTGATGCCCAGCTCCTGGTAGCGGCCCGCCCAGTCCACGAACGCATCCAGCGACTCCAGCGGCTTCTCCGCCGTCGAGCCCTGGAGCAGCACCTTCTCCAGCTCGCCGACATCGCGGCCGGTCGCCTCGCAGGCGGCCGTGAGCTTCTCGATCTGCTGGGCGATCACCCCGGGTGCCTGCTCCACCGGTACGTCCGCCGGCCCGCGCGGGTCCCCGTACGTCACCCAGCCCTGCCCGTACTCCGCCGCCAGCCGCAGCCCGCGCGGACCGGTCGCCGCCACGTAGAACGGCACCCGCGGCGTCTGCACGCAGCCGGGGATGTTCCGCGCCTCGACCGCCGAGTAGTACGTGCCCTCGCGGGTCGTGGAGTCGGTCCTCAGCAGCTCGTCCAGCAGCGGCAGGAACTCCCCGAGCCGGTCCGCCCGCTCCCGCGGCGACCACGCCTCCTGCCCCATCGCCGTCGCGTCGAACCCGACCCCGCCGGCCCCGATGCCCAGCGTCAGGCGTCCGCCGGACACGTCGTCCAGCGTGATCAGCTCCTTCGCCAGCGTCACCGGGTGGCGGAAGTTCGGCGATGTCACGAGGGTTCCGAGCCTGATCCGCTCGGTGGCGGTGGCCGCCGCCGTGAGCGTCGGTACCGAGCCGAACCACGGCTCGTCCCGGAACGACCGCCAGGACAGGTGGTCATAGGTGTACGCGGCGTGGAACCCGAGGTCCTCGGCCCGCCGCCAGATCTTCTGCCCCTCGGCCCACCGGTGGATGGGGAGGATCACCGTACTCAGTCGCATGCCAGCGACCTTACGGTAGCCGTCAGCGACCGGCGCCCTCTGACTTGACGACCCCTTCGCCCCGGAATGAAGCCGGTGCCGGGCCCTGGCCGGCGGGATCCGCAACAGTCAGGGCGCCGGTGGGTGGACCGTCGTCATCGTCGACGCGGATTCAACGCTTCAGCCAGCTCAGCAGGGTCGTCGCCGTGAACACCGTGCCCGACGCCAGCCAGACCGCGCGCGGGGTCAGCCACCCGGGGCCTGCCGGGGGCGGCGGCTGCGGGACCGGGGCCAGCAGCGCGTCTGCGAAGGCCTGGGCGGTCGGGGGGCGGTCCGCCGGGTCGACGGACATCCCGGCCCGCAGCAGCACGGCGACGTTCGGTGGGAGCTCCACTCCGGCCGGGAGCGCGGGAAGCGTCGAGGAGGCCTGCGGGTCGGTCATCAGGGCTGTGGCGCGTCCGCCCGGGCCGAACGGCTTCTGCCCGGTCAGCAGCTCGTAGGCCACGACGGCCAACGCGTACACATCGGCCCTTCCGTCGAACCCGCCGGTCTGGAAGGCCTGTTCCGGTGCCATGTACGCGGGCGTGCCCGTGGTCACCGTAAGCCCGGACGCGTCGGCCAGTTGCTTGGCGCTGCCCAGGTCCGCCACCAGCACCGCGGCGGGCGCAGGGCCGGCGGCGAGCAGCAGGTTGGACGGCTTGACGTCGCGGTGCACCACGCCCGCCTCGTGCAGGACCTGGACCGCGTAGCCCGCCTCCGCGGCCAGCCGCAGCGCCTCCTGCGGGTCGCACTGCCCGACCCGGTCCGCCAGGGTGCCGCCGCGTACGTGGTCCATGACGAAGTAGGGCCGGTCCTCCTGCACCCCGACGTCGTGCACCCGGACCACCCGCGGACTGGCGATCCGGCGCAGCAGCCTCGCCTCCGCCAGGAACCGCTCGCGCACATCCGCGTTGGCGGCCCAGTTCTCGGCCAGCACCTTCACCGCGACCTCGGTGTCGAGCTCCGGGTCGTAGGCCTTCCAGACCGTCGCGAAGGAGCCGGCTCCGAGCCGCTCCAGAAGGAGGTAACGGCCGAGCTTGCGCATGTGGCAGCATTCTGCCGGAGTCGGGGGGAGTGCGGAACTCCCGTTCGGCGGGGGATGCCAGGCGGGACGAAACGGGGGTCCGGGTGTTCGAGGAAGGCGAGCTGGAGCTGCTCGTGGCGGCTGCTCAGGCGGGGGAGCCGGGGTCGACGGAGTACCTGCTGGCCAAGCTGCGGCCGGTGGTGCTGCGCCGCTGCTCGCGCCTCCTGCCCCACCACGCCGACGCGGAGGAGGCCGCGCAGGACGCGCTGCTGTCCATCAGCACGCATCTGGGCGCGTACGGCGGCCACGGCTCCTTCCTGGGCTGGGTGACGGTGATCGCCTCGAACGCCGCCCGGTCCACCTACCGCTCGATGCGTCGGCGCGCCGAGGACAGCCACGCCGACCTCCCCGAGTCCGTCGACCCGCGCACCACCAGCGTCATCGCCGGGACCAGGCTCGACCTGATGGAGGCGCTGGCCGCGCTGGAGCGGAAGCACCCCGCCCTGGTGGAGGCCTTCGTGCTGCGCGACCTCGGCGACCTGACCTACGCCCAGGTGGCAGCGGAGCTGGACGTTCCGTTGGGCACGGTCAAGGACCGTATCCACCAGGCCCGCCGCTTCCTGCGCGAGCACCTGGTCACCAGTCCGTGAACGACGCTCCCGTGGCGGGCGGCGGCCGCGCCGTCGTCCGGCCCCGGTCCGCCGTCGCCGCCCTGGTGGCCGCGGTCGTGCTCGGGCTGGCGACCGGCCGATTCGTCCTGCCACCGCCCCCCGGCGCCACCGCGCACCCGGCAGCGCGGTCGGGTGGGGCGGTCGGCGAGTCGTCCCAAGGCGCGTCCGCTCCCGCGACGCCCGGCGTGGCCGTCCCGACGCCCGAGTCCTCGGCCTCCGGCTCCGCCTCGCCGACCGGTGTGACCGGTGCGACCGGGCCGGTGACGGCCGCGAACCTGCTGGGACCCGCGGCGTTCGGACCGGACCTCGTCACCGGTCGGATCCGCGTCACCGACCGGTACGGCGACGGGGCTTACGCCAACGCGGCCTGCTCCGGCGAGAAGACCCTCACCCAGACCCTGGGCGGGCCCGGTGCCCACTTCCGCGGACTGATGACCGGCACCCGCACCTCCCCGGACGACCCCACGCTGGCCGCCACCCACGTCGACCAGGTCGCCCGCGAGGTCGTCGCCGAGACCCGGAGCCCCTCCCTGGCGCAGAACTTCGCCGACCGCCTGCTGCTGGAGGAGGTGCCCTGCCAGGAGGCGGTGCCGGGGCACTGGGTCTACGGAAGGACCACGACGGTGCGGCTCGCCCCGGACGTCACCGCGAGCTGGATGGGCGCCTACCAGGGAACCCTCAACACCACCGGTACGGCGCCCGAGGGCAAGGAGCCCTGCGGGGGCATCGCCGTGCTGCGCAGCGGCACCCACTACGGGGTGCTGGAGGTCGACGCCTGCCTGGGGACGGCCGCGATGGACCGCGTCGTCAGGACCGCTCTGTCACAGCTGTGAAACAGCCGTTCAGGGCTCCAACTTTCCCTTCTCCGGCGGCATCTCCCCGGTTGTACGAGGACGCAGCAGGCGTCCCGACCAGCAGGGGGACCAGATGACCGAGAACCAGGCCGTCCGGCAGAAGTCCGTTCGCCGCAACCGGGTCGCCACCGCGGCCTGTTTCGCCGCCGCACTGATCACGGTCGGCGTCGTCGGCACCCAGTCGGCCACCGCCGGCGGGGCCGCGCCCGACGCCGCGCACCGCACCGCGGCCGCCGCCCAGCCGGTCACCGCCGCTCAGCCGGTCACCGAGGCCCAGCCGGCTGCGGTCGCGGCCACCGCGCCCGGACTCGGGTCCGCCGGCCTCGTCCAGAGCGAGGACTACCTCCGGCAGGGCCTGAACCCGGTCGGCGCGACCGTGGCGCTGACCGGACGCCAGGGGCTGTCCGCCTGCTCCGGCGAGGAGACGATGTACGGCCTGACCAAGGGCAAGGCCACCGGGTACGCGTCCGTGACCTGGACCTTCGCGACCGAGGGCCTACTGAACGAGTCGGCTGCGAGCGCCCCCACCGGGGCCGCGGCCGACACCTGGGAGAAGCAGCTCGTCGCGCTCGTCCAGGACTGCCAGGACGAGCCCGCCGGCCACTGGCACTACGGCGCGGCCCACACCCTGACCGCCGCCGGCGGCACCGCACGCTGGTACCCGGCCTACAACGGCGACGGCACCGCCGGCGGCGGGGTCGCGGTCCTGCGCAGCGGCACCAGGGTCGCCATCGTCGAGCTCACCGCCCGGCCCGCCGACGTCCCGACCGCTGTCGAAGGCATCGCTACCGCAGCACTGAACCGCCTCCGCTCCTGAACGGCGGCCCCGCTCCGCCCGGACGGCCTGGCGGTGTTCGAGCGGACCGCCGTCGAGGGTTTGGCGCGGCCGGGGTGAGCGCGGGGCGGTGTCGGCGGAAGGCGCTACTCTGTCCGCCGCACGCCATCATCTGATCGTTTGTCACACGGGGGTTCCTTCGTCATGCCTGTTTACCGGAGACTGCTCGGCGCCGGCCTGGTCGCCACCGCCCTGTTCGGCCTCGCCGCCTGTGGGCCGGACGACTCGTCCGACCAGGCCGGTGGTTCCGCCAACACGCCGGCCGCGCCGGCTGCGACCACCCCGGCTGCGCCGGCTGCGACCACCCCGGCCGCGACCGCCCCGGCCGGCGGCAAGAGCACCGGTCCGGCGGCGAGCGGCAAGCCGTCGGCGGATCCGAGCGAGCCGGAGGGGTTCTGCGACGCCCCGCCGCTGCCCGCCGGCCAGAAGTGGATCTACCCGGCGAAGGGCACCACGGCGACCACCCTGGTCTACAAGGACACCAAGACGGCGTGCGGCGTCAACGACGTGGTCTTCGAGCCCGTCGGCGCCGACAAGACGGCCCCCTTCGCGCCCACCGTCAAGGGCCACCTGAACTCGGTGCTGGCGAAGCCGAAGGACGTCAACGGCGCCGACCTGGTGAAGCACATCAACGAGTGCCTCGCCGACCCCACCAGCACCAAGGGCTTCTACCCCTGCTCGGGCGGCGACTACAAGGTCGCGATCGACGCCTCCGGCAAGGTCGTCGAGCTGACCGAGCGCGCCCACTCCTGAACAGGGTGAACGCCCGGGGGTAACGGGTGCGTGAACGCGGGGCGGGCGGGCCGGAATGACGGCCCGTCCGCCCGTTGCGGTTCGGTCACGGTGTGTCCGATTGACTGATTGATCATTGGGTGGGAAGTGGCCGACAGCGGATCCCGCCCCGGGTCGTCGCCCGTGTGCGGCCCGCCCGGCTCGGGGCGGCCGGGCCCGTCCCCTAGGGGACGGCGGGGAGACGTCATACCGCAGCATCATGCGCGGTTCGTCAATCCAGCCCATCCCCATGGAGGGGTGCGGACACTAGGTTGAGACCCGTGTCCACTGTCATCAAGACGGACGGCCTCACCAAGAGGTTCCCCCGGGTCACCGCCCTCGATCAGCTCACCGTAGAGGTGCAGCCCGGGGTGGTCGGCCTGGTGGGGGCGAACGGGGCGGGCAAGTCCACACTCATCAAGATCCTGCTGGGGCTCGCCCCGGCGACCTCCGGCACCGGGCAGGTCCTCGGCCTGGACATCGCCACGCAGGGGTCGGAGATCCGCGAGCGGGTCGGGTACATGCCGGAGCACGACTGCCTGCCGCCGGACGTCTCGGCGACGGAGTTCGTGGTGCACATGGCCCGGATGGCCGGTCTGCCGGCCGCCGCCGCGCGCGAGCGGACGGCCGACACGCTGCGGCACGTCGGGCTGTACGAGGAGCGCTACCGGCCGATGGGCGGGTACTCCACCGGCATGAAGCAGCGGGTCAAGCTGGCCCAGGCGCTGGTGCACGACCCCAAGCTGGTGCTGCTGGACGAGCCGACCAACGGGCTCGACCCGGTCGGCCGGGACGACATGCTGGCGCTGATCCGCCGGGTCTACTCCGACTTCGGGATCTCGGTGCTGGTCACCACCCACCTGCTCGGCGAGCTGGAGCGCACCTGTGACCACCTGGTGGTCATCGACGGCGGCAAGCTGCTGCGCTCCTCCTCCACCGCCTCCTTCACCGAGGCGACCGCGGTGCTGGCCGTCGAGGTGACGGACTTCCCGTCGGCAGGCTCCGCCGACCCCGTGGACTCCGCAGGCCCCGCCGACCCCGCCGACTCCGCCGCCGCGGTGCGCGAGCGGATGGCCGCCGCCGGGCTGTCGGTCCAGATGGACGGCTCGCGGATCCTGCTGGTCCGGATCGACGGGGACGACACCTACGACACCATCCGCGACACCGTCGCGGGCCTCGGCCTCGGACTGGTTCGGCTGGAACAGCGCCGCCACCGGGTCGCCGAGCTCTTCACCGACCCCGCCACCGGCGCACCGCAGGGAGGTACCGCAGATGTCGCTGCCTCCTGAGACCAGGTCGACCGACACCGGCGTCATCCACGACATCGGCTACCGCGGCTACGCGGGCCCCCGCCTCGGCCGGGCCTACGCGACCCGCTCGCTGTTCACCCAGAGCCTGCGCGCCGCGTACGGGCTCGGGCGCTCCGGCAAGTCCAAGGTGCTGCCGATGCTGGTGCTCGGCGCGGTCACCGCGCCCGCCGTGATCATCGTCGCCTTCGCGCTCGCCACCGGGCGCAAGGAGCTCCCGATCGAGTTCCCGGGCTACCTCTCCACCGTCGGTCTGGTCATCTCGATCTTCCTGGCCGCCCAGGCGCCGGTGCTGCTCTCCCGGGACCTCCGCCACAACACCGTCCCGCTGTACTTCTCCCGCCCGATCACCCGCGGCGACTACGTCCGGGCCAAGTTCGCCGCGATGGCCTGCGCCCAGCTGCTGCTGATGACGGCCCCGCTGATGGTCCTGTACATCGGCGCGCTGCTCGGCGGGCTGGACTTCGGGCACAACACCGCGCAGCTCCTCTACGGCCTGGTCACCGCCGTGCTGTACGCCCTGGTGCCGACCTCCGTCGCGCTGGTGATCGCGGCGAGCACCCCGCGCCGGGGCTTCGGGGTGGCCGCGATCATGGGCTACCTGGTGATCAGCACCACCCTGGTCGCGATCATCGCCGGCACCAGCGCCGGAGTGTCCGACACCGTGCCGGACTCCGCCCAGTGGGCCGCGATGCTCTCGCCGAACCAACTGGTCGCGAGCCTGGCGAACCAGCTGTTCGACCTCGGGTCCGACCCCGGCCGGATGCACGCCCCCGGCGCGCTCGGCGCGGCCGTCTTCCTCACCGTCGCCGCCGCGATCACGGCCGGCTCGTACGGCCTGCTGCTGCGCCGCTACCGCAGCATCTGATCTCCCGAGTATCTGAGAGGGCGTCATGGCCACCATCACCATCGACAAGGTCTCCCGCTGGTTCGGCAACGTGGTCGCCGTCAACGACATCAGCATGGCGATCGGCCCCGGCGTCACCGGCCTGCTGGGCCCCAACGGCGCCGGAAAGTCCACGCTCATCCACATGATGAGCGGCTTCCTCGCCCCCTCCACCGGGGCGGTCACCCTGGACGGCGTGCCGATCTGGCGCAACCAGGGGGTGTACCGGCAGATCGGGCTGGTGCCCGAGCGCGAGTCGATGTACGACTACCTGACCGGCTGGGAGTTCGTGCTCGCCAACGCCGAACTGCACGGACTCGCCGACCCGGGCGCCGCCGCCAAGCGGGCGCTGGGCCTGGTCGAGATGGAGTACGCCCAGGACCGGAAGACCGGCACGTACTCCAAGGGCATGAAGCAGCGCGTCAAGATGGCCTCCGCGCTCGTCCACGAGCCCGCGGTGCTGCTGCTCGACGAGCCCTTCAACGGCATGGACCCGCGTCAGCGGCTCCAGCTGATGGACCTGCTGCGCCGCTTCGGCGCGGACGGCCGGACGGTGCTGTTCTCCTCGCACATCCTGGAGGAGGTCGAGCAGCTGGCCCGGCACATCGAGGTCGTGGTGGCCGGCCGGCACGCCGCCTCCGGGGACTTCCGGAAGATCCGCCGGCTGATGACCGACCGCCCGCACCGCTACCTGGTCCGCTCCAGCGACGACCGCCGGCTGGCGGCCGCGCTGATCGCGGACCCGTCGACGGCCGGCATCGAGCTGGACCTGCAGGACAAGGCGCTGCGCATCCAGGCGGTGAACTTCCAGGGCTTCACCACCCTGCTGCCGAAGGTCGCCCAGCAGGCCGGCATCCGGCTGTACACCGTCGCACCGGCGGACGAGTCCCTGGAGAGCGTCTTCTCCTACCTCGTCTCCGCCTGAACGCCTCAACCGGACCCAGGAAGGCCGACCACACCATGAACCCGACCGTCGCCAGGCTGACGCTGCGCGGCCTGCTGGGCCGCCGCCGCGGCATCCTGCTGCTGGTGGTCCCCGCCCTGCTGCTGTTCGTCTCGGCGATCGCCAGCGGATCCAGCGGGGACAAGCACGACCTGACCGTCAAGATCCTCGGCCAGCTGGGCCTCGGCACCCTGCTGCCGATCCTCGGCCTGGTCGTCGGCACCGGCGCCATCGCCACCGAGATCGACGACGGCTCGATCGTCTACCTGCTCGCCAAGCCGCTGCCCCGCTGGAAGATCATCACCACCAAGCTGGTGGTGGCCGTCGGCACCACCTGGGTGTTCGCGGCCGTCCCCACCCTGCTCTCCGGGCTGCTGCTGTACGGCACCAAGGACAACCTGGCGCTCGGCTACACCGCCGCCACCCTGGTGGCCGGTGCGGTGTACAGCGCGCTGTTCCTGCTGCTCGGCGTGGCCACCCGGCACGCGGTGGTGGCGGGCCTGGGCTACGCGCTGATCTGGGAGTCCCTGATCGGCAACTTCGTGAAGGGCGCCAGGACGCTGAGCGTGCAGCAGTGGGGCCTGTCGGTCGGCCAGGCGGTGGCCGGGGACGGCGCCATCACCGCGGGGGTCTCGCTCGGGGTGGCCGTGCCGCTGCTGCTGGTGCTCACCGTGGCGGCGACGGTGCTGGCCTCGGTGAAGCTGGCCGGACTGACCCTGGCCGCCGACGAGTAGACCCGGCGGTCCGGGGCACGGGCCCGCAGCTCAGGCCCGGCCCCGCAGCCGGGTCAGAGCGTCCGGTCGCGGCCCGCGCCCCAGCCGGCCGCGGCGACCACGGCGGTCAGCACCAGCATCAGCACCAGCACGGTGTCCCAGCCGCCGGTCAGCTGCCGCAGCGCCCCGGCGCCGACCGGTCCGGCCGCCGCCACCAGGTAGCCGACCGCCTGCGACATCCCGCCCAGCCGGGCGGCACCGGCGGCGGTGTCGGTGCGCAGCACGATGAAGGCGAGGCCGAGGCCCAGCGACCCGCCCTGGGCGATGCCCAGGATGGTGGCCGCGACCCAGGCGCCGGGCACCGGTGAGATCAGCAGGATGGCGATGCCCAGCCCGCTCAGCGCGGCCATCACGACGGCCAGCGCCCGCTGGTTGGTCATCCGGCCGGCCATCAGCGGGACGATGAAGGCCCCGGCGACCTGCACCAGGTTGGAGAAGGCGAAGACCAGGCCGGCCTCGCCGCGGTCCATGCCGTGGTCGGCCAGGATGGTCGGCATCCAGGCGACCAGGATGTAGACCAGCAGCGACGAGACGCCCATGAAGAGGCTGATCTGCCAGGCCAGCGGCGAGCGCCAGATCCCCTGGGCCGGGGCGTCGGCGGTCCGGGGCGCCGACACCGAAGCCGTCGCCGCAGCCGTTGCCGCGCCCGGCACCGCGGCCCGCTGCCGGCGGGCCCGCAGCACCTGCGGCAGCCAGGCCACCGCGGCGACCAGCGCCAGCAGCGACCAGGCGCCGAGCGAGGCCTGCCAGCCGCCGCCGAGGGCGTGTTCCAGCGGCACCGAGGTGCCGGCCGCGAGGGTGGCGCCGACCAGCATGGTGGTCGAGTAGACGCCGGTCATGGCCGCGGCCCTGGCCGGGAACTCCCGCTTGACCAGGCCCGGCATCGAGACGTTCAGGACGGCGATGGCCACGCCGATCACCACGCAGCCCGCGTACAGCGCCGCCACCGAGGGCAGCACCCGCAGCAGGACGCCTGCGCCGAGTACCAGCACCGCGCCGAGCACCACCCGCTCGGTGCCGAACCGCCTGGTCAGCCGGGGGGTGAGCGGGGCGCCGACGCCCTGGAAGAGCACCGGCACGGTGGTGATCAGACCGCTCGCGGTGGCGGACAGGCCGAAGGTCCGCTGGATCTCGCCGACCATCGGCGAGATCGCCGCGAGGCAGGCGCGCATGTTCAGGGCGACCAGCAGGATGCCGGTCAGCAGCAGGGCGGGGTGGGCCAGCCGGGCGCGGACGGGGAGCGTGGGAGTGGTGACAACCGGCTGCGGGGCACGGGTGACTGCCATGGGTCGTGCTGCTCTTTCGTGAGGACGGGGAGACGGGCGCGGAAGGGGCGGGTGCCGCTTACTTCCGGGCCGCGATGGCCGCGAGGAGCTGCTCGACGGCCGCGGTCGGCTCGGCGAGCAGCGCGCGACACGCCGCCTCGGCGCGGTCCGGGTCGCCGCGCTCGATCGCGTCCACCAGTGCCTCGTGGGTGGCCACGACCACCTCGGGCATCTCGTGGTCGCCGAAGGCCGTCCGCATCGACTCGCGCACCGAGGCGCCGAAGTATCGGTACACCTCGGCCAGGGCTGGGTTGTGCGCGGCCTCGACCACGGCGGTGTGGAACTCCAGGTCGTGCTCGACGGTCGCCTCGCGGCCGGCCCGCTCGGGGTGTGCCGCGATCACCTCGGCCTCGCGGGCCAGTGCGGCCCGCATCCGGCGGATGTCCTCGGGCGTGTGCCGCAGCGCCGCCAGCCGGGCCCCTTCGGCCTCCAGCGCGGCGCGGACCTCCAGGACGTCCCGGATGCCGGATCGCTGGACCCCGCGCAGGACGGAGGCCGGGTCGCTGGTGCTGCGGACGAAGGTGCCCTCGCCCTGCCGGGAGACCAGCATGCCGGCGTGCACCAGCACCCGGATCGCCTCCCGCACGGTGTTGCGTCCGACCTGGAGGCGCTCGGCCAGCTCGTGCTCGGTGGGGATCCGCGAGCCGACCGGCCAGGCGCCGGCGGCGAGCTGCTCGCGCAGCTGGTCGATGGCGGTGTCCACCAGGGAGCGCCGGCCGGCGGCCTGCAGGTTGTCGTTGGTGCTGGTCACAGCGGCTCCTCCCGAGTGCTCTGGGCCGGTCATCGGTCATCCTACAACCGCTTGCCCGGTCATCCTACAACTGGCGGATGAACACCATGGGAACCGTCCGGGCCGGCCTCGCGTTGCTCCGGACGACTTCGGTCCACCCCTATTTGCAAGGAGAGCGCCCGCATGGTGTTCAAGAAGCTGCTCGGTGCCCTGGGCGTCGGCGGTCCCGGCGTCGACACCGTCCTGTCCACGCCGGTGGTGCAGCCCGGCGGCACGCTGCACGGGACGGTCGAGGTGACCGGCGGCACCGTCGAGGCCGACATCCGGGGGATCACGCTGACGCTGGTCGCCCGGGTGGAGATCGAGCACGAGGAGGGGGAGAGCACCGGTCTCTACCCGTTCGCGCGCTTCTCCGTCACCGCGCCGCTGGTGCTGGCGCCGGGGGAGAACCGCTCGATCCCGTTCGCCGTCGACGTGCCGTGGGAGACGCCGGTCACCGTCGTCGCCGGGCAGCGCCTGAACGGGATGCAGCTCGGTGTGCGCACCGAGGTGGACATCGCCGGCGCGCTCGACAAGGGCGACTCCGACCCGCTGGAGGTCGAGCCGCTGCCGGTGCAGCGCCGGATCCTGGACACCCTGCTGCAGCTGGGCTTCCGGTTCCGCTCCGCCGACCTGGAGGCCGGGCGCATCCGCGGCACCGGTCAGACGCTGCCGTTCTACCAGGAGATCGAGTTCTCCTCGGCGCCGCAGTACGCGCACTCCTGCAACTCGCTGGAGGTCAGCTTCGTGACCACCTCGCACCGGGTCGAGGTGGTGCTGGAGGCGGACAAGCGCGGCGGCCTGTTCGGCCACGGCGGCGGCGACGTGATCCGCACCCACGTGGTCGAGCACGGCCAGGCCGACCAGGACCTCACGGCCCTGGTCGACGGCTGGATCCGCGCGGCGCTCTGACCCCCGTCCGCCACCCGGCGCACGGGCGGCCGGCGGCGGCTATCCGTAGGAGACGTTGCTGCAGATGTCGTCGTCGGCCGAGCGGGCCTCGTTGACCACCTCGGTGGGCAGCGGGGCCGGGGCGGCGGGCGTGCCGGGCGCGGCGGCCGTGGTGGCGTTGGCGGCGGCGTAGTCCTTGCCGAGCACCAGGCTGATCCCGGCCGCCGAGGTCGGCGTCAGGACGGCGCCGGGGAACAGCGCCGCGATCTTCTCCGCGTTGGCCTTCTGGCCGGAGCCGTACTCCACCGTGGTGGTCGCCTTGGCGGTGTTCTTGGCGGTGGTGGTGCCGGTGACGGTGATCTTGTTGGTCTTGAGCGTCTCGGCGGCCTTGGCGGCCAGCCCGGTGACGGTGGTGCCGTTGTAGACGGCGACCTTCACCGGCGGGCCCTCCACCGCGGTCGGCGAGGGCGGCGCGGGCGGGGTGGTCTCGGCGGGCGCCGGGGTCTGCGGGGCGTCCTCCTGCTTGCCCGTGGCGTCCTCGCCCTCGATGGTGCGGTCGGCCAGCAGGGTCTTCCAGAGGTTGTCGACGGCCGGGTGGACCAGGTCGATCCGGGGGCCGTTGTAGCGCCACGGCGTGGTCAGGAACTTGACGTCGTGCAGGTCGATGTTCTTCATCGACAGCGCGAAGTCCATCAGCTTCTTGGCGGAGTCCAGGCCGGGGTCGACGGTCATCGACTTGGTGGCCGCATCGGCGAGCGGCAGCAGCGTGGTCGGGCTCAGGCCCTCACCCTTCACCTTGGCCATCAGCGAGGCCAGGAAGGCCTGCTGGCGCTTCATCCGGCCGACGTCGGACTCGTCGCCGATGCCGTGCCGCAGCCGGACGTAGTCCAGCGCCTTCTGGCCGGCGAGCTTCTGCTTCCCCTTGGGCAGGACGACCTTGCCCTTCTTGCCCAGGTTGGGGTTGAGGTGCCCCTCGTAGATGTCGTTCGGCAGGCAGACGTCGACGCCGCCGACGGCCTCCGTCATCGCCGCGAACCCCTCGAAGTTCACTTCTATGGTGTGGTCGACCCGGATGCCGGTGAGCTTCTCCACCGTGTTCTGCGTGCAGGCCGGGTTGCCGGTCTCGGTGTTGCCCACCGAGAACGCCGAGTTGAACATCTGCCCGGGGGACTCCTTGGTCCACTTCCCGTTCGGCAGCTTGCACGCGGGGATGGTCACCAGCGCGTCGCGGGGGATCGAGATGCCCACGGCGTGCTTGTGGTCCGCGTAGACGTGCAACAGGATCGTGGTGTCGGAGCGGGCCCCGCCCTCGTTGCCGCCGCCGAGGTCGCTGTTGTTGCCGGCCCGCGAGTCGGAGCCGATCAGCAGGACGTTGACCGGCTTGTTGCCGTTGGCGTCGGCGACCGCCTCCGGCGGCCGGTCGGTGGCGATCGCGTCCGCGTCGAAGGACTTGATGTTGCCGTTCAGCTTGTAGTAGATCGCGCCGCCGGTGCCCGCCAGCACCACCAGGACGCCGGCCACCGACCAGGCCGCGATCTTCTTGACGTTCCGTTTGGGCTTGCGGCTGTTGCGCGCGGCCGCGCGGCCGCCCGTCGCCGTCGCGCCCTCCTTGCCGGCCGCACCCCGGCCCGCGGTCGAGCCCTTGGCCGCGGCGCCCTTGCCCTGGGCCGCCCGCCGGGCCTCGGCCCGGCCGCCCGGCCGGGGCGCGGGGACGCGGCCGTCGGCGCCGTCGGCCGCGGGCTCGGTCCGCACCCCGCCGCGCGAGCCGCCGGTGCCCGGTGACCCTCCGTGCGAACCGCCGCTGCGAGGGCCGCCGCCGCTGGCGCGCCGCCGTCCGTCCGCTCCCGACGGTGTCTCGTCCCACTGGCCTGACATGCGCGTACCTCTCAGCGGCGAAGCGGCAATCCTGTGCGCGTCCGGCGGGCAACGCCCGGGCCGGCTGGTCGCACCGCACAGGAGCACCGCACCGGGAGACGCGGAGCTTCAGCGGAGCATACAAACTCTTCCTGAGACGGTCAGCATCCGGGTGCCGCCGATGCGACTCCGGGTGTCCGTCCGGCCGTTCAGCGGACCGGGTAGAGCCGCTCCAGCACGACGGCGACGCCGTCCTCGTCATTGCCGACGGTGACCTCGTCGGCGACCGCGAGCAGCTCCTCGTGGGCGTTCGCCATCGCGACGCCGTGCGCGGCCCAGCCGAACATCGGGATGTCGTTGGGCATGTCGCCGAAGGCGATGGTGTCGGCGGCGCGCACGCCCAGCCGACGGGCCGCGACGGCCAGCCCGGTGGCCTTGGAGAGGCCGAGCGGCAGCAGCTCGACGATGCCGGGGCCCGCCATCACGACGCCGACCAGATCCCCCGCGACCTGGCGGGCGACCCCGGCGAGGCCGTCGTCGGTCAGGCCGCGGTGCTGGATGTAGAGCTTGCTGAGCGGGGCGGTGAAGAGCTCGTCCTTGTCCGCCCGGACCACCGGGAGGTCGGAGCCGATCAGCAGCTCGTACCCCGGACCGGCCAGCACCTGGCCGTCGAGGCCGTCCTGGTTGGCGGCGACGGCCAGCGGGCCGATCTCCGCCTCGATCTTGGCGACGGCCAGTGCGGCCTGCCGGCGGTCCAGGGTGAGCGAGGTGAGCAGCTTGTGCGCGCCCGCGTCGTAGACCTGCGCGCCCTGGCCGCACACCGCTATGCCGGTGTAGCCGATCTCGTCGAAGACCGGCCGGGCCCAGGCGGCCGAGCGGCCGGTGACGATGATGTGCAGCGCCCCGGCGGCGGTGGCGGTGGCCAGCGCGGCACGGGTGCGCTCGGAGACGGTCTCCCCGCTGTTCAGCAGGGTGCCGTCGAGGTCGGTGGCGACCAGCCGGAAGGGCAGGTCGCCACCGGGGGAGACGGGGCTGGGGCTGGGGTTGCTCATGGGCCGTACGTCTCCCGGGAGTTGCTGTCGGGCGGTGGTGCGGAACGCGTTACTTCTTGACCGGGGGGAGGACCTCGCGCCCGCCCAGGAAGGGCCGCAGCGCCTCCGGGACGACGACCGAGCCGTCGGCCTGCTGGTGGTTCTCCAGGATCGCCACGATGGTGCGCGGGACGGCGACCAGGGTGCCGTTCAGCGTGGCCAGCGGGCGGACCTTGCCCTCCTCGCGCATCCGGATGGCGAGCCGGCGGGACTGGTACTCGGTGGTGTTGGAGGTCGAGGTGACCTCGCGGTACTTGCCCTGGGTCGGGATCCACGCCTCGATGTCGAACTTGCGCGCGGCCGAGGAGCCGAGGTCGCCGGAGGCGACGTCGATCACCCGGTACGGCAGCTCCAGGGCGTTGAGGAAGTCCTTCTCCCACTGCAGCAGGCGGCGGTGCTCGGCCTCGGCGTCCTCCGGGGAGGTGAAGACGAACATCTCCACCTTCTCGAACTGGTGGACGCGGATGATGCCGCGGGTGTCCTTGCCGTAGGTGCCCGCCTCGCGGCGGAAGCAGGACGAGTAGCCGGCGTAGCGCAGCGGCAGCTTGTCCGCGTCGATGATCTCGTCCATGTGGTACGCCGCGAGCGGGACCTCGCTGGTGCCGACGAGGTAGCGCTCCTCCTCTTCGAGGAAGTAGACGTTCTCGGCGGCCTGGCCGAGGAAGCCGGTGCCGTCCATGGCGGCCGGGCGGACCAGGGCCGGGGTGATCATCGGGGTGAAGCCGGCCGCGGTGGCCTGGGTGATCGCCATGTTGACCAGGGCGAGCTCCAGCAGCGCGCCGACACCGGTCAGGTAGTAGGACCGTGCGCCGGCGACCTTGGCGCCGCGCTCGGTGTCGATCGCGCCGAGGATCTGCCCCAGCTCGACGTGGTCGCGGGGCTCGAAGCCCTCGGCGGCGAAGTCGCGCGGGGTGCCGACCTCCTCCAGGGTGACGAAGTCCTCCTCGCCGCCGACCGGGGCGGCCGGGTCGATGAGGTTCGCCAGCGAGCGGAGCAGGCGCTCGGCCTCCTCCTTGGCCGCACCCTGCTCGGCGTCGGCGGCCTTCACCTCCTCGGCGAGCGCCTTGGTGCGCTGCAGCAGGGCGGTCTTCTCCTCGCCCTGGGCCTTGGCGACCTGCTTGCCGAGCGTCTTCTGCTCGTTGCGCAGTTCGTCGAAGCGACTGCCCGAGGACCGGCGGCGCTCATCGGCGGAGAGGAGGGCGTCGACCAGGTCGACGTCCTCGCCACGGACGCGCTGCGAGGCGCGTACTCGGTCAGGGTCCTCACGAAGCAGGCGAAGGTCAATCACGGGCCCAAGCCTACCGGGCGGGTGCCCTTCCACCGGTACGGATTTCCGGCTGGGGATAACTCGCCCCTACCTGTGGATAACCCTTGTGGGCAATCGCGCGGCGAAAGGTTATCCACAGGCGGAACCGATGGGCTGTGGATGATGGGGCCCGCTGGGCGGGCCGTGTGCGCAACCAGGGAATTGAGGTTTCAAACCTCATTTGACCTTCCCGAGTGAGGGAATTGAAGCACTCGCACGGGTGATTTGCTGGCACACGGGTGACTCTGGTCCGATTAGTCATCTCTGCGCCGCTTACCAATGATCCGACCGATACCGGCAGTGGCTATACCGGTTTGTCGACTCGTCCCCAGGCCTGTGGATAACTTTCGGCTGTGGACAGCCCGGGGCCCTGTGGACAGCCGGTTCCGCCGGTGCGGGGCCTGTGGACGACGGGTGCGGTGACCCGCCCCGCCATCCGGGCGCAGTCGAAAACAGTCAAAAAAGGGTGGGAAAACGAAAGCCGACGGTCAGATGTCGCCGCGGCCGTCGAGGCAGCGGGAGAGCCAGTCCGCGGCCTCGGTGAAATCGGTGTCCGAGGTGCCCGGCCGCTGGTGCTGGGAGACCTGCTGGTCGGCGCGCGGATAGGAGCCGAGGAAGCGCACCTGCGGGCAGATCCGCTTGAGGCCCATCAGCGCCTCGCTCACCCGGCGGTCGGTGAGGTGGCCCTCGCAGTCGATCAGGAAGCAGTAGCTGCCGAGCCCCTCGCCGGTCGGCCGGGACTCGATCCGCATCAGGTTGACCCCGCGCACCGCGAACTCCTGGAGCAGCTCCAGCAGCGCGCCCGGGTGGTCGTCCGGCAGCCAGAACACCATCGAGGTCTTGTCCGCGCCGGTCGGCGAGGAGACCCGCCCGGGCCGGCCGACCAGGATGAACCGGGTGGTCGCGTTCTGCGCGTCGGCGATGTCCTTGACCAGCGGGTCCAGCCCGTAGATCGGGGCCGCGAACTCGCCCGCGAAGGCGCCGTCGAACCGCTCCTCGGCGACCAGCCGGGCGCCGTCCGCGTTGGAGGCGGAGGACTCCCAGCGGGCGTCCGGCAGGTTGGCGGCCAGCCAGCGGCGCACCTGCGGCTGGGCCACCGGGTGGCTGGTGACGGTCTTGATGTCGGCCAGCTCGGTGCCCGGCCGCACCAGCAGCGCGAAGGAGATCGGCAGCAGCACCTCGCGGTAGATCATCAGCGGGGTGCCGGAGGCCAGCTCGTCGTTGGTGGCGGTGACGGCGCCCTCGACCGAGTTCTCGATCGGCACGAACGCCCCGGAGGCCTCGCCGCCGCGCACCGCGTCCAGCACCAGCGGCACCGAGGCCAGCGGGACCAGCTCCCGGGTCGCCGCCTCGGGCAGGGTGCGCAGCGCCGCCTCGGTGAAGGTGCCCGCCGGGCCGAGGTAGGTGTACCGGGTCGCCGACATGCCGCCTCCGAGCGAATGGGTGGTCAGATCAGCCACCTTAGCCACTTCGCCGATCGGTCACGTCCGGATTCCGGTCCGTGGTCACCGGGCCCGTTCCAACAGCGACTGGCCCACGTAGCCGCCCTCCGGGGCGCCCGGCGGGACGGCGTACAGCCCGCTGGCCTCGTGCCGCAGGAAGCGGGAGAGGCCGTCGCCGCGGGCCAGCTTGCGCTGCACCGGGGTGAAGCCCTGGCGCGGGTCGGACTGGAAGGCCAGGAAGAGCAGTCCGGCGTCCGGGGAGCCGTCGGCCAGCAGGCCGTCGTGGTACGAGAAGCCGCGCCGCAGCATCGCCGCGCCGCCGTTGGCGGTCGGGGCGGCGACCCGGACGTGGGCGTCGGAGGGGATGGCCAGCGCGCCGTCCGGGCCCTGCGCGGCGAGGTCCACCGGGGTGTTCTCGCCGCCGGAGGCGGGGGCGGAGAGCGGGGCGCCGTCCGCCTTGCGCCGCCCGATCACCCGCTCCTGGCGGTCGACCGGCAGGGCCTCCCAGTTGTCCAGCAGCATCCGGATCCGCCGGAACACCAGGTACGAGCCGCCGGCCAGCCAGGCCGGCCGGTCCTCCCCCGGCGTGCAGAACACCTTGGCGGCGAAGCCGTCCTGGCCGGGCTTGGGGTTGTTGGTGCCGTCGATCTGACCCATCAGGTTGCGGCCGGTCATCGGCTGCGCGGTGGCGCCCGGGGTCCGGGCGAAGCCGGACATCTGCCAGCGCAGCGCCGCCGTGCCGGCCGCCTGGCGCTGGAGCACGCGCAGCGCGTGCACCGCGACCAGCGCGTCGTCGGCGCCGATCTGGACGAGGAGGTCGCCGTCGCCGCGGGCCGGGTCGAGGGCGTCGCCGGGGAAGGCGGGCAGCGGTTCGAGCGCCGCCGGCCGGTGTGCGGTCAGCCCGGTCTTGTCGAACAGGGCCGCGCCGAAGCCGAAGGTGACGGTGAGCGAGCACGGTCCGGCGTCCAGGGCGATCTGGTTCTCGTACTCGGTGGCCGGCTCGCCGGCGGCCAGCCGCGCGGCGCTCTGCGACCAGCGCCGCATCAGCTCCCGCAACCCGTCCGGGCCGACGCCGTCGGCCAGGTCGAAGGCGGCCAGCTGGACCCGGGCCTGCTGCGGCTCGACGATGCCGGCTTGATGTTCCCCGTGGAACGCCAGCCGGGCGGCGCCGAGCCGGCCGCCCGGCGCGGCGCCGGGCGCTCCGGCGCCGCCGGCGGGGGCACGGTCCAGGGCGACGGCCCCGGCCGCGCCGGCGCCCGCCCCGACCACCAGCCCGGCCCCGGCGGTGCCGAGCAGGGCCCGCCGGGTGAAGCCGGTGCGTCCGGGCCCGTCGGCCTTACCGCCCGGAGCCGCGCCGCCGTCGGTGGTGGTGTCCTGCAACGCGCTCACCCGATCTTCAGCTGCTTGATCTCGGTGGTCTGGTCGATCTCCGAGGAACGGACCTGCACCGACACCACCCAGTTCCCGGCCAGCGGCAGCTGCGCGGTGCCGCTCCAGCGCCCGGTGCCGTCGGCGGTCAGTGCCACCGGCAGCGGGCCGAGGTCGCGGTCCGGCAGGGTGAAGGCGAGCTCCACCTCGGGGACCTCGACCGGCTGGCCGTCCGCGCCGTCCAGCGCGAGGTGCACCTCGTTGGGCCCGGTCCGGACCGGATTGAGGGTGACGGTCGCGGTGCCCTTGGCGTTCGGGGTGCGGCCTTTGGTGTCGTACGGGAGCTTGAGCTCCAGGGTCTGGCCCGGCACGGTCTGCGGAGCCGGTGCGCCGGGCGCGGGGGCGGTGGCGCCGGCCGGGGCGGACCCCGCCGAGACCTCCTGGGCCACCCGGCCGGGCGGCGAGTTGGTGAGCATCGTGGTGACCACCAGCACGGCCACCGCGACCAGCGACTCGACCAGCACCGAGCGGCGCAGTCCGGCCCTGGTCGGGGTGAGCGCGCGGTCGCGCCCGGCGCTCTCCCGGGCGGCCTGCTGACGGTCCAGCTGGGCCTGCCGGACGGGGTCCGCGGAGAGCGCCGCGACGGCGACCGGCTCACGGGCCTCGACGGCGCCGACCGGCTCCGCCTCGACCGGGGCGGAGCGCAGCCGGGCCGCCCACGAGCGGGAGACCCAGGCGACGCCGAGCATCGCGACCACGCAGCCGGTCTTCACCAGCAGCAGTCGCCCGTACTCCGTCCCGGTCAGCGCGCCCCAGCTGCCGAGGCCGCGCCAGGACTGGTAGACGCCGGTGGCGGTGAGCACCGCCACCGAGCCGAAGGCGACCTTGGAGAAGCGGTCGACGGCGCCGGAGCCGAGGCCGTGCCGCAGCCCGACCAGCATCGTGGCGAGGCCGCCCAGCCAGAAGGCCATCGCGATCAGGTGCAGCATGCCGAGCGGCAGGGCCAGCCAGACCTGGATGCCCACCGCGGCGTGGTCGGCCCCGACCCAGGTCGCGGAGAGCGCCACCGCCAGCACCAGCCCGGCCACCCCGAGGCCCAGCCGGGCCTCGCGCTGCGGGCGCTCGGCGGCGCGCTGCTCCAGCTCCCGCAGCTCGGCCTCCTCGGCGTCGGCCGGCTTCAGGGCGTCAGTGCGGGGGGCGTCCGCCTCCGCGGCCGGCGGTGCCTCCGCGGCCGGGCGGGGCGGCTGGCCGAGCTGGCCGACCAGCAGCGACAGGAACACCCCGCTCGCCGCGAGCAGCAGCAGCCGGGCGGCCAGCGCCGTGCCGATCCGCTCGTCCAGGGTGGCGCGCACCAGCGACAGGTCGAGGGCCTGCCCGACCCCCGAGCCGCGCTCGTACGGGCCGCGCAGCATCAGCACCGCGACGGTGGAGACCAGCAGGGACACCCAGCCGGTCATCAGCAGCCGCTGCACCTGGCGCAGCACGGCCCCGGCCGGCCAGCAGACCAGGACGAACGCGGCGGCGCCGGCGAGCAGGGCGAAGGCCAGGTAGGCGACGGTCCGCCCGGTCCCGTAGAGGGCGGCGACCACCGGGTCCGCCTCGGCGGTGTTCAGCGCGGTGGCGGAGACGGAGGTGTCCGAGGGCGCGCCGATGGAGAAGGTGAACGCGCCGCCGATCGGGTGCGAGTCCTCCGAGACGGCCCGCCAGGCGACGGTGTAGGTGCCGTTGGCCAGGCCGCTGTTCAGCCCGACCCGGGCGGTGTTGTCCCGGCCGTCCGCGTGCACCGGCCCTCCGGTGTCGACGGCCTTGCCGGCCGGGTCGAGGACCCGGACCGAGTCGCCGGACAGCGAGACGGCCTCGCTGAAGGTCAGCGTGACGGACTGCGGGGCGGTGGGCACGACCGAGTTCTGCGTCGGGTCGGTGGACTGCAGCGCGGCGTGTGCGGCGGCTGGGCCGGCGCCCGCGAGCAGCAGCGCGAGCACCGCGCCGAGCATTCCGAGCAGTGCGGCGATCCGGCGGTGGCTGGCCTTCGGCATCTGGCGGGTCCCTTACTGCTGGCCGGGCTGGCCGGGCTGGTCGGGCCGGGCGGACTGACCGTGCTGACCGGACGCGCCGGACGCGCCGGACTGGCCCGGACGGTAGGTGAGCTCCTTGACCGGCACCTTGACCGAGATGGTGCCGGTCCTGGCGAAGGTCAGGTCGAGCTCCAACTCGTCACCGAGGACGGGGGCCTTCTGCCACCCCATGATCATGAGGTGCGTGCCGCCCCTGGCGAGCTTCAGCGCGCCGTGCGCGGGGACGTCCAGGCGCTCGACCTGCTCCATGGTGGAGGCGGTCGAGCGGTGCATGGTGACCGACTCGGCACCCGGGCTGGAGACCTTGAGCAGCTGGTCCTCGCCGCCGTCGTTGCGCACGGTCAGGTACCCGGCCGCCATCCCGCCCGCCGGGGGCAGCGGGATGTAGGAGTCGGCCACGCTCAGCCGGGCCGTCCCGTCGCCGGCGCCGTTCCCGCCGCCCGACCCGCAGGCGACCAGCAGGGCGCCGCCGCCCAGTGCCGTCGCCAGCGCCGCGCCCGCGAGTGCCGTGCGTCGGAAGCCGAGGGGGCCACCGAATGCCTTCATGCGGCGACCCCCTTGGCGAGCAGCGGGAGGTCGTGCTCGTAGACCTGCTCCTCGGTGCCGCTCAGGTAGAGGACGTGCGCCTTGTCGTCCGAGGGGAGGAAGGCCAGCACCTGCGCGCCGTGGGTGGAGGTGACGGTGCCGTCCGCGTTGGTCACCGGGTCCTCGATCAGGATGCCGAGCGACTTGGCGGCGGTCTTCACCTTGGCCAGGTCCCCGGTGAGGCCTATGAAGTCGCTGCCCATCGAGTCCAGCCAGGTGCGCAGCACCTGCGGGGTGTCGCGCTGCGGGTCGGTGGAGACGAAGACGACGTTGACCTTCTGCCGCTCCTCGGCGGAGAGCTTCTTCATCGCCACGCCCACGTCGCCCATGGTGGTGGGGCAGACGTCCGGGCAGCTGGTGTAGCCGAAGAACAGCAGGGTGGCCTTGCCCGCGGTCTGCTGGCGCAGGTCGTAGGGCTTGCCGGAGGTGTCGGTCAGCTGCAGGTCGGGCTTCTCGAAGTTCTTGCTGAGCACGGTGCCCTGGTACGGCGAGTCGGCCTTCTGCCGGGTGACCTTGGCGGGGCTGGTGCCGCCGTCCGAGCCGCAGGCGGTCAGGGTGAGCGCGGCGGCGAGGGCGACGGCGGCGGCACCGGCGAGGCGGGCGGTGCGGGGGGTGCGGGGCATGGCGGTGTTCCGATCGGGTGCGCGGTGGTCACCGGCGGGGGCCGGACCCGTTCGGGTCGGGTCCGGCCCCCGCCGGTGCGAGGGTCAGGAGGCGGCGCTGCCGTTCTTGCGGCGCAGGCCGAGGACGCCGAAGGCGGCACCGATCACACCGACGACGATGCCGACCACGCCGAGGACGCGGGCGGTGGAGTCGCTGCTCTTCGCGTCGCCGTCGCCGGCGGCCTGCGCCTTGGCGTCGCCGTGGCCGTGGCTGTCGGCGGAGGTGGCGGCCGGGGAGGCGGTGACGCCGTGGGCGTCGCCCGAGGAGGCCTTGGAGAGGGTCAGGACGGGGGCGGGCTTGGCCGGCTCGGGCTGGCCGTCCTTGGCCTCGTCGATCCAGCGGACGACGTCGCCGTTGTCGTAGCTCTGCAGCGCCTTGAAGGTGAGCTTGTCGGTGTCGGTCGGCAGCGGGCCGAGCGAGACGCGGAACTCCTGGAACTGGCCGGGGGCGATCTTGATGCCCGCATCGGCGGTCCAGGTGATCTTGGAGACGGCCTCGTTGACGTCGTTGCCGTGCACCTTGATCGGCTTGTCGAGCTTGGCCTTCTCGATGGTGGCGGTCCAGCCCGGCAGGGGCAGCGTCCGCACGGAGGCCAGCGGGTGGTCGAGCGGGAGGTTGACCTCCAGCTTCACGGTGGAGGCGGAGTCGCTCTCGTTCGGGACCCGGAAGTCGACGGCGGTGTAGCCGCCCTGCGGGGCGCTGCCCGGGTTGACGGTCACGTGTGCGGAGGCCGGGCCGGCCAGCACCACGACGGAGGTGGCGGCGGCGAGGGCGACGGCGGCGATACGGCGGGTGGCCAGGGAACGCATGATGGGTGGTCTCCGTTCGGAGGCTCGGCGGCAGGCCGGCTCCCGGGCACGGGGGTCCGTGCTCCGGCGGGCGCCGCGCGGCGTGGGGGGACGTCTGTGGGGCCGCAGGACCGCGCGGAAGTGCGGGTACGGCTGGCTGCTGCGCACACCCGGAGCCCGGTACGGCAGGGGTACCGCAGGCGGGTCAGTACGCGAGGGCGCCGAACGGAGGGCCGCGCCGCACCACGCTGTGCCGCAGCGCGGCACCGGTCGGCAGCGGGTCGCCCCCGCTGCGGGTGCCGGGGCGGCGGACGGGGCCGCCCCCGGTGCCGAGCAGACCGCGCAGCAGTGCGGCGGCCAGCGCGAACGCCGTCCGCAGCGGTGCGGCCCAGTGCTCCCGGGCGGCCGCGGCGGTGATCCGGACCAGCCGCCAGAGCGCCGCCTCGCCGCGCCGCAGCCACCAGCCGGCCACCAGGGCCGCGGCCAGGTGGCCCGCGAGCATCGACGGCGTCATGCCGAGCACGCCGCCCTGCCACCAGGGCGCGACGGCGTACGTCTGCGGGTCCAGGCCGGCGCTGGAGACGAGCTGCTCGGCGGACGGGCTGCCGGGCAGCCCGATCAGCGTTCCGGGCCGGGCCTCGTTGCAGATCAGCCGACCCGCCACCTGCGGCAGCGAGAGCGGACCGGAGGCGGAGCCGTGGTGCATCCCCGACAGGCCGGCCATCGCGGTTGCGTGGCCGCCGAAGCCGTGGAAGAGGCAGTGCAGGCCGAGCTGGCCCGCGCCGAGCGCACCGGCGATGGCGGCGAGCGAACGCTCCCGCCCGCCGAAGGCCGCGGCGAGCACCAGGACGGCCGCGAAACCGGTCGCGAGTGCGGGCAGGGCCGCGTTCCCGCCGCCGGCCAGGGCGTGCCCGGCGGCCGCGATCAGCGTGCAGACCATGGCGAACGGCACCGCCCGCGCAAGCCGCAGATCCCAGGCGGCGGCCCCGACCGGCGCGTCCGGTGCGAGGGCGCCCGGGTGCGGGGCGGCGGCGGGGGCAGTCATGGCCGGGCCATCATCTCATCGCGTACCCCGCCGACGCGGGCAGGGGGGGAAATCCCTACGAATGCCCCGTTCGGCCGCGGCGCGCGCGCCCCCGAATGCGCCGCTCGGCACAGAGCACGGCGTCAGTCCATCCGCCGAACGGGCGGTACCGGACCTTCGACACGGTTCGCCGCCGGATCCCCCGGAGATACCTAGTTGTATGTGGAGCCGCAGCCAGGAGGGACCTCCCGTGGACATCTGGTGGACTCTGCACCTCAAGCGCGACCCGGCCAGCGTGCCGCTGGCCCGGCGCATACTGCTGGGTGCCATGGCGACGGCGGGCGTCGACCCGCAGGTCGCCCAGGACCTGGGCGTCGCCCTCAGCGAGGCGTGCGCCAACGCCGTCGAACACGGCGCTGGCGGCCGCCCGGACGAGGGCTTCCAGGTCACCGCCTCGATCAGCGGCGACCGCCTGCGGATCGAGGTCACCGACTCCGGGCCAGGCGTCGCCGCCCCCGCCGCCGCGGCCTTCCCGCCGCCGCCGCTGCGCCGCCCGACCGCCCCGCCGGCCCGCCCGGCCCCGCGCCGCCGCACCCGCCGCGGCCGCGCGACCCTGCCCGGGGCGCTGCTCACCACGCACCGCCCCCGCCGCGACGGCCGCCCCTACGACACCCACGTGCTGCCGCCCTGCCTCCCGCCCGCCCCGGCCCCCACCCTGCGCCCGGTCGACCTCGACACCCTCCCCGACCTCACCGCGGAGAGCGGCCGCGGGCTCTTCCTGATCCACGCCCTGACCGACCACGTCCAGCTCCGCAACCACCCCCTGGGCGGCGCGATCGTCAGCTTCGACAAGATCCTCAAGTGGCAGGACGGCGCACTGCTCCAGGCCTCGTAGGCCGGGCGGGCCCGGAGCCGGTCGGGGTGGCCGGAGGGGGATCTACGCTGGCGCGATGGGTGCGACGGGTGAGTGGGACCTGCGGCGGTTGCGGGTGCTGCAGGCACTGGACGAGTGCGGGACGGTGACGGCGGCGGCCGGGCGGCTCTGCCTGTCGCCGTCGGCGGTGTCGCAGCAACTGTCGGCGCTGGCCCGGCAGGTGGGGGCGCCGATGCTGGAGCCGTACGGGCGGCGGGTGCGGCTGACGAGCGCGGCGCGGCTGGTGCTGCGCCATGCGGAGCTGGTGTTCGGACAGCTGGAGCGGGCCGAGGCGGAGCTGGCGGGGTACCTGCACGGCGAGGCGGGCGAGGTGCGGGTGGGCGCGTTCGCCACCGCGATCAGCGGGCTCGTCGTCCCGGCGCTCGTCCGACTCCGCGGCAACGCACCGCGGTTGGCGGTCCGGGTGGTGGAGGCGGAGGCGGCCGCGGCGTACCGGCTGCTGGCGGCGGGGGAGGTGGACCTGGCGCTGTCGCTCGCCGTGCAGCCGGCCGGCGGCGATCCCCGGTTCGTCCAGTCGGTGCTGCTCAGCGACCCGTTGGACGTGGCGCTGCCGCCCGGCCATCCGCTGGCCGCCGTGCCGGGTCTGCGGCTGGCGGACCTCGCCGACGAGCCGTGGATCTACGGCGCCGCCGGGCCCTGGCGGGAGATCACCCTGGCGGTCTGCGCGGACGCCGGCTTCGTCCCCGAGCGGGCGCACACCGCGGCGGACTGGCCGGCGATCCTGGCGATGGTCGCCGCCGGGCTGGGAGTGGCGCTGGTGCCCCGGCTGGCCTCGGCGGGCCGCGGGGGAGGCGCGGTGGTCCGGTCGCTGCCCTCCGACCTGCCGACCCGCCGGGTGGTCGCCGCCGTCCGGGCGGGGACGGAGGGCGCACCGCCGCTGCGCCGGGTCCTGGAGGCGCTGGCCGAGGCTGCCCGGAACGTTCAGTGCGACTGAACGTTCCGGTCAGATCTCTGTGATGGACCTGACGGGTTGCCCGGGGCGAGGGTGGAGGCATGACCTCCGAAGCCACCGGCACCCCCGAACCCGTCCGAACCCCCGAACCCACCCACCCGACCGACACCGCCGGCGCCCTGCCCTACGCGGGCGGCAACCCGTACGCCGACTACCGCGACGGCACGTTCGACTTCACCGTGCTGACCGACCTGGCGGACCGCCGGCTCGGCGGCGCGGTGATCGCCGCCAACGACGAGCTGTTCGCCGAGCGGGAGAACCTGCTGCTGCCCCAGCCCGCCGAGTTCCGCCCGCACGTCTTCGGCAACAAGGGCCAGATCATGGACGGTTGGGAGACCCGGCGGCGCCGCGGCGCCGGCCCCGACCGCCCGCACCCGACCGCTGACGACCACGACTGGGCGCTGATCCGCCTGGGCGCGCCCGGAGCCGTGCACGGCGTGATCGTCGACACCGCGCACTTCCGCGGCAACAACCCGCAGCAGATCGCCGTCGAGGGCGCCGAACTCCCCGGCACCCCGGGCCCCGAGGAGCTGCTCGCCGACTCCACCGTCTGGCACCCGCTGGTGCCCCGCTCGCCGGTGCGCGGCCACGCCGCCAACGGCTTCGCCGTCACGGACCGCCGCCGGGTCACCCACCTGCGGCTGAGCCAGTACCCCGACGGCGGCATCGCCCGGCTGCGGGTGCACGGCGAGGCCCGCCCCGACCCGGCCTGGCTGGCCGCGCTCGGCACCTTCGACCTGGCCGCCATCGAGCACGGCGGCGCGGTCGAGGACGCCTCGGACCGCTTCTTCTCGTCCCCGGCCAACCTCGCCCTGCCCGGCCGGTCCGGGGCGATGGGCGACGGCTGGGAGAACCGGCGGCGCCGCGACGACGGCCACGACTGGGTCCGCCTGCGGTTGGCCGGACGCGGCGCGATCCGCGCGGTCGAGATCGACACCGGCTGCTACGTCGGCAACGCGGCCGGCTGGGCGGCGCTGTACGGGCGCGACGAGCAGGCCGCCGACCCGCAGGAGTGGTTCGAACTGGTGCCCCGCACCCGGCTGCAGCCGGACGCCGTCCACCGCCTGGTGCTCGACGCCCCCCGCCCGGCCACCCACGTCCGGCTGGACGTCTTCCCCGATGGCGGCATCGCCCGGCTGCGGCTGCACGGCGGCCTGGTCTGACGGCCGGGGCCCCGGTTGCCGGTGCCGCGCGGCCGCCGGAGGATGGGGGAATGATGCACCAGATGCGCGCCGAGTACGGCGATGGCGGCGCGGCCGCCGGGGTGAGGCTCTGGCACATGGTCCGCGGTTCGGAGGCCGTGGCGATGTGCGGCAGGGAGCTGGACGCGGATGCGGCCCTGCGGGAGCCGTCGGACTGGGGCAAGACGCCCGAACTCTGCTGCCACACCTGCGGGGCGTACTACCTGCGCGAGACGCCGTACCTGGCCACCGAACATCCGTAGGCACGCCACCGTGGTCGGGATGGAGGACCCGCTGGTCCGGCCCCGGTCGCTGGTCCGCGAGGCCGCCGGGCTGCGGACCGGCGAGCCCGGCCTGCCCGCCCACGTCGACCGGCTCTGCGACCGGATCGAGCACGTCGACCCGCTGATCCGCGCCTTCGTGTCCGAGCCCGGACGGCACGCCCGGCTGCGCGCCGAGGCCCGCGCGCTGGCCCACCGGTACCCCGACCCCGCCGCCGCGCCCCCGCTCTACGGGGTGCCGGTCGGGGTCAAGGACGTCGTCCACGTCGACGGGCTGCCCACCCGCGCCGGCTCCGCGCTGCCGCCCGGCGTCCTGGCCGGGCCGCAGGCCACCGTGGTGGACCGGCTGCGCGCCGCCGGGGCCCTGGTCGCGGGCAAGACGGTGACCGCCGAGTTCGCGTCCAGCGCCCCCGGTCCGACCCGCAACCCGCACAACCCCGCGCACACCCCGGGCGGCTCCAGCAGCGGTTCGGCGGCGGCCGTCGCGGCCGGGCTGGTACCGCTGGCCATCGGCACCCAGACCGTCGCCTCGGTGGTCCGCCCCGCCGCCTACTGCGGGGTGGTGGGCTTCCGGTCCACCTACGGGCGGATCCCGATCGACGGGGTGATCCCGAACGCGCCCAGCTTCGACACCCTCGGCGTGTTCACCGCCGACCTGGCCGGTGCCGCACTGGCCGCGGCCCTGCTCTGCGACGGCTGGCAGGAGCCCGGGGGCGGCCCGCCGCCCGTCCTCGGGGTGCCCGTCGGGCCGTACCTGGAACGGGCCGAGCCGGCCGCGCTGAAGGCGTTCCGGGAACAGCTGGACCGGCTCACCGCAGCAGGATTGACGGTTCGTCAGATCGATCTACTGCCGGACTTCGAGCAGCTCGCCCGGCATCTGCGGACCATCGGCCGCTTCGAGCTGGCCCGCACCCACGCCGACTGGTTCACCCGCTTCGGCGCCCTGTACCGGCCCGAGACGGCGGCCGCCATCCGGCACGGCCAGGGCGTCGACGCGGAGGACCGGGAGGCCGCGCTGCGCGCCCGCGCGCACTTCGGCGAGCGGCTCGCCGAGGAGACCGGGCGGGCCGGGGTGGACCTCTGGCTGGCGCCCGCCGCGACCGGCCCGGCCCCGCTGGGCCTGGACGGCACCGGCGACGGCATGATGTGCCTGCCCTGGAGCTACGCCGGACTGCCCGCGCTCAGCCTGCCCGCCGGCCTGGCGGGCGACGGTCTGCCGCTGGGCCTCCAGGTGGTCGGCGCGGCCGGCGGAGACGAACGGCTGCTGGCCGGGGCCGCCCTGCTGGAGCGGGCCCTGGTGCCAGGTCCCCGGCCTACGGGGGGCTAACCCCCGCCGGGGTCGACCGGGCCGCCGCACTGTGTCCGCACCCTCCCTCGCGGGAGGGTGGGGACATGCCGAAGCCGCCCAGCCACCCCAGCCCACAGCGCAGTTGCCGCCGCGCGATCGTCCGCCCGAGCCGCCCGGGAGGGTGGGCCTGATGCTGCTCTCCTACGCACTCCAGAGCCTGCGTGCCCGCCGGTCGAGCTTCGCGGGGGCGTTCTGCGCACTGTTCTTCGCCGCCCTGACCGTCACCGCCTGCGGGACCTTGCTGGAGACCGGCCTGCGCGGCGAGATCCGCACCGAGCGGTACACCGGAGCCCCGTTCGTGGTGGCCGCCGACCAGCAGGTGCACCAGACGACCGTCAAGAACAAGGGCAACGGGAAGACCAAGACCAAGGAGAAGGCCAAGCCGCTCGCCGAGCGGGCCTGGCTGCCCGCCGCACTGGCCGACCGGATCGCGGCGGTACCGGGTGTGCGCGCCGCCGTCCCCGAACTCACCTTCCCCGCCCAGCCGGTGACCGCCGACCGGCTCCCCGGGTACGGGCACGCCTGGGCCTCCGCCGGGCTGACCCCGTTCGCCCTGGCCGAGGGCCGGGAGCCGGGCGCCGCCGACGAGTTGGTGGTCGACGCGGGCCTGGCCGCCCGGGCCCGGCTGCGCGTCGGCGACCGCCTGACCGTCCGCTCCACTCAGACGCCCGTCGCCTACCGGATCTCCGGCATCGCCGCCGCCCGGGGCGTCGAACTCACCGAGCAGAGCGCACTGTTCTTCCAGCAGGCCGAGGCCGAGCGGCTGGCCGGCCGGCCCGGACAGGTCACCGCGATCGCCGTCCTTCCGGCGCCCGGCACCGACCAGGCGAAGCTCGCCCGGGACCTCGCCCCGGTGCTGGCCGGCGCCGGTGCGGTCGTCCACCGGGGCGCCGACCGCGGACAGGCGGAGTTCCCGGAGGCCGCCGGCGCCCGGGTGAAGCTGGTCAGCATGGGCGCCGCGATCGGCGGCACCGCGCTGCTGGTGGCCGTCCTGGTGGTCAGCGGGACCTTCGCCCTGATGATCCAGCAGCGGGCCCGGGAGATCGCCCTGCTGCGTGCGGTGGCGGCGTCGCCCAAGCAGGTGCGGAAGATGATCGGCGGTGAGGCGCTGCTGCTGGGCCTGGTGGCCGGAGCGCTGGGTTCGCTCGCCGGGCTGCCGGCCGGCGGATGGCTGTACGAGGGCTTCGTCGACCTCGGTGCCGTGCCGGACACCCTGCACCACACGCTGAGCGTCTTCCCGGTGTTCGCCGCGGTGCTCGCCACCCTGCTGGCCGGCTGGGCCGCGGCCCGGATCTCGGCCCGCCGCGCCTCCCGGATCCGCCCGGGCCAGGCCCTGTCCGAGGCCGCCGTGGAGATCCCGGGGGCCGGCTGGGTGCGGACCCTGGCCGGTGGCCTGACCCTGGCCGGCGGCATCGTGCTGGTCGCCGTCCTCGCCGCCCTGGACACCGAGAAGGCCGCCACCCCGGTCACCTTCGCCGCCGTGGTGGTGCTGGCGATCGCGGTCTCGCTGCTCGGCCCGGTGCTGGCCCGGGTGTCCTCCGCCGCCTTCGGCGGGCTGCTGCGGGTCTTCCCGGTCAGCGGCCACCTGGCCGCCGCCAACCTGCGGGCCGAGTCCCGCCGGCTCGGCGCCGCCGCCGCGCCGCTGGCCCTGCTGACCGCGATGGTCTGCACGGTGCTCTTCACCCAGTCCACCCTCGGCGGGGCGGCCGCCCGGCAGGCCGAGGACGGCGTCCGGGCGCCGTGGACCCTGGCCGCGAGCGCACCGGGCGTCCCGGGCCAGGCGGCGCAGGCCGTCCGGGCGCTGCCCGGGGTCGCCGCGGTGACCGAGGTGCTGCGCAGCTCCGTCCGGATCGACCTGGAGAAGTACACGGTGCAGGGCGTCACCACCGAGGGCCTGACGGCGGGCTGGGACCCGAAGGTGACGGCGGGCACGCTGGCCGGCTTCGGCGACGGCGACCTCGCGGTCAGCGAGACGGCGGCCGGCGCCCTCGGGGTGCGCCCCGGCTCCAGCGTCCGGCTGGTGCTCGGCGACGGCACCCCGGCCACCCTGACCGTCCGGGCCGTGTACGCCCGCGGCCTCGGTTTCGGGGATCTGACGCTCTCGCACGCGCTGCTCGTCCGGCACGTCGACAACCCGCTCGCCGCGGCCGTCCTGGTGGCCGCCGACGGCCAGGTCACCCGGGAGCGGCTGACCGCGGCGGTGGCGGGCTTCCCCGGGGTGCGGGTGCTCGACCGGGCGCAGGCCGGCGGGATCGCGGCCGAGGCGCGGCAGAACGGCGCCGAGGCCAACTACCTGGGGATGGGCCTGGTGCTCGGCTTCACCGCGATCTCGGTGGTGAACACCCTGGCGATGGCCACCGCCGACCGGCGGCGGGAGTTCGCCCTGCTCCGGCTGACCGGTGCCACCCGGCGCCAGATCCTCGGGATGCTGCGACTGGAGTCGGTCGCGGTGGTGGCCACCGGGGTCGCCCTCGGCTCGGCGATCGCGTTCGCGGTGCTCACCGCCTTCAGCCTGGGCATGACCGGCTCGGCCGAGGTGGCCTGGGGCTGGACCGGTTACGCCGGGGTGCTGGCGCTGGCCGCGGTGCTGGCCCTGGCCGCGACGGCGCTGCCGGCCCGGCTGGCCCTGCGGGCGCCGGCCCTGGGAGTGCCGGCCAAGTAGGCGGGCGGTACGACGGCTATACCCTGGCGGGATGCAGGCGCGACGGGCGGCTCACGACAGTGGGCCGCCCTGCGCCGCTCCCGCTACGACGGGTTTCCCGTCCCGACGGACAGCTGAGGTGGACTGTGACCGGTTCTGGCACGGACGGTCGCGCGGGCGCACGCGCCGACGGCCGGGCCGACGGCCGGGTACTGCGCGGTGAGGAGACCCGCCGGGCGGTGCTGCGCCGCGCGGTCGAGATCGCCTCGGTCGAGGGGCTGGACGCACTGTCGATCGGCCGGCTGGCCACCGACCTCGGGCTGAGCAAGAGCGGGGTCTTCGCCGGGTTCGGCTCCAAGGAGGAGCTGCAGCTGGCCACCGTCCGGGCGGCCCGCCGGATCTTCTCGGACGCGGTGGTCACCCCGCTGGAGGACACCGCCCCGGGCCTGGGCCGGGCCCGGCGGCTCTGCGAGGGCTGGCTGGCGTACTCGCGGGCCCGGGTCTTCCCCGGCGGCTGCTTCTTCTTCGAGGTGAGCGCCGAGTTCGACGCCCGCCCGGGCCCGCTGCGCGACGCGCTGGCCGCCTGCGCGCGGGAGTGGCACACCGTGGTGCTCGACACCCTGGCGCAGGCCCGGGCGACGGGCGGGCTGCGGGCCGACGCGGATCTGGAGGACCTCGCGTTCACCCTGATCGCGGTGCTGGAGGCGGCCAACGGGCAGGCCCTGCTGTTCGACGAGCAGAGCCCGTACGACCGGGCGGGCCGGATCGCGCTGCGCCTGCTGCGGGCCGAGGCGGCCGATCCGCAGGCGCCCGAGCTGGCCTGAGCCGCCCGGCTGCCGATCCCCGGCGCGCGAACGCGGGCGGGTTTTCGCGCCCATAAAACTGCACGAACGATCGTGCTAATATCTCCGCGAGTTCGGCACCGCACCCAGGCACGCCCGTCAGCACCGACAGGGAGACCCCGATGGACCCGGCCGTCGCACTGATCCGCACCACCCTCAACACCCTCTCCCGGCCGGCTCCCGGCCTGGCCGGCCGGGCCGCGTTCCAGCTGTACCGGCACCCCGTCCGGCGCGGCCGGGTGCGCGGTCGCGAACGCGAGGTCCACGACCAGGCCGCCACCGAGCAGCTCACCGTCCACGGCAAGCGGGTGGCCGTCTACCGCTGGGGCGACGGCACCCGTCCCGTCCTGATGCTGCACGGCTGGCAGTCCCGCGCCTCGCGGTTCGCCGGCTACGTCCCCCGGCTGCGGGCGCTCGGCCTGAGCCCGGTCGCCTTCGACGCCCCCGGGCACGGCGACTCCGGCGGCCGCGCCACCACCGTGCTGGAGTACCGCACGATCGCCACCCGGCTCCAGGAGCGGTACGGCGCGTTCGAGGCCGTCATCGCGCACTCGCTCGGCGTCAACGCCGCCTTCCTCGCGCTGCGCGGCGGACTGCGGGCCGGGCGGCTGGTCGCCGTGGCGGGGGTCAGCGAGTTCTCCTACCTGCCCGCCGCGTTCTGCGCCGAACTGGGGCTGAACACCGTGATCGAGCGGGAGCTGCGGCACCGGGCCGAGCATGAGATGTTCCCCGGCGTCGGGGACGTCACCGCGTACTTCGATGCCGCCCGCAGCCCCGAGGAGATCGCCCTGCCGATCCTGGTGGCGCACGACGAGGGCGACCGCAAGGTCGGCATCGACCACGCCCGCCGGCTCAAGGCCGCCTACGGGGACCGGCTGGAGCTGCTCGTCACCCAGGGCCTCGGCCACCGCCGGATCCTCACCGAGCCCGCCGTCGTCGACAACGCCATCGGGTTCCTGGCGGCCGGTCAGGAGGTCGCGGCCCCGTGAGCCTGCTCGAAGTGCTCGACCTGCACGCCCGCTCGCTGGAGCTGGCCGCCGGGGTGGCCGACACCGTCCGTCCGGAGCTGCTGGAGCTCGCGACGCCCTGTGCGGGCTGGACGCTGCGCCGGCTGTTGGAGCACGTGGTCGGCCAGCACCACGGCTTCGCCGCCGCCGCGCGCGGCGCCGGGCCCGACCTCGCGCTCTGGCACGACGCCCCGCTCGACGGGGATCCGGCCGGGACGTTCCGGCGCTCGGCGGAGGAGCTGACCGCGGCCTTCGCCGAGGCCTCGGCGGCCGGGCGGGAGCTGTGGCTGCCGGAGATCCGGGCCGACGGCGCCTTCCCGCTGCGCCAGGCGGTCGGCTTCCATCTGCTCGACACCCTGGTGCACGGCTGGGACGTCGCCGCCGCCCTCGGGGCGCCGTCCGGTGTCGCCGCGGCGGTGGACGGCGACCAGCGGCTGGCGGCCGTCCTGCTGTCGGTCGCCGAACTGGTCCCGGCCGGGCCGCAGGACCGGGCGCCGGGGCGGGCCTTCCGGGAGCGCCGCGAACCGGGCGGGGGCGCCGGGCCGTTCGATCGCGCGCTCGCCCTGCTCGGCCGCGACCCGGCCTGGGTTCCGCCTGAGCCGCCCGGGCCGCCCACCGGTCGCGCCGGTCGGCCTCAGCCCTGAGGCCGGTCGCGCTGCTCGTCGGGAAAGCGCGGTCCGCCGATCAGGTACAGCAGTGCGGCGATCGGGAAGCCGATCGAGGCGACCAGTAGCACGATGAACTCCCAGAACATCTCCCACTCCTCGTCAGTCCCGGGCCACCCGGCCCCCCGAAGGAGCCGCCAAACCTGATGGGCCCTGATTGGCCGAATTGTCCACTCGGTATCCGACGGTATGGCCGGATTACTCCCACTGCCACCGGACAGCCTCGGCCCGGGCGGGGCGCGCCGGGTGCACGGGTCTGGGCGCCGGCCGCGGGTGGGGCCACACTGTCGGGATGCAGGTACAGCTCGCAGGGGAAGCACGGCGGCCGGACCGCGAGAGCGAGGACTTCGCGGCGGCCTCACCGGAGGCGCTCGTACTGCTCGACGGTTCGAGCTCACCGAGCGGCATGGAGTCCGGGTGCCGCCACGGCACCTCCTGGTACGTCCGCAGACTGGGGGTGCACCTGCTGTCCCGGCTCACCGACCGGGCCGACCGCTCAATCGCCGAGTGCCTGGCCGACGCGATCGCGGAGACCGCCGCGCTGCACGGCGGGCGCTGCGACCTGGCCCACCCCAACACGCCCGCCGCCATGGTCGTCGCGGCCCGGCGGCACGGCTCCTCGCTGGAGTACCTGGTGCTCGGCGACTCGCTGCTCGTCCTGCAGTACAAGGACGGCCCGCCGAAGGTGATCGGGGACAACCAGCGCTTCCCCGACGGGGAGGAGCTGCGCCGGCAGGTCTGGTCGACCGTCCCCGGCTCGACCGAGCGGGCCGCGCTGCACCTGCGGTACGCGCTGGCCGTGCGGGCCGCCCGCAACACCGGGCACGGCCCGTGGATCGCCGCCGCCAGCCCGAAGGCCGCCGGCCACGCCGAGACGGGCTTCGTCCCGCTGGACCGGCTGCACGCGGTGGCCGCGCTGTCCGACGGCGCCTCGCGCTACACCGAGCGCTTCGGCCTGGGCAGCTGGGCGGACGCCCTGCAACTGCTCGGCGAGTGCGGCCCGGGCGAGCTGATCGCCCAGGTCCGCGCCGTGGAGCGGTCGGACGCCTCCTGCGAACGCTGGCCGCGCGGAAAGGCCCACGACGACGCCTTCGCCCTCTACGCCCGCCTGTAGCGCCCGCGCCGGTGCGCGCCGGCCAGGCCGGTTTCGTAGGCGGTGCACTCCACGGCACAGGGCCGCCCCGGAGCGGTTGGCTGCTCCGGGACGGCCCTGTGCTGTGCCGCGTTGACTGTGCCGCGCCGCCTCAGCGGGCGTCGGCGGGGATGGTGCCGAGGCGGCCGGCCTGGAAGTCCTCCATGGCCTGCTGGAGCTCGCGGTGGCTGTTCATCACGAACGGGCCGTAGTGGGCGACCGGCTCGCGGATCGGGAGGCCGCCGAGGAGGACGACCTCGAAGTTGGCGCTGCGGGAGTCCTGGGCCTCGTCGGCGCGGATGGTGAGGGAGTCGCCGTCGCCGAAGACGACGGACTGGCCCATGTGGAACGGGCGTCGGTCGGGCCCGGCGGAGCCGCTGCCGGCCAGGCCGTAGGCGAGGCCGTTGAAGTCGGTCCGCCAGGGCAGGGTGACCTCGGCGCCGGGGTTCACCGAGACGTGGATCATGGTGATGGGCGTGTGCGTGGAGCCGGGGCCCTGGTGGCCGGCTATGTCGCCGGCGATGAGCCGGACGAGCGCGCCGCCGTCCGAGGATGCGAGCAGCTTCACGGTCGTGCCGCGGATGTCCTGGTACTTCGGCGCGATCATCTTGTCCGCGGCGGGCAGGTTCACCCACAACTGGAGGCCGTGGAAGAGGCCGCCGGACATGACCAGCGACTCCGGCGGGGTCTCGATGTGCAGCAGGCCGGAGCCGGCCGTCATCCACTGGGTGTCGCCGTCGGTGATGGTTCCGCCGCCACCGTGCGAGTCCTGGTGGACGAAGGTCCCGTCGATGATGTAGGTGACGGTCTCGAAGCCGCGGTGCGGGTGCCAGGGGGTGCCCTTCGGCTCCCCGGCCGCGTAGTCCACCTCGCCCATCTGGTCCATCATGATGAACGGGTCCAGGTACTTCTGGTTGATCTTGGCGAAGGCGCGGCGGACGGGGAATCCCTCGCCCTCGAAGCCGCTGGGGGCGGTCGACACGGCCAGCACCGGACGCGGCTGGGAGCCTTCGGCGGGCGCCGCGATACGCGGCAGAACGAGTGGGTTGTCGACGGTCACGGCGGGCATGTCGGCCTCCTTCGGGGGTGTGTGGCCTACACCCAAGAGATTAGTTCAATACTCAACAAGAGGCAAGTTGAATTTTGAACCATATGGGGACGGCTGAGCCGCCGGCCCCTCCTCCAGGGTGGACCCGCGGCCGCTAGCCGTACATCCGGCGCATGGTGAAGTCGACCATCTGCTCGACCGCCTTGGCGTCGAACACCATCCGGTGCTCGCCCTCCATGTCCAGCGCGAAGCCGTACCCCGTCGGCAGCAGGTCGAGCACCTCGGCGCCGCTGACGGTGAAGTGCTTGGAGTCCTTGCCGGCGTAGCGGCGCAGCTCCTTCAGCGAGCTGAACATCGGGATCACCGGGGTCGGCGTGTTGTGCAGCGCCAGGAATCCGGGGCGCTCGCCGCGCGGGCAGTGCACCTTGGAGGTGATGAAGATGGCCTGGAAGTCCTCCACCGCCATCGACCCGGTGGTGAAGGCCCGGACGGCGTCCGCCAGCGAGGGCGGGGACGGCTCCGGGTAGAGGGACTGCTGCTGCGCCGCCTGCGGCTGCTCGCCGTAGGGGCCCGGCCCGGGCATGCCGTTCATGCCCGGCTGCGGCCCCGCCTGCTGCTGGTAGGGGTCGCCCGGGTACGCGTTCTGGTCATAGCCGTACACACGGACAGGCTATCGGGAGCGCAGCCGCCTGTGCGGCGGTCGATCCTGACAGGAGTGGCCGTCCGGCGTTGTGGGACGTGACCACGTTCATAGCGGATTCACCGCCAGGGGCTTGAAACAAGTTACCGCTGGGTAGCATCATGATGCCTACTGGTGGGTACGGGGCGCCCGAACGCGGCGGTCACCCGGAAGCGACGAACCGGAGATAACGGCCATGGGTCACTACAAGTCCAACCTGCGGGACGTGGAGTTCAACCTCTTCGAGGTGTTCGGCCGCGACCAGGTGTACGGCACCGGTCCGTTCGCCGACATGGACGTCGAGACCGCGAAGAACATCCTCAGCGAGATCGCGCGTCTCGCCGAGAACGACCTCGCGGCGTCCTTCGCGGACACCGACCGCAACCCGCCGGTCTTCGACCCGGAGACCAACACCGCCCCGATCCCCGCCTCGTTCAAGAAGAGCTACCAGACCTTCATGGACGCCGAGTGGTGGCGCCTGGGCATCCCGGAGGCCATCGGCGGCCAGGTCACCCCGTCCTCGCTGATCTGGGCCTACGCCGAGCAGGTCCTGGGCTCGAACCCGGCCATCTGGATGTACTCCTCCGGCCCGGCCTTCGCGGGTGTCGTCCACGACGAGGGCACCGAGGCGCAGAAGAAGGTCGCCGAGCTGATGACCGAGCGGCTCTGGGGCGCCACCATGGTGCTGACCGAGCCCGACGCCGGTTCGGACGTGGGCGCCGGCCGCACCAAAGCGATCAAGCAGGAGGACGGCTCCTGGCACATCGAGGGTGTGAAGCGCTTCATCACCTCGGGCGAGCACGACATGTCCGAGAACATCATCCACCTGGTGCTGGCCCGCCCCGAGGGCGGCAAGCCGGGCACCAAGGGCCTGGGCCTCTACATCGTCCCGAAGTTCGACTTCGACTGGGAGACCGGCGAGCTCGGCGAGCGCAACGGCGCCTACGCCACCAACGTCGAGCACAAGATGGGCCTCAAGGCCTCCAACACCTGCGAGATGACCTTCGGCGCCAAGCACCCGGCCAAGGGCTGGCTGCTCGGCGAGACCGTCGACGGCATCCGCCAGATGTTCAAGATCATCGAGTTCGCCCGGATGATGGTCGGCACGAAGGCCATCGCCACCCTCTCCACCGGCTACCTCAACGCTCTCGAGTACGCCAAGGAGCGCGTGCAGGGCGCCGACATCTCGCAGTTCCTGGACAAGACCGCCCCGCGCGTCACCATCACGCACCACCCGGACGTGCGCCGCTCGCTGCTCACCCAGAAGGCGTACGCCGAGGGCATGCGCGCCCTGGTGCTGTTCACCGCCTCCACCCAGGACGACGTGCTCGCCGCCCGCCTGCGCGGCGAGACCGACGAGGCCGCCGAGCGCCTGAACGACCTGCTGCTGCCGATCGTCAAGGGCTACGGCTCCGAGAAGTCCTACGAGCAGCTCGCCCAGTCCCTGCAGACCTTCGGTGGCTCCGGCTACCTGCAGGAGTACCCGATCGAGCAGTACATCCGGGACGCGAAGATCGACACCCTGTACGAGGGCACCACCGCGATCCAGGGCCAGGACTTCTTCTTCCGCAAGATCGTCAAGGACGGCGGCCAGGCGCTCACCGCGCTGTCCGAGCAGATCCAGAAGTTCCTCGGCTCGGCCGCGGGCGGCGACGCCCTGGCCGCCGAGCGCGAGCTGCTCGCCAAGGCCGCGGGCGACCTGGAGGCGATCGTCGGCAAGCTGCTGGCCGACCTCTCCTCGGTCGAGCAGGACGTCAAGAACATGTACAAGGTGGGCCTCAACACCACCCGCCTGCTGATGGTCTCCGGCGACGTCGTGATCGGCTGGCTGCTGCTGCGCCAGGCCGCGGTGGCCCTGGCCAAGCTGGAGGCCGGCGCCTCCGAGAAGGACGTCCCGTTCTACCAGGGCAAGGTCGCGGCGGCCCGCTTCTTCGCCAAGAACGTCCTGCCGACGATCACCCCGCAGCGCCTGATCGCCGAGGGCGTCGACAACGAGATCATGGAGCTGGCGGAGGAGGCGTTCTAGGACGCCCCCCCGTCGCCCGGTCGGCACCTGCCGCGTGTGACACCTCTCTGACCGCCTGACCCAACCCTCAGTACGAAGGGGGCCCGCCTTCCCGGCGGGCCCCCTTCGTGCTGTCCGCGGCCGCCCGGTCGTCCGGGCCGCCTGGCCGGTCAGCCGCTGCGGAGGGCCTGGAGCGGGTCGGTGCGGGCGGCGCGCAGCGCGGGGTAGAGGCCGGCCAGCAGCCCGACCACGCTGCCGATCAGCGGGGCGGGCAGCGTGGTGGCGGGCTGGAGGACGGCGGTCCAGTCCCGGGCGGCCGCGACGGCGACCACGGTGACCACGCCGAGGGCGGTGCCGATCAGGCCGCCCAGGGTGCCGAGGGCGGTCGACTCGGTGAGGAACTGGGCGGCGATGTGGCCGGTCCGGGCGCCGAGCGAGCGGCGCAGGCCGATCTCCCGGGTCCGTTCCAGGACGGCGACCAGGGTGGTGTTGGCGATGCCGACCGCGCCGACCAGCAGGCAGATCCCGGCCAGGGCCAGGAAGAGGCCGGTCAGGTCGGAGGCCACCTTGTCCTGGAGGCCGTGCGGGTCGGGCGGCGGGACGACCGTGAAGGCCTCCGGCGCGTCCGGCCGCAGGGCGAGCGGGAGCTGCGCGGCGACCACCGGGGCGGCGCCGACCCGGGTGGCCACCAGCGCCTGGGCCGCGTGCTCGGGATCCGCCCCGGGGTTGCCGAACTGCGCCAGCGCGGTACTGGCCGGGATGATCAGTCCGAGCAGCGCGCCGGACTGCCGCCGCACGTCCGAGTAGATCCCGATCACCGTGTACGGCGCGGAGTCGATGAAGACGGCGGGCTGGGCGTCCAGCCGGCTCACGCCGAGGCGTTTGGCGGCGGTCTGACTGAGCAGCACCACCGGTTGGGCGGTCCGCTGGACGAAGGGGTCCATGGCGACGCCGGCCGTGATGGTGGGCTCCATGGCGGCCACCGCGCCCGGGGTGGCCGCGAGCACGGTCAGGCCCGTTCCCTCGTTCGCGCCGTTCGGGCGGCCGGAGAGCACCGGAGCGCCCGGTACGGCCCACCAGACGCCGCCCGCGCGTACCCCGTCGATCCCGGCGAGCCGGCGGTCGGCGTCCTCGGGGAAGTGGGTCGGCGGGTTGGCGCCGGGCGCGACGCCCTCCGTCGCGGGCCGGTCGGAGACGTGCACCGTGGTGGCCCTGGTCAGGCTGAACTGTTCGCCGATCTGGCCGGAGGCCGTCGCGGTGAGGCCGAGCACCGCGACGAACGCGCCGATGCCCAGCACCGTGCCCAGCATGGTCAGCACCGAGCGGCCGGGGCGCTGGAGGACGCCGGACAGGGCCTCCGAGCAGAGGTCCCGCACCCGGAGCCGGGAGGGCGGCTCGGGCAGTGCGCCGCGGGCCATCAGCGCGGCGCTCCGGCCTCGGCGCCCTCGCGGGGAGCGGCACTGGTCCCGGCTGGTCCGGCCTCGTCGAGGACGCCGTCGTGGAGGGCGATCCTGCGCCCGGCGCGGGCGGCGACGGCCGGGTCGTGGGTGATGACCACCAGGGTGAAGCCCTGGGCGTGCAGCTCGTCGAACTGGGCCAGTACCGCTCCGGCGTTGGCCGAGTCCAGGTTGCCGGTCGGTTCGTCGCAGAGCAGCAGGCTGGGGCGGTTGACCAGGGCGCGGGCGATCGCCACCCGCTGCCGTTCGCCGCCGGACATCGTGGTGGGCAGGGCGTCGGTGCGGTGGCCGAGGCCGACCTGGCGCAGTGCGTCCAGGGCGGCCGCCCGGCGCCGTCCGCGGGGCGTGCGGTTGTAGACCTGGGCCAGCACCACGTTCTCCTCGGCCGTCCGGTGCGGCAGCAGGTGGAAGGACTGGAAGACGAAGCCGATCCGGCGCCCGCGCAGGGTCGCCCGGTCCCGGTCGCGCAGGCCTCCGGTGTCGATGCCGTCCAGCTCGTAGCGGCCCCGGCTGGGGGTGTCGAGCAGGCCGAGCAGGTGCAGCAGGGTGGACTTGCCGGAGCCGGACGGGCCGGTGATCGCCAGGTACTCCCCGCGGTGGACGGTCAGGTCGGACGGGTGCAGCGCGGTGACCGGGGGCTGTCCCGGGTAGCTGCGGCCGACTCCGGACAGGGCGATCACGGGCGGGGTTCCGGCGGTGCCTGGGGTCGCGGTCATCGGCCGACCACCACCTGGTCGCCGGGCCTGAGTTCGGCGCCGACGCCGGGCACCACGGCGACCATGCCGTCGGCGCTCACCCCGGTGGTGACCGGGACGGTGGTCCGGTTGCCCGCGGCGTCCACCCTGGTGACCGAGGTCCGGCCGGCCGCGTTGGTGGAGATCGCGGCCACCGGGACGGCCGTCACCGGCTGCCCGGCGTTGTCCTTCAACACGGTGAGCCGCAGGTTCCGGCCGTTCAGGGCGGCGGGCAGCGGGGCGGCGGGGGCGATGGCGACGGGGACGTAGGCCGGTCCTGCGCCCGGGCCGCCGGCGTTCGGGGCGCCCGGGGCGGCGTTGCCCGCCGACCCGCCTGCCCCCGACCCGCTTCCGCTGGTGCCACCGGTGCCGCCGCTTCCGCCGCCCAGCGTGATCACCTTGCCGGTGGGCGCCGCGGTGGTCGGGGCGCCGACCTCGCCCACCGTGCCCTTCAGGGTGGTGTTGGTGTCCTCGACCAGGATCTCCACGGCCATCCCGGTCTTGACGCCCGCGGCCTGGGCGGGCGTCAGCTGCCCGGTGACGCTGAGACCGCCGCTGGTGAGCGAGAGCAGGGTGCCGGTCGCGGGGGTGCCGACCGAGCCGTTGACCGCGGTGACCGAGGCGGGCAGCGTGGGCAGGAAGACGGCGTGGGCGGCGGGCACCATCGGGCCGTTCACCGCCTGGGCCTTGTCGAGGGCGGTCCTGTCGGCGGCCAACTGCTTCTTCGCGGCGGTGAGTTGCTGGTCGATGTCGAGCCCGGTGGCGGGGGCCGGCGCTCCGGTGGCTGCTCCGGTGGGCGCTCCCGCGGTGGGGGCGGGGCCGGTGGGGGCGGGCGTCGGCGGCTGGGCCGCGCTGCTCTGGCCGGCCTTCTTCTGCGCGGTGAGCGAGTCCACCGTCTGCCGGCTGGCGTCCACGGCCTTCTGTGCGGTGTCGACGGCCTGCTGGGTGGTGGCGCCGGTGGTGGGTACGGGGTAGCCGAGTCTGCGGTAGAACTCGGTGACCGCCTGCGCGGTGCCCGGGCCGAAGGCGCCCTTGTCGTCCGATCGCAGCGAGTACCCCAGGCCGGCCAGCGCGTCCTGCAGCTCGGTGACGTCCGGGCCGCTGCTGCCGGGCTTGATGTCCCGGTAGGCGGGCACCGGCCCGTTGAGCGCGAAGAGCGGCTGGCCGGACACCTCGGCCAGTAACTGCCCGCTGTTGACGGCGTCTCCGGTCCTCACGGCCAGTTTGGACACGTACAGCCGGGTGACGTCGGGGGAGGCCGAGGAAGGGACGATGTCGTACTGGGCCGGCGGGTAGACCACCGCGCGGGCCGGCACCGACCGGTTCAGCACCTGGCTGGTCACCGGCGCGGTGATCAGGCTGTTCGGCGCCGCCGCCGCCTGGGCGGCCCGCTCGGCGGGGGACTTCACCAGCGAGGCGGCGCCCAGGCCGCCCACCGCCAGCAGGGCCGCACCCGCCGCCACCAGCGCCAGCACCCGTCGGCGCCGCGCGGTCCGGGAGCGGCGCGGGGGCGCCGCGGCGTCGGCCGGCTCGGCGGCCTCGATCGTGGTGGTCGTCAACGTGCTTCTCCCCCCGGCGACTTCACTCCCGGGGGAGTATCGTCGATCGGCCGTCGGACGGGTGCAACGGGGTGCGCGCCGAGCCCGACCGGGCGCCTGGTCGACCGGGCGCGGGCCCGGCCTGGTCGGCGTCACAGCCGCCCCGGCCGTCGGGGGCGATCCGGGCGGCCCTGCGCCCTGGGCCCGCATCGGCGGCCGGATCCGCGCGGGGTTGGCCGGACGGGTCGCGACCACCGGCACGGGCGGTGGTGATGTTGGTCACCAGGACGGCGGGCGGGCGGCCCCAACTCACCCGCCGTGCCGGGTGGGCGGTGGTGCACCGGCCGTTCCGCGCGTAGCCGGGGCCGCAGCCGCGGCAGTGCCGTAAGGGCCGGACGGCGCCCGTCCGGTTCGCTGACGGCCCGTCACTTGTGAAAGGGTGGGGAGGGGGATATGTGATGACCCTGTGCAAGCGGCCGGAATCCCTGGGTGCCCGACGGGGGTTCGGGGACCGGCGGGGCGTCACTTCACGGTTGTGTCTGCGTTCTGCATCCGTTGCCGGGTTCCGAGTGTCATGTCCGTGTACGGGCATATGCTCAGGGTGCGAAGTCGACCCCCAATCCGGCTTCAGCCCTCCCTCGACTCAGGAGCAGCATGTCGACCGCCGCCCGCCAGGCCTTCTTCGACCGGACGCACACCGATGATCTGATCGCCTTCCTCGGCACCTCCCCGTCGCCCTACCACGCGGTCGCCAGCGCGGCGGAGCGCCTGGAGAAGGCGGGCTTCCGGCAGGTCGCCGAGGCCGACGCCTGGGACGCGGCGGCCGGGGGGCGCTACGTCATCCGGGGTGGCGCGCTGATCGCCTGGTACGTGCCGCAGGGCGCGGGCCCGGAGACGGCGTTCCGGGTCGTGGGCACGCACACCGACTCGCCGAACCTGCGGGTCAAGCCGGTGCCGGACACCGGGTCGGCCGGCTGGCGACAGGTCGCGGTGGAGATCTACGGCGGCGTGCCGCTGAACACCTGGCTGGACCGCGACCTCGGCCTCTCCGGCCGGCTCGCGCTGCGCGACGGCAGCTCGCGGCTGGTGCAGCTGGACGAGCCGCTGCTGCGCGTGCCGCAGCTGGCGATCCACCTCGACCGCCAGGTCAACGAGGGCATGAAGCTCGACAAGCAGCGCCACCTCACCCCGATCTGGGGCCTCGGCCCGGTCGACGAGGGCTCGCTGATCTCCTACGTCGCCCAGCGGGCGGGCGTCGAGGCGGCCGACGTGGCCGGCTGGGACCTCATGACGCACGACGTGCAGCCGGCCTCCTACCTGGGCCGCGACCGCGAGCTGCTGGCCGGCCCGCGCCTGGACAACCTGCTGTCGGTGCACGCGGCCGCCGCCGCGCTGGCCGCCGTCGCCACCGCCGCCGCGACGGACGGCGCGGACCTGCCGTACATCCCGGTGCTGGCCGCCTTCGACCACGAGGAGACCGGCAGCGAGTCGGACACCGGCGCGCAGAGCCCGCTGCTCGGCAACGTCCTGGAGCGCAGTGTCTACGCGCGCGGCGGCAGCCCCGAGGACCGCGCCCGGGCGCTGGCGGGCACCGTCTGCCTCTCCTCCGACATGGGCCACGCCGTCCACCCGAACTACAGCGAGCGGCACGAGCCGGGGCACCACCCGATGCCGAACGGCGGCCCGATCCTCAAGGTCAACGTCAACAACCGGTACGCGACCGACGGCGTCGGCCGGGCGGTGTTCGCGGCGGCCTGCGAGCGGGCCGGCGTGCCGTGGCAGACCTTCGTCTCCAACAACGCCATGCCCTGCGGCACGACGATCGGCCCGATCACGGCGGCCCGGCTCGGGATCAGCACCGTCGACTGCGGCATCGCGGCGCTGTCCATGCACTCGGCGCGCGAGCTGTGCGGGGCGGACGACCCGTACCTGCTGGCGAGCGCGATCAAGGCCTTCCTGGAGGGCTGAGCGGCTACCCGGAAGGGCCCGGCGGAGCGCTCTCCGCCGGGCCCTTCCGTCATCCGCTCCGTGCTGCCGGACGCCTGCGCCGTGTTGCTGGACGCCGGGTCCCGTGCTGACGGATACCGCCGGCTACTCCATGCCCGCCAGGACCAGCGGCAGCCGCCGCGCGCCGTCCGCGGTGAGCGTCACCGGCACGCCCCAGTCCTGCTGGTGGACGTGGCAGGCCGGGTACTCGATCTCCGGGTCGTCGTCGCAGGAGGCGGCCATCGCCGAGACGTGCAGGACGCCCTCGGCCACCTCCGCGGAGAGCACCAGCTCGCGGGAGAGCGCCGAGTCGGCCCCCGCCCCGGAGACCAGCAGCTCAGGCGGGGTGGAGCTGACCAGCAGCCGGGTGGACGGGCCGTAGCGCTCGTCCAGCTTCTGACCGGTGGGTGCGGAGAACACCACGTCCAGCTGGAACGCGCCCGGCGCGACCTCGGTGGCCGCCCGCCGGGTGCGGTGCGCGACCGACTCCACCCGGACGGCCTCCTCGGGCAGTCGCAGCCTGGTCAGCCGGTGCCGGGCGGACTCGACCACCACGATGTCGCCGTCCACCAGCACCGCCCCGGAGGGCTCGCGCAGGTCGGTGGCCAGCGTGGTGACCTCGCCGCTCGCCGGGTCGAAGCGCCGCAGCGCGTGGTTGTAGGTGTCGCTGACCGCGACCGAGCCGTCGGGCAGCACGGTGACGCCGAGCGGGTGCTGGAACAGCGCCTGGTCGGCCGCGCCGTCGCGGTGGCCGAAGTCGAACAGGCCGGTGCCGACGGCGCTGTGCACCGTCTTCGTTTCACGTGAAACCCACCGCAGGGACGACGTCTCAGAGTCGGCCACCCAGAGCCGCTCGCCGTCCGCCGACACCGCGAGCCCGGACGGCTGCGCGAACCACGCCTCGGCGGCCGGCCCGTCGACCAGGCCCTCGTTGGTGGTGCCGGCCGCGACGCCGACGGTGCCGGCCGCCGGGTCGTAGGACCAGAGCTGGTGGACCCCGGCCATGGCGATCCAGACCCGGCCGTCGAACCAGGCGACGTCCCACGGCGAGGAGAGGTCCACCTCGCGGGCCGGGCCCTCGGTCGCCGAGCCCTGCCACCACTGCCGACCGGTGCCCGCCAGGGTGGTGACGGAGCCGTCCGACAGCCGGACGCCGCGCAGCGCGTGGTTGACGGTGTCGGCGACGATCACGTCGCAGCCCAGCGCGTCGCGGACCGGACCCTCGGGGAGCAGCAGCAGACCCTGCGGCTCGCTGAACCGGGGGCTGGTGCCGTCGACCAGGCCGCGCTCGCCGTCGCCGATCCGGCGCACCACGCGCTCGCCGTCCTCGGCCAGCTCGACCAGCGAGTGGTGGCCGGAGTCGGCGACCAGGAAGTGCCCGTTCGGCAGTCGGACGGCCTTGCCCGGGAACCTGAGGTCGCCCGCGACCGGCTCGGGCGCCACGTACGGGCCGTCGCCGCGCCGCAGGGTGCCCTTGGCCTCGTGCTCCGCCTCCAGCTCCTCGACCAGCCGGGCGATGGCGTGCGCGTGCCCCTCGCCGGCGTGCTGGGCGACCACGTACCCCTCCGGGTCGATCACCACCAGCGTCGGCCAGGCGCGGACGGCGTACTGCTTCCAGGTGACGAGCGCCGGGTCGTCCAGCACCGGGTGGTGCACCTCGTACCGCTCGACGGCGTCCACGACCGCCTGGTGGTCGGCCTCGTGCACGAACTTGGGCGAGTGCACGCCGACGATCACCACGGTGTCGCGGTGCTTCTCCTCCAGCTCGCGCAGCTCGTCCAGGACGTGCAGACAGTTGATGCAGCAGAACGTCCAGAAGTCCAGGATGGTGATCTTGCCCCGGAAGTCCGCGAGCGTGAGCTCCTTGCCACCGGTGTTCAGCCAACCGCCTGCCCCGACCAGCTCGGGGGCGCGTACACGTGCACGAGATGCCATGAGCCAATCAAACCGCACCCGGCGGCAGGACATTCCGCCGTGGTGGGTTTCAGCGGGTGGCCTTCGGCTCAGGTGGTCCGGGCGGGCTGGTCGAGGCGCCAGCGGACCTCGCCGTCGTGGAGCTCGCCGGTGGGGGTCAGGCCGAGGGAGCGGGCGATGGCGGCGGAGGCGTGGTGGTCGGGGTGGATGTGGGCAAGGACGGTGGTGACGCCGCCCGCGGTGAGGTGGGCGAGCAGGGTGCGGGCGGCCTCGGTGGCCAGGCCGCGGCCCTGCCAGGGGGTGCCGGTCACCCAGGCCACCTCGGTGGCCTCCGGGCCGATGGTGGCCTGGACGTAGCCGGTCAGCCGGCCGTCGGCGCGCAGTCGCAGGGCCCAGTTGCCCCAGGCCTGGGCCGGGTCGGGGGAGCCCGCGGCGAGGCGGGCGTAGCGGGTGCGCAGGGCGTCGGCGGTGGGCGGTTCGCCGCCGGTGAAGGCGTAAAGGGCCGGGTCGGCGAGCGCCTCGGCCATCCCCTCGGCGTGCTCGGGCCCGATCGGGAGCAGGTCGAGGCGCTCGGAGCGCAGGGGCACGGTGGTGGAGGGGCGCATGCCGGTATTCAACGCCTGTGTGTGGCGGTGCTTCGTGCCGGGTACCCGTTCGGGTCGAATGGGGGGAAGGTCCACTCGGAGGAGGCGTTATGCGGTACCTCATCAGGGAGAAGCTGTTCACGATCGGCGACGACTACTGGATCGAGGACGAGGACGGGCACCGGGCGTTCCTGGTGGACGGCAAGGTGCTGCGGCTGCGGGACACCTTCGAGCTGAAGGACACCAGCGGCCGGATCCTCGCCGTGATCAAGGAGAAGGCGTTCACCGTCCGGGACGCGATGAAGATCGAGAACGCCGACGGGGACGTGATCGCGACCGTCCGGGAGAAGCTGTTCACCCCGTTCCGCGACAAGTACCACGTGGAACTCGCGGGCGGCGGCGAGCTGAAGATCCACGGGAACCTGATCGACAAGGACTACCGGATCGAGAACAGCCACGGCGACGACCTCGCCCGGATCTCCCGCAAGTGGTTCCGGATCCGCGACAGCTACGGCGTGGAGATCGCGGACGGCGCGGACGCCGGCCTGCTGCTCGCCGTCGCGGCCTGCGTGGACCACCTGACGGAGGAGTAGGCGCGCGGCCGGGCCGACTGCGCGGTCTACACGATGACGTGCGGCAGGAAGCGCGCCCCCTGGTGGGTGATCGGGCTGTCGTCCGTCTCGCGGATGCCCAGGCCCGCCGACTCGCCGTCGACCACCCAGGTGCCGAGCACCGGGCGGTTGCCGTCGAAGTCGGGCAGCGGGTGGTACTGCTGGTAGCAGAACCCCTCGGAGCCGTAGCGGTCCGGGTCGCCGGCCCAGTCGGCGAGCCGGGTCTCGCCGCCGTCCGCCTCGACGATCCGGATGCCGGCGCCCTCGCGGCCGAGCAGCGGTTTGGCCGCGTAGCCGGGGCCGTCCGGGTCGGCGAGTTCGCGCGGGCCGTCCAGGTAGGCGGGCAGCAGGTTGGGGTGGCCGGGGTACAGCTCCCAGAGCACGGCCAGCAGGGCCTTGTTGGAGAGCAGCATCTTCCAGGCCGGTTCGATCCACAGGGTGGAGCCGGTGGAGCCGCCGAGGTCGATGGCGTCCAGCAGCTGTCCGCCGAACTCGTCCGAGGCCAGCCACTCCCACGGGTAGAGCTTGAACGCGGAGCGGATGAAGCGGTGTTCGAGGTCGACGAAGCGGCCGGAGAGGCCGTCCCAGCCGATGTCCTCCATGGCGATGCCGACCGTCTCGACGCCGGCCTGCTCGGCGCACTCCTGGAGGTAGAGGGTGGTCATCCAGTCCTCGCCCTCGGTGTCGCCGCGCGAGTGGGCGAAGTGCACCGGGCCGGGCGGCAGCAGGTGCTTCTGCCGGGCCCAGGAGGCGACCAGGCGCTCGTGCAGCGAGTTCCACTGGTCGGCGGCGGGGAAGCGCTCCTCCATCCAGAACCACTGCGGCCCGGCCGCCTCGATCAGGGAGGTCGGGGTGTCGGCGTTGTACTCGAAGAGCTTGGCCGGGCCGGCGCCGTCGTACGCGAGGTCGAACCGCCCGTACACGGCGGGCTGTTCGTCGCGCCGCCGCCAGGACTCGGCGACGGCGGCGGCCAGTCGGGGGTCGGTGATGCCGTAGTCGGCGAACCGGCCGGTGCGCACCACGTGCCCGGCGGCGGCGAGGGACATCTCGTGCAGTTCCTCGACCACCTCCTCCAGCGCCTCGACCTCGGGCAGCGAGAACTCGTAGTACGCGCTCTCGTCCCAGTAGGCGTGCGGGCCGCCCTGGTTGCAGGGGTCGGAGCACATGGCGTAGATCAGACCCTGGGCCTCCACGGTGGCCAGCCAGTCGGGGCGCGGGGCGATGGTGCGACGGCGCACGGGCTCAGCCCCCGCCCGAGCCGCTGGAGCCGGACGGGCAGCCGAAGCCGCCGCGCTTGGTGGCGGCCTTGTCGAAGGTGCCGCCGAGGGCGGTGGTGGCGCCCGAACCGCAGTAGTACCAGCGGCCCGCGGTGGCGCCGGCGCCCTGGCAGGAGTGGCTGTCCAGCACCTTGAGCGTGCCCGGGTCGACGCAGCGGCTGGGCGGGCTGCTGCCGGCGGACGAGCAGCCGGAGAGCGCCAGCGCGAGGGTGCCGACCATGCCGAGGGCGACGAAGCCCGAGCGGCGGCGGCCGTCGGGGGAGTCGGCGGGCCGCCCGGCGGGTACCGGGGAGGTGGCCGCGGCGGGCGTCGCGGCGGGTCTCGCCGGCTTCTCGGCTGGCCCGGCTGCGGGTGGGGGCGGCGTCATGGCGACCGATGGTACGCGGCGGGCCGGATGGTACGGGAGGGGCCCCGGTTCCCCGGCCGGGCGTTGACCCGATGGGATATGTTTTGCCGATCCTTGACCGGGGGAGCCCGGTGACCGCACCGGGCTCAGCCGGACTCAGTGAATGGACCCGGGGGGAAGACACCCATGAACGACATCCTGCACGGTCTCGGTGCCGCGGCCGCCTTCGGCGGCGTCGGCGTGGTGCTGCTGCTCCTCGGCGTCGGCCTGGTCGACGTGCTGACGCCCGGGAAGCTGGGGCACCAGATCTGGGTGGAGCGCAACCGCAACGCCGCGGTGGTGCTGAGCTCCGCGCTGCTCGGCATCGGCGGCATCGTCTTCACCGCGATCATGTACACCTACGAGGACTTCGGCAAGGGCCTTGCGTCCACCGCCTGCTTCGGCCTGCTGGGGCTGCTGCTGATGGCCGTCGCGTTCTGGGCGGTGGACGTGCTGACGCCGGGCAAGCTCGGCGCGATCCTGGTCGACCCGGAGCCGCACCCGGCGGTCTGGGTCACCGCCAGCTGCAACATCTCGGTGGCGGCGATCGTGGCGGCGGCGATCGCCTGAGGCCGCGATCGCCTGAGGCCGCGATCGCCTGAGGCCGCAGCGCCGGGCTCCAGCTCTCAGGGGCGAAGGCCTCAGGGTTCAGGCGACCTGGACGGGGTGCGGGTCGCCGCCGAGGACGTTCTCGCGGCCCCAGGCCCCCAACGGGGCCAGTGCCGCGTTGAGCCGGGCTCCGGCCTCCGTCAGCGAGTACTCCACGCGCGGCGGCACCTCCTCGTACGCCTCGCGGTGCACCACGCCGTCCGCCTCCAGCTCGCGCAGGTGGGCGGCGAGCACCTTCTCGGTGATGCCCGGCACCAGGCGGCGCAGTTCGCCGAAACGGCAGCTCCCGCGCTCGTCCAGGGCCCAGAGGATCAGCACCTTCCACTTGCCGCCGATGACGTCCATCGCGGCGTCGATCCCGCAGACGTACGCGCCCGGCCTCGATACGGTCGCCATGCCCCCACCTTCCGACCTGGATGCTCACCCCAGGGTAACCACCCACTCCCAAGTGCGTACTTGATCACCTCAGGGGCCTGCGACGAGCCTGGTCGGCATGGCACAGAACACCGTTGAGAAGACCTCCCGTACCCCGCTGACCCTGCTCGGCCTCGGTGCGATGGGCACCGCGCTCGCCCGGACCTGGCTCGCCGCCGGGCACCCGACCACCGTCTGGAACCGCACCGCCGCACGGGCCGAACCGCCGGCCGCCCAGGGCGCCGGCGTCGCCGCGACCGCGGCCGAGGCGGTTGCCGCCAACCGGCTGGTGGTCGTCTGCCTGCTCGACGACGCCTCCGTGGACGAGGCGCTGTCGGGCGTCGACCTGTCCGGCAAGGACGTCGTCAACCTCGTCACCAGCACCCCCGGCCAGGCCCGGGCCCGCGCCGAATGGGCCCGCGAGCGCGGCGCCCGCTACCTGGACGGCGGGATCATGGCCGTCCCGCCGATGATCGGCGTCCCGGCGGCCGGCGGGTACGTCTTCTACAGCGGCTCGGCCGAGCTCTTCGAGGAGCACCGCGAGACCCTGGCCGTCCCGGCCGGCACCACGTACGTCGGGGCGGACGCCGGCTTCGCCGCGCTGTACGACGTGGCGCTGCTGAGCGCGATGTACGGCATGTTCGCCGGGCTCACGCACGCCTTCGCGCTGCTGCGCAAGGAGGCCCTGCCGCCGACCGCGGCGGCCCCGCTGCTGAGCGGCTGGGTCGGCGCGATGGCGCAGTCGGCGCAGCGCAGCGCCGAGCAGCTGGAGAGCGGGGACTACGTCACGGGCGTCGTCTCCAACCTCGCGATGCAGGTCGCGGGCACTCCCACCTTCCTGCGCACCGCCGAGGAGCAGGGGGTCAGCCCGGAACTCCTCACCCCCTTCTTCGAGCTGATGCGGCGGCGGCTCGAGGAAGGGGGCGGCGAGGAGGACCTGACGGGCCTGGTGGACCTGCTCCGGCGGTAGCGCGGTCCGGTGGGCCGGTCCGGGTGGTGGCTCGGGCCGGGCGTCCGCGAAGGCCCGCGGTGTCAGCCGGCCGCGCGGGCGGCGGGCGTGCGGCGGCGGAGGGCCGGGTCGGTGAGCGCCGGGGGCTTCCAGACGCCGTCGGGGTGGTAGACGTTCGTGCCGGGCGGGACGATCGCGTCGATGCGGTCGAGGGCGTCGTCGTCCAGGACGAGGTCGGCGCCCTTGAGGGCGTCCTCCAGCTGTCCCATGGTGCGCGGACCGATGATCACCGAGGTGACGGCCGGGTGCGCCAGGGGGAAGGCCATGGCCACCTCGGGGAGGGTGCGGCCGAGCTCCTCGGCCAGTGCGGACAGCTCCTCGACGGCGTCCAGCTTGGCCGCGGTGCCGGGCAGCGCCGGGTCGAAGCGGGCCGGGGTGAGGGCGGCGCGGCCGGAGGTCATGTCGATCGGACGGCCCTTGCGGTAGCGCCCGGTGAGGAAGCCGGAGGCGAGCGGGCTCCAGGTCAGCGCGCCCATGCCGAGCCGCTGGACGACCGGCAGCACGTTCGCCTCGATGCCGCGGGCGAGCAGCGAGTACGGCGGTTGCTCGGTCCGGAAGCGCTGCAGGCCGCGGCGTTCGGCCACGTGGTACGCCTCGACCAGCTCCTCGGCGGGGAAGGTCGAGCAGCCGAAGGCGCGGATCTTGCCGGCCCGGACGAGGTCGCCGAGCACCGAGAGGGTCTCCTCGATGTCGGTGGTGTGGTCGGGGCGGTGCACCTGGTAGAGGTCGATCCGGTCGGTGCCCAGTCGGCGCAGGCTCTCCTCCACCTCGCGGACGATCCAGCGCCGCGAGTTGCCGCCCCGGTTGCGGCCCTCGCCCATCGGGAAGTGCACCTTGGTGGCGAGCACCACGTCGTCCCGGCGGCCGCCGGCGAGGGCCTTGCCGACGATCTGCTCGGACTCGCCCGCGGAGTACATGTCGGCGGTGTCGACGAAGTTGATGCCCTGGTCGAGGGCGGCGTGGATGATCCGGACGCAGTCGTCGTGGTCGGGGTTGCCGACGGCACCGAACATCATCGTGCCGAGGCAGTGGGTGCTCACCTCGATGCCGGTGCCGCCGAGGACGCGGTAGCGCATGGTTCAGGCTCCCTGGAGTGGGTGGTGGGCGGGCGGTGGCCGGTGGTGGTCGGCTGTGGGTCCCGACGGTAGATCTTGGAGTGCACTCCAGGGCAAGGGGATTCCGTCGACCGGCTCGGCGCGGACCGGCTCCGTGCGGACCGGTTCCCTGTGGACCGGCTCCGTGCGGCCGGATCCCCCCGCCGGGGGAGCGGCTTCCTCCGGGCGGTGGAGGCCGAGCGGCCAACGCCGGTGCGAGCGTGGGGGCATGACGGACATCGGGCGGATCGCCGCACGGGCAGTGAACGGACGGGCAGTGAACGGACGGGCCGTGAACGGATGGGGCGTTGCCGGGTGGGGCGCGGCCTACGCCGCACTGGGGGCCGGCTGCGCCGCGGGCGGCCAGGCGCTGTTCGGACTGGCCTGGCTGGGGTGGGCGGTCGCGGCGGTGGGCGCGGTGGCCGTCGCCGTCGGCCTGGCGGTGGTGCGCCTCGGCCCGCAACCTCCTTTGCGCAGAGCTCTGTTGGCACTCTGCGCGCTTACGGTGGCGGGGGCGTTCAGCCTGCTGATGGACGTGATCACGCTCATCTTCGGTCAGGGCGTGGACAGTCGGGCTGACGCCGGGCTGCACGCGCTGTCGGCGTTCGGCGCCGTCCTCCTGGCCGGGGTGGCCCGTCCGGGCCGCCCGGCCAGGGCGGCCGAGCCCGTCGGACCGGCCTCGCGTCGGGTCCAACTCGCCGCCTGTGCCGGGACGCTGGCCTTCGCGCCGTACGTCGCGATGAAGCTGGTCTGGGTGCTGGGCGGCACCTTCGCCGGAACGGACGGCGCCGAGATGCGAGCCGCCTCGGAACGCAACGGCGCCTCCGGGATCTGGCTCACCCTGGAGTCCTGGGGCCTGGACGGGACGGTGCTGTTGGCGGCCCTCGGCGTGTTCCTGCTCTGGGGCCTGGTCCGGCCGTGGGGCCGGGTCTTCCCGCGGTGGACCCCGGTGTTGCGCGGACGCCCCGTCCCCCGCTGGCTGCCGCTCACCCCCGCCCTGCTCGGCGCCGCCACCCTCGCGCCGTACGGCGTCCTCGGTCTCGGGTACCTAAGCCTCGCCACGGCGGGCGCGGTGACGATCCGGCCCGGTGACTTCCACAGTGCGGCGGACGCCCTGCTGGTGGGCTGGATCGGTTTCTGCGCCTTCGCCGTGTACGGGGTGGCACTGGCGGTCGCGGCCCGCTCGTACTGGCGGCGGACGGCGTCCGGTCGCCAGGCCCCTTGATGCCCGCCCTGGCTCGGGTTCCGTCCGTCGGGAACCGTGGCCAGGGCCCGGCCCCGTCTCAGGCGTCCGGCTTCCGGTGGCGGCCGGTGCCCTTGCGCAGGAGCGGTACGGGGGTGTCGGACTGCGGGAAGGCCCGGAGCGGCTCGACCCGGGCGATGAGCCCGTACGCCTCGGCGTAGTTCTTTGCGACGGCGACCGGCTGCCAGGCGAAGCCGTCCCACTCGACCACCAGCCGTGGTGCGTCCTGGAAGAGGTGCGCCCCGCGCTGCGGCCCTGCCACCAGGGCGATCGCGTCCCGCACCCCGGGCGGGCGGCGCCGCTTCGCGCGGGCGGCATACCAGTCGGCCAGCGGTTCGTCCTCGGCGTCCATCGCCACCTCCCTCACGTCCGGCGGGGCCAGTCTTGCCGATGGCGGGAGGGCGGGGCGATTCCACGAACGGGTGAAACGGTAGTGCTGTTGTCCGACCGTCAGATGTCCGACTCCGGGCCTGGAGTGCTCCGGGCCGCCCGGTTCAGATCCCGGCGGCGAGCTTCAGGGTGATCGCCCCGGCGATGATCGAGGCGAAGGAGAGCAGCTTGGGCAGGGTGATCCTCTCCTTGTAGACCAGGGCTCCGAAGAGGACCGTGCCGATCGAGCCGAGCCCGGTCCAGATCGTGTACCCGACGCTGAGGTCGATGGTCCGCAGGGCGAGGCTCAGGGTGAAGATGCCGGCCGCGGCCACGACCAGGGTGAAGACGGACGGCCAGAGCCGGGTGAAACCGTGGGTGGCGTTGGTGCCGAGGGCGAAGCCGATCTCGAAGACGACGGCGATTGCGAGGAAGACCCAGGCCATGACGTGCTGCTCCTTTGTGGGCGCGGTTGTTCGGGATCAGGGGTCGGGCGGGTCCGCCGGACCGGAGGGGGTCGAGGAGGCGGGGTCAGGAGGCCGGCTGCTGTTCGCCGCCGAGCCGGTCGGCGAGCTTGAGGCCGAGGACGCCGCCGATGATCAGGACGAAGGCGACGGCCTTCCCGGCGTTCATCGACTCGTGGAAGACCACCGAGCCGAGGGTGACGGTGCCGATCGACCCGATCCCGGTCCAGACGGTGTAGCCGACGCCCACGTCGAGGGTCTTGAGGGCGAGGCTGAGGAAGAAGATCCCGCCGGCGGCGGCCGCCGCGGTGAGCAGCGAGGGCCCGAGGACGGTGAAGCCGTGGGTCGCGTTGGTGGCCAGGGCGAAGACCACTTCGAAGGCCGAGGCGATGAGCAGGTAGATCCAGGCCATGAGAACCCCCCGGGTTCCTAGTAATTGCATGTATGTGCAAGTTCATGGAGACTGGGCAAGAGCATGCATGTACAAGTAACCTGTGTCAACCCACCCCGCACGGCCAGGGAGTCACCCATGACCTCTCGACCCACCCCCACCAGCGGCGATGCGGATGCCCGGATGTGGGCCCGCCTCACCGCGCTGCACACCCAGGTCGAGGGCCGCCTGGCCACCGCCCTCCAGCGCCGCCACGGTCTCGGCCTCTCCGAGTACCGCGCCCTCGGCTTCCTCGCCGAGGCCCCCAAGGGCGAACTGCGCATGCAGGACCTCGCCACCAGCCTCGGGCTCAACCAGAGCTCGGTCACCCGCCTGGTCGCCCGGCTGCACACGGCCGAGTTCACCTACCGGGACAGCTGCCCGGACGACAAGCGTGGCGTCTACACCGTCATCACCGACCTCGGCCGCGCCCGCCGGGAGGAGGCCCGCAGCACCTACGAGTCCACCCTCACCGCCGCGATCGACGAGGCGGGCGAGGCCGCTGCCGACCTCGCCCCGCTGCTCACCACCGCCCGGCGCTCGCTCGGTACCCCCGTCCCCGGGCCCCCGCCGGCGGTCGCCACCAGCTGATCACCCCGGCCCGAGCCCGGCCCGAGCCCGCGTCCGCGCAGGTGTCCCGTGCAGGCGTCCGGTACAGGCGTCCGTACCAGCGCCCTCGTCCGCGCCCGAGCCCGGTGCCGCTCGGGGACGTGCCGGGAGCCACTAAACTCAGCCGCACCCGGGACGCACCGCGTCCAGGTCGCCTCCGGCCGTCCGGACTCGCTTGGCCGCCTGTACCCGACGCCCGGTGCACAGGACATCGACACCATCCACCCGCGGGCACCCCCACCGGTGTTCGCCGGAGACATTGGAGCATCCCAGGATGACTCGGCAGTTGATCACCAGCGCGCTTCCCTACATCAACGGGATCAAGCACCTGGGCAACATGGTCGGGTCGATGCTCCCGGCGGACGTCTACTCCCGCTACCTGCGCCAGCGCGGCCACGAGGTCCTGTACATCTGCGCCACCGACGAGCACGGCACCCCTGCCGAGCTGGCCGCCCAGGAGGCGGGCCTGCCGGTCGCCGAGTTCTGCGCGCAGGCCCACGACCAGCAGAAGGCCATCTACGACGGCTTCCAGCTGTCCTTCGACTTCTTCGGCCGCAGCTCCTCCCCGCAGAACCGGGAGATCACCCAGGAGATCGCCCGCGAGCTGCACGCGAACGGCTTCATCGAGGAGCGCTCGGTCCGCCAGGTGTACTCCAACACCGACGGCCGCTTCCTCCCGGACCGGTACATCGTCGGCACCTGCCCGCACTGCGGCTACGACAAGGCCCGCGGCGACCAGTGCGAGAACTGCACCCGCGTCCTCGACCCGACGGACCTGGTGGAGCCGCGCTCGGCCATCAGCGGCAGCTCCGACCTGGAGGTCCGCGAGACCAAGCACCTCTTCCTCCTCCAGTCGAAGCTGACGGACGAGGTCGAGGAGTGGATCGCGGCCAACGGTGACACCTGGCCCGTCCTCGCCTCCTCGATCGCCCGCAAGTGGCTGACCGAGGGCCTCCAGGACCGCGCGATCACCCGCGACCTGGAGTGGGGCGTCCCCGTCCCGGCCGACGTCTGGCCGGAGCTGGCGGCCTCCGGCAAGGTCTTCTACGTCTGGTTCGACGCCCCGATCGAGTACATCGGCGCCACCAAGGAGTGGGCGGACGCCGCCCCGGCCGGCGAGGTCCGGGACTGGAAGTCCTGGTGGTACGAGGCCGACTCCACCGTCCGGTACACGGAGTTCATGGCCAAGGACAACGTCCCGTTCCACACGGTGATGTTCCCCGCCACGATCCTCGGCTCGCGTCGGCCGTGGAAGAAGGTCGACTACGTCAAGGCCTTCAACTGGCTGACGTACTACGGCGGCAAGTTCTCCACCAGCCAGAAGCTGGGCATCTTCACCGATGTCGCGCTGGAGCTGCTGCCGGCCGACTACTGGCGCTACTTCCTGATGGCGCAGGCCCCCGAGTCGGACGACTCCAGCTTCACCTGGGACCTCTTCGCCTCCGTCGTCAACAAGGACCTCGCCGACACCCTCGGCAACTTCGTCAACCGCGTGCTGTCCTTCAGCCGCAAGCGCTTCGGCGACGAGGTCCCGGCCGGCCACGAGGCGGGCGAGGCCGAGCAGCGCCTCGGAGCCCAGATCGCCGAACTGCTCGCCGAGTACGAGGGCCACCTCGACGCGCTCAACTTCCGCAAGGCCGCGCAGAGTCTGCGTGCGCTGTGGAGCGCCGGCAACTCCTACCTGGACGAGAAGGCCCCCTGGCTGCAGGCCAAGACGGACCTGGAGGCCGCCGCCCTGACGCTGCGCACCGCGATGAACCTCATCCACCTGTACTCGGTGGTCTCCGAGCCCTTCATCCCGACCGCCGCCAAGGCCATCCGCGACTCCTTCACCCTGCCCGACGACACCCGCACCTGGGTCGCCGCCGACGAGGCGCTCACCCTCGTCCCGGCCGGCACGCCGTTCACGGTGCCTCCGGTGCTCTTCGCCAAGATCACCGACGAGCAGCTGGAGAGCTGGACCACCCGGTTCGGCGGCGGCGCCTGAGCGTCCAACCCCGGGCTGCGTGGGAAGTCGGCAGGTCCGACTTCCCACGCAGCCGCGGCGGGGCGGCCGGGGGAGTTCGGGTTGTTGTAGACCGTCTCCCGGTACCGGCGAGGTGTCCGGTAACGGTCGAACGGTTGGCCCTGTTGGCGCGTGGGTTCGCCCGTGTCGGCGGCCCCTTGCGGGAGCAGGGGGCCGCCGGAACGATTCGGCCAGGCGGTGCCGAAGTGGTCGAACTCGCCGCGCTTGACGCCTTCGAGCCGGAGGGCGAACTTCTTGGGGGTGGTGACGACGACGGCGTCGGGGGCGTCGGACTCGCGGATCTCGACCAGGCCCTCACTGTTGATCGCGACCTCGACCGAATTGCCGCCGCCCTGGGTGCTGCTGGTCGACTTCTGCCACTGATGCGACATCGCTTATCTTCCCGCCGGCCGTGCCGGAGATCGTCGGCACCCTGCGGCGGCTCCTCCGCGAAACGCTGCAGATCATCGGCCGGGGCGCGGACGTCCCGTGCCTCCTGCTCTCCGAGCTGGTCACCAACGCCCTCGTGCACGGCGACGGCGCCCCGACCGTTGTGCTCGAACTCCGCGCCCACAAGCTCTACATCACCGTCTCCGACGCCTCGGCCGCACCGATCCTCCGACCGGTCCCCGATGACACGCGAACAAGTGGACGGGGGCTTGACCTTGTCGACTCGCCTGCCGATGAGTGGGGTGTGGAACTCATCGGGTCGTACGGGAAAGCGGTGTGGGCGGTTGCGGCGGTCGGTGGCTGATGGGTGTCGTCCTGCTGGCCGGGCTGTTCGTCTCGGTGCTCTTCGTCGGCGTCGTCGCGCAGATCGCCGCTGCCCGTCAGCCGAGTGAAAGGCGTTCCGTCAAGCGGGACTTGGCCTCCGGCCACTCGTCGGCCAGCATGGAGAAGTAGGCGCTGTCGCGCCAACTGCCGTCCGCGCGAAGCCTGTCCCGGCGGTGGATGCCCTCGAAGGTCGCGCCCAGACGTGAAATGGCGCTGCGGGAGCGCTCGTTGAGGCTGTCCGCCTTCCAGAAGACGCGACCCATCCCCAGGTCCTCAAAGGCATGGGTGAGCAGCAGCAGCTTGGACTCGGTGTTCACCGCCGTCCGCCAGGCGGTCCTTGCGTACCAGGTGCCGCCGATCTCGACGAGTTCGTTGACGGCGTCGAAGTCGTAGTACCCGGTCATGCCGATCGCCCGCCCGCCCGCCAGGTCGATCACCGCGAACACGACCGCCGTTCCGCCCTCGATCTCGGCGAGCCGCTTGTCGATGACGGCGGCGAACTCCGCCTCGGTGTGCGGCGTGCCGGAGGGCACCCAGCGCCAGACCTCCTCGTCGCCGCCGCCGGCGGCGAACAGGTCGGACAGGTGGTGGCGGCCGAGGGGTTCGAGGCGGACGTGGCGTCCGACGAGGGTCACCGGCGCGGGAAGCTTCGCAGTCATGATCCCGAAGGTAGCGCCACTCTGCACTAGAGGCAATGCCTTGTTGCACTAGTGCAAAAGCCCCAAGGAGCGAAGAAGGCCCTGTGGGACGGTGCGTCCCACAGGGCCTTCTCAGCTGCCCGCGTGCCTACCGGGCCGGGCGGCTCAGATGAACGAGTTGATCTCGATCGTCTCGGTGCGGCCCGGGCCGACGCCGATGGCGGAGATCGGGGCGCCCGACATCTCCTCCAGGGCCTTCACGTACGCCTGGGCGTTCTTCGGCAGGTCGGCGAAGGTCTTCGCCTTGCTGATGTCCTCGGTCCAGCCCGGCAGCGTCTCGTAGATCGGCTTGGCGTGGTGGAAGTCAGACTGGTTGTACGGCAGCTCCTCGACCCGCTTGCCGTCGATCTCGTAGGCGACGCAGACCGGGATCTGCTCCCAGCCGGTGAGCACGTCGAGCTTGGTCAGGAAGAAGTCGGTCAGGCCGTTGACCCGGGTCGCGTAGCGCGCGATCACCGCGTCGAACCAGCCGCAGCGGCGGTCGCGGCCGGTGGTCACACCGCGCTCGCCACCGATCCGGCGGAGCGCCTCGCCGTCGGCGTCCAGCAGCTCGGTCGGGAACGGGCCCGAGCCGACGCGGGTGGTGTACGCCTTCAGGATGCCGATGACGCGGTCGATCTTCGTCGGGCCGATGCCCGCACCGGTGCAGGCACCGCCGGCGGTCGGGTTGCTGGAGGTGACGAAGGGGTACGTGCCGTGGTCGACGTCGAGCAGGGTGCCCTGGCCGCCCTCCAGCAGGACGACCTTGTTCGCCTTCAGCGCCTCGTCCAGCACCAGGGTGGTGTCGGCCAGGAACGGCTTGATCTTGTCCGCGTAGCCGAGGTACTCCTCCAGCACCAGCTCGGCCGGGATGGCGCGGCGGTTGTAGAGCTTGACCAGCAGCTGGTTCTTGTCGTGCAGGGCGGCTTCGATCTTCTGCTGCAGGATCGACTCGTCGAAGAGGTCCTGCACGCGGATGCCGACGCGGTTGATCTTGTCCGCGTAGGTCGGGCCGATGCCGCGGCCGGTGGTGCCGATCCGGCGCTTGCCGAGGAAGCGCTCGGTGACCTTGTCCAGGGTGCGGTGGTACGGCGTGATCAGGTGGGCGTTGCCCGAGATCAGCAGCTTGGAGGTGTCGATGCCGCGCTCGTTCAGACCGCTGAGCTCGGAGAGCAGCACGCCCGGGTCGATGACGACGCCGTTGCCGATCACCGGCGTCACATTCGGGCTGAGGATTCCGGAAGGCAGCAGGTGAAGTGCATACTTCTGGTCGCCGATGACCACCGTGTGACCGGCGTTGTTGCCGCCCTGGTAGCGAACGACGTAGTCGACGGAGCCGCCGAGGAGGTCGGTCGCCTTCCCCTTGCCCTCGTCTCCCCACTGAGCGCCAACGAGCACGAGTGCCGGCACAGGCGTACACCCCTTCCGGTTGGGGCATCCTGCGTAGGCCGCAGTCTGCCCCGAGATAGACGAAGCCCCTGGCGCAATAGCGCAAGGGGCTCTTGCACCGAGAGATTACCTGAGGAAGGACCGGTCGTGTCGTCCCTGTCCACGCCCGCAACCGGCGGCCCCGAGCCGCTCCTCCTGCTCCTCGACCCGGCGGCCCGGCAGACCGACGGCGAGTCGGTGCGGATCGCGAAGGACGTCCTCTGCGGAGGCGCGGACGTCAAGGTGGCGTACCCGGAGAGCCCGTCCGAGCTCGACCGGGTGCTTTCGCACCGGGGCCGCCGCCGACCGGTCGTGATCGGTTCCGATCTCGCGCTGCAGAGGGTGCTCCAGGCCCTGCACCGCCAGCGTGAGCTGGGAGCGGACGCGGTGGGCATGGTCCCGGTCGGCCGGGTGAACGAGCTGGCCGCGGCCCGCGCGCTCGGTGTGCCGGCCGAGCCGGTACCGGCCGCGCGGGCGGTGCTCTCGGGCGCGCCGCGCAAGCTGGACCTGCTGGTGGACGACGGCGGCGGGGTGGCGCTCGGCGGGGTGCGGATCTCGGGCAGCGGGGCGCGCCGACTGGGGGGCCGCACGGGTGGCTGGCGTTCGCTATGGGCGAAACTGGCTGCGGCCGAGCAGGGGACCGTACTCACGAAGAGCGCATCGGACACCACCAAGAGCGAGCACAGCTCCCGGCTCCGGGTCGAGGCGGACGGGCGGCTGCTCGCGGACGTCGACCGGCCGGTCCGGGTGGTCGAGGTGGCCCTGCCGGTCGGCGAGGCGGCGGGCGAGGGCGTGATGGAGATCGTCGTCCGCGCCCCCGGCGCGCTGGTGCGGGCCCGCGCGGCGACCGTCTCGGTGGTCGGGCGCGGCTTCGGCTACGAGGCGGACGGCCATCCGGTCGGCCCGGTCCGGGCGCGGACCTGGACGGTGCACCCTGGCGCCTGGGGCCTCCTGCTCCCGGCCACCCAGCCCACGGTCTGACCCGCGGCCGCACCCGCACCCGGCGACGCAGACCTGCACCCTGCACCCTGCAGCCGGCAACGCAGACCCGCAGCCGGCAGCCGACAACGCGGCCCCCGCCCCCCGTCCGGCCCCACCCCGACCCCCTCCGGCCCCGGGTGAGCAGGCTCACGTTGGGCGAACCCCCGGCGAACGCCCGGCGAAGGGCCGATCGCGCACGCATCGCGCCAACGGGCGCGGGCCGCAAGGCCAAGCGCCCCTCCGGCGAATTGCCGCGCCCCGAATTCCACGCCGCGTAAGGGGTTTTGTCTACGCGCGTTACTGATCGATCGCCCAACAATCCCGGCCTCCCCGGTTCCGGAAGCCTGTGCCAACTGCCCTAGACTCGAAGGCGTGCCACGTGGTGACGGAAGACTCAACCACGATCTTCTTCCCGGTGAGAAAGGCCCCCAGGACGCTTGCGGCGTCTTCGGTGTCTGGGCTCCCGGCGAGGAGGTCGCCAAGCTCACGTTCTTCGGCCTTTACGCCCTGCAGCACCGCGGTCAGGAATCCGCGGGCATCGCAGTGAGCAACGGCTCCCAGATTCTCGTCTTCAAGGACATGGGACTCGTCTCCCAGGTCTTCGACGAGGCCTCCCTGGGGTCGTTGCACGGGCATATCGCCGTCGGACACGCCCGCTACTCGACCACCGGTTCCTCGGTCTGGGAGAACGCCCAGCCGACCTTCCGTGCGACCGTTCACGGTTCGCTGGCCCTCGGGCACAACGGAAACCTGGTGAACACCGCCGAACTGGCGGCCATGGTCGCCGAACTGCCCGGTGAGGAGCACGTCTCCCGCTCGGGCCGGTCGGCCGCGACCAACGACACCGACCTGGTGACCGCCCTGCTCGCAGGCCATCCGGACCTCTCCATCGAGGAGACGGCCAAGCTGGTCCTGCCCAAGGTCAAGGGCGCGTTCTCACTCGTCTTCATGGACGAGCACACGCTCTACGCCGCCCGCGACCCGCAGGGCATCCGCCCGCTGGTGCTAGGCCGGCTGGAGCGCGGCTGGGTGGTCGCCTCCGAGACGGCGGCGCTGGACATCTGCGGCGCCTCCTTCATCCGCGAGGTCGAACCCGGCGAGCTCATCGCCATCGACGAGAACGGCATGCGGACCTCCCGCTTCGCCGAGGCGAAGCCCAAGGGCTGCGTCTTCGAGTACGTCTACCTGGCCCGCCCCGACACCTCCATCGCCGGCCGCAACGTGCACCTCTCCCGTGTGGAGATGGGCCGCCGGCTGGCCGCCGAGGCGCCCGCCGAGGCCGACCTGGTGATAGCCACTCCGGAGTCCGGCACCCCGGCCGCCATCGGCTACGCCGAGGCCAGCGGGATCCCGTACGGCTCCGGCCTGGTGAAGAACGCCTACGTGGGCCGCACCTTCATCCAGCCCAGCCAGACCATCCGCCAGCTCGGCATCCGGCTGAAGCTCAACCCGCTGCGCGAGGTCATCCAGGGCAAGCGCCTGGTGGTCGTCGACGACTCGATCGTGCGCGGCAACACCCAGCGCGCGCTGGTCAAGATGCTGCGCGAGGCCGGCGCCGCCGAGGTCCACATCCGGATCTCCTCACCGCCGGTGAAGTGGCCCTGCTTCTTCGGCATCGACTTCGCCACCCGCGCGGAGCTGATCGCCAACGGCATGACCATCGAGGAGATCGGCCGCACCCTCGGCGCGGACTCGCTCTCCTACATCTCGATCGACGGCATGATCGAGGCCACCAAGCAGCCGAAGGACCGGCTCTGCCGGGCCTGCTTCGACGGGGAGTACCCGATGGAGCTGCCCGACCCGGCGCTGCTCGGCAAGCTCCTGCTGGAGGCCGAGATCAAGGGCGGCCAGCAGCCGCCGGCCGTCCGCGGCAAGCCGACGGGCAGCGACCCGGACGGTGTCCAGTCCCTGCTCGGCGGAGCGGGCGCGGCCGACGCCCTGCGCCGCCCGTAGTACTCAAGGTGGGGTCCCGGAACCCGGGGCCCCACCGCTGTTCCATCCCCCACTGACCCGAAAGGGCCGCACCGCAGTGACCACGAACCAGAACGGCGCCACCTACGCCGCCGCCGGCGTCGACATCGAGGCGGGCGACCGCGCCGTCGAGCTCATGAAGCAGTGGGTCAAGAAGGCCAGCCGCCCCGAGGTCGTCGGCGGCATCGGCGGCTTCGCCGGGCTCTTCGACGCGTCCGCCTTCAAGCGCTACGAGCGGCCGCTGCTGGCCTCGGCCACCGACGGCGTGGGCACCAAGGTCGCCATCGCCGCCGCCATGGACAAGCACGACACGATCGGCCACGACCTGGTCGGCATGGTCGTGGACGACCTGGTGGTGTGCGGCGCCGAGCCGCTGTTCATGACCGACTACATCTGCGTCGGCAAGGTCGTGCCGGAGCGGGTCGCCGCGATCGTCAAGGGCATCGCCGAGGGCTGCGCGCTGGCCGGTTGCGCCCTCGTCGGCGGGGAGACCGCCGAGCACCCGGGCCTGCTGGGCCCGGACGAGTACGACGTCGCGGGCGCCGGCACCGGTGTGGTGGAGGCGGACGCGCTGCTGGGCGCCGAGCGCGTCCGGGCCGGCGACGTGGTGATCGCGATGGCCGCCTCCGGTCTGCACTCCAACGGCTACTCGCTGGTCCGCCACGTGCTGCTGAACGAGGCCGGCTGGAAGCTGGACCGCAAGGTCGAGGAGTTCGGCCGTACGCTCGGCGAGGAGCTGCTGGAGCCGACCCGGATCTACTCACTGGACTGCCTGGCGCTGACCCGGGCGACCGAGGTCCACGCCTTCTCGCACGTCACCGGCGGCGGCCTGGCGGCCAACCTGGCCCGGGTGATCCCGGACGGCCTGCACGCCCGCCTGGACCGCGGCACCTGGACCCCGCTGCCGGTCTTCCAGACCGTCGCCCAGGTCGGCAAGGTGGCCACCCTGGAGATCGAGAAGACGCTGAACATGGGCGTCGGCATGGTCGCCGTCGTTCCGCCGCACTCGGTGGACGTGGTGCTCTCGATCCTGGAGGACCGGGGCGTCGAGGCCTGGCTGCTCGGCGACATCGTCGAGCGCGACGGTGGGCACGAGGGCGGCGCGGCGCTCTACAACGCGTACGAGGGCTTCACGGCGGGCTGAGCAGCCCCCTGAGGCACGGAGAGGGCCCCTGCGGCGGGAACGGCCGCAGGGGCCCTTCTTCACACCCGCCCCACAGGCTGCCGCCGTCCTGAAGAGGCCCGCGGCGGTAGCCCGTGCGCGGGAACGCCGAAAACCGGCCCGGCGCACTGGGCGCCCGGACCGGTCAGGCCAGACTGCGACTACGCCCGGCGGCGGGCCTGGGATTGCCCGGAGCCCGACTCGACGTCGTCGTCCTCGTCATCGTCGGCGTAACGAGCCGCGTATTCCGCGTAGGGGTCGTCGTCCTCTTCTTCCTCGATCGGCTCAGGCTCGATCGGGGTGGTGGAGGGCGATACGCCCAGCTCGTTGGACAGACGATTGGCGTCGAACCCGCCGCTGTTGTACTTCAGCTCGCGGGCGACCTTCGTCTGCTTGGCCTTGGCCCGGCCGCGCCCCATGGGTCGACCCCCTCAACGATGGGGCTCACGGCCCCGAGTCTGACACGTGTTCATGATCAAGAGCGGCCTGCCCGAATGGGGAGGACCGTCCCTTGGAGCATTAACGGTACCTGTTTCTGCCGCTGGACGGTACGTCGTCGGTGTGACGTGGCGCGCACCGGCCGCACCCGAGACCAGGTCTTCCCAGGTCAGGGGAGGTTTTGCGGCCATTTGCGCGCTGTCCGGAGGTAGTTCAGGTCCGTCGTTCCCGGATCGATTATCCCCCCAAGGGGGACTTTGGATCACCCGATCGGGTGCAGAAGTGAGAATCCGGTTCCACATTGTGATGCGCGGGAGGCGGAAGGTGGACGGCTCGGGACCGCCCCGGCGACCGCCCCCCGCGCAGCAGGGTCCTACGGCGGTGCTCAGGCGCGGCGGGCACCCGGCAGCAGGACCGAGCGCAGCGCGCTGATCTCGCGCATCCGCTTCTCGGCCAGGCGGTCCGCGGCCACGGCCGGCGGGACGCCGTCCGAGGCGGCCCGGGTGAAGATCTCCAGCGTGGTGTCGAAGATCCTGGTGGCCTTGTTCTTGGCCCGCTCGAAGTTGAAGCCCTCGATCTCGTCGGCGACCTGGATCACGCCGCCGGAGTTCACCAGGTAGTCCGGGGCGTAGAGGATCCCGCGGCCGGCCAGGTCCTTCTCGACGCCGGGGTGGGCCAGCTGGTTGTTGGCCGCGCCGCAGACGAGGGAGGTGCCGAACTCGCCGAGGGCGGCCACCGTGTCGTCGGTGAGCGCGCCGCCGAGCGCGCAGGGGGCGTAGACGTCCAGCTTGGCCTGGAGCAGGGCGGCGGTGTCGGCGACGACCTCCACCTCCGGGTGGGCCGCGCGCACGCGGTTCACGGCGGCCTCGGAGACGTCGGTGATGACGACGGTGGCGCCGTCCGCGACCAGGTGGCCGACCAGGTAGTGGCCGACCTTGCCGACGCCGGCCACGCCGACCCGCCTGCCGCGCAGGGTCGGCTGGCCCCAGCGGGCCTGGGCGCTGGCGCGCATGCCCTGGAACACGCCGAAGGCGGTCAGGATGGAGGAGTCGCCGGCGCCGCCGTTCTCCGGGGAGCGGCCGGTCACGAACTCGGTCTCGCGCGCGATGACGTCCATGTCCTGGACGTAGGTGCCCACGTCGCAGGCGGTGATGTAGCGGCCGCGCAGGGACTCCACGAAGCGGCCGTAGGCGCGGAGCATCGCCTCGTTCTTGTCCTTGTTCGGGTCGCCGATGATGACGGCCTTGCCGCCACCGAGGTCGAGCCCGGCCAGCGCGTTCTTGTAGCTCATGCCGCGCGACAGGTTGAGCGCGTCCTCCAGCGCCGCCTCCTCGGAGGCGTACGGGAAGAAGCGGGTGCCGCCGAGGGCCGGGCCCAGGGCGGTCGAGTGGATGGCGATGACGGCCTTGAGGCCGGAGCTGCGGTCGTGGCAGAGGACGACCTGCTCGTGGCCGTCGCCGGGGACGCCGTCCTGTTCGGTACGGAAGATCCTGCTGAGCACTCCGGGTGCGGCGTGCATGGCGGATGCGGTCTGTACGTCGGTCACTGTGGTGACTCCAGTATCCGAGGCCCGCTGCTGTGGTGCGGGCGCCTAAGGCGAAGCGTAGTCGCGAGGGCGTCGCCGATCTGCCCTCTTGTACGAGCTTGTACGGGTTGTCCGAAGTGTGAGACGGAGGCGGCGCGAGGGCCGCGGGGGTGCGCCCGCGAACCGTTCCGGGCCCGCGCCCTCCCGGTGGACCGGTGGTGCGTGCGACGATGCAGAACGTGACCGTCGTGCGCACCTCCGTACTGCCGCCCTACGCCGCCCACCTGCGGGTCTACGAGCCGCTGGCCGCCTACCCGGAGCCGGACCGGGTGCGTTGGCAGGCGTACGCGGCGGAGCGCGGCCCGGACGCGGAGGTGGCCGGGCAGGCGGTGGCCGCGGCGGGGCTGGAGGAGCAGCGGGCGGCCCTGGCGGAGCTGGTCGGGCGGACGCCGCGGGCGCTGCCGGAGCGGGAGAGCGAGCGGGCCTTCGTCCGGGCCGTGGACGGGGTGCTGTACGTCTGCCCGTGGGCGACCAGGCTGCGCAGCTGGCAGGCGCTGGAGGAGCTGCGGGCGGGGGCGCCGGTGGCGCTGGTGGACACCGCGCTGCCGCCGGCCACCCGGGCGGTCGCGGAGGCCGACCGGGAGCGCTGGCGGGCGGAGCACCCGGACGCCCGGCCGTGGATCCTGACCAGCCGGTGGGAGGTGCCGGTGCGGTGGTTCCTGCCGTTCGGGGAGGAGGACCGCTGCTTCGTGCCGGCCGGCGGGGCGGAGAAGGGGGAGACGGCGGCCGCGCTGTTCTATCTGACCCCGATGGCGCAGGCGCGCCGGCGGGTGGCACGCGGCTACCGGGTGTTGCGCGAGCACCTGCCGCAGGGTGAGCTGGTGCGCGGGGCGGAGCAGGTCGGGCGGTGGCTGGAGGAGTTCCATCCGCGCTCGCTGGTGGAACTGGACTACGGGGGCCTGGTGCACCTGCTGGGGCCGGGGCTGTTGGCGGAGGACCGCTCGGCGGGTGATCTGGAGGCGGGGCTGCAGGCGCTGCGGGCGGGGGACTCGGCGGGCGCGGTGCAGGCCTACGAGGAGCTGACGGGACGCTGGCGGCGGGTGCAGGCGCTGCGGCAGGCGAACTGACGGCGGCTGGGGGCTGCCAGGAGGGCCGCGGGGAGGGCCACCGGGGGCCGCTGAGGCCCTGTCAGCACTGGCTGGAGCCGGTGTCGGTGGTACTTGTAAGACTGGAAGGGTCGTTGGGCCCGACCCTCATGACCAAGGTCCCGGTTCGGGTCAATACCTATCGAACGTGACACTACTCACCGTTGACGCGAACTTACCCCTATGTGCAAAAATGGGACAACCAGCCCAACTTCACATGAGCGTGCCCCCTTTTGGGTGGTTCTGGACTCGATGAGCGCTTTGCGGGGAAACGGCGGGTCTGGTCCCCTCGTAACTAGATGTCACTATAAGGTGACTGCCCGTTATGGGGTGGTCCATCGCCATCCGTCGGCCTTGAACCCGTGAGGGGTCAATTTTGGCGGTTTGGTCGATAGGGCTGGACGGATGGTGTAGTTGTAGACACCAGGACAAGCCGTTCGTCCTATAACCGACTCGGCCCGTCTATGCCATTTCGGGCATCGCGGGCCAAGGTGCAGAATTTGAAGGATAGAACCGCCCTGGTTCGGTTCTCCCGAGGAGGCCGCTCATGACCGCTCGTACCCCTGATGCTGAGCCGCTGCTGACGCCGGCAGAGGTCGCCACCATGTTCCGCGTGGACCCGAAGACGGTCACCCGCTGGGCCAAGGCGGGCAAGCTCACATCGATCCGCACACTTGGTGGACACCGCCGCTATCGCGAGGCGGAGGTTCGCGCTCTGCTGGCCGGTATTCCGGCTCAGCGCACCGAGGCCTGATAGGCCAGAGGCTCTTTAAAGGGGCTGCTTACCGGACTCCGCCGGGTCCGGTAAGCAGCCCCTTTTGCATGCCCCGGGACGGCTCCGGAGATCGCCCGGTTCACCGCCCGTTCCATGCCGGTCGGTCGGAATGTTGAACTCCGGATAACGATTTGATGGTTGTGGGGTGGGGGGGATTTACTGTGAATGGCAGTGCAATTTTATATATTAAATTGGCACGGGTCGCGAGGGGGCGCCGGACGGTCGCTCTCAGGAAAAGGCAAGTGACGACGGTCACACGGACGGTCACTTGTGGTCTAGACCTATGCAGGGGTAGTGCGCACCCGGCCAAAAGCAGAGAGGCCCGGAACCAGACGGTTCCGGGCCTCTCGGCAACGGCGATCCTGACGGGACTTGAACCCGCGACCTCCACCTTGACAGGGTGGCGAGCTAACCAACTGCTCCACAGGACCAGAGATTTTCGATCCGTTCGCTTTGCTGTGCGCTGCGAACAAGACAGATCGTAGCCCATGGTGGGCCCCCAGGTCGAACCGGCTCCTGAGGGCCCCGTGCACCGCCCGCGCAGCTCAGAGCGCGGCCCGGGCCGCCTCCATCGCCTTCATGATCCGCTTCTCGGAGACCGGGGTCGGCGTGCCCAGCCCCTGGGCGAAGAAGCTGACCCGCAGCTCCTCGATCATCCAGCGGATCGCCAGGACCTCCGGGGAGGGCTGCCGGCCGGCCGGCACCTCCGCCAGCAGCTCGCCGTACGCCTGCTGGACCTGCTGGACCTTCAGCAGCTGCTGGGTGTCGCGCTGAGGGTGGTTCGGCAGCGCCTCCAGCCGGCGGTCCACCGCCAGCAGGTAGCGCTTCAGGTCCGGCAGCCGCTGCCAGCCGCTCTCGGTGACGAAGCCCGGGTGCACCAGCGAGGCCAGGTGCAGCCGGATGTCGTTCACGGCGTTCAGCAGCACCGGGCTGCTCACCGCCTTGAGCCGGGTCGAGGCCTTGTGGAAGGCGATCAGCGCCGTCGCCGTCTTCAGCGTGGTGTCCGCCGAGAGCTCGTACAGATCGGCCCGGACCTTGTCGTGCAGCTTGCCGAAGGCCGCCTCGTCCCAGGCGGGCCCGCCGGCCGAGGCCATCAGCCGGTCGGTGGCGCAGGCCACCACGTCCTCGAACAGGGCCGGGATCGAGCCGTGCGGGTTGTAGGAGAGCGCCAGCTTGGCCTGGTTGCCCAGCCGGCCCTGGATCGACTTGGCCGGCGAGTTGGTGCTCAGCATCAGCAGCCGCCGGGTGCCCTCCCACATCGCCTGGGCCTGCGCCTGCGGGGTGTCGAACAGCCGGATGCCCACCGACTCCCGCTCGTCCACCAGCGCCGGGTAGGCGCGCAGCGAGTGGCCCCGCGAGCGCTGCTCGAAGGTGCGCTGGAGCACCGGCAGGCCGACCGGCCAGGCGGTCAGCCCGGACTGCTCGATGCCCTGGCCGGAGGCCGCCGAGGAGAGCGTCTCCTTCAGCTTGGGCTTCAACTGGAGCCGGAGGTCCTCCAGGTCCTTGGACTCGGCGAGCTTCTTGCGTCCGTCGACCACCCGGAACGTCACCCGCAGGTGGTCCGGTACCCGCTCGTCGTCCCAGGCCTCCGGCGGGATGGTGATCGCCGTCATCCGCTTGAGGATGTGCTCCAGGGTCGGCAGCAGGGGCTCCTGGCGGTCCTTCACCTGGCGCAGTGCGGCCCGGGCGAAGTCCGGGGCCGGGACGAAGTTGCGCCGGATCGCCTTGGGCAGGGCCCGGATGTAGGCGGTGACCAGCTCCTCGCGCAGGCCCGGGATCTGCCAGTCGAAGCCCTCGGCGGTGACCTGGTTGAGGACCGGGAGCGGGATGTGGACGGTCACGCCGTCCGCGTCGCTGCCCGGTTCGAACTGGTACGTGAGCTTGAAGCGGAGCTTGCCCTGCTGCCAGTAGTCCGGGTAGTCCGCCTCGGTGACGCCGTCCGCCGAGTCGTTGATCAGCATCGACTTCTCGAAGTTCAGCAGGTCCGGCTGGTCGTGCCGGGCCTTCTTCCACCAGGAGTCGAAGTGCCGGGTGGAGACGATCTCCTCGGGCAGCCGGGAGTCGTAGAAGTCGAACAGGGTCTGGTCGTCGACCAGGATGTCGCGGCGCCGGGCCCGGTTCTCCAGCTCCTCCACCTCGGAGAGCAGCTTGCGGTTCTCGGCGAAGAACCGGTGGTGGGTCTCCCAGTCGCCCTCGACCAGCGCGTTGCGGATGAACAGCTCGCGGCAGAGCTCCTGGTCGATCCGGCCGTAGTTGATCTTGCGCTGGGCGACGATCGGCATCCCGTAGAGGGTGACCTTCTCGTAGGCCAGCACCGCGCCGGCCTTCTTCTCCCAGTGCGGCTCGCTGTAGCTGCGCTTGATCAGGTGGCCGGCCAGCGGCTCGACCCACTCGGGCTCGATCTTGGCGTTGATCCTGGCCCAGAGCCGGGAGGTCTCCACCAGCTCGGCGGACATCACCCAGCGCGGGGGCTTCTTGAACAGGCCGGAGCCGGGGAAGACGGCGAAGCGGGCGCCGCGCGCGCCGCCGTACTCGCGCTTCTCCACGTCGAACAGCCCGATGTGCGAGAGCAGGCCGGCCAGCAGCGACTGGTGGATCCGGTCCGCGTCCGGCTCCGCGTCCGGGTGCGGCTCCTCGATGGTGACCCCGAGCTGCTTGGCCACCGTGCGCAGCTGGGAGTAGATGTCCTGCCACTCCCGTATCCGCAGGTAGTTCAGGAACTCGGCCTTGCACATCCGGCGGAACGCCGAGGAGGAGAGCTCCTTCTGCTGCTCCCTGACGTAGCGCCACATGGCGAGGTAGGAGAGGAAGTCGGAGGTCTCCGACTGGAAGCGGCGGTGCCGGTCGTCGGCGGCCTGGCGCTTCTCGGTGGGGCGCTCGCGCGGGTCCTGGATGGAGAGCGCGGCGGCGATCACCATGACGTCGCGGACGCAGCCGTTGCGGTCGGCCTCCAGGACCATCCGGGCCATCCGGGGGTCCACCGGGAGCTGGGCCAGCTGGCGGCCGAGCGGGGTGAGGCGCTTGCGGACGTCCTTCTCGTCGGGGTCGAGGGCCCCGAGCTCGTGGAGCAGGCTGACGCCGTCCTTGATGTTGCGGGAGTCCGGCGGGTCCAGGAACGGGAAGGCGGCGATGTCGCCGAGCCCGGCGGCGGTCATCTGGAGGATGACCGAGGCCAGGTTGGTGCGCAGGATCTCGGCGTCGGTGAACTCGGGGCGGGAGAGGAAGTCCTCCTCCGAGTACAGCCGGATGCAGATGCCGTCCGAGGTGCGGCCGCAGCGGCCCTTGCGCTGGTTGGCGCTGGCCTGGCTGATCGCCTCGATCGGGAGGCGCTGGACCTTGGTGCGGTGGCTGTAGCGGGAGATCCGGGCGGTGCCCGGGTCGATCACGTACTTGATGCCGGGGACGGTCAGGGAGGTCTCGGCGACGTTGGTGGCCAGCACGATCCGGCGGCTGCCGGAGCGCTGGAAGACCTTGTGCTGCTCGGCGGAGGAGAGCCGGGCGTAGAGCGGGAGGACCTCGGTGAACTTCAGTTTCAGCTTGTCGAGCGCGTCGGCGGTGTCGCGGATCTCGCGCTCGCCGGAGAGGAAGACCAGGATGTCGCCGGGGCCCTCGGCCTGCAGCTCCTCGGCGGCGTCGCAGATCGCCTGGATCTGGTCGCGGTCCCGGTCGACGTCCGTGGACTCCTCGTCCTCGGCGTCGTCGACGATCGGGCGGTAGCGGACCTCGACCGGGTAGGTGCGGCCGGAGACCTCGATGATCGGGGCGTCGCCGAAGTGGCGGGCGAAGCGCTCGGGGTCGATGGTCGCCGAGGTGATGACGACCTTGAGGTCCGGGCGGCGGGGCAGCAGCTGCTTGACGTAGCCGAGGATGAAGTCGATGTTGAGGCTGCGCTCGTGCGCCTCGTCGATGATCAGGGTGTCGTACTGGCGCAGCTCGCGGTCGGTCTGGATCTCGGCGAGCAGGATGCCGTCCGTCATCAGCTTGACCAGGGTGTCCGGGCCGACCTGGTCGGTGAACCGGACCTTCCAGCCGACGGCCTCGCCGAGCGGGGTGTTCATCTCCTCGGCGACGCGCTCGGCGACGGTGCGGGCGGCGATCCGGCGGGGCTGGGTGTGGCCGACCAGGCCGCGGATGCCGCGGCCGAGCTCCAGACAGATCTTGGGGATCTGGGTGGTCTTGCCGGAGCCGGTCTCGCCCGCCACGATCACCACCTGGTGGTCGCGGATGGCGGCGAGGATGTCGTCCTTCTTCTGGCTGACCGGCAGCTCGGCGGGATAGGTGATCGCGGGGACGGCGGCCCGGCGCTGTTCGACCAGCAGCTCGGCGCGCTCGATGTCGGCGGCGATGTCGGCGGCGACCTTCTGCCAGGCCTCGGGCTTGCGGACCCGGCGGGCCCCCTCCAGCCGGCGGCCGATCCGGACCTGGTCGCGCAGGGTCAGCTCGGGCAGGCGGGCGGCCAGCTCACCGATGCCGGGACCCTGGGCCGGGTCCTTGCCGGTGGCGTCGGCGGACTGGACTGCGGGAGAACTCACTGCGGGCATCCCTCTAGGTTCGCAAGGAGGTGGGGTGGTGTGCACCTCGGTTTTTGAGCCCCTCCAGTGTCACAGCCGGGGGAGGGGATGTGCGAACGCCGTCCGGGGGCCTGTCTTCCGGCGGGGCAACGGTTCGGCGGGCCGCTGGGCTCTGAGGGGGAGAGGAGGTGCTCATGGGAGCCCAGAAGACCGAGCGGGACGAGGAGTTTCGCGCGTTCACCGGCACCGCGTGGCCACGGCTGCTGCGCACGGCCTACCTGCTGGCGGGGGACCGGTACTCGGCGGAGGACCTGGTCCAGCAGGCCCTGGAACGGGCCTACGCGGCCTGGGGACGGGTCCGCCGGGCCGATGATCCGCACGCCTACGTGCGCCGGATCGTGGTCAACGAACACGCCCGGAGGTTTCGCCGCCGCGCACCGGAACAGCTGGTCACGGCGGTGCCGGAGCAGGCCGGACCGGACGGGTTCGGGGCGCTGGACGACCGGGCGGCGCTGCTGGCCGCGCTCGCCTCGCTGCCCGCGCGGCAGCGGCAGGCGGTGGTGCTGCGGTACTGGGAGGACCTCAGCGAGAGCCAGGTGGCGGCCGCCATGGGCTGCTCGGTCGGGACGGTGAAGAGCCAGGCCTCCAAGGGGATCGCCAAGCTCCGTTCCGCCACCTCACTCACCGGGATCACCGGGATGACCGGAATGACGACGATCGGAGGCACGGCATGACCGAGCGGGACGGGTACGGAACGGCGGACGGCGACGAGGCGGTGGCCCGGGGGCTGACCGGGCTGGCGGAGGGGCTTGAGATCGGGCCGGTGCCCTACGACCGGGTGGTGGCCGGGGGCCGTCGTCGGCGGCTGCGGCGCCGGTCGGCCGTGGTGGGCGCGTTGGCGCTGGCCGTGGTGGCGGTGGCCGGCGGGGTGGCCGCGCTCGGTCCGAACGGGTCCGGGCGGGTCACCGCGGTGACGGTGGCGGGTGCGCCGTCCGCGGTGGCGCCGGGGATCGGTCCGACCGCCACGGCCACCGTGACGGCGGCCGCCAGGGACCCGTTCACCCCGGTCCGGGTCACGCTGGCCCAGGGCACGTCGAACGGGAAGGCGTGGACGGCCTGGGCGGCGCTCTGGCCCGCCGCCGCGAAGGACCAAGCGTTGCGGCAGGCGGGGCTGATCTGGCAGGACCAGCACGCGGCCGGCTCGGACCTGCCCGAGCCCACCGAGGACTTCGTGCGGCAGTACTGGCGGCAGGGCGAGGACGTGGTGAACCTCTACGTCACGCTGGACGGCCGTCGGCTGCCCGTCGACGCGACCCACACCACGCCCTCCCCGCAGGGGCGGTCGGCGGACGACTCGGACCGGCACGGCAACCTGACGGGCACCGCGATCGGCCCCCTGACCAAGGGCGGGACGTCCGGGCCGATGCTCGGTGCGCCGGACCTGGTGCTGCTGAAGGTGGGCGGGGACACCGCGAAGCTGGTGGCGTCCTGGCCGGACGGCACCACCTTCGAGCCGCCGCTGGTCACCGTCGGGGACTCGGCGGTCCGCTGGGTGGCGATCCCCCGGCGGGAGGGCCGGGACGGCGGGAAGATCAAGGTCTACGGGGCGGACGGCGTGCTGCTGGGCACCAACACCAGCTGGCTGGCCTGAACCTCCTGCCGGCCGTCGGTGCCGTGTTGTGTGGCAGGGCGTGTGGTGGGTCGTCACCGTGGCTGCGGTGGGCGGGCGGTCAGTGGTCAGTGGTCGGCGGTCACGGCGCGGGCGGGGCGTAGAGCTCCAGCTGCATGCCCCACGGGGCGAGGAAGTAGACCCAGCGGGTGCCGGCGACGGGGTGGCCGGGGCCGATGGTCTGGGGTTCGCCGAGGACCAGGACGCCGAGCGCCCGCAGGTGTCCGGCGGCCGCGTCCACGTCGGCGACCCGCAGGGCCAGGTGGTGGCCGCCCCAGTCGCTGTTGGCCGGCAGGACGCGGCGCTGGCCGGGTGCCCGGTACTCGAACAGCTCCAGCTCCAGGCCGTCGGGGAGGCGGACCACCGCCACCTCGGCGGTGGCCCGCGGGTGGACGCCGAGGTGCCGGGCCATCCAGTCCCCCTCCTGGTCCTCCACCGGTCCGGCCCGGTAGACCTCCTCGCCGCCGATCACCGCGGTGAAGAAGGCGACGGCCTGGTCCAGGTCGGGCACCGTGTAGGCGGCGTGGTGGGCGCCCAGCAGGCCGGGCAGTCCGGGCTGGGTGGGCTGGGTGGGCTCGCCGGGCTGGGTGGGCCGGGCGGTGGTCGAGGTCGCGGCCGGGTCGGTCATGACTGCAGCTCCGGGGTCGGGCCCGTGGCCGGCTCCGGGGTGGACCCGGGCTTGGCAGCGGGCTTGGTGAGGGTCTTTGTGGTGGTCTTTGTGGCGGTCTCGGTGGCGGTCTCGGTGGCGGGCGGTTCGGCCCGGCGGATGGCGGCGGTCAGGACGGCCGCCAGGGCGAGCAGCAACGGGATCAGCAGGTAGCCCACGCCGGGGTTGACCCGGTCGGAGACGGCGGCCAGCAGCATCGGGGCCACCCCGAAGGCCGTCCCGGAGGCGTAGCCCATCCGGGAGGACGCGGCGTCGACGCCGTTGGTGGCGGTGGCCAGCACCAGCACGATGGCCAGCGGGAACTGCAGCGCCATGCCGAGGCCGCAGACCACCAGGCCGGTCACCGCGATGGCGGGGTTCGTCGAGGCCCAGAACAGCGCGAAGCCGACCGCCGAGACGCCCAGCGAGCCCAACAGGACGGTGGGCGCCGGGAACCGCAGCGTGAAGCGGGCGCCGAACAGCCGGCCGACGAAGATGCCGACCACGAGCGCCGAGCCCGCCGCGGTGGCCCCGGCGGCGCTCACCCCGGCGTGTTCGCGCAGGTAGTCGGACTGCCACTGGGTGAGGCAGACCTCCACCCCGGCCACGGCGACGATCACCCCGAGGGCGGCGAGGAAGAGCCGGGGGCTGCGGCCGCCCGGTGCCCGCGCCTCGGCGTCGGCCGGGCCGCTCGGGGCGTCGGCGGGCGCGGATGCCGAGGGCAGCGGCGCGCGCAGCAGGCGGCCGAGCAGGAACACGGCGCCGACCAGGACGGCGGTCAGCGCGATGCCCGGCCGCCAGCCGAGGTCCGCGTTCACCGAGGCGCCGATGACCAACGGTGCCAGCAGGCCCATGCCGGACATCGCGGCGTTGGCCTCACTGATCGCGGCCGGTCCCGCCGCGCCGTGGTGATCGCTCAGCGAGGGCCAGATCGCGGTCAGGGTGAGGCAGCCGAAGAAGGCCGTCACCAGGGTCGCGCCGAGCGTCTGCGCGGTGCCGTGGGCGAGTGCCAGGCAGAGCGAGCCGACGGCCACCCCGCCCATCGCCCCCCAGAGCGTGCGGCCGCGGCCGAACCGGGCGACGAGCGGCGGGAACAGCGGCGCGCAGAGCAGCATCGCCACCGAGAAGGCCGTGCCGTGCAGGCTGGCGACAAAGCGGCTGGTGTGCTGCTCGTCGCGCAACAGCGGTACGAGCGGGCCGAATCCGAAGACGAAGTACCCGTACGCGGCGATCTGGGCGTAGAGCAGCCACGTGGTGGCGTCCCTGGTCAGTCGAGGCATTGGCCGAAGCTAACCGGCGCCGGCCGGGGCTGTCTGTACACGCCTGTGGTACCCGACCGGGTACCCCGGCCGACCGCCGCTTCGGCCGTGCCGCAGCCCGCTTCCACCGTGTCAGCATCGCCCTCCTGACCGAGCGGCAGGTACTGGCGGAGGGGAGCCCCGAATGGACGCGGCACGGCTGGACGCGGTGCGGGTGAGCGGGGCGGTGATGACGCATCCGCGCCGTGCCGACCTGGCGCGGGAGCTGATCGGGCGCTGCCGGCCGGAGGAGCTGGACCTGGTGCTCGACCCGGAGCCGGACGGCCCGCCGACCGGGCTGCGCACGGCCGTCCGGGCCTGGTCCTCGGTCCCGGCCGGGGCCACCCACCGGCTGGTGCTCCAGGACGATGCCGTGCTCACCCCCGGTTTCTTCGACCACGTCCGGGCCGCGGCGCGGGCGGCGCCCGCCGCCGCGCTCGCCTTCTACACGCACTGGCAGTCCCGCAACGCCGCCGCCGTCCGGCTGGCCGTGCTGTCCGGCCACCGCTGGGCGCCGGCCACCGCGGAGTACACCCCGACCGTGGTGCTGCTGCTGCCCGCGGCGGTCGCCGCCGGGTTCGCCGACTACGCCCGGGAGTTCGGCGCGACCTGGGCCGACGACGTGGTGATGAGCCGCTACCTGCGCGCGGCCGGGGTGCCGACCTATCTGGCCGCGCCCAACCTGGCCGACCACGCCGACGTACCGAGCATGCACGCCAACGGCGGCCACGGGCCGCGCCGTTCGGCCTGCTTCGCCGCCCTGGCCGCCGGTGCCGACTGGGAACTCGACGGCGGTCTGGCGGAGTTGGACGCGATCCCGTTCTTCAAGTACGGCCGGGCGCAGGTCGCCACCCGGCTGGCGGACGGCCGGTGGGCCAGCATCGAGGCGTACCGCTACCTGCGGCGGATCGGGCTCGACCCGGCGGAGTCGCGCAAGCGGCTCGGCGAGTCGATCGCCGCGCCGACGCCGCACACCGCCCGGCTGCTCGCCGAGCTCGACCGGCCCACGGTGGAGGCGCACTGGCAGACCGCCCTGCTGATGGGGGTGGTCACCGCCGCCCGCCGCCGGGCCGCCGCCGAACCGGACGGTGCGCTCGCCGAGTCGGCGCTCGGGACGGTCGGTGCCGGGGGGCTCTGCACCCGGTTCGGCGACGACGGGCTGGCGCGGCTGCGGCCGGGGCTGCTGGAACTGGCCCGGAGCGCCTATGCCGAGGGGCTGGCGGTCGGCGCGGGGTGCGCGCCGGACGCGGGCGGCGGCGGGCCGGTGCGGCCGGCCCGGGACCGGCGGGTGGTGATCACCGGCCAAGGTGGCCAGGATGGACGGGAGTTGGCCGGGGCGCTGGCCCGGATCCTCGCGGACGGGGACTGGGACGTCACGCTGTGGGGTGCGGACCGGTCCGACTACCCGGGCGTGACGGCGGCCGAGCCCGGCACGGGCCTGGCGGGCGCCACGGCCCTGCTGCAGGTGGCGGGCGGTGGGTCGGCGGCGCTCGATGGGGGTGCGCTCGATGGGGGTGCGCTCGTGGCGGGCGTCCGGGCCACGGCGGACGCCGCGGCCGCGGCCGGTGTCGCCGGATCGGTGCTGGTCGGCCCGGCCGAGGTCGCGGGGACGACCGTGCTGAGGCCCGGCCTGGTCTACGGGCCCGGCATCCAGGACGGCTCGGTGCTGGAGCAGGCCGTGCGCCAGTCGCTGCTCGCCCGGCCGATCCGCCCGGACGCCCGGTCGGGGCGGCGCTGGCAGCCCGTCTTCGTGGACGACCTCGCCGAGGCGGTGGACCGCGCGCTGCGACTGCCTGCCGTGTCGGGGGCGTTGGACGCCGTACCGGGGGCACCTGAGGCCGCCGTGACGGGGCTGCTGGACGTCTGCGGGACGCGGGCGCTGACCGCCGTCGAGCTCGCCGAGGCGGCCTCCGCGGCCGTCCGGCCGGTGCCCGTGGAGGCGGCCCCGCCCGGCGGTCAGGACGCCGCCGGCGGTCACGACGCCGCCGACGGGCAGGTCGAGGAGGACCCGGTCCGCTCGACCGAGGCCGCCGCGGCGGTACTCGGCTGGCAGCCGGGCACCCGGCTGGTCGACGGCCTGCGTGCCTGGTCCCAGTGGCTGGCCTACGAGGCCGAGCCGCGCTCCGCCGGGGGTGCCGAGTGACCACCACCCCGCTCTCCACCGAGGCCGCCAGCATCGCCACCCCCGGCGGAGCCAACGAGGACCTGGCGCTGACCGGACCGCAGTTCGCCCTCGTCCTGGACGGCGCGACCGCCGAACCCGGCGCCAGCACCGGCTGCGGCCACGACGTCCGCTGGCTGGTCGCCGAGGTCGGCACCCGCCTCGCCCGCGCCCTGCTGCACGACCCCGAGGCCCGGGTACCGCTGCGCGAACTGCTCCACGACGCGCTGGCCGAGCTGGCCGCCGACCACGGCCGCACCTGCGACCTGGACAACCCGTGCAGCCCCACCGCCACCCTCGCCCTGCTGAGGCTCGCCGGGGACACCGTCGAGCACCTCGTCCTGGGCGACTCCACCGTGGCGCTGCGGGACCGCTCCGGGGCCGTCCAGGTCGTCACCGACGACCGCCTGGAACGCCTGATCCACCTGCCCTGGGCGGAGCTGCGCCGCCACCGCAACCGGCCCGGCGGCTTCTGGGTGGCCGGTCCCAGGCCGGAGGCCGCCTGGCACGCCCTGGCCGGCAGCCTCCCGGTGGCCGGGCTCGGCACCGCCGCACTGCTCACCGACGGCGCCGCCCGGCTGGCCGAACGGTACGGCTGCGGCTGGCCCGACCTGCTGGAGCTGCTGGAGCGGGAGGGCCCGGTGCAGCTGGTCGAGCGGGTCCGCGCCGCCGAACTGCGCACCGCCCCCGGCCGCTACCCCGGCAAGCACCAGGACGACGCCACCGCCGTGCTCTGCCGCTTCGAGAGCCACGAGAGGCCGTGAACGCAATGGTCCCCTTCGGCATCGCCGTCATCGGCTGCGGCTACGTCGCCGACCTGTACGCGGCGACCCTGCCCAACCACCCGTCCCTGCGGCTGATCGGGGTGTACGACCGCGACCCGGCCCGGACCGCCGCCTTCACCGCCTGCCACGGCGTCCCCGGCTACCGGACGGCCGCCGAGCTGCTCGCCGACCCCGCCGTCCGGGCCGTGGTCAACCTGACCAACCCGGAGAGCCACTACGAGGTCACCCGGGCCGCCCTGCTGGCCGGCAAGCACGTCTATGTCGAGAAGCCGCTGGCGACCGACCTCGACCGGGCCCGGGAGCTGGCCGCCCTCGCCGCCGAGCGCGGCCTCCAACTCGCCTCCGCACCCTGCGGACTGCTCGGCGGCGCCGCCCAGACCGCCTGGCGGGCGCTGCGCGAGGGCCGGATCGGCACCCCCCGGCTGGTCTACGCCGAACTGGACGACGGCCCGATCCTGCGGATGCCGTTCCACGAGTGGATCAGCCCGTCCGGGGCGCCGTGGCCGTACCAGGACGAGTTCGAGACCGGCTGCACCGTCGAGCACGCCGGGTACTGGCTGACCTGGCTGACCGCGTTCTTCGGCCCGGTCCGCGAACTGGTCGCCTACTCCGCCCTGGTGGCGCCCAACCCGCACGTCCCGGCGGGCACCGCGCTCGCGCCGGACTTCTCGCTGGCCGTGCTGGGCTTCGAGCAGGGCGTCACCGCCCGGCTGACCACCAGCATCCACGCGCCCAAGGACTACTCGCTGCGGGTGATCGGCGACGAGGGCGTCCTGCACGTCGCCGACTCCTGGCAGTACGACTCACCCGTCACCGTGAGCCGGCACCCGGACGGCGGGCCGCAGCCGGTCCCGCCGGTGCCCGGCCCGGAGCGGCCGCACCGCTACCCCGGCACGCACGACATGGACTTCGCGCGCGGCGTCGCCGAACTCGCCGCCGCGGCCGAGGACGGTCGGCCCTCCCGGCTGCCGCTGGACCACGCCCTGCACGTCCTGGAGCTCACCCTGGCGATCTCCGCGGCGGGCCCGGGAGCCGTCATCAGACCCACCACCACCTTCGCGCCCGTGCCACCGATGCCGTGGGCCGGGGGAGAGCAGCAGTGAGGAGAGAAGAGATGTCACCGCCTGAGACAACGGCGTCCCGTCCCCGGACGCCCGGACCGTCGGCGCCCGGTGGACCGGAAGCCCGTGAACCGGGGTCCCGGGTAGCGGAGTCCCCGGAGTCGGAGTCCCCGGTGTCGGAGTCCGGCCTGTTGGAGTCCGGCCTACCGGGCCCGGCGGCGCCCGCCGACCGGGAGCCGCCGAGGCTGTCCTTCCTCGGCACCGGCTACCTCGGCACCACCTACGCGGCCTGCTACGCCGAACTCGGCCACCAGGTGATCGGCCTGGACGTCGACCCGGTGAAGGTCGCCGCGCTCGCCGCCGGCCAACTGCCGTTCCACGAACCGGGTCTCGCCGAACTCGTCCGGCGCGGACTGGACTCCGGGCGGCTGCGGTTCACCACCGACCCGGCGGTCGCCGCGGCCGGGGCCGACGTGCACTTCCTCTGCGTCGGCACCCCGCAGCGCCCCGACGGCGGCGCCGACCTCGGCCAGGTCGCCGCCGCCGTCCAGGCCATCGCCCCGCACCTGCACGGGCGGACGCTGCTGGTCGGCAAGTCGACCGTCCCGGTGGGCACCGCGGAGTGGATCGAGCGGCTGCTGCGCAAGCACGTCCCGGACGACGCGGACGCCGAGGTCGCCTGGTGCCCGGAGTTCCTCCAGGAGGGGCACGCCGTGGACGACGTGCTGCGCCCGGACCGGATCGTGGTCGGCGCGCGCGGCGAATGGGCCCGCCGGACACTCGACCGGGTGCACCGCGGGGTGCACGAGCTGGCCGCCCGCGAGGGGCGCGAAATCCCGGTCCTGGAGACCGACTTCGCCACCGCCGAGCTGGTCAAGACGGCCGCCAACGCCTTCCTGGCCACCAAGATCTCGTTCATCAACGCGATGGCCGAACTGTGCGAGGCGGCCGGCGCGGACGTCGCCCGGCTGGCCGAGGCGCTCGGCCACGACGAGCGGATCGGCCCGCACTTCCTGCGGGCCGGGGTCGGCTTCGGCGGGGGCTGCCTGCCCAAGGACATCCGGGCCCTGCAGTCCCGCGCCGAGCAGCTGGGCGCCGGGGCGGCCGTGCGCTTCCTGCACGAGGTGGACCTGATCAACCAGCGGCGCCGGGAGCGCGTTCTGCAGCTGGCGGGGGAGCTGTTGGACTGCGTGGCCGGCCCGGCGGGGCCGGAGCTGACCGGTACCCGGATCGCCGTTCTCGGCGCCACCTTCAAGCCGGACTCGGACGACGTCCGGGACGCCCCGGCGCTGGCGGTCGCCCGACTGCTGCACGGCGCCGGCGCCCAGGTGCGGGTGTACGACCCGCTGGGCGGGGCCAACGCCCGGCGCAGCCACCCCGAACTCGGCTACGCCGAACGCCTGGAGCAGGCCTGCGCGGGCGCCGACCTGGTCTGCGTGCTGACCGAGTGGCAGGAGTTCCGGGAGGCCGACCCGGCCGCGCTGGCGCGCCTGGTCAACGGACGGATCGTGATCGACGGCCGCAACTGCCTGGACCGGGGCGCCTGGGGCGCGGCCGGCTGGACGTACCGCGGCCTCGGCTGGAAGGAGGTGGCCTGAGTGGCCGAGAAACTGATCCTGGTGACCGGAGGGGCCGGCTTCGTCGGCGGCCGGCTGATCCGCAGCCTGGTGGCGGCCGAGCCGCACGCGGAGATCGTCTCGGTGGACAACTACTTCACCGGCTCGCCCGAGCGGCACGTCGACCACCCCCGGGTGCGCTACCTGTACGGCGACACCGTCGACGTGGTCGCCCTCTGGTCGGAGCGCGGCCTGCCGGCGCCCGCGGTGGTGTACCACCTGGGCGAGTACTCGCGGATCCCGCAGTCCTTCGAAGAGCCGGACCGGGTTTGGGAGTTCAACCTGCACGGCACCAAGGAGGTGGTCCGGTTCTGCCGGCTGCACGGCGCCAAGCTGGTGTACGCGGGCTCCAGTTCGAAGTTCGGCAACGACGGCCGGGACGAGCACCTCAACCCGTACGCCTGGACCAAGGCCAAGAACATCGAGTACATCCGCAACACCGCGGACTGGTTCGGCCTGGACCACGTCATCACGTACTTCTACAACGTGTACGGGCCCGGTCAGATCGCCACCGGTTCGTACGCCACCGTGATCGGCATCTTCGAGCAGCAGTACCGGGCCGGTCTGCCCCTCACCGTGGTCGAACCGGGCACCCAGAGCCGCGACTTCACCCACATCGACGACATCGTCGAGGGCCTGTTGCTGTGCGCGGAGCGCGGCTCCGGGGACGGTTACCTGCTGGGCCGGGGAGAGGAGTTCCAACTGGTCGAGGTGGCAGGGATGTTCGGCGGGGAGATCGCCATGATCCCGTCCCGCCGGGGTGAGCGCGCCAGTGGTCGGGCGGACAACTCCCGCTCCAGGGAGCTCGGCTGGGATCCGAAGATCTCGCTGCGCGACTACATCGCGGAGTTTGTCGCGACCCGCAGGCCGGTCTCGGTGTCCTGAGCGCCGACCGGGTCCACGATTCCGTAGCGCAGGGCGATCGCCACCGCCAACGTCCGGTTGGGGCAGTTGAGTTTGGCCAGCACCATGGTCACATGGCGCTTCGCGCCGTGTACCGAGATGCCGAGCCGGGTGGCGATCTCCTTGTTGCTCAGGCCCTCCACCAGCAGCCCGAGTGTCTGCCGCTCCCGTTCGGTCAGCGCCCCGCCGGCCACCCCCGGCAGGCTGCCGCGCTGGTACGGGACCCTGGGGCCGGGCCGCCCCTGCGCCGGGGCGGGGGCGCGGCGCAGCACCAGGCGGCGCAGCGAGTCCTCCAGCAGCGGGGTGGTGACCTGCTCCAGGGGCAGGAAGCCGTCCACCCGGGCGGTGTCCCAGATGTGCGGGCTGCGTGCGGCGGCGGCGTCGAGCAGGACCAGGAGCCGGCCGTCGCCGCGCGGGGCGGCCAGCACCGACCTGGTCCACGGCGCGACCTCGTCGACGCAGACCAGCGCCACCACGTCCGCGCTCCACAGCTCGGCGGGCGCCCCGATCCGCTCCGGTGGCCTGGTCGAGGCCTCGGCCACCAGCGGCAGCCCGCCGAGCATGCCGGCGATGCCGTGCCGGTGCAGCTCGCTCTCGGCGACGACCGTCACCGAGAGGCGGTCCCTCGGCCGGTCCTTCGCGTGCTGTCCCCCCGGATCGTTCACGACACGCCCGCCAGCAGCTCCCGCCAGTGCCGCACCGCGGCCTGGTCGACGGGGTGGTCCCAACTGCCGTGCGGGCGGGCCCGGGTGCCGACGTGGAAGGCGTCCAGGCCGCCCGCACGCAACGGTGCGACGTGCGGCTCGCGCAAGGTCCCGCCGGCGATCAGGCGGGGGGTGGGGGTTCTCGGGCGGTCGGCTGCGCTCGGGCCGTCGGCTGCTGTGCGGCCCTCACCTGCGTTCGGGTCGTCGCCTGCTCTTCGCTGGGCGCCGAGTCTTCGGTTCTCGGCGAGCAGGGTGGCGAGACCCTCCTCGACGCCCTGCGGCCCGCCGGAGCTGAGCACCGAGTCGAGTCCGGGCAGGCCGGTGACGGCGGCCCAGGCCGCGGTGCGGTCGGCGGCGAAGTCGATGGCCTTGTGGAAGGTCCACGGGCGGCCGTCCAGCACCTCCAGGACGGCCTCGACGGCGGGCAGGTCGACCGCGCCGTCCGGGGTGAGGAAGCCGAGGACGAACTCCTCGGCGCCCGCCCGGAGCAGCGCCCGGGCCTGTGCCCGGAGCAACTCCACGTCCCCCGCGGCGAATCCGGCCGCCTCGCGCAGCATGACCCGGACCGGCAGGTCCACCGCCGCGCGCACCTCCCGCACCGCCTCCGGCGACGGTGTCAGCCCCCACTTCGCCATGTCCTGCACCAGTTCGATCCGGTCGGCACCCCCGAGCGCTGCTGCCCGGGCGTCCAGCGCGTCCAACGCGATCACTTCGAGCATTGGTCTAGACATGAGAAGAGCATTGCACAGCCCCTGAAGGGAACTGACGTGTTCACACGAGAAGTCCGTGTGCGCCGGACGCGCGCGAACGACATCCGGACGGCCGCGTTCGGGTTCAGGCCTCCAGTGCCGCCTGGTCGGCCTCCGGCAGCCAGTCGCGCGCCGGGTCGTACTCCAGCCAGCGGTTGCGCCGGGCCTCCTCGCCGAAGGCCCGCAACAGCTGTTCCAGCAGCGGGTGGTGGCGTTCGGTGGGCCGGCGGGGGTCGGCCGCCGGCAGGGGCTCCTCGCGCCAGAGCAGCGACCAGGCGTAGAGCGGGGTCGGGCCGACCAGCGGGACGGTCCGCACCCCGGGCAGGTCCGGCAGCGGGCAGTCCGCGGGGACGAGGGAGAAGCAGCCCTGGTCCGCCCGCACCCGCTCCACGAAGTGCTCCAGCCCCAGGTTGACCGAGCCCACCCGGTCCGAGATCCCGAACTGGTCGGCGAACCGGGTCAGGAAGTCCAGCCGGTCCACCGCGGCCGGATACCGCAGCGCGCCGCCGCCCTCGCGCAGGTCCGCCGGGCGCAGCGACGGGCGGTCCGCCAGCGGGTGGTCGGTGCTCAGCAGCGCGTCGACCGGCTCCAGCCGGACCAGGCGGTGGGTCAGCCCCTCGCCGAGGCCGCCGGGCAGCGGGTGGACCCGGCCGAACCCGGCATCCGTCCCGCCGCGCAGCAGGGCGGCGGCCACCGAGGGGAGGTCCCGGCCGGGGACCGGCTCCACCTCCAGTCCGGGGGCGCCCTCGACGGCCTGCGCGACGGTCCGCATCGGTGCGTACAGGTGCCCCCAGACGTCGATGCGCAGCGGGCGCCGCACGCAGGCCACCGCCGCCAGCGCGGCCTCCCCCTGGGCGAGCAGCCGCAGGGCCGGCTCCAGGAAGCGGCGTCCGGCCTCGGTCAGCCCGGTGCCGCGACCGTCGCGGTCCAGCAGTCGGGCGCCGAGCACCGCCTCCAGGCGGGCGATCCGCTTGGACAGCGCCTGTTGGCTGATCGACAGCCGTCGTGCGGCGTGCCCGAAGTGCAGCTCCTCGGCGGCCACCGTGAAGGCCCGGACCTGGGCGAGATCAAGATCCATGGCCGTTCACCATAGGCGACAACCCCCGGTTGTCGCAGCGGAACGGGGGTTGTTGGACCGCCGCAGGCGGGGCGGGGTGTGCTGGGCGCCCGGCGGGGCTTGTGGCGCCCCGGCCGACGACGGACCAAGGAGTGGGTATGAAGGCGCTGACACCGACCGGTCGGCCCGCTGCGGCGGTCGGGTTCGCGGAGGTCGGGTTCGCGGAGGTCGACCAGCCCCGGCCCGGGCCCGGCGAGGCCCTGGTGAAGGTCGAGGCGTTCTCGGTGAACCGCGGCGAGACCTTCCAGCTGGAGGCGCCGAAGCCGGGCTGGCGGCCCGGCAAGGACATCGCCGGACTGGTCGTCCAGGCCGCGGCGGACGGCTCCGGCCCGGCGGTGTGCCGGCGGGTGGTCGGCCACCCGCCGGCCGGGGGCTGGGCCGAGTACGTGTGCGTCCCCACCGACTCGCTGGCCGAGCTCCCCGACTCGCTCGACAGCGTCCGGGCGGCCGCGCTCCCGCTGGCCGGGCTCACCGCGCTGCGGCTGCTGCGGACGGCCGGCGCGCTGGCCGGTCGGCGGGTGCTGCTGACCGGGGCCTCCGGGGGCGTCGGCCACTACGTCACCGAGCTGGCGTCGGCCGCGGGCGCCGAGGTCACCGCCGTCACCGCCTCGGCGGAGCGCGGCCGACGGCTGACCGAGCTGGGCGCGGCCGCGGTCGTCCACGAGATCGGCGCGGCGCGCGGCCCGTACGACCTGGTGCTGGAGTCGACGGGCGGCGCCGGCCTGCCGGTGGCGCTGTCCCGGCTGGCCCGGCGCGGCACGCTGATCTGGTTCGGGCAGGCCTCCCGGACGCCCGCCACGCTGGACTTCTTCGACTTCTTCAAGGGCCCGGAGTCGGCCACCCTGCGGCACTTCCACTACGCGGACTCCGAGGCGGGCCACGGGGCGGGCCGCGGCGTTGGCTACGGGGCGGACCTCGCCACGCTGGTCCGCCTGGTGGGGGAGGGGCGGCTGACCCCGGAGATCGGCCGGATCGCCCCCTGGGCGGAGACCGCCGCCGTCCTCACCGACCTGAGGGAGCGCCGGATCCGCGGCAAGGCCGTCCTGACGGTGAGCGCGTGAGCCCGTGGCCCTCGCTCCGTCGACCCTCGTGAACCCCTGTCCGCACACCACCGACGAAGGCTTCCCCCGATGACCACCTCGCCCGGCCTCTCCCCGCCCGACCTCTCCTTCCTCGACCTCCCCGGATTCCTCCAGGCCTTCGTCGAGGAGACCCGCCCCCGAGCCACCGGCGCCGGGCTGGACCCGCACGAGTACAGCCGGGTCACCGCGCCGCTCGCCTCCGCGACGGACTGGCCGGAGGCCTGCCGCCAGGCCGGTCGGCGGCACCTCGCCGCCGCCGACCTGGCCGACGCCGAGGGCCGGACGGTGACCGCCGGCGAGGCCTACCGCAGGGCCGCCCGCTGGTTCCACTTCGCCGCCCTCATCCCGCACCCCGACCGCGCCGCGGCGGCCGAGGCCGCCACCGAGGCGGACGAGGCGATGCGCCGCGCGCTGGCCCGGCTGGACCAGGCGGCCGAACGGATCGAGGGCGACACCTACGCCGGCTGGCTCCGCCGCCCGGCCGGGGCGGCCCGCCCCGCGGTGGTGATCGTCGTCCCCGGCATGGACTCCGGGAAGGAGGAGTTCCACGGCGTCACCGAGGCACTGCTCGCCCGCGGGGTCGCGGCGCTCGCCATCGACGGCCCCGGCCAGGGCGTCCTCGCCGCCACCACACCGGTCGAACCGGACTACCACCGCGTGGTCGCCCGGGTCATCGACGCGCTGGCCGCCCGCGAGGACGTCGACGCCACCCGCATCGGTGTGATCGGCCTCAGCCTCGGCGGCTACTACGCCGCGATGGCCGCCGCCCACGAGCCCCGCGTCCGCGCCACCGCGACCGTCAGCGGCCCCTACCGGCTCGACTGGCCCGCACTGGTCCCCTTCGTCACCGCCACCCTCGCCCAGCGCTGCGGCGGCGACACCGCCGCGGCCCGCGCCTTCGCCGACCGGGTCGACCTGACCGCCACCGCCCCGCTGATCCCCGGCCCCCTGCTGGTCGTCGACGGCGGCGAGGACGGCATCCCCGGCGCCACCGACGGCGAACCGCTGGCCCGCCACGCCCCGCACGCCGAGTACCTCCTCGTCCCGCACGGCAACCACCTCCTCGGCAACGCCACCGCCGACTGGCTCCCCCCGACCGCCGACTGGCTCACCGCGCACCTCACCGCCGACTGACCTGGCGGTTTGGGGCGGCCTACTCGGCAGGCCTCGTCCCCTCCGGCCAGACGCAGGGGGAGGCGAAGCCGACGTTCAGGGTGCGTTGGCCGTCGCCGATCTCGATCAAGGACGCGGTGAACCCGTTCGCGTGGTTGGTGAAGAAGAGGGCGTGGTCGAAGTCGGCGGACGCGTCGTTCAGCTTGAAGCCCATGGCCTCGACCTGGGCGCGGAAGGCCGCGAAGTACTCCGGATGCCGGTCCACCGGCACCCCGGTCAGGTTCCGTGCGGTGACGGCGGTGACCTTGCCGTCGTACTCGGAGGGGGCGTCGTTCTTGAAGCACACGCCGTCGTTGTCCCGCTCCGCGACGGGGGTGACGGGCTGCGGAAACGCGCCCACGGCCTGAGCGACGTAGCTCTCGGTCTGCGCCTTCGCCTCGGCCCGCGTCATCGTCGGCCGATTGGACTCGACACTGCACCCCGCCAGCACCAGCGCCAGCACGACGACGACGGCCGGACCGAGCCTTCGGTTGCGGTGCACGGCACTCATCCGGCCTTCCTTGTTCCGGCCGCGACTTCGCCGAACGCCGTTACCGACGGCGAGTTCTCCCGCCAGTAGTGCGAGTGGTCGGTGTCCCCGGCGGCGAGGTGCTGTGCGCCGAACCGGGTGTCCATCGGATCCATCCCGAACAGGAGGCTGGCGCCCGCCGCGTTCTTGATCATGGTGTCCTCGCTCCCGCGCGCCACGTAGACGTGGGACGGGTCGATGTTCAGGTCCTTGGCGTGGTCGACGCCGACGCCCGGGCTGCCCACGAGGATGACGTCGTCGACCGGGACCTTGTGGTCCCGCATGGTGAAGCCGACGGTGGTGCTGCCGTAGCTGTGGCCCATGAGGGTGTTGTGCGACGGTGCGCCCTCGTGGGTGGTGCGCAGTCCGGTCTGGAACCGGGCCAGGTCCTTCTCCGCGTTCTCGGCGAACTCGTCCCGCACCGCGTCGGGGAAGAGGTTCTGCGGCGCGTCGTAGCCCACCCAGGCGAGGGCCGCCGTGGTCTTGGAGCCGTCCGCCAGCTTCGCGGCCTTCACCATCTCGTCGGCCTTGTCCACGTCCCCGGGGGCCGTGGCGAGCCGGGCCGAGGTGCCGGGGACGAAGGTGAGCACGTTGTCCGCGGTGTCGGGGTTGTTGACCGACACGATCGCCCGCCCACGGCCCTTGGTGTCCAGGCCGAGCAGGAAGGCCGGGGCGCCGTCACGGAGTTTCAGCTTGTCCCCGGTCAGCCGGCTCTCGATGGCGTTGAGCGACTTGAGCTTCTCCTGCAGGTCGTAGTTCTTGGCGTCCCACGCCATGAAGTCGGGGTTGGTGATGGCGCCGTTCACTCCCGCGATCTTCTCGGGCGGCTGGGGGCCCAGCTGGAGGAGCTGGAGCTTGAGGTCCTCCTGGCTGTGCTTCAGGGTGATGCGGTTGGCCTGGTCCCGGGCGACGGCCGGGACGCCGTCGAGGTTGCCGACCTGGTCGGGGTGGTTGAGGACGAAGCGCTGCTGCTGCGCCTCGGTGAGGCCGTCCCACCAGCGTTTGACGTCGTCGGGGTTCGTGCCGGTCGCGGGGACCTGGTCGCGGGCCGCCACGGCGGCCTGGTCCGCCTGTGCGGTGGCGCTGTCCAGCCCGGTGCCGCTGCTCGCGTTGTAGGAGAGGTGGCTGAGCCGCTGTTCGATCTCCTGGTCGGCGTGGGCGGCCTCGTTCAGGGCGGCGGTGATCCGCTTGCCGATCTCGCGGGCGTTCGCCTCGGCGCCGGTTCCGGCGTAGCCGGCGGAGGAGGGTTCGTTGTCCCAGCTGATGCGGCCGTCGGCGGCCACGGCGAACCTCTTCGCCTTGGCGTCGTCGAGGGCGCTGATCAGGTGGGCCTGGGCTGCCGCGAAGCCCTCGGCGGCGTCGGCGAGGGCGCGGCCGACGAAGGCGAGCTCCTGGCGGGCGGCCTGGAGCTTGGAGCCCAGGGCCTTGATCTCCGCCTGGGCCTTGTCGGATGTGGCCCCGGTCCAGTGCGAGCCGCCCAGGCGGTCGGTGACCTCCCGCTGCCAGTCCTCGATGTGCCGGCCGAAGGCGGTGGCCAGGGAGTCGTAGGCGGTTTTGGCGCTGGTGAGGTTGTTGATGCCGGCGTTCTGCAGGGTGGCGATGTCCACGGCTACCGGGCCTTCCGCTCGGCGGCGGTCTGCGGCGCCTCGCCCGCCACCACCGTCCCCCAGGGGTCCGGTACGGCCGTGGCCTTTGACCCTGAGCCTGCGGGGGGATTGCCGCCCTGCAGGTGTGCGTAGACGCTCTGCTCGCCCTGCCGGTACCCGGCGGCCGTCTGGACCAGCCTCGTCCCGCAGCCGGCCATCTCGACGGAGAGCTTGTCGAGCAGGGTCTTCCAGTTCGCGGAGCAGTCGTGCAGGGCTCCGGCGGTGCGCCAGCCCTTCAGTGCCGCTGACGCCTGGTCGCTCGGGCCGACGATCTTCGCGGTCTCGCCTGGTACCTGCTGCGCGATGTGCTGGGCACTCTGCCCGCAGCCCTCCAGCGCGGCCGGATTCACCGTGAACTGTGAGGCCAGATCAGGATTTGGCATGCGTCCCCCCGGGCGCGTCCAGGCGGGCCCATCGCCCGCCTGGGCCTCACCTTAGACGGCCGTGCGTGTGCGCATGGTCTTATTGCGAGGAAACGAGCCCCTCCCAGCGCGCGGCCGAGACCGAGCGCCGGTGGCCCCTGTCGGCGACCCAGCGGCCGGAGTCGGTGCCCCTCGGTCCGGAACCGCCAAGCCGTTGGCGGCCACAGCATGACGAAGGCCCCGGAGAGTGATCTCTCCGGGGCCTTCGTCATGCTGTGGCCAGGGCCGGGGTCGAACCGGCGACCTTCCGCTTTTCAGGCCGCGTGAGGGCCCTCAAGCGCCCTGGACTGCCCCGCAGGGGAGTCCAGGGCCGTGTTCCGCCGTCTGGTGTTGTGCGCCGTTGTTGGCGTACGGGTTGGAGTACGCCAACAGCCATGAGGCACGGGTTCAGCTAGTCGAGGGCGTTGGCCCGCTCGGCAAGCCCGAGCAGGTCGGCCGGGGCGCCGCGGCCGGCAACGAGGACGAGTTCGCGGATCGTCGCGCGGGCTGCGACATGAGTGCGGACGGTCTCTGGGGCGAGCTCCTCGGCCCGAAGCAAGCAGTCGAGGGCCTCGCCAAGGTGCCGCCGCTGGGCATGGGCCCGGCCTAGGTCCATCAGCAACCGAGAGCGCCGCTCAGGCGACAGAGCAGCGGAATTGATCCGGCCCCCGATGTCCAGGGCCTCCCCGGCATCCCCAAGCTCTACCGCTGTCGACACCGCTTGGATCTCGACGTTGGTGGGGCCGAACTCCAGATTGAAGTCGTTTCGGTCTTCCCCGAGCTTGGCCGCCACATCCCGGGCGTGGCGGAGATCCGCACGTGCGTCTTCCCGCTGCCCACTCCGGGCGTGCACGAGAGCAAGAACCAGGTGGAGTGAGCCCAGGACAGACAGCGCTTCAGGCTCGACGGACTCCCGCGTGGCGTACCGGCTCAGCACGTTGACGGCGCTCTCGGCCGCATGCTGAGCCTGGTCAAGGTGCTTCAGTCGAACGAATGCTTGGGCGAGCCGGAAGATGCCAGCAAAGACGATCAACGGCTGGGCTGACTGTTCGGCTGCTCGGATAGATCGATCGGCCGCGACCCATGCGGCGTCAGCCTCATCCTGGCGTACGAAGGCAGCTGCTAGTGCCTGGTAGGCCTGGCTGAGCAGCCCCTGAATCTCGGGCCGCTCGCCAGCGGGCGCTGTGCGTGCGGCCCGTTCAAGTCGGGGCAGGACGCGGCCCAACACCGCGCTCAGTTCGGCGAACCGCGCGGCGTGTGTCAGCTCCCAGACCTCCTCAACAGCCTCCGTTAGCTCGGTCACTGAGGGGGCGTCGCTCCTCGTGGGAGCACTCAGGAGAACGTCGAGCGCGGGATGCCCGGAGATGAGGAGCCGGGCCTGATCCAGATCGTTCGGCTCCTCATCGGCTGGCGGCGGTACGGGTGCAGGTGTGGGCGCATCTGGCCGAAGCACCTGCACGGAAACTCCAAGCCCATCAGCCAGGAGCTGGAGGACATCCAGTCGCACGACTGGCTGAACGCCACGCTCGACCTGGGAAACCCAGCTCGCCGTTCGATCGATGGCGGCAGCTAGCTGATCCTGCTTCAGTCCGCGTTCCTTGCGGAGCTGCGCGACCCGCGCACCGAAGACCTTGCGTTCGTCAGGAGTCATCGAGAGCCTTCCAGTCCAGTGCCCTTGCTCGCGACCTCGTTGAGGAACGTCACCTCGAACGACCGGAGGAACTGCCCGCGCTCCGCGAGGAACCGCTTGACGTGCGGCTGCTGCTCATGGGCCTCGAACGCGTCGCGGTCGCGGTAGAGCTCATAGAAGACCCGGACTGCCGGTTCCCCAGCGACGGTGTGGTTGGCGTACACGAGCGTTCCGGGCTCCAGCTCGTGGATGCCCCTCAGAGCCTCTGCCGCAAGTGCATCGAAGGCGTTCGCGGCCTCTTCATCGTGAGCGGTGAAGCGCACTACCAGACCGAATCCCATGGCCACAGCCCCTCTGTCAGCTTTTGGCTCCAGTGTCGCACGGTCGCTGATTCTCTGCGACTCGCAGAACTTCTTGACTCGCAGAAACACTGCGACTAACTTCATGAGTGTCGACGCGGCGGAAGGTCGCAGAGGCAAGAGGGGCCTTCTTTGGGCTGCTCTGACCTGCACAAACGCACTCATCTGGGCGGCATGACCGCGCTCGGGAGGGGTGTGAGCTGAGGCGGAGGACGCTGCAATCTCCGCAAAGGCCAGGGGATAGGGGTTCGGCTAGGTCCGGCCCTGACTGGCGAGGTGGCCCGGCGACCGCGAGCAACGGCCGGAGAGTGGGGGCGTCGTGGCCCCCCTTGCAGTGAGTTTCCCCTGATCGCTCGAACCGAGGAGGTGTCCGATGTGCTTGATCGACCGCGAGAGACATAGGTCGCCTCGCCTGGCCGTTGCCGGCCGGTGAGGCTGCTCTACCAGCGTTCACGGTTCCCGGCGTGCACCGCTTCGGCGGCGGTACGTCGGGTCCGCGCGGCCGCTCGTCGAGCGTTCGATCCGCCTTACGGCTGCGGCTCCGGTGCTGGAACACCGGAGCCGCTCAGGGCCGTCCGATCAGAGGACACGACCCATGAAACTGATTGTCGCAGGCCAGGATGCCGCGACGCCGGACGAGTTCGCGGAACTCGCGTTCGGCTTCGGGCTCGACGCCGAGTTGTTCACCGGCAGCGAGACGGAGACCGCCGAGGAGCGGCGGGTCCGGCTCGACGCCGCGCGGGACATCCTGCGGGACCTGGACCCGCCGGCCGCCCGCTTCGCGTCCGCGCTGATGCGGACCGCCGAGCGCCGCCGGGTGCAGACCTGGAGGGCCGCCGCATGACCGCCCGCCGCACACTCCACCTCACCGGTACCCGCGCCCCGCACCGGACCGCCCGCCCGGCCGCCGCCGTGCTCGCCGAGTTCGCCCCGGCGCCGGACGGCGGCCTGCCCGGCGCCGCGTGCGTCGGTGTCGACACCGACCTGTTCTTCCCGGACCCCGCCGAGATCGGTGAGCGGGCCGCCCGGTGGGCCGAGCGGCGGGCGCGGATGATCTGCGCCGGGTGCCCGGTGCGCCTGATGTGCCTGGCCCAGGCGCTGGAGCGCCGCGAGCCGCACGGCATCGTCGGCGGCCTCAACGCTGCCGAGCGGGCCAGTATCCGGCGCAGCCAGCAGCGGGCCCGGGTCGGCGGTGGCCGATGAGCACCGTCGCGCTCACTGCGCTCACGGGCGCCCTGTCCGCGCTCACCGCCCGCTCATCCCGGCGGGGGCGGTGGTCGTGGTGAGGGGCCCGGTGAGTCCGGCACAGATCCGGTCGGCCGAGCAGGCGCTGAGCGTGGGGACGTGGACGATCACGTTCGGCGCTGTCCTGTACAGCGTGCTCACGGTGACCCCGCTGATGTCCGGACACAGTCCGGCGGGCTGGGAGTGGACGGCGCCGATCCTGCCGCTGGTCGTGGACGCGGCGGTGGTGATCGTGGTCCGGCTCGACAGCACGCTCGTGCGTCTCGGCGGGGACGGCGGGCGCTGGCCGGTGGTGCTGCGCTGGATGACCGGCCTCATGACGGTGCTGCTCAACACCGGTCAGTCGGCGCTGGACCGGGACCCGGTCGGTGTGGCGGTGCATGCGGTGGCGCCTCTGCTGCTGATCGTCACGGCGGAGGCGTCGCTGGCCTACCGGCGGGCGATCGCAGCTGCGTTGGCCGCCCGTGAAGCGGCTGAGCGCGCCGAGCGGGAGGGGCGCGAACGCCTCGCCGAGGACAAGCGCCGACAGGCCCGCGAGGACCGGCTGGCCGAGTTCGCCGCGGCCGAGCGGCGCGAGCGTGAGCGCCGTGAGCACGAGGAGCGCATGGCCCGTGATCAGCGTGAGCACGAGGCCCGGATGGTGCGCGAGGAACGGGCCGAACGGTCCCAGCGGGAGGCCGCCGACCGGGTCGAGCGCGAGGGCCGTGAGCACGCGGTGAGCGAGCGTGAGCGCCGTGAGCGCGAAGCAGCCCAGACCCGTGAGCAGCGTGAGCGGGAGGCCGCCGCGCGGGCCCGCGAGGAGTTGCTGTCCGGCGGGCCGGCCGCCGAGCGGCTCCCGGAGGAACGCGCCCGCGAGATCGCCAAGGGCGCGTTCGCGGCGGGCCTGCCGCAGCGCTCGGCCGTTGAGCTGACCGGCTGGTCCGTCGGGTGGATTGCAGCCCGCTACCAGGAACTGCGGACCGCCCAGGCCGAGCGGCCCGCCCTGCACGCGGTGCCGGCCACCGGCACCACGAGCGACGTCGAGGAGAAGGCATCGTGACCACCACCGAGAACGCCGCCACCGCGACCGGCCAGCTCAGCGCGGCCGGCGCCCTGTTGGCCATCCTCAGCGCCCACACCGACCTGCCCACCCCCACCGCGGGGCTGAAGCAGTTCATGAAGCCGGGCACCGACATCCCGTGGGGTTCGTGGGGCGTGACGCTGTCGCTGCACGGCGGCCTGAGCGAGTTCGAGCAGTGGCGCGAAGCCCTGGGCCTGGACCCCGCCACCGCCGACAGCGGCGAGTGCGACACCACCCACTGGCTGACCGCATACGGCACCCGCCACGGCGTCCCCGTCGAGGTCAACGGCTTCTACAACCTGCCCGACACCGACGGCACCGGCGAGTAGCGCCATGGGCATCCCACGCTTCTGGGACCCGACCGGCGACCGGCACGGCGGCACCCCCACCTATCCGTGGCGGATGGCACCCACCGGCTACCTCACCAAGCGGCAGCTGCGCGCCCGGGGCCTGCGCCCCGGCGGGCAGGAGGTGGCCGGACAGATCCTGTGGCGCTCGCGCCGCAGCACCGGCGGTGTGCGGGCTGCCTACCTCTACCGCCTCCACCTCGCCAAGCCCGTCAGGCCCATGACCCCCGGCCGGGAACGGGCCCTGGCCGCCGCCAATCGGGCGCGCCGAACCTGCCCCGGCTGCGGCCGCGACGCCGGATACGTCCTGCCCGCGCACCTGGGCACCTGCCTCCCCTGCGCCGGCAGCACTGCCCTCGCGGCCTGAAACACACCAACCCACCTGCACCAAAGCCATCTTGGAGATCCTCGTGAGTGAGATCACCGAAACCGTACCCGCCGGACGACGTTGCTGGTCGGCGGCCTGGGAGGCGTACGCGCCGCTGGACGTCACCCCGCCGGAGCTGGAGCCGCAGGCCCTGGCCCGCGAGGTGCCCGCCTGGGCCGAGGGCGCCGCCACCCCGACCGACGTCACCGACTGGCCGGAGCGCCGGGCCGCCGCCCTCGTGCCCTTCGAGCTGGACGAGCGGGGCTGGCCGCTCCACCCGGCCGGCCGCACCGGCAAGTGCGGCAAGAACCTCGGCCGCTGGGGCGAGAACGCGGCTGCCGACCCGATCGTGGTCGCGGGCACCGGTGCCGAGCGGCGAATCCTGCTGATCACCCGGGACGACATCCGCCAGGAGGCGATCCCCGGCGGGATGGTCGACCCCGGCGAGACCGCCCCGGCCGCCCTGGTCCGTGAGCTGCGCGAAGAGACCGGCGTCGACCTGGCGGGCCACCGGCCCGTCATCCTGGGCCGGGACCTGGTGGACGACTGGCGCCAGTCGGACCACGCGTGGGTGGCCTCCACCAGCGCCCTGTACGTCCTGCCCGCCACCGTCACCGCGACGGCCGCCGACGACGCCCTGGACGCCACCTGGTACCCGGCGTGCTCGGTGGCCGATCTGGAGAGCGCCATCACCGCCGCCGGACGCACCCTGTACGCCGCCCACCGGCCCCTGATCGCCCGCGCCCTCGCCCACCTCGACCTCGACAAGCCCGTCGTCGAGCGCACCGCCGCCGGCAGCGCCGACACCGCCGCGCGGGGCTGACGGCTGCCCGTCCCTGCTCGGCCCTGACGGGTCGGGCGGGGGTGGGGAGCCGGGACAGTCCCGGCCCGCAGGGGAGGCACCGCGATGAGCGTGAACTCGACGTCGCCGAACAGCGGCACGAACAACAGCAGCGCCGGCGGCGCGCGCAACGGCTTCGGGGCCGGTGCGACGTTCGCCCCCGGGATCAGCATCAACGTCAGCAAGAACACCGCGTCCGGCGGCGCCGCCCCCGCCGGCGGTGCGCCGAAGGCGGGCGCCGCGGCGAACCCCGGCACCGGGGTCAACCGCACCTCGGCGCTGGCCCTGCCCGAGCCCGCGTTCTACTCGGCCGCCGACGTCCGCTCCTACTGCGAGGCGCTGCGGGCGTTCGGCGCCTACTCCGCGATCGAGGTGGAGGTTGCGGCCGAGATCCTCAAGGCCGCGCTGGAGCAGGCCCCCGGCGCCCCGGGTGACCACGTGTTCCAGAAGAAGATGCGGGCCCGCGCCGTCGCCAAGAAGCTCTCCAAGGCCGCCGACGCCCTGACCGATGCCGCGAAGGACGCCGCCGCCGCGTGGGCCGCGTTCCAGCGCGAGTACGCCGACGTCATGACCCCCCGCCCCGCCCCGCAGCAGCACCGCCCCTTCCAGTTCTGATCCGAAAGGAGCACGGCCGTGGCGAAGACCAACACCGACCCCGACCAGCAGCACCGCGAGAACCTCGAAGGCGCCAGCACCGGCAAGGGCGTCGCCGCGTGGCTGGCGCACCGGGCCAAGCCCTACACCCCGCCCTGGATCACCGTCGGCGCGACCGGAGTTGCCGGGACCATGGCGTGGCTGCCCGCGCACGGCTCCACCGGGTACGCGGTCGGCCTGACCCTCGGCTCGGTCGCCCTCACCGCCGGGACGGCGTGGGCGGGCAAGACCACCGGCGTCCAGCGGCGCCTGCACTCCGCGGTCACGGTAGCCGCCGGGAGCGGCTGGTTCACCGGCGTGGCGCTCGCGGGGTGGAACAGCCTGACCTTCGGCACGTTCTGGCTCGGCGGCACCGTGCTGGCCCTGTCGTGGAACGTGCGGCAGGTGATGCGCCGCAACCCCGACGCCGTCCAGGCGGCCACCGACACGGACGGCTCGCTGCTGGAGAAGGTCAAGCTCGCCGGCGCCAAGCTCCGCAAGACGGAGGTGGAGCCGAACCGCGTCACCGCCGAACTGGTCCTGCCCGCAGGGGAGCTGACCAACGACGACGTCAGCCGGGCGCTGCCGAACATCGCGTCCGCCCTGGACGTCGCCCCCACCGCCGTGCGGTACATGCCCGACCCCGACTCCGCCCGCCGCGGCGAACTGGTCGTCGTCCCGCGGGACATGCTCGCGGACGTCGTCGAGTGGGAGATGCCCACCAACGTCGGCGGATCGATCGCCGATCCGCTGGTCATCGGCCGCTACGACGACGGGGCCCCGCTGCAGCTGTGGCTGCCCGGCGACCCGCAGGCCGGGCGCAACAGCACCCACCTGCTGATCTGCGGCATGTCCGGGTCCGGAAAGGGCGACGGCGCGCTCGACATCCTCACCGAGATCATGGGCCGCCGCGACGTCATCATCTGGCTCAGCGATCCGAAGGCGTTCCAGGACTTCGGCCCGCTGCGGCCGGGCCTGGACTGGGCGGTGGAGGGCGGGGCCGAGACCGAGACCATGGTCACCGCGCTGCAGGCCGTCATCCCCGCCCGCACCCGCTGGCTCGGCGCCCACGGCTACCGCCAGTGGACCCCGGCGGCCGCCGAGCAGCAGACCGATGCGGCGCACTCCTGCCAGAGGGGCCGGGCGTGCGGCTGCGAGGGCATGCCGTTCCTCGTCGCCTGGTTCGAGGAGGCCGCGAACACCCTGCGGTTCATGGGCGAGGACGCGTTCACCGGCGCCGCCCAGGAAGCCCGATCCGCCGGAATCGCCCTGGTCGTCAGCCTCCAGCGCCCCAGCCACGACCAACTGTCCACCAGCACCCGCGCGTCGCTGCCCAGTGCGCTCGTGTTCGGCCTGGACGCCCGGGACGAGGGCATGGCCCTGCCCGGCCCGGTCCTGGACGCCGGCGCCCACCCCGGGGCCTGGGGCAACCGGCGCCCCGGCTACTGCTACCTCGTCACCCCCGGCGTCGACGAGCAGCGCTACAGCGCACCCGGCCGCACCTGGCGCTTCACCGGGAAGGCCGCCCGCGTCATGGAGCAGTTGGCCGCGTGGGCACAGCGCAACGGCGCCACCGTCGACCCCGTCACCGCGAAGGCCGCCACCGCCACCGTCGGCAACGCCTACACCAACCGCCACCACCGGCACGACGCCACCGACCACGACCAGGACGAGGACGGCGCCAGCGTGTATGTGGACCAGGACAGCGACGATGGCGCGGCCGGGCGGGTGGATCCGGAGGACGAGGGCCTCGACCCGCAGGCCGAACTCCCCCCGGTCCCGGACGCGCTCGACGGTGTGGCGTTCGGGCCGGAGTCGGCGGCCCCGGACTTCACCCCCGAGGAGGCCCGCGCCGCCATGGACGCCATCGTGGCCGCCTTCGAGCAGCACGGGGTCATGGTGATCGGCCCCAAGGACGTCATGGACCAGGCGACGCAGTTCGGCCGCTCCCGCCCCTGGGTCTCGGGGGAGTTCCGCCGCCTCGTGGAGGACGGCCGCCTGGTGCCCACCGCGAAGGCCGGCCGCTACCGGATCGCGCCCGCCATGGCCGGTGTCTGACACCTCTGACACCTGACACCCGCTGACACCCATTCCCCTAGGCAGACGGGGGTGTCAGACGCTCTGACAGCAGCCCCTGACGGCGTCTGACACCCCGCGCTGACACCCCCGCGCCACACCCCTGACGGGAGACGCACGTGGACCACATCCCCGCCCCGCAGACCTACGCCGCGCCGGTGCACTACACCCCCGACGGCACCCCCTACTACGCCGCCCAGCCCGCCCCGGCACCCCTCGCCCTCTACCACCCGCCGACCCCGCTGCCCGCGCCCGCCCAGCACTCGGCCCCGATGCTCTACGCGCCCGCTCCGCTCCCGCAGCACCTGCCCGCCGTCTCTGCCCGCGACCCGTGGCCTGCCCGCCTGGTGGCCGGCGGGGTCGGGATCGGCGGCGCCGGGATCGGGCTCGGCTTCCTCGCCCAGGCCCTCGCGGCCGCCACCACCGCGCTGGGCTTCGTGGCCGCCGGTCTCGCCGTGATCTGGCTGCTCAAGAGCACCAGCGGCGGCGGGGGCCGCGGTGGGCAGGGCGCCGTGAACGTGAGCGTGAACGTCACCAACCGCAACCGCTGACCAGGGGGGAACGCCATGCCCCGCGTGGACCCGCGCTTCACCTCCCCGGCCGCCCGGTCGCGTGCCGGATGGCTACCCGTCCGACCGTGGAACGGCATGACCGTCCTGGACACCTACGGGTGCCAGGGCGGTGCCGGCATGGGCTACTGGCTCGCCGGCTATGACGTCCTCAGCGTCGACATCGCCGACCAGCCGCGGAACCCGTTCGCGTTCATCCAGGCCGACGCCGTGCAGTTCATTGCCGACCACGGGCACCTCTTCGACCTGCTGCACGCCTCCCCGCCGTGCCAGCGCTACACCCGCTGCCAGAAGATCCGGGGCCGCGAGCACCCCGACCTCATCGCCCCCACCCGCGCCGCCCTGGAAGCCACCGGACGCCCGTGGGTGATCGAGAACGTCGAAGAGGCCCGGCCCGAACTGCGCGACCCGGTGATGCTGTGCGGGGCCGCGTTCGGCCTGCGCACCTACCGCCACCGCCTCTTCGAACCCGGCGGGGGGCTCGCCATCGCCCCGCCGCCGCACCCGGCCCACAACGCGTCGAACGCGAAGATGGGCCGCCCCGTCGCCGACGGGGAGTTCATGCACGTCGTCGGCAACTTCTCCAACGTCCCCCTCGCCCGCAGCGAAGCCGTGATGGGCATGCCCTGGGCCACCCGCGACGGCCTGCGCGAAGCCATCCCCCCGGCCTACACCCGCCTCATCGGCCACCAGGCAGCCACCCAGCTCACCGCCGGGCCCGCAGCCCGCACCGCATAGGCCTGCGCCCAGAGCACCACGAACAGCGGCGGCGGCCCCCCTTCCGGCAAGAACCGGGGCCGCCGCCAATCCAGCACCGTCATAGAGAACTGGAGAACTCCAGCATGACCCATGCGACCCACATCCGGGGAGAGCACCTGCCCACCGCTCTCTCCCTCGCGGCCGCCGGCGTTCCCGTGCTGCCGCTGCGGGCCGGGAAGGTGCCGTTCGGCAACTGCCGGAACTGCGCCAACAACGCGTGCGGCGGCCGGCCGAACATGAAGACCCCCGGCCCCTGCACCTGCCCGGCCCCCTGTCACGGCTGGGCCGCCGCCACCACCGACCCCGCCGTCATCAACTCCAGGGCGTGGGCGCGGGCGTGGCGGGAGGCGGCCGCCGTCGGATACCACCCCGGCGGCACCGGCCTGACCGTCGTCGACCTCGACAACGCCGACGCCATCGCGTGGGCGCGCGAGACCCTGCCCGCCACCAGGACCGTGCCCACGATCCGGGGCGAGCACTGGCTCTACCGGGGCGCCATGGCCTCCGCCAACGCCGTCCGGTCCGGCGTGGACATCAAGTCGTCCATGTCCTACGCCCGTTGGCTCGGCCACGGCGCGGGCACCATGGCGGCCCTGCCGGACGTCGTGCGCGCCCTGATCGTCAGGGAGCCCGCCCCGGTCCGGCCGGCGGCCGTCACGGTGCCCGCACCGGCCGGCGGCGGGACGTGCCCCCACCGCACGCCCACGTTCCTGGAGCGCGGCATCGCCATGGCCGAGCAGCGCATCGCCGAGACGGCCAGCGCCGTGCACAACACGGTGTTCGGCGCGTTCCTCGCGGTGCTCTCGACGCACGGCCGGTGCGGGTGCCTCACCCCGGCGCACACGGAGCGGCTGTTCGCCGCAGCGCAGGCCAAGGGGGAATCGCCCCGGCACTGCGCCGACGCGTGGGCCAACGCCCTGACCCGGCTGGGGCTGTAGCCGTGGCCGAGGACGAGAAGACCCCGGCGCGCGAGGTCATCGCGGACTACGCGCAGGCGCACTTCCGGTACTTCCGCACGGCGGACGGGACCGTTTACGCGCAGCGCAACGGCCACCCCGTGGCGCGCCCGATTCGCTCTCAGGGAACGACCGGCAGCCACCGCCAGGAACTCATCGTCGGCCTGTACCGGGACGGGATCGGCGTGTTCAACGGGACCGCCATGAAGGAGGCGCTCGACCTGATCGAGGCCCTCGCCCTGGCTGAGGACGTGCAGCCCGTCCACATCCGGGTAGCGCCCGGGTTCGACGGCGCCACGTGGCTCGACCTCGGCCGGGCCGACGGCAAGTCCGTCCGCATCCACCCCACCGGCTGGGACATCACCGTCCCCGACCCGCGTGAGGTGTGCTGGCGGCGCACCCAGCTCACCGGCGAACTGCCCCTGCCCGTCAAGGACACCGACGGCAAGGGCATCGACCTGTTGATGAGGCTGTGCAACTTCGCGAACGCCGCGACCGAGTGCCTGGCCCTCGCCTGGCTGATCGGATGCCTCGGCCCGTCCGTGCCGGTGCCAGCGCCGTTCCTCACCGGCCCGCAGGGCGCGGGCAAGTCCACCGGCGGCCGGATGCTCGTGCGGATCATCGAGGGCATGAGCGGTGACCTCCGCCGGGCACCGAAGGACGAGGAGAACCTGATCGCGGCCGTTGCGGCCGGATGGGTCACCGCCCTGGACAACCTCTCCCACATGGGGCCGGACCTGTCCGACGCCATGTGCTGCATCGTGACCGGCGCCGAGAGCGTCAAGCGCGCCCTGTTCACCGACGGCGACGTGTACCGCTCCGCCTACCGCCGGCCCCTGCTCCTGACCGGTATCGACGTGGGCGTCATCCGCCCCGACCTCGCCGAACGGCTCCTCCCGCTGCGGCTGGAGCGGCCCCGCGTCCGGCGCACCGAGGCGGAGCTGTGGGCGGAGTACGCGGACGTCCTGCCCGTCGTCCTCGGGTCCCTGCTCGACCTCACGGTCAAGGTCCGCGCCGCCGAGGCCGAGACCCCCACCGACCTGCGGATGGCCGATTTCGCCCACCTGTGCGCCCAGCTCGACGCGGCCACCGGTCTCGGAGCGCTGCCGGCCTACCGGGCCAGCCTCGACGACCTGAACGACGACGTGATCGAAGGCGACCTGTTGGCGCAGACCGTCCTCAAGCACGCCGAGAGCATCGAGCCCGGCACCGCGCAGCGCTGGACGTCCACCGAGTGGCTGCTTCGCCTCAGCCGTCTCTGCAGCGGCGACGACGTGCGGGCCCTGCCCAAGGGGTGGCCGACTACCGGCAAGGTGCTGTCCGACCGGCTCAAGCGCCTTCAGCCGACCCTCGCGGCCCGGGGCGTCCTCATCGACACCGGCCGCACGAAGGAGGGCCGCTTCCTCGAAATGGCCCGCCCCGCGCCCGAGCCCACGCATGAACAGCCCCGGCTGCACTGACCTGCCGCACGGACAAGCAAGAAGAGCACCGGCGCCCGGGTGCTCTTCTTGCTGTTCGGCGAAGCCGCCCAAGGGTCGTGCCGCGCAGCGGCTCCTCATTCGCTCTGAGAGGGGTGCCAAGTACTACAGGCAGCCCCACCTTTTTTCCTAAGTAGGAAGACGCTGCGTCACCTGCGTCACCCGGCCCGGAAAACAGCCCCTGACCTGCGCCGGAACCGGTGACGCAGACGGCGGCCCCTGCGTCATTCTGCGTCACCTGCGTCACCCGATGACGCAGCCCATGACGCAGCGGTGACGCACGCCCCGACCTCAGCGTCACCTAAAGCCGCAGGTCAGAAGCCCGAATGACGCTGATGACGCGGTGACGCAGAAATCCCCACCTCGGACAACACACGCCACGCACCACGGAGGGACCCGCGCATGACCACCGCCGTGCCCGAAGTGCTCACCGTCGAAGAGGTCATGGCCTCACTCCGGATGAGCCGCAGCAAGGTCTACGACCTCATCCGCTCCAAGAAGCTCGGCAGCATCACCGAGGGCCGATCCCGCCGGATCCCCGTCGAATGCCTCTCCACCTATATCCGCACCAAGATCGAGGAGAACGCCTGATGGCGAAGCGCGCCAACGGCGACGGCAGCATCAGCCGCATGACGAACCGCGACCTCTACCACGGCCGTGTCTACGTGACCACGACGTCCGGGAACGTCAAGCGCATCTCCGTGTACGGGAAGACCCGTGACGAGGTGCGGGACAAGATGACGGAGCTCCAGGCCCAGAACAACCAGGGGATCCCGACGCCCGACACCAACTCCAAGGTGGAGGAGTACTTGACGTACTGGCTGGCCGCGGTGGTGAGGGTGAACCGCCGACCGAAGACCTACCAGGGATACGAGAGCGTGGTCCGGGTGCATCTGGTCCCCGGGCTCGGCACCAAGAAGCTCCGGACCCTTCGGGCCGCCGACGTCCGGACGTGGCTCGCCCGGGTGGCCGGCGCCTGCCAGTGCTGCAAGAACGGGTGGGACGCGGCCCGGCTGAAGCCGGAGTGCTGTGCCGCGGGGGAGTGCTGCGAGACCAAGCTGTCCCGCCGCATGGTGCAGTCGATCCACGCCGTCCTGCGGAACGCCTTGGAGAACGCCGTTCGGGAGGAGCTGATCCTGAGGAACGTCGCCAAGCTGGTGCAGGTGCCCACACCCGACTACGGCACCGGGAAGGGTCTCACCGTCCCGCAGGCTCGCTTGCTCCTGAAGGCGGCCAGTGCGGACCGGCTGCACGCCCTCTACGTCCTCGCCCTCGCCATGGGGATGCGGCGCGGAGAGCTGCTGGGCCTGCACTGGGCGGCGGTGGACCTGGAGCGCGGGACGCTCATCGTGTCCAGCAACCTCCAGCGGGTGGACGGCGCCCTCCAGCTCGGCCCGACCAAGACGGCGTCCTCGCTCCGGACGCTGCCGCTCCCGCCGCTCGTCCTGGAGGCCTTGCGCGCCCACCGGGAGCGGCAGGCTCAGGAACGGGTGGCGGCTGGCGAGCGGTGGACGGAAACGGGGCTGGTGTTCACCAGCCGGGTCGGGACGCCGATCGAGCCGGACAACCTCCGGCGGAGTTGGTACCCGCTCCGGGACCGGCTCGGGCTCTCGCTCCGATTCCATGACCTCCGCCACACCTGCGTGACCCTGCTGCTGGACCTCGGCGTCCCGCCGCACATCGTTCGGCAGATCGCCGGGCACAGCGACATCGGCGTGACGATGAAGGTCTACGCTCACGCGTCCCTGGACGAGCAGCGGAAGGCCCTCGGGTCGCTGAGTGACAAGCTCGGCTGAGTCGTTGGCGTACCGGTTGGCGTACGGGACATGAAAACGGCCCCGGAGAGTGATCTCTCCGGGGCCGTTTTGCCTTTTCAGGCGGCTGTGGCCAGGGCCGGGGTCGAACCGGCGACCTTCCGCTTTTCAGGCGGACGCTCGTACCAACTGAGCTACCTGGCCGTACTGCATTTGCACCGTCTCTTGCGAGACGAGCGATCCCGACGGGACTTGAACCCGCGACCTCCACCTTGACAGGGTGGCGAGCTAACCAACTGCTCCACGGGACCTTGTGTGGCGTGAACCACTAGGTCTTGCGGCACTGACTTTACTACGGTACTGCGTGCCCCCAACGGGATTCGAACCCGTGCTACCGCCTTGAAAGGGCGGCGTCCTGGGCCACTAGACGATGAGGGCTTGCGGCCTGTCCCGCTGTTTCCAGCGTTCGGGGACGTCGAGAAGCATATGGGATCTCGGGCGGAACGCCAAAACGGGTTTCGGCCGGGTGGGGGCGGGGCCGTCGGGGGCGGGGTCAGGACCAGCCGAGTTCGTCGAGCTCGTGGTCGTCGAAGCCGAAGTGGTGGGCGACCTCGTGGATCACCGTGGTGCGGACCTCCTCGACCACCTGCTCGCGGGTCTCGCACTGCCGCAGGGTCGGACCCCGGTAGACGATGATGCGGTCGGGCAGGACGCCGGCGTACCACTCGCCGCGCTCGGTGAGGGGGGTGCCCTCGTAGAGGCCGAGGAGTTCCGGGTCGGTGGCGTCGGGTTCGTCCTCGACGAACACCGCGACGTTGTCCATCATGGCCGCGAGCTGCGGGGGAATCTGGTCGAGGGCGTCGCCGACCAGCATCTCGAACTCTTCCCGGGTCATCTCCACCGGATCATTGTCGGGTCTGGGGTGACGGTGTGCCAGGCGGTCGGGGCAGGTGTTTCATGGGCGTATGGCGACCTCGGGCGGTGCGGTGGGCGGCGCGGTGCGGACGGGGGCCGGCCCGGGCGGGGCCCCGCGGCGGCCGTCGGTGCTGCGCGGGCAGGGGCCGGCGGTGGCGGTCGTGGCGCTGGGCGGGGCGGTCGGGGCGTCGGCCCGGTACGGGGCCGGGCTGCTCTGGCCGACCGGGCCGGCCGGGTTTCCGTGGACGACGCTGCTGGTGAACGTGGCGGGCTGTGCGGTGATCGGGGTCTTCCTGGTGGTGGTCACGGAGGGGCGGCCCGCGCATCCGCTGCTGCGGCCGTTCTTCGGGACGGGGGTGCTCGGCGGGTTCACCACCTTCTCCACGTACGCGGTGGACGCCCGGCAGCTGCTGGAGGAGGGCCGGCCCGGCGCGGGCCTGGCGTACCTGGGGCTGACGCTGCTGGCGGCGCTGGGGGCGGTGTGGGCGGCGGTCGCGCTGACGCGTCGTCTGGTCCGGCGCGGGGCCGGGGGTTCGCGATGACCGGGTTGTCCGGGCCGGCGCTGCGGCTGACCGTGCTGGTCGGCGAGAACGACCGCTGGCACCACCGCCCGCTGTACAGCGAGATCGTGCACCGGGCGCGGGCCGCCGGGCTGGCCGGGGCGAGCGTGTTCCGGGGGATCGAGGGGTTCGGGGCCTCGTCGCTGGTGCACACGGCGCGGCTGCTGTCGCTGAGCGAGGACCTGCCGGTCGCGGTGGTGATCGTGGACACCGAGGAGCGGGTGCGGGGCTTCCTGCCGCAGCTGGACGGTCTGGTGGCGGAGGGGCTGGTGGTGCTCGACCCCTGCGAGGTCGTGCGGTACGTCGGCCGGGGCGGGTCGGCGGCGGAGCCGCGGGAGGGGTCGGGGGAGTGAACTGGCTGCTGGTGGTCGCCGGGGCGGTGGTGGGCGCGCCGCTGCGGTACCTGAGCGACCGGGCGGTGCAGGCGCGGCACGACTCGGTGTTCCCGTGGGGCACCTTCGCGGTGAACGCGGTCGGCTGCCTGGTGCTCGGACTGCTGACCGGTGCGGTGGCGGCCGGCGCCGCGTCCTCGCAGGTCCGGCTGCTGGTCGGGACGGGCTTCTGCGGGGCGCTGACCACGTACTCGACCTTCTCGTACGAGACGCTGCGGCTGGCCGAGAGCGGCGCCGGGCGCTATGCGCTGGCCAACGTGGCGGGGAGCCTGGCGGTGGGCCTGGCGGCCGTGTACGCGGGGGCGGGGCTCGCCTCGGCGCTCTGGGGCTGAGGCGCCGGCCCCTCCCGGCGGGGCCGCCCGGGCCGGGGAGGTTTGAACCGCGACGGTTGGGCCGGGTGGATGGCGGCCGGCGCCTTCCTGCGGCGCTGCCCGTGTCCCCCTCGGGCGGGCGCGCGTTGGGCACCGAAAGTGGCCGCGCACGGCGGGCGGCCCGGGTGGGGCGGTACGAGAGGGAGCTCGGTGGCGGCGGTGCGTGCGATGCGTGCGGTTCGGGATGCGGGTGCTCGGGTTGTGGGTGACCGGCTTGCGGGTGACCGCGACGGCGCGGCTGATCGGCGGAGGGCAGGGGTCCGCGAGGCGCCCGTCCGAGAGGTGCCGGTCCGCGAGGTGCCGGTGCGCGAGGTGCCCGTCCGGGTGCCGGATCCGCGCTCCGCGGCGGTGCGGACGGGCGTGGTGCGGGCGGCGGCGGTGCTGGCGGTGGCCGGGCTCGGGCTCACCGGGTGCATGTCGGTGGGGCCGGCGGCGGACGAGAAGCACGGCGTGGTGCCGGTCGGACAGGCCGGGACGCCGGGCAAGGCCGTCGGCGGGGCCTCCGCCTCGCCGGGCGCCCACCAGGTCGGTGCCGGGCGCTCGGAGCGGCCCGGGGGCGTGCAGGCCGAGAACGCGCCCGCGGCGGGTGCGACCCCGGCACCGGGTGAGGCGAGCCCCGGGGTGAACGCCGCGGTCGCGGGCGCGGTGCCCGTGCCGGGCGCTCCCCCCGAGGAGGCCGCGCCGGGCGCGAACGGCGGGGCCGGGGGCGTGAGCGCCAGCCCCGCACCCCATCCGGCCACCGGTACCTCCTCCGGCGGGGCGACCGGCGGCCCGGGCGGGTCGGCGGGCGGGCCTGCTGGCGGCGCGGCGGGCGGCACCGGCGGCGGTTCGGCCAGCGCCCCGGCCACCGGCCCCACCACCAGGCCCCCGGCCTCCCCCGAGCCCGAGCACACCTCGGCCGCTCCGACCGTCCCGTCCGTCCCGGAGCCCTCCGCCACCGGCCCGGGCGGCAACTCCGGCGGTAGCTCCGGCGGCAACTCCGGATCGTCGGCGCCGAGCCCGGCCGCGGGCGGACATTAGCGCCCTGGCCAGCGCATTTGCCTCTGATACCCAAGTTCGCCTATGGTGGTAGATCGTTCGTTTGATTCATTTGATTGGCGCCCTAATTCCCATCTGGCGCCCTTGGCGCGTTCCGGCGATCCGTGGCTGACCGCATAGAGGCGGTTGTGAAACAGAACCCGGACTTTGGCGCGTGCCACTTCCGGAAGGTTTTGCATGTCTCTCGTTGACGACGCCCGCTTCGCCATGCCCGCGAGCGAGTCCGCCGCCGATGTCACCACCACCGATGCCCCCGAGGTCGACCTGGTCGACATCGAGCAGGACATCGACCGAAACGCCGACCTGGACGCCGACGAGGTCGAGGCCGACGAGGCCACCGAGCCCGCCGAGCCCACCATCACCTTCGGCGACCTGGGCCTGCACGACGACGTCGTGCGCGCCCTCGCCAAGCGCGGCGTCACCACCCCGTTCCCGATCCAGGCCGCGACCATCCCGGACGCCCTGGCCGGCAAGGACGTGCTGGGCCGCGGCCGCACCGGCTCCGGCAAGACCCTCAGCTTCGGCCTCCCGCTGCTGACCCGCCTCGCCGACGGCGAGCGCACCAAGCCCAAGCACCCGCGCGGCCTGATCCTCGTCCCGACCCGTGAGCTGGCCATGCAGGTGGCCGACGCCCTGGAGCCGTTCGGCTCGGTGCTCGGCCTCAAGCTCAAGGTCGTCTGCGGCGGCACCTCGATGTCGAACCAGATCTACGCGCTGGAGCGCGGCGTCGACATCCTCGTCGCCACCCCCGGCCGTCTGCGCGACCTGCTGAACCGCGGCAGCGCCAAGCTCGGCGACGTCCGCACCGTCGTGCTCGACGAGGCCGACCAGATGGCCGACATGGGCTTCCTGCCCGAGGTCACCGAGATCCTCGACCAGGTCCCGGCCGGCGGCCAGCGCCTGCTGTTCTCCGCCACCCTGGAGAACGAGATCGACACCCTGGTCAAGCGCTACCTGAAGAACCCGGTCACCCACGAGGTCGACCCGTCGGCCGGCGCGGTCACCACCATGACCCACCACATCCTCGTGGTGAAGCCCAAGGACAAGGCGCCGATCACCAACGCGATCGCCGCCCGCAAGGGCCGCACGATCATCTTCGTCCGCACCCAGATGGGCGCCGACCGCGTCGCCGAGCAGCTCATCGAGGCCGGCGTGAAGGCCGACGCGCTGCACGGCGGGATGACCCAGGGCGCCCGTACCCGCGTCCTCGGCGACTTCAAGGACGGCTACGTCAACGTCGTCGTCGCGACCGACGTCGCCGCCCGTGGCATCCACGTCGACGGCATCGACCTGGTCCTGAACGTGGACCCGGCCGGCGACCACAAGGACTACCTGCACCGCTCGGGCCGCACCGCGCGGGCCGGCCGCTCCGGCGCCGTCGTCACCCTGGTGCTGCCGCACCAGCGCCGCGGCGTGTTCCGCCTGATGGAGGACGCGGGCGTCGACGCCTCGCGCCACATCCTCGACCACGCCTTCGACGCCGAGGTCGCCAAGATCACGGGCGCCCGCTCGCTGATCGAGGTCCAGGCCGAGAGCGCGGCCGGCATCGCCGGTGCCGCCGAGCGCGAGCTCGCCGACATGACCCGCCAGCTGGAGCGCGCGCAGCGCCGCGCCAACGAGCTGCGCGAGGAGGCCGACCGCCTCGCCGCCCGTGCGGCGCGCGAGCGTGCCGACCTGGGCATCGTGGACGAGGAGCCGGCCGCCGAGGGCGACGCGACCGCCGAGACCCCGGAGGCCGCGGCCACCGAGCCCGCCGCCCCGGCGGCGGAGGAGCGCACCCCCTCCTACCGCGAGGCGCGCACCGAGCGTCCGGCCTACGACCGTGGCAGCCGTGACCGTGACGACCGCGGCGGCCGCTCCGGTGGCTTCAACCGCGACGACCGTGGCAGCCGTGACCGCGATGACCGCGGCGGCCGCTCCGGTGGCTTCAACCGCGACGACCGTGGCAGCCGTTCCTTCGGTGACCGTGACAACCGCGGTGGCGGCTTCAACCGCGACCGTGACGACCGTGGCGGCCGTACCGGTGGCTTCAACCGCGATGACCGCGGTGGCCGTACCGGTGGCTTCAACCGTGACGACCGCGGTGGCCGTACCGGTGGCTTCAACCGCGACGACCGTGGCGGCGAGCGCGGTGGCTTCAACCGTGACGACCGCGGCAGCCGTTCCTTCGGTGACCGTGACAACCGCGGTGGCGGCTTCAACCGCGACCGTGACGACCGCGGCGGCCGCTCCTTCGGCGACCGTCCGGCCCGCACCTTCGGCGACCGCCCGTCCTTCGGCCGCGACCGCGACGAGCGCGGCGCCGGCAGCAGCGCGAGCCGTCCGTTCTCCCGTCGTGACGACCACCGCTCCGGTGGCCGCCCGCAGGCCTCCGGTGGCTTCAACCGTGACCGCGGCGACGACCGCGGTGGCCGCTCCGGTGGCTTCAACTCCGGTGGCTTCAACCGCGACGACCGCAAGCCGCGCTGGAAGAACTGACCCTTCGGGACAGTGAAGGCCCTGGGGCCCGGACCACTTCGGTGGCCGGGCCCTTCGGCCTTTCCGGGCTCCGACGGCCGGTGGTAGGATCCGCGCGCATTTGAGTGATCTTCACAATTGCTGAAGGTCGTCGCAGCGAGCGCCGCCCGTCGTCCGGCCCCACTCCCACCCCCAGGTGACCGGGCCCGGCCGCCGTCGTGTCGAGCGCCGCTGCCCGTGTCACCGGCCCGGCCCGGGCCGGTGCAGTCGCCCGCGGACCAGGGGGGTCTCGTGCCCAGTCGCAGAACCGTCGTACCCGACACCGGGAGAGGAGGGACGGCGGGACCGGCACCGCTGCGCAGGGCCCTGGCCGGTGCGGTGGTCGCCCTGGCCACCACGGCCTCGGTGCTGCTGTCGACGGGCAGCTCCGGAGCGGTGGGCATCACCACCACCCCGCCGCCCGCCGCCACCGCCTCGCCCTCGCCCGCCACTTCGGCGCCCGCCGCCACCCCGGTGCAGGGGCCGGCCAAGGCCGCTCCCGGCACGGCCCCCGCCTCCGGTGCGCCGGAGCAGCAGGCCGCCGCCCAGCCCGTCCCGCCGAAGACCCAGGCCGCGCCCCCGGTGCGCCAGCAGGACTGCACCCCACTGCCGCTCGCCGGGTTCGGCGACCCGGGCACCGCGGTCGGCCGCGGCAACCTCCCGGTGGACGGCTCCGCCTGTTACGCCGTCACCGTCGCGGGCCCCGGCCGGCTCGGCATCCGGATGACCACCACGGCGGCCACCGTGTACGACGCGGCCGGCGCCGCGGTCTGCGGCCCCTGGCTGTACGCGCCGATGGCCGGCTGCGACATCAAGACCGCCGGCACCTACTCCCTGGTGGTCGTCCCGTCCGGGGCGTGGGGCCCGACCGACCACCAGGTCGCGGTCTACCCGCTGGGTGCCACGGCCGGCTGCGGCACCCCGCTCGGCACCGGCTTCGACCGGCCGGAGATCACCGGCAGCACCGTCTCGCCGGTCCAGCTCGACTGCCGCTCGATCGACGCCAAGCCCGGTGAGCGGATCCTCGGCGCCGACGGCGGGGGCCGCTGGCTCACCGACGCCGGCGGTGCCGAGCTGTGCGTCCAGGACTTCGAGAACCCGGGCTGTGTGCTGCCCGGCAGCGGCCCGTACCGGGTGCTGTTCCACCTGGGCAGCGGCGAGCCCGGCCCGTACGCGTTCCCGATCAACCGGATCTCCAACCCGGTCGGCTGCACGTCGCTCTCCCCGCAGGCTTACGGGCTCCCGGCCGCCGCCTCGCCGACCGCGTGCTTCACGCTGCAGGCGCCGAAGGCCGGCGGCTACGTCGTCCAGTCGCCGGCCTACGGCGCGATCCTCACGCTGTTCCGGCCGGACGGCACCAGCCTCTGCGGCCTGGGGGGCAACCCCTGCCCCTTCCCCGCCGCGGGGACGTACACGGCGCTGCTCCGGCAGCGGCCCGCCTCGCTGGTCTTCCGGCAGCCCGGTGAGACCGCGGGCTGTGTGGCCGGCAACGACACCGGCCTCGCCACCGGGCCGCTCACGGGCAGCCTGGCGGACCCCTCGCAGGTCAACTGCCACCTGCTGCCCAGCGCCGCCGGTACCCGGATCGCCGTACTGCCGGGCCACCGGGACGGCTTCGTCGCCAACCCCGACGTCACCGTGGTCGATGCCACCAACGCGACCCAGTGCAGCGGCTCGGGCCTGCAGTTCTGCGAGCTCAAGGGCACCGCGCCGTACCGGCTGCTGGTGGCCGCGGGCAGCCCCGGCGGGTACGAGGTGACGGTGTTCCGGACCGCCGGCCTGAGCGGCTGCGCGCCGTTCACGCAGAGCGGGTTCCCGGGGGTGCCGGGCGCCACCGCCGCGCTGGACGCCGACCACCGGGTGACCTGCTTCCAGGTGCCGGCCGGCGGGCATGCGGCGAGCGAGATGTTCGCCTTCTCCTACAGCTCGCTCAACGGGACGCCGCCGGCCTCCCTGGCCGGCGATCTCTTCCTGCTGGACCCGTCCGGTGCGCAGGCCTGCCGGACGTACAACTACGGCTCCAGCGAGGCGTTCTGCACGCTGGACCCGGCCAAGGACTACGCCGCCCTGCTGGTCGGCGACGGTACGCCGAACGACTTCCGGCTGCTGCGGCGGGACGTCTCCCGCAGCGGCGACTGCCAGAACGCCGCCTCCAGCACGGTGGGCGGCGCGCCGACCCCGGGGCGGATCGCCTCGGACCTGGACGCCCGCTGCACCCGCGTCGCGGCGGCCCCGGCCGACCAGCTGCGGATCTCGACCGAGGCGGACGACCGCAAGACGATCGTCACCGTGCTGGACGCCGAGGGCAGGCAGGTCTGCACGGCCGGCCGGTTCACCAACTACTGCGACGTGACCGGCTCGATCGAGTACCGGATGATCGTCGAGGCGGCCAACTACGACGGCACCCCGATCGACTCCCGGCTGGACGTCTGGCGCTTCGCGACCGACTCCGGCTTCCCCGCGGAGTGCCCGACGGTCGACTCCCGGGTCGCCTTCGGCCCGCTCGCCGGCCGGCTGACCCCGGACCACCGGGCGGTCTGCGCCACCGTGCCGGTCAAGGCCAACGACCAGTTCACGGTGACCGGTGTGGCCTCCAGCTCCACCCCCGGGTACCCGCGGGTGAGCCTGATGGCGCCCAACGCCCGGTCCCAGGGCACCAACCAGTCCGACTACTGCTCGACCAACTGGGGCGAGACCAAGGCGGCCTGCCGGATCGGCTTCCAGTCGCCCGAGGCCAAGGCCGTGCTGCTGCTGACGCTGCAGCCCGGCTCGGACGCGATCGACTACAACGTCCAGGCCACCTGTGACTCCCGCAACTGCGGCGGGGCCAAGGCCTCACTGGAGTCGGTCTCGCCCTCGGCCGGGTTCACCGGCGGACCGGCGACCTTCACCCTCAAGGGCACCGGGCTGACGGCCAAGGACTTCGTCTCGGTGCAGTTCTACAACGCCCCGTCGCGGTCGGCGACCGTCAAGAGCGCGGCCGCGGACGGGTCCTCCCTCACCGCCGAGATCGACCTCACCGGGGTCGCGCCGAACCTGGCGGGCATCAGTGTCTCGCCGGACGTCTACCAGCGGAGCACCTCCCTGACGCTGCGGCAGTCCTACTCCGTGGTCGATCCGGTCTCGCCGGGGCAGGGGCGCTTCACCGCCGCCGGTCCGGTCCGGGTGCTGGACACCCGGCAGGGCATCGGTCGTTCCGGTGTGCTGCCGGTGGCGGCGCAGGCCACGGTTCCGGTGCAGGTGGCCGGTCTGGCCGGGGTGCCGGCGTCCGGGGTGAAGGCGGTCGTGCTGAACGTGACGGCGACCGACCCGAAGGGGCCCGGTCATCTGACGGCGTGGGCTTCGGGTGCGGCGCGGCCGGAGTCCTCGAACCTGAACTGGGTGGCGGGTCAGACGACCCCGAACCTGGTGGTGGTCCCGGTGGGTGCGGACGGCAGGGTCAACCTGTTCAACGGTGCCTGGGACTCGACCCATGTGATCGCGGACGTGTTCGGGTACTACTCGGACGCGGCCTCGGGTTCGACCTTCTCCGCGGTGGCGCCGCAGCGCCTGCTGGACACCCGGCAGGGCGTCGGCCGCCCCGGGACCGCCAAGGTGGCGGCCAGGGACACGGTGTCCCTGGCGGTGGCCGGCCGGGCGGGCGTTCCCGCCGGGGTGAAGGCGGTCGTGCTGAACGTGACGGTCACCGACCCGGCGGGTGCGGGTCATCTGACGGCGTGGGCTTCGGGTGCGGCGCGGCCGGAGTCCTCGAACCTGAACTGGGTGGCGGGTCAGACGACCCCGAACCTGGTGGTGGTCCCGGTGGGTGCGGACGGCAGGGTCAACCTGTTCAACGGTGCCTGGGACCCGGCCCATGTGATCGCGGACGTGTTCGGGTACTACTCGGACGCGGCCTCGGGTTCGACCTTCTCCGCGGTGGCGCCGCAGCGCCTGCTGGACACCCGGCAGGGCGTCGGCCGCCCCGGTGTGCTGCCGGTGGCGGCGCAGGCCACGGTTCCGGTGCAGGTGGCCGGTCTGGCCGGGGTGCCGGCGTCCGGGGTGAAGGCGGTCGTGCTGAACGTGACGGTCACCGACCCGAAGGAGCCCGGTCATCTGACGGCGTGGGCCTCGGGTGCGGCGCGGCCGGAGTCCTCGAACCTGAACTGGGTGGCGGGTCAGACGACCCCGAACCTGGTGGTGGTCCCGGTGGGTGCGGACGGCAGGGTCAACCTGTTCAACGGCGCCTGGGACTCGACCCATGTGATCGCGGACGTGTTCGGGTACTACTCCTGAGCCTGATCCGGTGCCTGGTTCGATGCCGGATCCGGCACCGGACCTGACGTCAGGCCGCTGACACGGCGGGCCCGCTCCACCTCGGTGGGGCGGGCCCGTCGGCGTTCCGGGCGCCTGGCGCCACGGTGTTGTTCTGTTGGTGAGAATAACCTGTGGCGCGGGGGAGGGCGCATCCCCTACGGTCTCGGACATGAGCAGCAGACTGCATCACGTGGCAGCGGTGAACGAGGAGATCGCGGAGCGGGGGAGCTACCGGGCGGCCGGGGGCGAGCTCGTGGAGCTGGGGGAGCGGCTGGCGGCGGCCCGGGCCGGGACGGTCTCGTACCCGCCCGAGGCGCTGGACGGCCTGGTGCGGGGCGGGGGCCCCGGGCCGCTGGCGGGTCCGGTGGCGGGGGCCTTGGAGGTGACGGCCGAGGGCAGCGTGCAGGCCGCGAAGCGGCTGGTCGAGGCCGGGGCCGGCCGGGTCGGGGTGCTCAACTTCGCCTCCGCGCGGAACCCGGGCGGCGGCTACCTGCGCGGCGCCCGGGCCCAGGAGGAGGACCTGTGCCGCAGCGCCCTGCTGTACACCTGCCTGCTGGAGGCGCCGGACTACTACGAGGCGCACCGGGCGTCGAGCGACCTGGCGTACAGCCACCGGGTGATCGTCTCGCCCGAGGTGCCGGTGATCCGCGACGGGAAGGGCGAGTTGCTGGCGCAGCCCTTCCCGGTGACGTTCCTGACCTCGCCCGCGCCGAACGCCGGTCAGCTGAGGCGGCGCTCGGAGCAGGTCGACGTCCGGGGCGTGCTCGCCGAGCGGGCGGTACGCGTGCTCGCGGCGGCGGCCGAACACGACGTCCGGGCGCTGGTGCTGGGGGCGTGGGGCTGCGGAGTGTTCGGCAACGACCCGGCCCAGGTCGCGGAGGCCTTCGAGGGCGCGCTGGCGCAGTACGGTGCGGCCTTCGAGCGGGTGGTGTTCGCGGTCTGGGACCGCACCCCCGTCTCGGCGAACCGGGCCGCCTTCGAGGCCCGGTTCACCGGGGCCGCCTGAGCCGTAGCCCGGGCCCGGCCGATCGGCCGGGCCCGGACAAGCCCGGAGAGCGCCTGGGTCCTAGCGGAAGGCCTGTTCGGACGGCTGGGCCGCCGCGACCGCGGCCAGCGCGGTCGCGGCCTCGGCCGTGGTGAGCACCCGCTCCAGGCGCAGGTCTCCGGAGACCTCCTGGATGAACCGCCCGGCCGACCAGCTCCGCTCGTACGGCTGCGGGTCGAGCACCAGGGTGCGGATCCCGTCCACCACGGGGATGTCGCCGGGGGTGCCCTCGTTCCAGATCCACGAGCCGTCCGGCGCGACCAGGTTGAACGAACCCTGGGCGATCAGTCGGCGGTTGCCGTCCACCTGTTCGGTGCGGCTGAGCGCGACGACCTCCGGGTCGGGTGCGGTGCCCGGCAGGTGGCCGCCGCCGATCAGCAGGTCGGCGAGCAGGGTGTGCAGCTGGAAGTTGTCCGCCAGGCCGTCCATCCGCAGCCGGTAGCCGGTACCGGTCGGGCGGTCGAGCACCAGCAGCGGCTCGTCGTCGAGGGTCTGGGCCAGGTAGGCCAGGCCCTTCAGGTCGTGCTGCTCCGCGCGGTACCTGCCGACCAGCTCCAGCAGGACGTCGGTCACCCCGGACGCCCGGGCCGAGGTGCGGACGGCCGCGTGCGAGTACACCGCGAACGAGGCCATCTGCCACAGGTGCAGCGTCCACCAGCCGGCCACGGCCCGGTGGGCGTTCCACTCGTCGAGCTGCTCCGGGTCCTCGATCCGCTGGTGGGCCTGGGCCGGACTCTCCTCGTCGGGGTCGGGCAGTCGGCCGCCGCCGGTCTCCTTCCACCGGTCGAGCAGCCGCAGGGCGCCGCTGAGCGCCTCGCGCAGGCCCGCCAGGACGGGGCCCGAGCAGGCCACCGGGTCGGCGCCGCGCTCGACGCAGGCGCCCACCATCATCGCCAGGTGCGCGCGCGGGAACGGCGGGACGGCGGGCAGCAGGGCGGCCAGCGCCGGGCCGACGGCCGCCGACTCCTGCGGTCCGGCGGGCCCGAGCCGGCTGCCGAACTGTTGGAGCGCGGTGCTGAGGCGCTCGCCGTCCGCGGCTTCGAGAGCCGCCTCCAGGTCGGCCAGCGCATCGGCCAGCGGACTGGCGAGGGTGGGTTCCTGACGGACCGACGGGTACGCGTAGGCGCTCCGCGGGTCGGGCGTGGAGTTAAGGTCGGACACCATTCGCCGCAGCATAGGCGCCCGGCCGGACGCCCCCGGCGCCGGGTGCCCGCTGCACCGCCCCGGGGCCGGGGCGCGGGCCCGCGTCCGCCGGGCGGTGTCGGCCCCCGGTGAGAGACTCCCCCCGTGACCGACCACCGCATCACCGACGGCCTCTACCGGATCCGCAACGTGGGCAGCGGGCTGCTGCTGGAGGTCGCCGACGGCAGCCGCCGCAGCGGCGCCAAGATCCGCCAGGGCGCGGAGGACGGCTCCGACGCCCAGCTCTGGCGGCTCACCGCCGTCCACCGGGGCGGCGCGCTGTACCACGTCGAGAACGCGGGCAGCGGCAAGCGCCTCGACGTCACCGGGGCCTCCCCGGACGACGGCGTGCTCATCCAGCAGTGGTCCGCCAACGCCTTCGGCGCCCAGGAGTGGCTGCTCGAACACCACCCCGACGACCCCGGCACCTACACGCTGACCAGCTTCATCAGCGGCAAGCCGCTCACCGTCGCCGATGCGGCCACCACCCCGGGCGCCCCCGTCCACCAGTGGGAGGACACCGACTCCCCGTCCCAGTGGTGGCGGTTGGAGCGCCGCCCGTAGCTCCGTCGGATACCGCCGGGCACGCCCCGTCAGGCCGACAGCTTGGCGCGCACGGCGGTGAGCTCGTCCTCGGTGGTGCCGTGCGCGGCCAGGTAGGCGGGGATGGAGCCGTGGTGGGTGTCGATCCAGGCGAGCGAGGAGGCCAGCAGCTCGGCCGAGATCGGCCGGGAGATGCGCTCGGTCCCGGTCTCGTCGAGGTAGGGGATGGGGCCGTCGAGGAGGCCGAGCCCGGCGTTGGAGAGCAGGAAGTCCTCGACGATCTCGGTCTCGGAGGCGCCGAGCAGGGACTGCAGGACGGCGATGGTCAGACCGGTGCGGTCCTTGCCGACGGCGCAGTGGACGAGCGCCGGCAGCGCCCCCGGGTCGGCGAGGCGGCGGATGACGGCGGCCAGCGAGGGCCCGGCGGTCTCGGCCATGAAGGGGTAGAGCGAGACCTGGTCCTCGGGCCAGGGGCGGTCGACGCTCTCCCGGTCCGCGGGGAGGGTCGGCAGGTGGAGCGTCTCGTGGTCCAGGCCGTGCCGCAGGTCGGGCCAGAGCTCGAGCTCGGCCGTGCTGCGCAGGTCGATGACGGTGCGCAGGCCCAGCGTCTTGAGGCGCTGGGCGCCCTCCGGGGTGAGGGTGTGGAAGGACCCGGAACGGTAGAGCACACCCCGGCGCAGGGAGCCCACGCCGCCGGCGTCGCGGAGGTTGCGCACGCCGGGAATGTCGAGGAAGGCGGACGGCAGGTCGGGTTCACGGCCCGGCAGGTCGGTCATGGCCTCCACCGTACGGGGGCGGGGAGGGCCGGGGGAAGGAATCGGGCGGGGTGGTCCGACCGGCCGGGGGCGGGCCGTTGACCGCGCCGCCGGCGCGTACCGTCCGGGCCGCCGCCGGGCCGCCGCCGGAATTCGCTGGCCCGTCGCGGGCCCCGGCGGGCAGACTCCACTGACCACCGCGCGTGACCACCACGAGGCCCGAGGAAGGCGACCCATGGCCACCGGCACCGTCCTGTTCTCCGGCACCGTCCTGCTCTCGGGCGTCGTCGGCTCGACCGCGTACGGCTTCGCGCACGCCGGTTCGGACATCGACCGCCTCGGCCTGTTCGCCGCCCCGACCGAGGAGTTCCACGGCCTGCACCGGCCGGCCGAGTCGCACGTCACCACCGAGCCCGACCTCACGCTGCACGAGGCGGCCAAGTGGTGCCGCCTCGCGCTGACCTGCAACCCGACCGCCTCCGAACTCGTCTGGCTGCCGGACGACCTGTACGAGGTCCGCACCCCGCTCGGCGAGGAGTTGATCGCGATCCGCGACACCTTCCTGAGCGCCCGCGCGGTGCGGAGCTCCTATCTCGGCTACGCGGACCAGCAGTTCCGCAAGCTGCTGGCCCGCGACACCGCCGACCCGGCCACCCGCCGCCGGGCGGCCAAGCACGCCCGGCACCTGGTCCGGCTGGTCGAGCAGGGCGTCCGGCTCCACGCGACCGGTGAGAACGTGGTCCGGCTGCCCGACCCCGAGCGCGTCCGCGACCTCGGCGAACGCATCGCCGACCGCCCCGCCACCGCCGAACGCCTGCTCGCCGACGCCGACGAACGCCTCACCGGCCCCGGCGTCCTCCCGTCCTCCCCCGACCCTCGCCCCGCCGAGGCCTGGCTCCGCCGGGTCCGCGCCGCCCACTACACCCCGCCCGCCCCGCCCGCCCGGTGACCCCGGCGCGCCCCTGCAATCCACTGGCGGAGCCCTGGGCCCTACCGGGTAGGATCACCGTGGCCCGCCCCGCACGGGGACGGGTCACGGGCCGCTAGCTCAATTGGCAGAGCTGCGGACTTTTAATCCGTAGGTTCAGGGTTCGAGCCCCTGGCGGCCCACGTGGAGAAGCCAGGTCGGAGGACATCCGACCTGGCTTCCGTGCTGTCAGGGGGTGAGGCGGTTCGGTCCGCGGAAGAGGAAGGTCGCCTCCCGGATCGAGTCGAGGCCGAGCAGCACCATCAGGACCCGGCCGAGGCCCATGCCGAGGCCGCCGTGCGGCGGGCAGCCGAAGCGGAAGCAGTTGAGGTAGTCCTGCATCGGGTCGGTGTTCATGCCCTTGTCGGCGGCCTGGTCGAGCAGGACGTCGTAGCGGTGCTCGCGCTGGGCGCCGGTGGTGATCTCCAGGCCCTTCCACAGCAGGTCGAAGCTGAGGGTGAGGTCGGGGCGGTCGGCCGGGCGCTTGTGGTAGAACGGCCGGATGCTGCTGGGGTAGTGGGTGACGAACACGAACTCGTGCCCGGTCAGCTCCCTGAAGTGCGCGGCGACGGCCCGCTCGCCCTCCGGGTCGAGGTCCTCCTTCTCGCCCTGCGGGTCCCAGCCCTTGGCGCGCAGGATCGCCTGGGCCTCGGCCATGGTGACCCGGGGGAAGGGGGTGGCGGGGACGGTCACCTCGGTGCCGAACTGCTCCCGGATCTCCTCGCCGTGCACCTCGGCCACCTTGGCGAGGGCGTGGGCGAGCATCCGCTCCTCGAAGGCCATCACGTCCTCGACGTCGTTGATCCAGGCCAGTTCCACGTCGACGCCGGTGAACTCGGTGGCGTGGCGCGAGGTGTAGGACCGCTCGGCGCGGAAGACCGGGCCGATCTCGAAGACCCGGTCGATGCCGGCCGCGATCGCCATCTGCTTGAAGAACTGCGGCGACTGGGCCAGGTAGGCGCTGCGGTCGAAGTAGCCGAGCTTGAACACCTCGGCCCCCGACTCCGAGGCGGCGCCCATCAGTTTGGGAGTGTGCATCTCGGTGCAGCCCTGCGCGTAGGCGTACTCGCGCATGCCCGCTTCGAGCGTGGTCTGCACGGCGAACAGCAACTGCGCGGCCGGGCGCCTGCGCACGTCCAGGAAGCGCCAGTCCAGGCGCTGTTCGACGCCGGTCCTCTCGTCGATCGGCAGCAGGGCCTCGGCGCGGTTCAGCAGCTCGACCGACTCGGGGATGATCTCGACCCCGCCGAGCTTCACCACGGGGTTCTCGACCACCCGGCCGGTGATCCGGACGGCGGACTCGGTGGTCAGCTCCTCCAACCCGGCCTCCAGCGCGCTCTGGTCGCGCCGGTGGGTCACCTGGGCCGTACCGGTGTGGTCGCGGACCAGGACGAACTGCATGGTGCGCTGCAGGCGCAGGGTGTTCACCCAGCCGGAGACCGATACCGTCCGGCCGATGTGCCGGGCCAGGTCGCCGACGAGAACCCGTTCGTTCGACTGGATCATTGTTGTCCTCCACACGGACATCGTCATGATCCCTTGGGAGCGTGGGCGAGAAGGGGGACTCGCGGTGCCACCACGCTTCACCGCCGCCGCCGGGGCGGGGCAGTCTCATTCGCGCCCGTGACGGGGGCGGCCGGCGGGGCATTGGGCCCGGAGGGGCCGTTCCTCCCCGCGCTCGGGAGGGTCTTGGGCAGCGGACACGAGGCCGCCTTCCCAGCTTCCGGCGGCTCTCTCGGCTCGTGCGGTCCGTGCCTACTTGTCTCCGTCAACGCTTTGCTGAGGGCCGATCAGCGCAGGTTGCGACTGATCGGTGCGGGTTGCTGCCGAACGGGGCCGGTCACGGCTCAAGGTGTCCGACGAACCGGGGGAACGGGACGACCTGGCGGATGTTCCCGAGATCCAGACACTTCGTCAGGAGCCGTTCGATGCCCAGCCCGAATCCGGTGAGCGGGGGGACCCCGCCCTCCAGGACGTTGAGGTAGTAGGAGAAGTGCTCGGGGTCGAGGTTCTGCTCCGACATGCGCTCCAGCAGGCGGGCGGGATCGATGACGCGCTCTCCTCCGTCGACGATGTCCACCTCGTTCCAGTAGAGCCGGAAGTCGTTCGCCACCTGCGCGCCGACCGCCGGTTCGTAGCGGGTCGACGAGAAGAACGCCTTGTGCTCGGCGGGCAGGTCGACCGCCCAGAACAGCGTCCGGTCCAGGTGCCGGGCGACGGCGTTCGCGTGGTAGCGCTTGATCTTTCCGCCGCGCACCAGGGGCGCGCAATCGCTTTTGGCGGTGATGGCGCAGATCTCGTCGTAGGTGACGACGGGGATGTCGGCCAGGTGGCCCTCCGGGAGCCGGGCCTCGGTGTGGGCGCAGACCGAGCGCACGATCCGGTTGGACAGGTCCATCATGTCGGCCCGGTTCCGGTAGGCGGAGGTCGCCTCCAGGATGAGGAACTCGCTCAGGTGCTGCGAACTGTGGTTGATGTCCGCCCGGAACAGCGGCGAGATCTCGAAGACCGAGGCGAAGTCACCGGCGGCGAAGGCGGTGTGGAACAGCAGGTTGCTGAGCGAGAGATAGGCCTCCTGGCCGAAGAAGTCGACCTTGAACTTCATGGTCGGGCCGTCGGTCATCCGCCCGACCAGCCGCGGGGACTGCACCTCGACGTACTGCTCCGCCGCCATCAGGTCGCGGATCGCCTTGATCGCCGTCCACTTCTTCAGCAGCCGGTCCCGGACCTCCGGGAGGCGCATGTAGACGTGCTGGTCGGGGAGGATCTCCTTGCCGTAGGGCATCTGCCTGAGGCGGGACGAGGCGATCGACCGGTTCTCCGCGACCACCTCGAAGGATTCGACGTGGACCTCCTCGGAGAACTTCCGGGACTTCTCGCTCAGCCTGGCGGTGCCGACGACGCGGACGACGCTCTCCTCGGCGATGGCCGGGCGGCCGGGAAAGACGCAGAGGTACTCCCGGTCGGGGCAGCGCAGCGTGGCGAAGGCCAGCCGCTTGCCCATCGGCCGGATGGAGAAGATCCGTCCGGTGAGGACGATCTGGGACATGGTGGGGCCCCCTTGGAATCGGGCTGACGGGCGGGCACGGGCTGACGGGCGGGCGGGCTGCTGGACGACCTGCTGGACGACCGCCGGCCCTGCGGCGCGCGGGGCCGGTCGCCGGTGTGACGGGACCGGGCCCCGCGCCGCAGGGATCAGGGATCAGGGGGCCGGGGTTACTTCGGCTTGCGCGCGACGACGAAGAGGTTGTTGCCGCGCTCGGCCAGGCCGGGCTCGCCGAGCAGTCGCAGCTCGATGCCCTTGATCCGGTCGTACGCGGCCTCGTCGGACAGCGTCTGCTGCACGGTCGCGCTGGTGCCGTCGAGCTGGGTCTCCTGGAAGCCGGGGTACACGGCGACCGGGTAGCCGGTGACGAGGGACACCGGCAGGCCGACCTCGTTGAGCGTGCCGGTGAGCTCGGTGGGCGTGAACAGGTGCATGGCCGGCATGTCCGGGGTGAACCGGCCGCGGCGCTCGAACGCCGCGCTCTCCGCCTCGTCCAGGTTGCCGGTGAAGATGTTGAAGAAGACCGCGTGGTAGCGGTTGGGGACGACCAGGACGGCCTGGCCGCCCGGCTTCAGCGCGGCCGTGATCTGGCGCAGCACCGAGGGGACGTCGTCGACGAAGCCCAGCACGTTGTGGAAGCTGATCGCCAGGTCGAACTGCTCGTCCTCGACCTGTCCGCCCAGCTCGCCGAGGTCGCCCTGCAGCACCTGGAAGCGGTCCGCGTAGCCGTGCTGGACGGACTTGGCGGCGGCGTGCCGGGTCATGTCCGGGGAGAGGTCGAACAGCACGCCCGACATGTCCTTGCGGTGGCGCAGCAGCCGGTCGCTCCACCGCCCGGTGCCGCCGCCGGCGTCGAGCAGCTTGGCGCCCTCGGGGACGGACGGCAGGACGTAGCGCTCCAGGGCCTCCCAGAGCAGCTCGTCGGAGAGCCGCCAGTAGACCTGCTCGTCGGTGCGGTCGTACCCGTCGGCCTTCTTCCGGAAGTACTGGGTGACCTCGGCCTGGTAGTTCTGAGTCATGGCGTCTCCTCGACGTGGGTGTTCTGATGAAGGGTCAGGATCGTTGGGCGGGAGCTGGGATGAAGCGGGGCTCAGCGGACCGCCGGGTCCAGCAGGGTGAGTTCGGTGCCGTCGACGGCGACGTGCACGCCGTTGGGCAGGGTGAGGATCGGGTTGGTGTGGCCGAACTCGACGTCGGTCAGCACCGGGACGGCCAGGCCGGCCAGGCACTCCGCCACCGCCTCGGTGAAGGCCTCGACCTCGGTGGCGTCCCAGCCGAGCGGGCGGCCGAGGACGACCGCCGCCACGTCGTCCAGCAGGCCCGCGTTGCGCAGGTGCCACAGGTCGGCGTCGGCGGTCGCCGGGGAGTAGGGCGGTTCGGGGGTCTCGATGAAGAGGACCCGGCCCGCGGTGTCCGGCTGCCACGGGGTGCCGATCAGGTCGCGGACGGACGGCAGGCAGACCGCCAGGACGGGACCGCTCGCGGAGCCCGCGCCGGAGCCAGGGCCAGACCCGGAGCCGGAGCCCGAACCGGAGCCCGAGCCCGGCTGCAGCAGCCCGCGGGCCGGGGCCGGCGTCCGGTCGCGCGGCCGCTGCTCGCGCTCCCGCCGGGCGTAGTCCAGGTCGACGACCTGGTACGGGATCCGGGGGAGCGGACCGGCCGGCGCCGGCTCGCCCACGACCCGCAGGAAGTGCTCGGCGGTCTCCGGGTACGGCTCCGCCAGCTCCCCGAACTGCGGGATGAGCGCCGGGCCGTAGAAGGTGACCAGCCCCGTCGCGGTGTGCACGGCGCTCAGCAGCGAGGTGGCGTCCGAGTAGCCGCAGAAGACCTTGGGGTTGGCCGCGATCAGCGCCGTGTCGAGGCCGGAGAGCAGCTGCGCGGAGTGCAGCCCGCCGATGCTGTAGAGCACCGCGTGCACGGTCGGGTCGGCGAACGCCTGGTGCAGGTCGTCCAGCCGCTCCTGCACCGTGCCGGAGGTCCAGCCGCGCACCCCCTTGGCGTGGGGCATCATCCGGACGGTGAAGCCCATCCGCTCCAGGGCCTCGGTGCCGCGCCGCACCTCCTCCACCAGGAAGGCGGTGGCGGGGCAGGCCGGTGAGACCACCGCGATGGTGTCGCCGGGCCGCAGGGCCGGCGGCCGGACGGTTGCCGGGGATTCTGGCACGTCGACTCCTGGTGGGGGTAAGGGACTTGGGGGGAGTGGCCTGGTCAGGCCGGGGATCCGACCGGCGTCGGCAGGGCCTGCTCCGGAGCGGTGAGGTACCGCTCGGCGGACCGCACGACGAGGGCGAGGACGAGGCAGGTCGCACTGAGCCCGGCGATGAACCCGCTGCCGCCGCCGCTGCCGATCACGGCGCCCGCGGTCAGCGGGCCGAGGATGAACCCGGCCGAGATCGCCATGCTGTAGGCGGCGTTGAAGCGGCCGCGGGCCTCGGCCGGGGCGAGCGCGTTGACCAGGGTCGGCATCCCGGCCGCGAAGCAGGTCTCGCCCACGGCGAAGACGGCGAGGGCGGCGAGCAGGACGGCGAACCTGGCGGTGCCGCCGGCCACCGATCCGGCCGCCTGGATCGCGGCCCAGCTGACCGCCCAGAGGGCGGCCGCGGTCGCGACCAGCCGGGCGGGGCGCACCGCGCTCAGCTGCCGGTGCAGGAACACCTGCCCGAGCAGTACGCCGCCGGTGTTCACCGCGAACAGCACGGCCAGGGCGGCGGGGCCGATCCCGAGCCCCGAGGTGAGCCGGGCCGGGAGGCCGGACTCCAGCTGTGCGTAGCTGACGCAGAACAGCAGGCCGCCCAGCACCAGCAGCAGCAGGAACCTCGGCTGCCGCAGGACCACCGCGTAGGACGTCCCGTCGGCCTTGGCCGCGGGGCGCCCGCCCGCCGGACCGGCCGCGCGCTGCAGGGCCGGGCGGAGGAAGGCCGCCCCCACGAGCAGGCAGCTGAGCGCGTCCGCCAGATAGAGCCCCCGGAAGGCGAGGTGGCTCGAACCGGCCGCCACGGCGGCGCCCAGCAGGCCGCCGACCCCGAGCGAGACGTTGGCGCCGGTGAAGCTCAGGCTGAAGACCGCGGGGTGCTGCGCGCTGGGCGCCGACCCGGCGAGCATGGTGTTCCAGGCGGCCGATCCGCCGAGGCCCAGGCCGACCACCGCCGCGGCGGTGATGAAGTGCCACCCCTGGCCCGCGGCCGCGTACCCGGCCAGCCCGAGCGCCTGGACCGCCATGTACAGCGTGACGACGAACTCGGCGCCGTGCCGGTCGGTCAGCCGCCCGGCCAGCAGGCTGCCGAGCATGACGCCCACCGAGACGGTGGCCATCGCGGCGGTCGCCACCGTGAGCGGCAGCCCGTTCACCTGGTGCACGTAGACCACCAGGAACGGTGTCACGAGGCCCGCACCGAGGTTGTTGACCATGGTGAGCAGCAGCAGCCGTCTGCTGCGCGCGGGCAGGGCCTGAATGTCCTTGATCAGCAGCATGCGGGCCGCTCTCTCCTGTCGTGGGGCGTCGCCCGGGGGTGGGCTCGGACCGGCGGGGCCGCGAAACACGGCCTGGCGGGCTCAGACCCGCAGCCACACGTTCCGGGTGAGGCAGCGCACCGCGCCGTCGGCGGCGACCAGGATCTTCACCGGCTGCAGGTCGGTCTTGGCCCGCGCACCGTCGCTGCTCCCGGCGAACTCGACCGTCCGGGACTCGCCCGCGGCGAGCTCGACGGCCGTGGTCCGGGCGAGCGTGCAGTGCAGGAGCTGCTCGTTGACGACGGCCGCACCGAGCGCCACCGCGACCGGGCGGTCCGCCGGGGCGGTGACGGTGACCCGGACGGCGAACGGCTCGCCCCGGCGGACCTCCGGCGGGCTCTGCACCGCCACCTGCGCCGCGAACCGCGCCGCGCCGGCCTCGACCTCGCCGCAGCGCACGCACACCAGGCTGTGCAGCGGCAGGCCGACGCCCGCCCCGGTCCTGATGTCGTGTCGGACGAGGGCCTCGGCGCCGCACTGCGGGCAGTCGCCGAGACCGGGCCTGGTCCGGGCCAGCCACGGCCGGGGCCAGCCGTCGGTGGCGGAGTAGAAGGAGGTGGCGACCCACCGGGTCTCGTCCGCCAGCAGCCGCTCCTGGAGCCGGGACAGCCCCTCCAGCACCTCGGCGAACGCGCCGACCGCCTCCCGGGCGGCCCGCACGCCGGCCGCCTCGGCGCGGTTGCGCACGGCGGTGGCGGCCTGGTGCCGGAGGTTGTCGAGCTGTGCACGGTTGGGCTTGAGGCCCATGCCGTCCAGTGCGCAGAGCCGGTCCAGCCAGGGCAGGGCGCGCTGCGTCCAGGCGGTGTCGAGCCGGGGCGGGGCGGGGTGCAGACGCCCGGCGCCGCGCCCGGCCGCCGTGGTGAGCACCCAGCTGGAGGCGCCGTCGGGCCGGGTCACCGCGAGCGGGCCGTCCTCGTCGTCCGCGAGCAGGTCCGGCGCGGCCGCCAGCAGGGCGCCCGGGCCCTCGGCGACCTCAAGCGCCCCGTCCACCAGCGGGAGCGGCTCCCGGGCGGACTGCTCCGGGGCGACCGGGGCGGGGACGAGTCCGGCGTCGCCGAACAGGACGAGCTTGCCGACCCCCTCAGGGTCCGCGTCGATCGCGCCGTTGGTCTCGCGCAGCGCCGCGCCGAGCGTCAACCCGCTGCGGACCAGGGCCTGGAAGAGCGGCGCGGCGTACTCGGCACCGCCCCGGGTGCCGGCCGCGACCGCCACCGCGAGGGCGGACCCCTCCAGCATGTTCAGCGGCACCGAAACGTCGGTGCGGACGGACCCCCGGCCCGCGACGGCGGTCCGGCAGCTGTCCAGCACCACGAAGGCGGCCCGGACCTGGGACGCCCGCAGGTGCTTCTCCATCGGGACGTCCGCGCGCCAGCAGCCCTCGCCCTGCTGGCAGGCCGTCACGTGCTCCGACCATTCGGCACCGATCCGCGGGAGCACGGCCAGCAGCGGCTGCTCCTCGGAACGGCCGCAGATGCCACCGCCGTTGAGGTGCATCACGCAGTCCCGGGCGTGCCCGCGGCCGGCCAGGACGGCGACCCCCTCGCCGATGACGCTGCGCAGCCGGCGCGGCGAGGCGTCCGGGCCGAAGAGCCGCCCGGGCGCGGACTCCTGCGGGGAGAGCGCGTCGACGAACACGTCGCCCAGCGCGGCCGCCGCGGGGCCGTTGAGCAGGGTGCGGACGGCGAGGGCGCTCGCGGCGCCCGTGCTGCGGGCCGTGAAGAAGCCGAGCTGAGCGTCGACCGGGACGGCCGCGAGCTCCTCCGGGCCGATGACGGACGGCCCGGCGACGACGGTGACGGGGGTGCTCCGGGCGAGCTCCACCGCCTCGGCGAAGGCGCCGTCGAGCAGCGGCCGGCCGGTGGCACCGGCGAGCACCCGGCCGACCGCCGCGTACTGCGGGTCGCAGACGAACACCGCGCCCTGCCAGGAGGGCCCGGCCGGGCCGGGGGCGTCCTCGGCCGCGGTGGGGAGCGAGCCGCACGAGGCGGTGAAGCGCTCCCAGGCGTCGGCGAGGACGGGGAGCGGCGAGGCCGTCCCCTCGACTCCCGAGGCGTACTCGGCGTACTGGGCGGCGTCGGCCACCGCTACGACGGTCCGGCCCGCGAGGGAGAGTCGGTCCGGGGTGCTGAGTGCCATGATCGCTTTCTCTATCTGCCGTGAGGTCCCGCGCTGCCAGCAGTCGTCGGGGTCGGGTGGGTCGGGTCGGTCGCCGTGCGGGCGGCGCCCGGAGCGGCCGTTACGGGGCGGTGGTGACGCCGTTCAGCCGGGGGGCGAGCTGGAGGTCGCGGATGTCCTTGTGCCCGAGCACCCACATCAGCCAGCGCTCCACCCCGAGGCCGAAGCCGGAGGTGTGCAGCGGCCGCTCCTGCTTCATCCGCACGTACCACTCGTAGTCGGCCTCCTCGACCTCGTGGTGCGCCAGCGCGGCCCGGGTCTCGGCGCCGTCCAGGTGGCGCTCGCCGCAGCCGACGATCTCGCCGAGCCCGAAGAGCAGGTCCGCGTTGCGGGCGGTGCGCCGGCCCTCGTCGCCGTACGCCTGGTAGAAGGGCACCGACAGGTGGTCGTAGTGCGTGACCCAGAGCACCGGGCTGACCTCTTCGAGCAGCCGCTGCTCGCCGCGCCGGGTGAGCGTGCGCCAGTCGCCGTGGTCGGTGACCGAGTACGGGTCGTCGCCCAGGTGGGCCACCGCCTCGTCGAAGGTCATCCGGGGGAAGGCGTCCAGGGCGAGCATCTGCTCGATGTGCGCGACGCTGCCGGCCACCGAGAGGACCGCGTCGCGGTGCCGGTCGAGGACGCCGGCGGCCAGGTGGCGCATGTAGGCCTCGACGACCTCCATGCACGCGTCGAGGTCTCCGGGGAGCTCCGCCTCGCTGTGGAAGAACTGGTTGAGGTGGGTCTCGTCGCAGTCCTCGCCGCGGAAGCTGGGCATCAGGTACCAGGCGCCCGAGGGGCTGAGCCGGCAGCCGTACTCCAGCATGAACTGCATCGAGTCGGCGAGGTAGGTGGGCTGGCCGAACAGGTCGATCAGGACCGGCAGCGAGTCGCTGCCGCGGCCCATCGGGCTGGAGATGGTGCCGGTAGTGATCGGCAGGTGGAGCGACTTGACGCCGCGTTCGGCCCAGAAGCCGCTGGTGGCGGTGGTGACCAGGTCCTGGAGGTCCACCAGGGTGCGGTACATCGGGTCGTCGAGGATGTCGAGGAACCGGTCCGGGGAGGGGCGCCAGCCGCCGTGCGAGAAATCGGTCTTCATGGTCTTGGTGACTTTCTGGTCGTCCGAGGTCGTCCGAGGATTCGGTAGCTCTGTGCATGGCCCGGGTCGCGTTCGACGCGAACGGGGGCAACCGCCGGCGCGGTCGAGAGACTTCCGGAAAGGGGTCGGAGGGGAATTCCGGGCTGCGACGCCCTTTCGTTCGGCGGTCCGACTGCCTGGACCGATATTTGCACGCGGCCGGGGGCGTGTCACCGGATTCCGCTGGCACCAAGGTGCATGGGCAGCTTCACGCCCGGGGGCCGCCGGGGGTGGCTCTGACTGCCGGAAAGACCGTTCTGAGCTGGGTGTTTGCACCTTCCGGCCCGGTCCTGCCCGGCTTCGGGGCGCCCGGTGGGCCACCGTCGCGGGAACGGCGTGCTTTTCCGGCGGTAGGGTCTTGCCTCATCGGGACACCGGCGGGGTAGGCTGCCGCCCCGGGCATTCGGAGACCCGCCGGGACAACCGTTCGGGCGCTGCCCGCCGATTCCCGGTCATTGGCCCCGGGTGAATCGGACCGGATGGTCCATATTCCTTTCCCGGATTCCCCCCGGTCATCGTGCGGTGCACTCCCGGGAGAATTTCCGGCATTTCTACCCCCCCCTGTAACTTCCTCCTCGGAAGGAGGCTGCCGCCTTGCTGGCGTCGGCACCCGTACCCCCGCTCGGATCCTCGGAGCTGCTGGTCTTCCTGCTGCAGGCCGGCGTCCTCCTCGGGGCCGCGCACCTGCTCGGGCGGCTGGCGGTCAGGTGCGCCCTGCCCTCGCTCGTGGGCGAGCTGTGCGCGGGCGTCCTGCTCGGGCCGTCCCTGCTCCAGCAGGTGCTTCCGGCGGTGTCGCAGTGGCTCTTCCCGCACCGGGCGGAGCAGTTGCACCTGCTGGACGCGGTCGGTCAGCTCGGCGTACTGCTGCTGGTCGGCCTCACCGGTCTGGAGCTCGATCTGGGCCTGGCCCGCCGCAAGGGGCCGACCGCGGCCAGGGTCAGCGCATGGGGGCTGCTCGTCCCGTTCGCCCTCGGCGTCGTGACGGCGTTCCGGCTCCCCGCGGCGCTGACCCGGAGCGACGCGCAGCCGACGGTGTTCGCCCTGTTCCTCGGTGTGGCCATGTGCGTCACGGCCATCCCGGTGATCGCCAAGACGCTCATGGACATGGACCTGCTGCACCGCGACGTCGGCCAGCTGACGCTCATGGCGGGCCTGGTCGACGACGTCTTCGGCTGGACGATGCTCTCGCTGATCTCGGCGATGGCGGGTGCCGGGCTCACCGGCGCGGCCGTCACGGGCGCGGTCCTCTCGCTCGCCGTCCTGGTGGGCGGTGCGCTGCTGCTCGGCCGGGTCCTGATCCGGCCGCTGTTCCGCCGGCTCGACCGCTCCGGCGATCGGAAGGCCACCGCGGGCGCCTTCGTGACCCTCGTCCTGCTGGGCGCGGCCGGCTCCCAGTCGATGCACCTGGAGGCGGTGTTCGGAGCCTTCGTCTGCGGGGTGCTGGTCAACGCCTACGGCAGGCCGGACCCGGACCGGCTGGCACCGCTGCGCAGTGTGACGACCTCCGTGCTCGCCCCGCTCTTCTTCGCCACCGCCGGCCTGCGGATGGACCTCACGGCGCTCGGCGGTCCGGTGGTCCTCGCCGGTGCGCTGGCCGTCCTGGGCGTCGCCGTCCTCGGCAAGTTCGCGGGCGCCTACGTCGGGGCGCGCAGCAGCGGGCTGGCGCCCTGGGAGGGGATCGCGCTGGGGGCCGGCATGAACGCGCGCGGCGTAGTCGAGGTGGTCATCGCGATGGTCGGCCTGCGGCTGGGCATTCTGAGCACCCCGATGTACACCGTGATCCTGCTGGTCGCGGTGGCCACCTCGGTGATGGCGCCGCCGCTGCTGCGCCGGGCGATGGCCCGGCTGCCGGAGACCGCGGAGGAGGCCGCCCGGTACGCCCGGCAGACCGCCGCGGGCTCCGGACCCGCCGCACCCGCCGCACCCGCCGGACCTCCAGCCGCACCCGCCGCCGCGCCCGTCGGGTCGGGCGGCTGACCCCCCGCTTTCCCGTTCGGACGGCCCGGTGCCGTCCGCCGTCTCCCGGAGCACGAACATGAGCATCGCCGTGGAAGAAGAGTTCGACGTCATCGTGGTCGGCGGTGGGCCCGGCGGGTCCACGGTGGCCACCCTGGTCGCCATGCAGGGCAACCGGGTCCTGCTGCTGGAGAAGGAGGAGTTCCCGCGCTACCAGATCGGCGAGTCGCTGCTGCCCTCGACGGTCCACGGCATCTGCCGACTGCTGGGCGTGTCCGAGGAGTTGGAGAAGGCCTCGTTCATGCCCAAGCGCGGCGGCACCTTCCGTTGGGGCAGCAACCCGGAGCCGTGGTCGTTCTCCTTCGGGGTCTCCTCGAAGTTCCCGGGGCCGACCTCGAAGGCCTACCAGGTCGAGCGGATGAAGTTCGACCAGATCCTGCTGGACAACGCCCGCCGCAAGGGGGTCGAGGTCCGCGAGCGGTGCTCGGTGGTCGACGTCCTGGAGCGGGACGGCCGGGTCTGCGGGGTGCGCTTCGACGACGCCGACGGGGTGCGGCGGGAGGCCGGTGCCCGCTTCGTGGTGGACGCCTCGGGCAACCGCAGCCGGATCCACTCCAAGGTCGGCGGCCGACGGGTCTACTCGGAGCACTTCAAGAACATCGCCCTCTTCGGCTACTTCGAGGGCGGCAAGCGGCTACCCGCGCCGAACAGCGGGAACATCCTGAGCGTGGCCTTCGACTCCGGGTGGTTCTGGTACATCCCGCTGACGGACCAACTGACCAGCGTGGGAGCCGTGTTGCGGCGGGAGTCGCTGGACCGGGTGCAGGGCGACCGGGAGAAGGCGCTGGCCGCCCTGATCGCCGAGTGCCCGCTCATCGCGGAGCACCTGGCCGACGCCCGCCGGGTGGAGAGCGGCCCCTACGGGGAGATCCGGGTCCGCAAGGACTACTCGTACAGCCACGAGCGGTTCTGGCGCCCGGGCCTGGTGCTGGTGGGCGACGCCGCCTGCTTCATCGACCCGGTGTTCTCCTCGGGGGTGCACCTCGCCACGTACAGCGCCCTGTTGGCGGCCCGGTCCATCAACACGGTGCTGCGGGAGGAGGTCGACGAGACCCGCTGCTTCGAGGAGTACGAGGCGCGCTACCGCAAGGAGTTCGGGCACTTCCACGACTTCGTGCTGTCCTTCTACGACATGCACCAGGACGAGGACTCGTACTTCTGGTCGGCCCGGGAGATCACCGCCAGCGGCGGCCCCGAGCTGGAGGCCTTCGTCGAACTGGTCGGCGGCGGCGCCTGGGACGAGCGGGCGCTGCTGGACTCCTCCGTCATCCAGTCGGTGCTGGAGGAGGGGGCCAGGCTTCAGGTCCAGGCGGCCATCGGGGAGAGCATCGACGACGAGCCGATCCGCCCGGGCGGGCTGGTCCCCTCGCCCGACGGCCTGGGCTGGGCCCACCCGGTCGGCTGAGCCGGTGCCGTGCACCAGGGGGCGGCGGGGCGGGCCGGTGTCACAGCCAGCCCTTCTCCGCCGCGCGCAGCCCGGCCTCGAACCTGCTGCTCGCACCGAGCCGGCTCATCAGGTCGGACATCAGGCGCCGGACGCTGCGCAGCGACAGTCCGAGCCGCTTGCTCGCGGCCTCGTCGGTGATGCCGGTGGCGAGCAGGTTGAGCAGGGCCTGCTCCTGCGGGGTGAGGCTGCGGTCGTCGCGCTCCTCGGGAACCCCGAAGGGGGTCGCCGCCTCCCAGAGGCTCTCGAAGAGGCCGGTCAGACCGGTGAGGATGCTCTTCTCCTGCACCACCAGGGCGCCCGCGGCGCTGTTCTCCGGATCGATCGGGAGGACGCCGAAGGCCCGGTCGATGACGATCATGTGCAGCGGCAGCGTGGGCGCGGTGCGGACCGCGCCGCCGATGCTGGTCAGCCAGGCCGCGTACCGGCGGGTCGTCGGGTCGTTGCGGATGCTGTCCAGGTAGACGGTCTGCATCTTGATGCCGCGGTCCAGCAGGTCGCTGTCCAGGTCGCGGCTGGCCTCCAGGCCGGCCGGGTCGAGCGGTGTGAACGGGATGATGCTGAGCACCTCGCGCTGGATGTTGTGCGAGAGCTCCTCGATCCGCTCCCGCACCTCCACCAGGTCGGTGAGGCGCTCGATGCTCACCGAGTTCATCGCGCTGCGGTGCTCGGAGAACTCGTCGATCAGCCGGGCGGCGGCCGAGCGCCCCTGGGTGACGGCCCGCTGCTGTTCGAGCAGTTGCGACTCCCGCTCGGAGAGCAGGGCCGACAGCCCGACCCGGGGGCTGACCGCGAACACCGATTCGGAGTTCAGCCGGGACGGGCGGACCAGGGCCAGGTCGGCCAGCTCGTCCAGGCTCTTCCGTACCCGCTGTTCGTCGTGTGCGAGATGGACGGCCAGCTCCTGAACCCCCCAACGGGGGTGGAGAAGCATTGTGCGATAGACCGACTCGGCGTGGGAGCTCAGGCCCAGACATTCCAGCATGACTACTCAGGCATTCCAGGAAATGGCGCGGATAACGGCGAAATGCATTCCGCGGCACGGTTCGACGGGTGAATCATGGTGAGCCGATCATCGGGTGGGTCGGTCGGTCAGGAGGCGCTCAGTCGAATTCGGGCGACGACCTCGCGGCGATTGGGACACCACTGGTTCGACGACCTGCCGAGCCATGGTACCCGAACCCGGTTCGCCCCCCCTTATCGTCACGCGCAGTGACATTCAGTCGAGGAAGGTTCCTTTGTGTACGTGATCATTGTGGGGATCGGCTCTTCCGCCGCCGAGCCGACGGTCCTTAACGCGGACTCGATCGCGGCCGTACTGATGGCGGGCCGGACGGCGGCGGATCCGCTTCAGCACGTCCGGGCCCGGGCCGCCCCGGCCGGCGTCGACCTGGCCCTGTTCATCAGGGCCGACTCCCGGGCGCAGGCCGAGTTCCATGCGCTGAGTGAGGTGCACGGGCTGGTCGCCGCCCTCCCCGGCACCACCGCCCGGCACCCGTCCGGAGCGGCCGCCGCGCCCGCCTGACCCCCGTCGTCCGGCCGGTCGGGCACCAAGGTGCCAGTGCTGCAAACTGCCAGGCCGGATGGCTGACAGGAACTCCGACAGCCTGCATGATTTCTCCAGACGCCCGGCGGATTCAAGTCCGGAGCGCATCACCGAACGAAATGCGAAGCGCCTTCGGCGTGCGTATTCAGAACCCTTTCGGGCCGTTTCAGAGAATCTTCAGGAGAACTCCCATGTCCAAGCTCGTCCGTATTGTCGCCATCGCCGTCGCCGCCCTTTCGCTGGCCGGCCCGGCCGCCGCCGCGAACGCCGCCCCGGCCGAGACCGCGGCGACCGACACCGCCAACACCGTCGTCGTCCTGGACAGCCTCTACTGGGGCTGAAACCCGGGCAGTACTCGGATACCCGTTTCCTGAGTGGAGATTAAATTGGCCACGAGGTCAGACTCGAAGCGGGCTGCGGCCACGCTGGTCCAGCTCTTCGAGCACAGCGCCGAGCAGTTCGCCGACCGCCCCGCGGTCAGCGACGACACCGCGTCGCTCAGCTACGCCGGGCTCGCCGGGCGGTCGGACGCGATCGCGGCCGTGCTGCGCGAGCGCGGGGTGGGCACCGACGACCGTGTCGGCCTGTACCTCGCCCGCGGGGTGGACGTCGTCGCCGCCATCCTCGGCATCCTCAAGGCCGGCGCGGCCTACGTCGCCGTCGACACCCGCTACCCGGACGCCCGGCGCGACCTGATGCTCACCGCCTCCGGCGCCAAGGTGGTCCTCAGCCACGGCGCGCTGGCGCAGCGGCTCGCGCACCTCGGCGTGGACGTGCTCGACGTGGACGCGCTCGGTGCGGACGTGCCCGGTGTCGACGTACCGGGCCCGGACGGGGCCGAGGGGGCCGTGCGGCCGGCGACGGTCGGCGCCTCGGACGCCGCGAGCGTGCTCTTCACCTCCGGGTCCTCCGGCACGCCGAAGGCGATCGTCCTGGAGCACCGGAACATCGTCTCCTTCGCCTGCAACCCGAGCCTGCCCGCACTGGTGCCCGAGGACCGGGTCGGCCAGATCTCCAGCCTCTCCTTCGACGCCTTCCACTTCGAGATGTGGAGCACGCTCGCGTCCGGTGCCGAGATCGTGGTGCTGCCGCCCGTACCGGACCTGCTCGCGGCCGACTTCCAGCGGGAGATGAAGCGGCGCCGGATCTCCGCGATGCTGGTGCCGACGATGGTCGTCAACCACGTGGTGCGCGAGGACCGGGACGCGTTCGCGTCGCTGCGCATCCTGCAGGCCGGCGGCGACGTGCTGCTGCCCTCCGCCTGCCGGGACCTCCTCGCCGGCCGGTTCCGGGGCGAGCTCCACAACCTCTACGGGCCGGCCGAGATCACCACCGCCTGCACCGCGCACCGGGTCACCGCGGCGGACGCCGAGGCGGACTCCGTGCCCATCGGCCGCCCGCTGTCCGGGGTCACCGTGCTGGTGCTCGGCGCCGACGGCACCCCGGTGGCGCCGGGGGAGACCGGCGAGATGTACGTCGGCGGCCCGGGCCTCGCCCGCGGCTACCTGGAGCGCCCCGACCTCACCGCCGAGCGGTTCGTCGCCAACCCCACCCCGGAGGGGCCGGAGCGGCTCTACCGCACCGGCGACCTCGCGCGGCCGCGCGCGGACGGCGTGCTGGAGTTCGTGGGCCGCGCCGACAACCAGGTCAAGATCCGCGGCTACCGGGTCGAGCCCGGCGAGGTGGAGCGCGGCCTGCGGCGGCACGAGGGGGTGCACGAGGTCGTGGTGCTGCCCGCCGGGCAGGGCGACGACCGCCGGCTGGTCGCCTTCGTCGTCCTCGACGACCCCCGCGCGCTCCGGTCGCTGCGCGCCTACGCCGAGGCCGAGCTGCCGGACTTCATGGTCCCCAGCGGCTTCGTCGCGCTGGCCGAGATCCCGGCGAACGAGCACGGCAAGCGGGATCTGGAGGCGCTGCACGAGCTACTCGACCAGCACCACCGGCGCCAGGAGTCCTACCTGGCCCCCGACTCGGAGACCGAGCGATACCTGGCCGAGCTGTGGGGCGGGCTGCTCGCCGTGGAGGACATCGGCCGCGACGACGACTTCTTCGCGCTGGGCGGCCACTCGATCCTCGCGTTCCGCATGCAGACCCGGATCCGCCGGGACCGCGGCGTCCGGCTGGACTTCTTCACGATCATGCGGAGCCCGGTCCTCAGGGATCTCGCCGCCGCGATCGACTCCGCGACGGACTCAACGACCGACCCCGCGACCGACTCCGCGACCCAGGACGGCGACCAGTGACCGGGCCGACGACCACCGCCACGGCTACCACCGCCACGACGGCCGACTCCACGACGGCCGACTCCACGACGGCCGACGCCACCACGGACGCCGAGCTGGCCGGTGTCGACCTGACCGACGTCGACCTCTTCCTGCGCGGCGAGCACCACGAGGTGTTCTCCAGGCTGCGCCGGAACCGGCCGATCCACTGGAACGAGGGCGCCGACGGCAACCGCTTCTGGGCCCTCACCAGCTACGACGACGTGCTCTGGGCCTACGGCAACCACGCCGCCTTCGGCTCCGCCCGCGGTGCCGTGCTCGGCGGGTCGTTCCGCAGCGAGGAGGACTCGGCCGGCGGCCGGATGCTGGTGGCCGCCGACCTGCCCCGCCACCGGATGCTGAAGCAGCGGATCCACCCGGCGATGTCCAGCGCGGTCGTCGACCGGGTCGCGGTCCAGGTCCGGCTGCTGGTCGACCGGGCGCTGGAGCGCGCCCGCAGCGCCGGCGGCTGCGACTTCGCGGAGGAGGTGGCGACCGAACTGCCCGCCGGCGCGCTCATGGTGGTGATGGGCATCGGCCACCGGGAGGCGCACGAGCTGATCGGCCTCACCCGCCGGATGATCGGGTTCCGCGACGAGGTGTTCGTCGACACCGGGGGCGACGAGCGGCTGCGGCTGGCCTGGGTCCAGGCGGAGATCTTCGAGTTCTTCGCGGACCTGGTCGCACGGCGCCGCCGGTCGCCGGGCGACGACCTGGTCAGCCTGCTGCTGCGGGCCGAGATCAACGGGCGCCCGTTCACCGAGGAGGAGATCTTCTACAACTGCATGAACGTGGCGGTCGGCGGCAACGAGACGTCCTCGTACACCGCCTGCACCGGCCTGATGGCCCTGATGGACCACCCCGAGCAGTACCGGCGGCTGGTCGAGCACCCCGGACTGCTCGGCGGCGCGGTAGAGGAGATCCTCCGCTGGAGCTCGACCAACGCGTACGTCCAGCGGGTCGCCAAGCGCGACGTCGAGCGCGGCGGTGTGGAGATCAGGGAGGGCGACTCCGTCACCCTGTGGAACGTCTCGGCCAACCGCGACGAGGCGCAGTTCGAGAACGCCGGGCTGTTCGACATCGAGCGCCGGCCCAACCGGCACCTGACCTACGGCGCGGGCATTCACCGCTGTATCGGTGCGCCGATCGCCCAGTCCGAGCTGTCGCTGCTCTTCGAGCGGATCACCGCCTCGGGGCTGCGGTTCAGGCCCGCCGGCGAGCCCCGGCGGCTGCGGTCCAACTTCATCCTCGGCATCACCCGCCTCCCGCTCGACATCGCCTAGAGCGTCCAACCCGCCGTAGACGGCCCGCCGTTCGGCGCCCGGCGTACCGCAGGCCCGCACGGCCTCCCCGGACCGGGAGCAGCACAAGGAGCAAGCACCGATGAACCCGACACCCCCCGCGGCCGGCGCCACGCACCGCGAGCCGGACCGGCACGGCGGCCTGATCCACACGCTCTTCACCCGGCGCGCGGAGCAGACCCCGGACGCCCGTGCCCTGGTCCAGGGCGCCGATGTCATGACCTACCGTCAACTGGCCGATGCGTCAGACGCGTTCGCCGCCGACCTGGCCGCGGCCGGCGTCGCCCCGGGTGACCTCGTCCCGGTGCTGATGCCCCGGTCGATCCGGCTGGTGGTGGCCTTCCTGGGGATCCTCAAGTGCGGGGCCGCGTACGCCGCGCTCGACCCCCGCTGGCCGGGCGAGCGGGTGGACCGGCTGGTCCGGTTGATGGGCGCGGGTCTGACCGTCACCGACGGCCCGCCGCCCGCCGGCACCCGGGCCGTCGCGCCGGGCCGCCGAACCCCAGGCCGCCCGGTACCGGTGGTGGAGATCGGCCCGGACAGCCCGGCCGCGGTCTTCTTCACCTCGGGCAGCACCGGCGAGCCCAAGGGCGCGCTGTCCCCGCACGCCGGGACGGTCCGGCTGTTCGAGGCCTGCCCCTTCGCGGAGCTTGGCCCGCGGACCGTCATGCCGCTCACCTCGGCCGTCCCCTGGGACGCCCTGACGCTCGAACTCTGGAGCGTGCTGCTGAACGGGGGCTGCTCCGTGGTGGTGGACGAGCCCTACCTGCTCCCGGCCGCACTGCGGGAGCTGGTCGCCGACCACGGGGTCAACTGCCTCTCGCTCACCTCGACGCTGTTCAACGTCTTCGTGGACGAGGACCCGGAGGCCTTCGCCGGCGTCGACCAGGTCTTCGTGGGCGGGGAGAAGGTCTCCCCGCGCCATCTGGCCGCCCTGCTGGAGCGCTTCCCCGGCCTGCGCCTGCTGCACTGCTACGGACCGGTCGAGACCACCCTGTTCGCCACCGTGCACCCGGTCCGCCCCGCGGACTGCGCGCTGCCCGAGGGGGTGCCGCTCGGCAGGGCCGTGCCCCGGACCGGCCTGTACGTCCACGACGGCGAACGGTTCTGCGGCCCCGGCGAGACCGGCGAGCTGCTGATCTCCGGCGACGGCCTCGCGACCGGCTACCTGGGCGCCCCGGAGCGGACCGCCCGGGCCTTTCCCACGGTGGAGATCGACGGGGTCGCCACCCGGGTCTACCGCACCGGCGACCTGGTGCACCGGACGGCGGACGGCCGGCTGCACTTCGACGGCCGGGCCGACCGGCAGGTCAAGATCCGCGGGCACCGGGTCGAGCCGGACGAGGTGGAGCGGGCCGTCCTCGCGCTCCCCGGCGTCCACCAGTGCGCGGTCGTACCGCTGCCCGACGGCGTCGGCGGCTGCCGCGGCCTCGCGCTGGCCTTCACCACCGGCCGGGCGCAGGGCCCGACCGAGGACGAACTGACGGCCCGGCTGTCCGCCCGGCTGCCCGCCTACCTGGTGCCGCACACGGTGCTCCGGCTGGACGCCCTGCCGCTCAACCCGAACGGGAAGGCCGATGTGGCCGCGCTGCTGCGCCTGGTCGAGGAGCAGCGGCCGGACGGCCTCCCCGGCGACGGGCCGGCCGACGAGCTGGAGCGCACCGTGGCGGCGGTCTTCGCCTCGGTGCTGGGCGTCGACCGGGTGCCCGTCGACGCGGGCTTCTTCGACCTCGGCGGCACCTCCCTGGGGCTGGGCGTCGTCTGCACCCGGCTCACCGCCTCGCTCGGCCTCCCGCTGCCGGTCTCGGAGGTGGTCAGGCGCCCGAACGTGCGGGAGCTCGCCGCGTGGATCGCCCTGCGCACCGCCGGGCCAGGCCCGTCCGAGCCCGGCCCGTCCGAGCTTGGCCCGGCCGGAGCACCGCTGCCGGACCGGCCTGGTTCCGCGGTGCCGCTGCGCGACGCCCAGAGCGTCTTCTGGGCCCGCCAGGCAGCCGATCCCGAGGACGTCTCCGGCCTCTGCCCGCTGCTCTGGCGCCTCCGGGGCCCGGTGGACGCCGACGCGCTGGAGGCGGCGCTGGGCGACCTGGCCGACCGCCACGAGGCGCTCCGCTCCGTCTACACGCTGGACGAGGACGCCTACGACCCCGTCCCGGTGGCCGTCCCGCGCCCGGCTCCCGCCGGTGCCGGCCAAGCCCTGCTGCGCCGGCTGCCGCCCGCGGACGGCCTGCCGACCGCGGTCGCCGCCGTGCAGCGCGCGCTGGCCCGCCCGCTGGACCCGGAGGCGGGCCTGGTCTGGCGGGCCGTCCTCCTCCCGCTGGAGGACGGCGCGGAGGCCCTGTTCGGCCTGGTGTTCCACCACATCGCCTTCGACGGGCACTCCGAGCCGGTGTTCACCGCCGAGCTGTCCCTCGCCTACGCCGCGCGGGCCCGCGGGGAGCGCCCGGTCTTCGCCGGGCCGGCCCCGGGCCTGCGCCAGGTGGAGCGGGAGACGGCCGCGCTCGCCGGGCTGGTCGACCTCAAGGCCCAGCGGTCGTTCTGGCGCGACGCGCTGCGGGACACCCCGGAGCTGCGCCTGCCGCTGCCGACGCCCGGGGAGCGGGCCCCGGCGGACCGGTCCGCCGGAGTGCTGGGCTTCGTACTGGAGCGCCCGGAGGCGGCGACCGTCGAGCGGCTCGCCGCCGAGCACGGGACGACCGCGTTCACGGTGCTGCTCGCCACCGCCTCGGCCGTGCTGGCGGCCGTCACCGGGCAGCGCGACCTCGCGATCGGGGTGCCGGTCTCGCGCCGGGCCTCCCCGCTGCTCGCCGCCGCCGTCGGCTGCCTGGTGGACACCGTCTGCGTCCGGCTGGACGGCGGCCGGGAGGGCTGGGCGGAGCTGGTCGACGGCACCAGGCGGGCGGTGACGGCGGCCCTGTCGAACCAGGACGTCTCCTTCGCCGAGGTGGTCCGCCTGGTGCGGCCGGCCCGGACCGACCGGGACCCGCTCTACCAGTTCCTCTTCGTCTACCAGGACGCCCCGCCCACGCCGCTCGAACTCGGCCCGGCCGTGGCCGTCCCGGTGCGGCTGCCCGCGGCGGAGGGCGTCTGCGAGGTGGTGACGGAGGTCTGGCCGCGCGCCGACGGCACGCTGCTGGTCGACGTCACCTACCGGGCCGACCTGGTCGCGCCCGGGTTCGCCCCGCTGTTTCGCGACCTGATGCTGACGGCCCTGCGCGACGGCCCGCCGGTCCGGCGGCGGTAACCCGGCCGACGCTCCCACCCGTCCGACCCCTCCGACGAGCAAGTGAGTCCCCCGTGCTGACAACCCCCTCGCCCGACCAGTCCACCGGCCCGTGCACCGACCCGTCCGCCGCCCCGGACCGGTCCCCGGTCGCCGACGCGGTGATCGACCACGTCGAGCTCCAGGTGGCCGACCTGGCCGCCACCACGGCCCGGCTGACCACCTCCTACGGCTTCGAGCCGCTCACCCCGGTCGCCCGCGACGGCCGGGGCGGCGAGCACCTCTCGGTGCTGCTGGGCCAGGGCCGGATCCGGCTGCTCGTCGTCCAGGCCCTCGACGCGGACCACCCGGCCCGGGCGTTCGTCGAGCGGCACGGGGACGGCGTCGCCGGGATCGCCCTCGGGGTGGCCGACCCGGTCGCGGTGCACGCCCGGCTGGTGGCCCGCGGCGCGGTCACCGTGGAGCCGCCGACGGTGCGGGACGGCCGGGCCCGGGCCACCGTGGCCGCCTTCGGCGACGTCGTCCACCACCTCGTCCAGCGCGGCGCGGAGGCGCCCGACGGCCGGCGGCCCGGCTCCGGTGCGGTCGGCCTGCGCGCGGTGGACCACTTCGCGGTCTGCCTGCCGACCGGCGGGCTGGAGCCCGCCGTGCGCTTCTACACCGAGGTGTTCGGGCTGCGGGTGATCTTCGAGGAGAACATCGCGGTCGGCCCGCTGGGCATGAACTCCACCGTGGTCCAGAACGACGCGGGCGAGGTCACCCTGACGCTGATCGAGCCGGCCTCCCAGGCCGAGGCGGGTCAGATCGAGTCGTTCCTCGCCGACCACGGCGGCGCCGGCGTCCAGCACGTCGCCTTCTCCTCCGAGGACATCGTCGCCACCGTCGCGACGATGCGCCGGCTCGGCACCCCGTTCCTGCGGGCGCCGTCGGCCTACTACGACCTGCTGGGCGAGCGGCTGACGCCCCGCCGGCACGGCGCGGACCGGCTCAGGGAGGGCGACATCCTGGTGGACGAGGACCACCACGGCCAGCTGTTCCAGATCTTCACCCGCTCCGAGCACCCCCGGCGGACGCTGTTCTTCGAGGTGATCGAGCGCATCCGGGCGCGCGGCTTCGGCAGCAACAACATCCGGGCGCTGTACGAGGCCGTCGAACTGCAGCGGTCCGCCACGGCGGTCGGGCGGTGAGCGCGCGGCCCGCGGCGCTGTCCGTCACCGACTACGCGGACCGCGCCCGCGCCGCGCTCGGGCGGGAGGCGTGGGACTGGCTGGAGGGCGGCGCCGGGCAGGAGCGCACGCTGGCGGCGAACCGCGCCGCCCTGGACCAGGTCTCGGTGGTGCCCCGGGTGCTGGCCGACGTGGCGGCCTGCGACAGCGGCGGGCTGCTGCTCGGCCGCCCGGCCCGGCTGCCCGTGGCGGTCGCCCCGGTCGCCTACCAGCGGCTGTTCCACCCCGACGGGGAGTCGGCCGCCGCCCGGGCGGCGGCGGCAGCGGGCATCCCGTTCGTGGTCAGCACGCTGACCAGTACGCCGCTGGCCCAGCTCGCGGCGACGGGGGCCGAGCTCTGGTTCCAGCTCTACTGGCCGAAGGACGAGGCCCTGCTGCTGCGGCTGGTCCGGGGGGCCGAGGAGGCCGGCTGCCGGGCCCTCGTCCTCACCGTCGACGTGCCGTTCATGGGCCGCCGGCTGCGGGACGTCCGGCACGGCTTCGCCCTGCCGCAGGGCGTGCGGGCCGCGCTGCTCGACAACCCCGGCGCGGGCGCGGCGCACCGCCGGACGGCGCACGCCTCGGCGGTGGCCGCGCACACCGCCGAGGTGTTCTCCGCCTCGGTCGGCTGGCCGGACCTGGCCCGGCTGCGGCGGGTCACCGACCTGCCCCTGGTGGTCAAGGGGGTGCTGGACCCGGGCGACGCCGTCCGGGCCGCCGAGGCGGGGGCGGCCGCGGTCGTGGTCTCCAACCACGGCGGCCGCCAGCTGGACGGGGCCGTGCCGAGCGCGGTCGCGCTCCCCGCGGTGGTGCGGCGGCTGCGTGCGGCGGGGGCGGAGCACTGCCAGGTGTTCGCCGACAGCGGGGTCCGCAGCGGGTCGGACGTCCTGGCCATGCTCGCCCTGGGCGCCTCCGGGGTGCTCCTCGGCCGGCCGCTGGTCTGGGGGCTGGCCGCCGGCGGGGAGGCCGGCTGCGCCGACGTCCTGCGCCTGCTCGGCGAGGAGTTCCGGCATGCGATGGCCCTCGCGGGCTGCCCCGACCTGGCGGCCGTCGCCGGGCTGCGGACCGCCGCCGACGCCTGCTCCTGCGGGGGCCGGCCATGGTGAGCGGTCTGCGTCCTACTGTGCCGCCCCCGGCGGACCTGCAGTTGGGGGAGCTGCACGGCTCGCTGGCGGATCCGGCGATGAACGCGATGAACTTCCTGAACGAGATCTCCGCCCGTTACCCGCAGGCCGTCTCGTTCGCGGCCGGGCGGCCGACCGAGGACTTCTTCGACCTGGAGGACGTCCACCGCCACCTGCGCCGGTTCACCGGGTACCTGCGCACCGAGCGCGGGCTGTCCGAGGCGGAGGTCCGGCGGACGCTGATGCAGTACGGCCGGACGAAGGGGATCATCCACGAGCTGATCGCCGCCCACCTCGGGGTGGACGAGGGCATCACGGCGGACCCGGAGTCCGTCGTGGTGACCAACGGCTGCCAGGAGGCGATGTACCTGGTCCTGCGCGCGCTCGGGCGCGGCCCGCGGGACGTCGTGCTGGCCGTCTCGCCCACCTACGTGGGGTTCGCCGGCGCCGCCCGGCTCTGCGACCTGCCCGTCCGGCCGGTGCACGGCGGGCCTCGGGGCGTGGACCTCGACGACCTGGCCCGGCGGCTGGCCGAGGCACGGGCCGAGGGCCTGCGCCCGCGGGCGCTGTACGTCATCCCGGACGTGGCGAACCCGACCGGGGTGAGCATGGACCTGGAGACCAGGCGGGCGCTGCTCGCGGTGGCCGCCGAGGAGGGCCTGCTGCTGCTGGAGGACAACCCGTACGGGGTGTTCGCGGGGGCCGGGCGGCCCCCGTCGCTCAAGGCCCTCGACACCGGCCGCAGGGTCGTCCACCTCGGGTCCTTCGCGAAGACCTCCGTCCCGGGCGCCCGGATCGGGTACCTGGTGGCCGACCAGACGGTGGCCGGGCCCGACGGCTCGGCCGGTCTGCTGGCCGACCGGATCTCCGTGCTGAAGAGCATGCTCAGCGTGAACACCTCGCCGCTGGCCCAGGCCGTCGTGGGCGGCGGCCTGCTCGCCCACGGGCTGAGCCTGCGGGCGGGCAACCACCGCGAGATCGCGCTCTACGAGCGGAACCGGCGGCTGCTGCTGCAGGGGTTGTCGGACCGCTTCGCCGACCGGTCCGACCTCGCCTGGAACAGCCCGGCCGGCGGTTTCTTCCTGGCCCTCACGGTGCCCTTCGAGGTGGACGACGCCCTCCTGGAGCACTCGGCCCGCGCGTACGGACTGCTCTGGACCCCGATGTCCTACTTCTACGGCGGCGCCGGCGGCCGCCGCCAGATCAGGCTCTCGTTCAGCGGGCTCCGACCGGAGGAGATCAACGCCGGGCTGGACCGGTTGGCGGCGCTGGTCGAGGAGCGCAGCCGCTGAACCGCCCCCCCCGCCGCAGGGCGGGTCCCCCTACGTCGCCGTCCACCGGGGCGACCTGATGGGGCCCCAGTAAAAATATGACCGGCTTGTATGCTCCGAGAGGGCCTGCTGCGACCGCAGAGGCCCGACAGGGGGGCTGGGGACAGCCGTGGGGGTGTGCTCGTCGGTCATTACGACGTTCGTACGTGCAACCCGGGGGCGGTCCTGCCCGTCTCTCTGTGTGCAGTGCGCCCGCTCCTGAGGGCGCCGCGTCAGCCGGTGAAAGGTACACACGGATGTCAGGTCAGTGGGGCGAGGGCCCGGGTCGTGGCGAGGACGCGCCCGGTGCGCTCACGACCGAGGGCACCGGCGGGGCCGGCGTGCCGCAGCCGCGGGCCGGTGGCCGGGCCGAGGCACGGCGGGCGGCGCAGGGCAGGGGCGGACCGGGCAGGGGCGGACCGGACGGCGGGGAGCCGGCCGCGGGCGCGGCCGGCGGCCGGGCGGCGGCGCGCAACAGCCGCAAGCCCAAGAGGAACGTCAAGAAGATCGTCGCCTGGTCCGCGGCGGGCGTCCTGGTCCTGATAGCCGGCGCCGGCGGCGCGATCTACCTGAAGCTCAACGGCAACATCAAGTCCTTCGACGCGGACGCCATCGCCACCGACCGCCCGCCGGAGGCGCAGGCCGACGCGGACGGCAACAAGCCGGTCAACGTGCTGCTGATCGGCTCGGACAGCCGCGGCAAGAACAACTCCGACCTCGGCGGCGGCGAGGACGGCGGCGCCCGTTCGGACACCACGATCCTGCTGCACGTCTACGCCGACCACAAGCACGCCGTCGGCATCTCCATCCCGCGCAACGCCATGGTGGCGATCCCGTCCTGCAAGCTGCCGAACGGCAAGTGGTCCAAGGCGGACCCCAACAACCTGTTCAACGCGGCCTTCTCGAAGGGCGAGACGGACGACGGCAACCCGGCCTGCACCCAGAACACGGTCGAGAAGCTCACCGGCATCCGGGTCGACCACACGATCGTGGTCGACTTCCAGGGGTTCTCCGCGATGACCAAGGCCGTCAACGGGGTGGACGTCTGCCTGCCGAAGCCGATCTACGAGGGGGACATCAACCCCAATCTGACCAAGAAGGGCAACGTCGTCCTGCCGCAGGGCAAGCAGAAGGTCGAGGGCCAGCAGGCACTCGACTTCGTGCGCCTGCGCCACGGCATCGGCGACAACTCCGACATCGGCCGGATGAAGCGCCAGCAGGCGTTCCTCGGCTCGCTCGCGACGAAGATCAAGAGCCAGGGCCTGAACCCGACCACCCTGCTGCCGCTCGCCGACGCCGCCACCAAGTCGATGACCGTCGACCCCGGACTCGACTCGGTCGAGAAGCTGATGTCGTTCGCCCTGTCGCTGAAGAGCATCGACATGCACGACCTCAAGTTCGTCACCCTGCCCTGGCGTTTCCGCACCCAGGACAAGAACATCGACATCGTCCAGCCGGACGCCAACAAGCTCTGGGACACCCTCAAGGCGGACCGGACCATCGACGGCCAGAACGCCACCGGGGAGCAGTCGGCCACGCCCGCCTCGCCGGAGGCGCCGGCCCCCGCCGTGCCCACGACCACCACCCCCGCCGCGGCCTCCGACACGGGCAACGCGGCCATCAAGGTCGGCGTCTACAACGGCACCACCACCTCCGCGCTGGACGGCAAGGCGACCGAGGCGCTGAAGGCGGCGAAGTTCAACGCCACCAAGATGGGCCCGGCGGCCAGCACCAAGTACGCCACCACGATGATCGAGTACGGCTCCGGTCAGAAGGCCAACGCGGAGAAGGTCGCCGCGCTGTTCCCCGGGGCGAGCGTCAAGGCCGGCTCCTCCGCCGGCATCCTCGTGATCGTGGGCAAGGACTTCGCGGCCGCCAACGGCGGCGCGGCCGTGCCCGCGGCCGGCGCGACCACCCCGGGCGCACCCGCCGCCGCGCCGACCGAGCCCGCGCCGCTGCCGTCCAGCGTCACCGGCGCGACCCGCTCGGCGGACGAGGACGTCTGCGAGGACGTCTCCTAAGGCCCGTCCTCAAACCCGGTCCGGTGCGCGTTTGCGTGCCGGGCCCGGTGCCGGTGCGGCCGGAGCAGGGCCGGAAGGGGCACGCCCAGGGGCCGCCCGCACGGCCCGGGCGGGGTGCCGGGGTACCCCTCCGGGGCGCCGTCCGGTGGCGGGATCGCGGCGGCCCGGCGATCGTGGGCGGTGTACCCGCCATCCGGCCGTGCGACGGCCACGGCCCGGGCGACCGATCCCGGCGCCCCGACCACCCGGCGCCCGCCGACCGCGGCGGAGGACCACCGCTTGGAGGCACCGCAATGCCCGTAGTCACGTCCCCGTACAAGCCCGGCACCCCGTGCTGGGTCGACCTGATGGCGAGCGACCAGCAGGCCGCAATCGACTTCTACCGCGACCTGTTCGGCTGGCAGGGCGAGGTCGGCCCGCCCGAGTTCGGCGGCTACGCCGTGTGCTCGCTGAACGGCAAGCCGGTCGCCGGGATCATGGCGCAGATGGCCCCCGAGGGCCAGCCCGTCCCGCCGGTCTCCTGGACCACCTACCTGGCCGCCGACGACGCCGACGCCGCCGCCCGGTCCATCGCCGACAGCGGCGGCACGATCCTGTACCCGGTGATGGACGTCGGGACGGTCGGCCGGATGCTGGTCGCCGCCGACCCGACCGGCGCGGTGTTCGGCGTCTGGCAGAAGGTCGACTTCATCGGCGCCGGCATCGTCAACGAGCCCGGCGCGCTGGTCTGGAACGAGCTCAACACCACCGACACCGACGCGGCCGGCCGCTTCTACCACCAGGCCGTGGGCCTGCGCCCGGCCACCATCCAGGGCATGGAGGGCTACTACTCCCTCAACGTCGGCGACCGCACGGTGGGCGGCATGCAGCCGACCGCCTCGTACCTGGCGCCCGGCACGCCCCCGCACTGGATGACGTACTTCTCGGTGGACGACACCGACTCCACGGTGGACGCCCTGGTGAAGGCGGGCGGCTCGGTGATCCAGCCGCCGTTCGACATGCAGTCCGGCCGGATGGCCGTCGTCCAGGACCCGCAGGGCGCCGTCTTCGCCCTGATCGCCTCGCCCGACTCCCCGTAGCCGCCGCGCCGCCCACCACGAGGGCGCCGGATGCCGCCCGTTCCCGCGACGCGCCGCCGGGAATGGGCGGCATCCGGCGCGTCGGCGCGTAAGACTGCACCCATGCTGGGGCTCTCGGACGACATCCGCGCTTTCCTCTTCGACCTCGACGGGGTGCTCACCCAGACCGCCAAGGTGCACGCCGCGGCCTGGAAGAGCACCTTCGACGCCTTCCTGCGGTCCGAATCCGACCGCACCGGAGAGCAGTTCGTGCCCTTCGACCCGGTCGTCGACTACGACACCCACGTCGACGGCCGCCCGCGCCTGGACGGCACCCGGGCGTTCCTGCGCAGCAGGGGCTTCGACCTGCCCGAGGGCACCGACGCCGACCCGCCCGGCGCCCGTACCGTGCACGGCATCAGCAGCGCCAAGAACGACACGGTGCTGGCCATGATCCGCGAGCAGGGCGTCCTGCCCTACGACGGCTCGGTGGCCTACGTGCGGCGGCTGCGCGCGCTGGGACTGCCCGCCGCGGTGGTCTCCTCCAGCGCCAACTGCCGTGACGTGCTGCGCGCCGCCGGGATCGAGGAGCTGTTCGACGTGGTCGTCGACGGCATCGTGGCCAAGCGCGAGGGCCTGCCGGGCAAGCCGGCCCCCGACACCTACCTGGCCGCCGCCCGGGCACTGGGCGTCGAGCCCGTGCACGCCGCCGTGTTCGAGGACGCCCTGGCCGGGGTCGCCTCCGGCCGGGCCGGCGGCTTCGGCGCCGTGGTCGGGGTGGACCGCACCGGCCAGGCCGACGAACTGCGCCGCGACGGTGCCACCGTGGTCGTCACGGACCTCGCCGAGCTGATCCCCGGGGAGGAGGGCGCATGAGCGCCGAGCAGCCCTTCGTCGTCGACCCCTGGCAGATCGTCGAACCGGGCCTGGACCTGGCCTCGATGGCCCGGGCCGAGTCGGTCTTCGCGCTCTCCAACGGCCATATCGGCCTGCGCGCCAACCTGGACGAGGGCGAGCCGCACGGCCTGCCCGGCACCTATCTGAACGGCGTCTTCGAACTGCGCCCGCTGCCGTACGGCGAGGGCGGCTACGGCTACCCGGAGTCCAGCCAGAGCGTCATCAACGTGACCAACGGCAAGATCATCCGACTGCTGGTGGACGACGAGCCCTTCGATCTCCGCTACGGCGAACTGCGCAGCCACCGCCGCTGGTTGGACTTCCGCGAGGGGCTGCTGCACCGCGAGGCGGAGTGGACCTCCCCGGCCGGGCGGACCATCCGGGTCAAGTCCACCCGGCTGGTCTCGCTCACCCAGCGGGCCATCGCCGCCGTGGAGTACACGGTGGAGGCGGTGGACGGCCCGGTGCGGATCGTCCTGCAGTCCGAGCTGGTGGCCAACGAGCAGCTGCCGGGCGGCGCCGAGGGCGACCCGCGCGCGGCCGCCGTGCTGGAGGCGCCGCTGCTCCCCGAGGTGAACCACGCGAGCGCCACCAAGGCCGTCCTGGTGCACCGGACCCGCTACAGCGGCATCCGGGTCGCGGCCGGGATGGACCACGTGATCGAGGGCCCGGAGCGGCTGGACACCGTCGCCGAGAGCGAGGCGGACCACGGCCGGATCAGCGTCACCACGGTGCTGGCGCCCGGGCAGCGGCTGCGGCTGGTCAAGTTCATGTCCTACGGCTGGTCCGCGACCCGCTCGCTGCCGGCCGTCCGGGACCAGGTGGAGGCGGCGCTGACCGCCGCCCGGTACACCGGCTGGGAGGGGCTGGTGGACGAGCAGAAGCAGTACCTGGAGGAGTTCTGGGAGACCAGCGACGTCGAGATCGAGGGCGACGTCGAGCTCCAGCAGGCCGTCCGGTTCGCGGTGTTCCACGTGTTGCAGGCGGGTGCGCGCAGTGAGGAACGGGCCATCCCGGCCAAGGGGTTGACCGGCCCGGGCTACGACGGGCACAGCTTCTGGGACACCGAGACCTTCGTCCTGCCGGTGCTCACCTACTGCCTGCCGAGCGCCGTCAACCAGGCCCTGCGCTGGCGGCACACCACCCTGCCGCTGGCCCGCGAGCGGGCGGCCCAACTCGGGCTGTCCGGGGCGGTGTTCCCCTGGCGCACGATCCGCGGCGAGGAGTGCTCGGGCTACTGGCCGGCCGGCACGGCGGCGTTCCACATCGGCGCGGACATCGCGGCCGCCGTCGCCAGGTACGTCCGGGCCACCGCGGACACCGGGTTCGAGCGCGAGTACGGGCTCGAACTGCTGGTGGAGACGGCCCGGATGTGGCGCTCGCTCGGCCACCACGACGCCGCCGGCCGGTTCCGGATCGAGGGCGTCACCGGCCCGGACGAGTACAGCGCCGTCGCCGACAACAACGTCTTCACCAACCTGATGGCGCAGTCCAACCTGCGCGCCGCCGCCGAGGCCGCCGGGCGGCACCCGCGGGAGGCCGCCGCGCTCGGCGTCGACACCGAGGAGACCGCCGCCTGGCGGGACGCCGCCGCCGCGATGTTCATCCCGTACGACGAGAACCTCGGCGTGCACCCGCAGGCCGACGGCTTCACCGACCACCAGGTCTGGGACTTCGAGCGCACCCCGCCGGAGAACTACCCGCTGCTGCTGCACTACCCGTACTTCGACCTGTACCGCAAGCAGGTGGTCAAGCAGGCCGACCTGGTGCTCGCCATGCAGGTCCGCGGGGACGCCTTCACCGAGGAGCAGAAGGCCCGCAACTTCGCCTACTACGAGCGGCTGACCGTGCGGGACTCCTCGCTCTCCGCCTGCACCCAGGCGGTGATCGCCGCCGAGGTGGGCCAGCTGGACCTCGCGTACGACTACACCGCCGAGGCCGCCCTGATGGACCTGCACGACCTCGGCGGGAACACCCGGGACGGCCTGCACATGGCCTCGCTGGCCGGGGCCTGCATCGCCCTGGTGGCGGGCTTCGGCGGGCTGCGGGACCACGGCGAGGCGCTCTCCTTCCGCCCCCGGCTGCCGGCCGGGCTGATGCGGCTGAGCTTCTCGCTGATGGTGCGCGGACGCCTGCTCGGGGTGCGGATCACCCACGAGGGGACGACGTACACGCTGCGTCGCGGCGAGGTGATCCACCTGCGGCACGACGGCGAGCAGGTGCAGGTGAAGGCCGGCTCCCCGGTCACCCGGCTGACCGCCGTACCGCCCGCCCAGGAGCGCTGCACCCAGCCCCCCGGCCGGGAGCCGGCCCGCCGCCAGCCACAGGCCGGCGTGGTCACCGGCATGGTCGGCCCGGGGCCGGACCACCTGGCGGCCGAGTAGGCGCCCGCGCGGGCCGGGCCGGTTCACCCGTTCGGCGGCCGTCCGGCTGCGCGGGGGCTCCGGACACCGGAGGGTGCTGGTGACCTGTGGCAACCGGCGGCCGGTGAAGGAGAGCCCTCGTGGTGAGTGTGGCCGAGCAGATGGTGGAGGTGCTCCGGCAGGCCGGGGTCGAGCGGGTGTACGGCGTGGTCGGTGACAGCCTCAACCCCGTGGTGGACGCCATCCGCCGCGCCGAGGGCATCCGCTGGGTGCACGTGCGCAACGAGGAGGCCGGGGCCTTCGCGGCAGCCGCCGAGGCCGAGCTGAGCGGCCGGCTCGCGGTCTGCGCGGGCTCCTGCGGGCCCGGCAACACCCACCTGATCCAGGGCCTCTACGACGCCCAGCGCAGCGGCCTGCCGGTGCTGGCGCTCGCCTCGCACATCCCGTCCGGCCAGATCGGCACCGGCTTCTTCCAGGAGACCCACCCCGACCGGGTGTTCACCGACTGCAGCAGCTGGTGCGAGCTGGTCTCCACCCCCGTCCAACTGCCCCGGCTGCTGCGGATCGCGGTGCAGCACGCGCTCGGCTCCCCCGGCGTCTCGGTGCTCTCCTTCCCAGGGGACGTCGCGGCCGAGCCCGCCGCCGGGCCGACCGGGGCGAGTCACTTCCTGACCGAGCAGGCGGTGGCCGCCCCGCCCTGGTCCCAGGTGCAGGCCCTCGCCCGGGTGCTCAACTCCGCCGGCACGGTGGCCCTGTTCTGCGGCGCGGGGGTGCGCGGGGCGCACGCCGAGGTGATGGCGGTCGCGCAGGCCCTGAACGCGCCGGTCGGACACTCCCTGCGCGGCAAGGAGTGGGTCCAGTACGACAACCCGTACGACGTCGGGATGAGCGGTCTGCTCGGCTACGGCGCCTGCCACGAGGCGCTGCACTCCGCCGACCTGGTGCTGCTGCTCGGTACCGACTTCCCCTACGACTCCTTCCTCCCGCAGGCCCGCACCGTCCAGGTGGACCACGACGCCACCCGGCTCGGCCGCCGCACGCCGCTGGAACTCGCCGTCCACGGCGATGTCTCGGCCACCCTGCGGGCCGTGCTGCCCCTGCTGGAGGCCAAGGACGACCGCCGCTTCCTGGACGGGATGCTGGACCGGCACGTCCGCGCGCTGGAGGACGTGGTCGGCGCGTACACCCGGGACATCGAGCGGCACCTGCCGATCCACCCCGAGTACGTGGCCTCGGTGCTGGACGAGGTCGCGGCCGACGACGCGGTGTTCACCGTGGACACCGGGATGAACAACGTCTGGGCCGCCCGCTACCTCCAGCCCAACGGCCGCCGCCGGGTGATCGGCTCGTTCCTGCACGGCTCGATGGCGAACGCGCTGCCGCACGCGATCGGCGCCCAACTGGCCTGCCCCGGGCGGCAGGTGATCGCGATGTCGGGCGACGGCGGCCTCTCCATGCTGCTCGGCGAGCTGCTGACGGTGGCCAGGCACCGGCTGCCGGTGAAGACGGTGGTGTTCAACAACGGCGCGCTCGGCATGATCAAGCTGGAGATGCTGGTCTCCGGCTACCCCGAGTCGGAGATCGACAACGGCGACGTGGACTACGCCGGGATCGCCCGGGCGATGGGCATCCCCGCGAAGCGGGTCACCGACCCGGCGCGGGTGCGGGAGGTGCTGGCGGAGGCGCTGGAGCGGCCCGGTCCGGCCCTGGTGGACGTGGTCACCGACCCGAACGCGCTCTCCATCCCGCCGCACATCACCGCCGCCCAGCTGAAGGGCTTCGCGCTGGCGGCCGGTCGGACGGTGCTCTCGGGCGGGGTCGGACGCATGATCGACCTGGCCCGGAGCAATCTGCGGAACATCCCCCGGCCGTGACGCGGGAGGGTGCGGCGGAGGCTTTTGCCTCTGAGGCAAATTTCTTGCCCGAGCGGCACGTGGGGTGTCCACTGGTCACATGACCAGCAGCCCGCCCGGCCCGCCCGCCGGGGACAAGCCCGGTGACCAGCCCGGCGACCAGTCGGCGGATCAACCCGCCGAGGGCCGGCTCGACGACCAGGAAGTGGCCGGCCTCGCCACCAGACTGCGCGAGCACCGACTCGGCAGCCGCCTCACCCTGGAGGTGGCCGCAGCCCGGGTCGGACTCTCCCCAGCCTATCTCTCCCGACTGGAGACCGGTCGCCGGCAGCCCTCGCTGCCCGTCCTGCTCGGCCTCGCCCGCGCCTACGGCACGTCCGTCTCCGGCCTCCTCGGCGAGGCCATGGTCGAGCCGGACCCGGTGGTGCGCGGCGGCGCGATCGAGCCGGGCCGGGCCGGCGGCTGGGGCTACCGCCGGGCCGGCGCCCCCGGCCGGGCCATGCAGGCGCTGCGTGTGCACGTCCCCCCGGGTGTACAGGACGCCGTCGTCCGGGTGCACCCCGGCGAGGAGTGGCTCTACGTCCTCCAGGGGCGGCTGAGGCTCACCCTCGGCGACCGCGTCCACCTGCTCGCGGAGGGCGACTCCGCGCACTTCGACTCGCTCACCCCGCACTGCATCGCCGCCGAGTCGGCGCACGGGGTGGAGCTGCTCTTCGTCCACACCCTGCTGCAGAGCCCCGGTGGCGAACTCTGCCTCGGCGGCGGCCCTGCCGCTCCGCACTGACCCTTCGTCAGAACTCCTGGAGGAGATCTCCCATGGCTGATCCCACCACCGCTGCCGCCGCCGTTCCCGCTGCCGCCGCCGTCGCGGCGCCCGCCGACGCCCCGAAGACCGTCGACGCCGGCAAGTGGGCCAACCGCCGCGTCGGCATCCGGGTACTGATCTACATGGTCGCCACCCACGGCTTCGCGGGCTTCCTGATGCTGCTCTTCGAGCTGGGCAACCGGAACAAGTGACCGCCCGGTCAGACACGGCCTAGGTCCGGGCCGGGCGGGGCTCGCCGCTCCCCGGGGTGTTCCTCAGCAGTCGCGCAGCAGTTCGCAGAGCGTGTCGAGCGCCCCGGGGAAGGCGTGGTCCGGCGGGGTGGCGTAGCCGATCACCAGTCCGGGCGGGGCCGCGGGGGCGAGCGCGGGCTCGGCGCGGTTCCAGCCCAGGTTGCTGACGGCCAGGCCGGCGGCTGCGGCGCGCCGCACCAGTTCGGCCTCCGGCGGCGCGGTCGGCGGCAGCCGCAGGACGGCGTGCAGCCCGGCGGCGATGCCCGTCACCCGGACCTGCGGGGCGCGTTCGGCGAGCGCCGCGACCAGCGCGTCCCGGCGGCGGCGGTAGTGCAGGCGGCAGCGGCGGACGTGGCGGTCGTAGGTGCCCGAGGTGATCAGTTCGGCGAGGGTGAGCTGGTCCAGCACCGGGGACATGGTGTCCGCCACCTGCTTGAGCCGGGCCACGGGTTCGACCAGTGCGTCCGGCAGTACCAGCCAGGCCAGCCGCAGGCCGGGGGCGAGGCTCTTGGCGGCCGTGCCCGCGTACACCACCCGTTCGGGGTCGAGCGCCTGCATGGCGCCGAGCGGCTGCCGGTCGTAGCGGAACTCGCCGTCGTAGTCGTCCTCGATCACGTACCCGTCGTGCTTCCGGGCCCAGCCGACGGCCGCCGCCCGCCGCTCGGCGGTCAGCGGCACCCCGGTCGGGAACTGGTGGGCGGGGGTGAGCAGGACGGCGCCCGGCCGTCCGTCCAGCAGGTCCGTCCGGGCGCCCGAGCCGTCCAGCGGCAGCGGCAGGGTGGTGAGCCCCGCCGCCCGGACGCCGGCGTACAGCGGCGGCAGCCCGTACGCCTCGACGGCCAGCGCACGGGCGCCGCGTTCGCGCATGGCGCCGCAGAGCAGGCCCAGCCCCTGGGTGAAGCCGGCGCAGATCACCAGGTGTTCGGGGTCGGTGCGGACCCCGCGCACCCGGGCGAGGTAGTCGGTGAGGGCCCGCCGCAGCTCGATCCGCCCCTGCGGGCTGCCGTAGCCGAAGGCCTCGTGCGGGGCGACGGCCAGCGCCCGGCGGGCGGCGGCCAGCCAGGGGCCGCGGGGGAACAGCGAGACGTCCGGGCGTCCGGGCATCAGGTCGTACCGGGCGGTCGGGTGCCCGGAGGGCCCGCTCGGGGCGGGCGCGGTGCGGCGCGGCGCCGCCCGCTCGGCGACCGTCGTGCCGGACCCCTGCCGGGAGGTGAGCCAGCCCTCGGCGGTGAGCTGGCCGTACGCCTCGACCACGGTGTTCCGGGCGATCCCGAGGTCCTCCCCGAGGGCCCGGGAGGACGGCAGCCGGGTGCCGGGGGCCAGCCGTCCGTCCTGCACGGCCTCGCGCAGCGCGTCCTCCAGCGCGGCCCGCAGGCCGCTTCCGGCCGCCCGCCGGCCGGTGAGGTCGAGGTGCAGGTCGCCGCCGAAGGCGGTCCAGGAAGTCGTCATGAGGGCCTTTGCGCTGTGCCGCCGGTCGGGCGATCGGTCCGTAGTCGCACCGGGATTATCGCCCGCCGACCGGTCCGGGCTCCGCGGGTTTCCGGTCCGGGCCCGGTCCGTCGGCTGCCGCCGGCCGCGGGAATCCCCGGACCCTGCCCCGGAGGCGCCGCGCTGCGCTAGATTGCGCCGACCGGACGTGACACCTCGGGGGCGAACATGGCGCGGCCGTACGGGAGTTCGACGAGCTCGGGACCAGGGTGCCTGGGCCTCTTCGGGATGCTGCTGTTCTCCTCCGTGCTGGGCAACCTGCTCGCGCTGCCGATCGTGCTGCCGGACCTGCTGGCCGAGCAGACGCCACCGCAGCACGCGGGGCCGCCGCAGATGGCGGTGCTGATCGGGATGGCCTACGGGGTGGCGCTGCTGTTGGACTGGCTGGCCGGGCGGCCCCGGCGGGAGGCCCGCTGGGTGGTACCGGTGCGGGCGGTGGTGCTGACCGGGCTCTCCTCGCTGGTGGCGTGGCTGGCCCGGGACTTCCTGGTGCCGAAGGTCTTCGGCACGTACCCGGGCTGGACGCCGGCGGCGACGCTGGAGTGCGTGGTCGTCGGGATCCTGGGCCTGATCTGGTACGCGGGTGTGCGGAGGCGGGCCCGGCGGTCCGCGCCCGGGCCGGTGGCGTCCGGTCGGGCCGCGATCGGTCGGGCCGGGGTCGTCGGGGCCGGCCGTGCTGCGGTGAAGGGTCCTGCGGTGAAGGGGCCTGCGGCGGCGGGGCCCACCGTGAAGGCGCGGTCGGCGGCGCCGGGCCCGGTGGCGGGCGGCCGGGTGCGGCCCGCGCCCGGCCAGGTGTGGGTGGCGATGGTGCCGTACCGGGACCGGGCCGAGTCCGGCCGTCACCACTGCGTCGTCCTCCGGGCCCGGTCCGGCCACGCCGAGGTCCTGCAGATCACCCGCCGGAACAAGGACGACCGGGCCGACCACATCCGGATGAGCGGGGAGGGCTGGGACCGCACGGGCCGCCAGTCCTGGGTGGAGGTCGGCCTGCCGCCCCGCATCGTCCCGTACGAGAGCTTCCTCGACGGCCGTCCGCTGGGGCCGTGTCCGCCGACGACCTGGCGGCGGATCGAGCAGCGGCAGGCGGCGCTGGCCGCCGAGCGGGCCCGGCAGGTGCGGCCCAAGCCGGATCCGAAGCCCAAGCCTGCTCCTCGCCCCAGGGTGGAGCGCGAGGTGCCGCGACCCCGGCCGGAGCGCGAGGCGCCGGGTGCGGGCGCGTTCCAGCGCCCGCGCAACCCCCGCATTCCCTACGAGGAGCCGCCCGGCCGGTGAACCCCAACCCGTGGCAGAGGCCACGCGGTTACGCTGATCCGGGGGAAGAGGGGGCGACCGCGTGGCGCTGCGGGAGACCGATCCACGGGTGATCGGCGGGTACCGGCTGGAGGACCGGCTCGGCACGGGCGGGATGGGCGTGGTCTACCGCGCCCGGTCGGCGTCCGGGCGGCAGGTCGCCGTGAAGGTCATCCGCCCCGAGCTGGCCGAGAACGCCGCCTTCCGGGCCCGGTTCCGGCAGGAGGTCGCGGCCGCCCGCCGGGTCAGCGGCGCGTTCACCGCCTCCGTGGTCGACGCGGACGCCGACGCCGAGGCGCCCTGGCTGGCGACGGTCTTCATCGCCGCCCCCACCCTCTCCGACCGGGTCGAGGAGCAGGGGCCGCTGTCCGTGGCGCAGCTGCGCTGGCTGGCGGCGGGGCTGGCGGAGGCGCTGCGGGACATCCACCGGGTCGGTCTGGTGCACCGCGACCTCAAGCCGGGCAACGTGCTGCTCGCGGACGACGGCCCGCGGGTCATCGACTTCGGCATCGCCCGTGCGCTGGACGCCGCCCCGCTCACCACCACCGGCTCGATCGTCGGCACGCCCCCGTTCATGGCCCCCGAGCAGTTCCGGCGCGGTGCCGTCGGCCCGGCGACGGACGTCTTCGCCGTGGGGTCGGTCCTGGTGTACGCGGCCACCGGGCGCGGGCCCTTCGACGGGGAGGGGGTGCACGCGATGGGCTTCCGGGTGGTCTTCGAGGATCCCGACCTGCGCGGGCTGCCGGTGGAGTTGCGGCCGCTGGTCACCGCCTGCCTCGCCAAGGAGCCCGCTCGACGGCCCACGGTGGAGCGGCTGCTGGCCTGGGCGACGGGCGAGGCGGAGCCGCCCGCCGAGGTGCCCGCCGAGCCGGACCGGCCGGTCGTGGCGACCGTCCCGGACACGCCGTACCCCGAGGTCGCGGGCCCGCCCGTGCCGTTGCCGCCGCTCCCGCCACTCCCGGCGTCCCGTCGGCCTGCCCGGCGCCGGACGGCCCTCGTCCTCGGCGCCGCGGTGGTCGCCGCGGCGGCGGTGGCGCTCACCGTGGTGCTCAACGGGCCCGGGCGGCCGGGCGAGGACGCGGGTGCGGCGAACGGCGACACGGGGGCGGCCGGTTCGCCCGTCGGATCGGGTCAGCCGGCGGCCTGCGGTCCGCTCGGACGGGTCCAGATCGGCGGGGACGGCCTCCAGGAGGACGTCATGGACCGCTGGATCGTCGACTACATGAAGATCTGCCCGGGTGCGGAGCTCGCCCACGACAGCCTCTCCGCGGGCACCGGATTCCAGCAGTTCCTGTCCGGCTGGCCCGACCTCGCCTTCACCGACGTGCCGTTGACGCCGCGCCAGGCCGGGGATTCGGCGCGCCGCTGCGTCGGCGGCCGGGCCGTCCAGCTGCCGCTGAGCGTCCTGCCGATCGCCGTCGTCTACCGGCTGGCCGGCGTGGACGCCCTGGTGCTGGACGCGGCCACCCTCGCGCAGATCTTCGACGGCCGGATCACCCTCTGGAACGACGCGAAGATCGCCAGGCTCAACCCGCAGACGGTGCTGCCCGCCGCCCGCATCACGGTGCTCCGGCCCTCGAACGACTCGTCCACCACGCTCACCTTCACCCAGTACCTGGCCACGGCCGCGCCCGACGACTGGGCGCACCCGCCGGCCAGGTCCTGGCCGATCCGGGGCGGGCAGCCGGCCCCGGCCGGTGACCTCGCCCGCGAGGTGACCGGGACGGACGGCGCGATCTCCTTCGTCCCGGCGGGCGACGCCCGGCAGTTGAGGACGGCCCGGTTGGCGACGGGTGCCCCCGCGCCGGTGGCGGTCGACGCCGACTCGCCCGGCCGGGCGGCGGGTGCGGCCCGAATCGTGGGCAGCGGCGCCGATCTGGCCCTGGACGTGGACTTCACGACGAGGGTCGAGGGCGCCTACCCGATCATCCAGATCGGTTACGCGCTGGTGTGCGACCGGGGAAACGTGGCGGACGCCCTGCGGGCCCTGCGCCCGTTCGTGGTGTACGCGGTGGGCGGGGACGGCCAGCGGTCGGCGGCCGCGCTCGGGTACGGCACCCTGCCGCCCGCCCTGGCCCAGAAGGTCCGGGCCGCCGTCCAAGCCCTGGCCTGACGGCCGGACCCTTACGACTGGACGACCAGCCGCGGGTGGTGGCGCACCATCGCCGCCAGTACGTCCTCCAGGCCGACCGACAGGGTGTTCGCGGAGATGTTGGCCGGGCCGTACCCGAGGCCCCGGTTGGCGGAGGCGGTCGCGCGGACCAGCCGGGGCGCCCGGGCCACGTACCCGGCGGGGTCGTGCAACAGCAGCTCGATCATGCGCTGGTGGGTGTTCCTGACCCGGATCTCGCGGATCCGCACGGCGCCGATCTCGGCCCAGCCGATCCGGCCGAGCTGCACGTGCTCCAGGCCCGTCGAGTCCAGCACCAGCTCCGGCCTGCCCTGCACCAGCCGGGCCAGCAGCAGCACGGCGCAGAGGCCGAAGAACAGCACCGAGGCCGCCCCGACGACCACGTTCTTCACATCCTCGTGCTGGACCAGCAGGACCGCCCCGACCGCCACGAAGGCGACCGCGCCGAGCAGCATCAACAGCGTCCGGCCCTTGGCGGACGGGTACACGGTCGGCGCGAGCGCCGCAGTCTCGTCGTTCACGCGGCACAAGCTATGCCCCGTCCGCGAGCAGCTGCGCGCCGGGGGTGCGGGTGGCCAGCAGCCGGGTGAACTCGGCGTAGTCGTCCGGCTGCCCGGGGGAGTCGGGCCACGGCGCCAGTGCCCGCAGGGCGGCGGCCAGCCCGGCGGCGATCCGGTCGGCGGGGGAGTCCTCCGGGCCGCCCGACGACCGCCGGGAGGCCAGGCGGGCGGCGAGCCACCCGGGGCTCGCCCAGCCGTCCCGGAAGGCCGTGGCGGCCGTCCGGCGCAACAGGTTGCCCTCGGGGACGGCGCGGGCGGCCTCCTGGAGGCCGGGCGGCAGGTGGTCGGCCATCCGGTCCCAGCCGGAGCGGTCGGGGAGCGGCGGTGGCGGGGTCGGTGGAGGCGGCGGGGGTGGCGGCGGCGGGGGTGGCGGTTCGTTGCTCGCGCGCGGAGGGGTCACTGTCACTGCAACAGCAACCATCTCCCGTTCCTGGTAAGAGACTTCCTGGTTGTGTCCGCACGTGCGGATCAGCGAGCCTTCACGTGCGGACCCGCCCGACTCCGCACGTGCGGACTTGCTCTCGCCGCGGTGCTGCCTGGGCAGCACCGCCCGTGCGGACTTACCGGCGGCGGTGCAGCGGAGTTGCTCCTGCTTGGTCCGCCGGGTGTCGGAGCGCAGCACGGCGAGGGCGGCGTCCCAGTCGGGTTCACCGCCGAGCGGCAGGGTGACGGCGTAGCCGCGTACGCGGGCGCCGGAGGGGCCGGTAAGCAGGGCCATCAACCCGGCGGCCTCGGCCGCGCGGTAGAAACCGGGGACGGAGTCCTTGGAGACGCGGCAGGCCCGGGCGAACCAGAGGTTCGAGGGCGGGCGGTGCAGGTTGGTGCCGTCGGCGTCGGCCTTCTGCGCGGCGTGCATGAGGAAGAGGACGAAGGACGGCCCGAGCGACCGCCAGGCCCCGCCGGTGGGGAGCGACTGCATCCACTGCCCGAGCCGGAGCCGGAACTCGTTCGCCGGCGGCGTCCCGGTCGGCCGGGCGAGGGCGATCATGTCGGCGGTGAGGGGAGCGACGTGCACGTTCAGCCTTTCGGGGCCGATGCACGGGCAAAGTGGGGGAAGGCGTCCACCGGAACCGCCACGCTGCTGGCATACTGGCCCTGTTGTGAGGAACAACGTGCGCGGCATCGACCGCCAAGTAGAAGCGTGCGCGTTGAACATCGATGGCCGCCACCCGAGTTCGGGTGGCGGCCATTGAATTCTACGGCAGAAGAGCAGCGGATTTGACGGACGGTCATGAATCCGGCACGGGCGGTAGGGATGTTTCGATCAGCGTCCGAGGCTCCGCGGTGAAGCCGGATCCCGCGGACTGATCACCGCCTGGTGGGTTCGACCCCTAGAAGGGCCACACCGGGCACCACGGCGGGATGTACTGGCCGGGGTAGGGCGGGCCCCACGGCGGGCACTGGTACGGGTTGGTGGCGGGCGGAGCGGAGGTCCAGAGGATCTTGCCGTTCTGCTCGACCGCGATGGCGCCCTCGTTGTAGATGGTCAGCTCGGCGCCGGGGTGGTTGGCGGTCCCGCTCGACCACAGCGGGGTGCTGTCGGCGGCGTAGACGACGAGGTTGCCGTCGCCCTGCATGGCCAGGATGTTGCCGTTGGGCATGGCGCCGCGGGCGACCCAGATCGGGGTGGTGTCGCGGTACAGGACGACGTTGCCGTCGCCCTGCATGGCCAGCAGGATGTGGCCGTTCGGCGAGTACCAGCCCTGGTTCTTGGAGAGCACGCTGTTCATCGGGATGCGGGTGGGCGCCGACAGCGCGGCGGCCACGGCGGCGGGCGCCGCGGCGGCCGACGCGAGGGTCGGCGCGGGGGCGGCATGGGCGACACCGGTGGCGAGGGTGCCGAACCCGATCGCGACGGCGGCCGCGATGGCGGCGGCTCGTATACGGATACTGGTCATGGGTGGACGTCGGATCCTTCCGGACGTAGCAGGCGCACGGGACTGCGTATCTGATGGCGCGTCAGTCGGTGCTTGAGCGCCGGACGTCAGGCTAGGACAGCCGAAGCGGAGGTCAGGGGCAGATCCACCGGCAGATTGATCTCGCCTGGTGGTGCCGCGGCAGTCGCCCGCGGGCCTCGGCCGGGAGGGGCGGGGAGTGGAAAGTCGGCCGGATCGACTTTCCACTCCGAGTGCTCGGGGGTCTTCTCGGGGAGCAGCTGCCGAGGAGCCGGCCTCTGGGCCGGGACGGCCGACTCAGATCTCGCCGAACTCGCCGGCGCGGACGGCGGTGACGAAGCTCTGCCAGCCGTCGGAGGAGAAGGCGAGGACGGGGCCGCCGGGGTCCTTGGAGTCCCGGACTGCCCCCGGACCTTCAGCGCCACCGGTGAGACACCCCCGCCCTGCCCCTTGCGGCGGGGCTGACCCTTTGACAGGCCCGGTCGCCGTTCATCCCCACGGGGCGGCCTGATGCGTCTCCTCCGGTCGGGAGCCGAGCGCAGCAGGACAGTCCTCTCCGTGTGTCGCCCTCCCCGCAGCATGTGGGCTGCGGTCCACCGCTCGCCAGCCGGGGGCTCCGAGGGCGTTCCGGTCGCACGGCTCCGGCTGGGTGTTCCTGGGGCCTGTTTCGAAAGTGCTGGCCACGAACGTGTAGACGGGCCCGTGGATCAAGGTGACTAGGATCCGATGACTGACAATCGATTAGGCGGGGGTCTCAGTGGTGGATCACAACAAGAAGGTCGTTCTGGGCTTCTTCGAGGCGGTCGGCGACCGGCGACTCGTGGACCTTCCCCGGTTCATGGCGCACGACGTCGTGGACCACAACAAGATCATCCATGGGGAGGGCGACGAGCCGGGCGCCGCGTTCGAGGGCCTTCGTCAGCAGTTGGTCGCGTTCGAGCCGCTCACGGTCCAGGTGGACGAATTGATCGGCGAGGGAGACCAGGTGGTCGCTCGCGTCACTCAGCGTGGAGTCCACGATGGAACCCACCCGCGCATGCCCGAGCCGACTGGCCGGAGCTTCGAGAACGAGGCGATCTGGATCTTCACCCTCGCCGAGGGCAAGATTATCGAGATCCGCGCCGTGAGTGACCGCCTCGGCCTCTTCCTCCAGCTCGGATGGGAATGGCCGAAGGCTGGGTAGCCGTGCGGTGATCGTGCTGGCCGCAGGCGCTCGTTGGTGGCTGCGGCCAGTGAGGACGTTCCGGCCGCAGGGCTCGGCCGTTCCGTCCTAGCCCTTGACGTACCAGGGGGTGACGAAGCCCTTGTGGGTGCGGTCGCGGGACCAGGTGGTCTTGCCGTCGGAACCGAGGGCGTTGATGGTGAAGTTGAGGTCGTTGAGCTTCTTGCTGAACGTCACCTTGCCGGTGAAGTAGCCGCCCAGGGAGATCCACTCGGCGTGGTTGGTGGTGCGGAACCAGACGGCGTGGTCGAGGCCGATCACGAAGTCCACCCAGTCGCCGCTCTGCAGCGGCCAGGGGCTCTCGCCGTCGCCGTAGGCGCCGCCGCAGTAGAAGCTGCCGCCGCTGAAGCCGAGCTTGCTGGTGCAGATCTGGGCGTCCTCGGACTTGCCGGCGGCCTGGGCGGGGGTGGCGGTCAGCCCGGCGGTGGCGAGCAGGGCGAGGGTGGCGACCGCGGTTTTGATCTTGTTCATGGGCACCTCGGAGGGAGAGGGCGGGCAGGGGGCGGCCGAGCACTGGCGGCCTTCCCGCCCATCCTCCGCAGGCCCTGACGCTTGATCAACATCTCGCCCCACAAGGGGTTCGAATGCGGATCAACCGTGCCTCAAGGGGCAGTCTGCCCTGGGGTGCGCCGCGGCCTCTCCGGGCAATTCGGTGGCCCGCCCTCCGGCCGGGTTGCTTGGATGCGGCCATGACCACGAACCTCCCCGCCGGCTATGAGATCTCCACCGACCCCGGGCGCCTCGACCGTGCGCTGATCCACCAGTGGCTGTCGTTGGACGCGTACTGGGCCCTCGGGCGCCCCCGGGAGAAGCAGGACCAGGCCATCGCCGGCTCGCTCAACTTCGGGCTCTACGAAGAGGCCTCCGGCGCCCAGCGCGGGTACGCCCGCGTGGTCACCGACCAGGCCACCTTCGCCTGGCTCTGCGACGTCTACATCGCCCCCGACGCGCGCGGCAAGGGCCTCGGTACCGCCCTGGCCGCCGCCGTCGGCGACCACCTCGCCCCGTTCGGGCTGCGGCGCGTCCTGCTGGCCACGGCCGACGCCCACGAGGTCTACGCCAAGGTGGGGTTCGCGCCGCTGGAGAAGCCGGAGAAGTGGATGGTCCTGGGGCAGCAGTGAGTGCGCCGTGTGGTGCGGCCCGCCGCCGCACCACACGGCCGTCGACCTCAGCCGTCGAGGCCGTCCAGCCTGCCGAGGGCACTGAGGTCGAGCCGGGCGAGGCGCTCGGGGTCGGTGAGGAAGTCGAGGGCGGTGATCCGGTCGCCCTGGATGGTGAAGGACATCACCGAGATCGGGCGGCCCTCCGCCGTCGACACCACGCCCGGCGTGCCGTTGATGAGCACCGGGTACCCGGACTGGGCGAACCGGGCGAAGGTGATCGCCTGCGAGGCCACCTCGGCCGCGCCGCGGCGGACCAGGCTGGGCAGCAGGGCGCCGCCGTCGGAGCGGGCCACGATGTCGGGGTCGAGCAGGGCGACGAGGGCGTCGAAGTCCCCGCCGCGCGCGGCCGAGAGGAAGGCGTCGACGACGGTGCGCCGACGGGCCAGGCTGGTGTCCGGCGCGGGCGCGGCGCCCTGGACGCGGCGGCGGGCGCGGCTGGCCAGCTGCCGGGTGCCGGCGGGCGTGCGGTCGAGGATGGTGGCGATCTCGTCGAAGGGCACGGCGAACATGTCGTGCAGGACGAAGGCGAGCCGTTCGGCCGGGGCGAGCGTGTCCAGGACGACCAGCAGGGCGATGCCCACCGAGTCGGCGAGGAGTATCTCCTGCTCGGGGTCGAGGCCGTCCGGCCCGCTGATGACCGGATCGGGGAGGCGGACCTGCCCGTCCTGGTCGTGCAGCGGGTCCTCGCGGCGCGAGGCGCGCGAGCGCAGCATGTCCAGGCAGACCCGGCCGACCACGGTGGTCAGCCAGCCGCCGAGGTTCCCGACGTCGGTGGTGTCGGCGCGGTTCAGCTTGAACCAGGCCTCCTGGACGGCGTCCTCCGCCTCGCTGAGCGAGCCGAGCATCCGGTAGGCCACCGCCCGCAGATGGGGCCGGTGTTCCTCGAAGCGCCGTGCAAGGTCGTCCTGCTCGCTCATCCGCCCCATCCTCATCTTTCGATTCGTCAGTTCACTGACGGACGATAGCCGCAGGGGTCGTGGCGGCCGGAGCGAGGGCGGGGTCGCCGAGGCGGGGCGGGGCCGACGAACGCCGCCAAAGCCCGGCTAGTGGCATCAGTCGGGCACTAAATGGCACTAGCGGGTAGACGCGTGGACTAACTGCGTGTCAGTATCGACCTGCCGCCACACGGGCGGCACCAAGGGGAGGCCGATCACATGACGCAGGAAGACTCCGAGTTCATCTGGGTGCCGGTGCCGCGCGAGTTCGTGACGGACGTGTACACCTACATCGGCGAACTCAAGGGGGCCGGTGCGGCCGGCTCGCCGGCGTGGCAGGGCAAGAGCCCGCAGGGCGACGGCCAGTGGCAGCGGGACGCGTGGACCGTCCAGGACCTCCGGCTGCTGGCGGGGGACGGGCGGGACTCGGTCCGGACGGTCGCGGCCATCCTCGACATCCTGGCGAAGCAGCCGACCGAGCGCGTGAGCTACAGCGTCCTGGTGGAGCGGCTCGGCACGGACCGCAAGCAGCTGCGGGGAGCCCTGTCGGCCTTCACCCGGGTCCTGCACAAGCACTACCAGCGGGAGCACTGGCCGATGTGGTGGGTGGAGGCGGCCAGCGCCGAGGAGGGGCTCAAGACCGAGTTCTTCTACTGGGTGAGCGAGGCCGTCGCCGCCCGCTGGCGCGAGGCCCGCGGCGAGGCCCCCGTCGAGGGCTGATCCGGCAGCCGGCCCCCGTTCAGCAGGGCGAGCCCGCCGGCTCGACCCGGCGCCAGGCCCCCTCGGCCGGCGCCGGGGCCGGGCTGAAGTCGTAGCGGACGCCGTCCGGCCCGAAGGCGAGCAGCGATATCGAGGACGAGCCCCAGATCCGCCCGTCGCCGAACTCGCGGCGCTGGATCAGGGCGGCCGGGGCGTCCGGCTCCAGCCCGTCGCCGGAGACGATCGGCAGCCAGGACCCCCAGGCCTGAGCCGTCTCACCGTCGAGCGGTTCGGGGCGCGCGGCCGTCTCGAACCGGGCCCGGAAGTGCGCGGCGCGGGCGGCCATCACCGAGCGGACCAGCTCCGAGGTGGTGCGGTTCTCCGCCATCCCCTCCAGGCCGTCGTTGAGCACGACGCTCAGGCCGTCCGGCAGCGCCCGGTCCGCCAGGGCGCCGCCGCCCCAGCTGAGCACCCGCGCCCCGGCGCGCCCGACGATCACCAGGTGGAACGGGTCGTACCGGGCGAGGTCGACCCCGTCGAGCCCGCCGTCGCGAAGGGCCACCAGCGGCAGCTCCCCGCGCGAGAGGCGGTTCTGCGCCGGGGCCAGGGCGCCGAAGCCGTTGAGCAGGCAGGCCGCCGCGGCGGTGGCGCCCCGGTCGCCGGGGGTGCCCGGGTCGACCGCGAGCCAGGTGCCGCCCGCCGCGAGGTCGAGGCCGCCGACCAGCGAGGGGTGGGCGGGCCAGTGGCGGTCCGGCGGGGACCACCGCCGCCCGGCGTACTCGTCCCGGACCGAGAGCAGCACCACGGGCACGGCCGACGAGGGCTCGATGCTGATGAACGCCGTACACACGGTCTGGTCCCCCTGACCTCGCCCTGCGGGTGACCGGCAGCGCCACCCTGGGAGTGATCCTCGCACGCCTGTTTCCATCGGGGGAGGTGTGCACCCTCCCCTTTGCGCCGCGGCCGTGCCACACTCGGCGGGTCGGTCCGAGCGGCGTCGGCGCCGCCAAGTGGCCCAAGGACCAATCGTCCAAACGCACCAGGGTGACGGTCCACTCCGCCCCTAGGCTGGCCTGCATGACGACGAACGAGCATGCGAACGGCACCGTCCCCGCCCCCGCGCAGCGGATCTCCCTCCCGGACCTCGCCCCCGACTTCTACAAGGCCATGATCGGCCTGGACCGCGCCGCCCGGAAGGGCGTGGACCCGGTGCTGGCGGAGCTGGTCAAGGTCCACGCCTCGATGATCAACGGCTGTGCGTTCTGCATCGACATGCACTCCACCGACGCCGTGAAGGAGGGCGAGCAGGAGCACCGGCTGCTCAGCCTCCCGGCCTGGCGGGAGACGCCGTGGTTCACCGCCAGGGAGCGGGCCGCCCTCGCGCTGACCGAGTCGGTCACGCTGCTGACCCAGGGCCATGTGCCGGACGCCGTCTACAACGAGGCCGCCGAGCAGTTCGAGCCGGAGGAGCTGGCGCAGCTGATCGCGCTGATCGTCACCATCAACTCCTGGAACCGGATCGGCGTCACCTCCCGGCTCAGCCCGGCCGCGAAGTAGGGGGGAACGGCCATGACGTCCACCCAGCAGGAGCTGGCCCTGCGCCTGCGCTCCCTGCACCGCCCGGGCGAGCCGCTGGTGCTCGCCAACGTCTGGGACGCGGCCGGGGCCCGCCTGGTCGCCGCCGCCGGAGCCACGGCCGTCGCGACCGCGAGCGCCAGCATCTCCTGGTCGCTCGGCAGCGCCGACGGGGAGGCCGCCGACCGGGACGAGGTGCTCGCCCGGACTGCGCTGATCGTGCGCTCGGTCGGGCTGCCCGTCACCGCGGACCTGGAGAGCGGGTTCGGCGCGAGCGCCGCCGAGGTCGGCGAGTCGATCACCGCCCTGCTCGCCACCGGCGCCGTCGGCGTCAACCTGGAGGACGCCGACCTGCCCGCCGACGAGGCGGCCGAGCGGATCGCGGCGGCGCGCGCGGCGGCGGACAAGGCCGGCGTCGACCTCTTCATCAACGGCCGGACGGACGTCTTCCTCCGGGGGATCGGCGCCCCCGAGGGCCGCCTCGACGAGGCCGTCAGCCGACTGCGCCGGTACGTCGAGGCGGGCGCGGACGGGGTGTTCGCCCCCGGCGTCGGGGACCCGGAGACGATCGCCGCCCTGGTCGCTGCCGTTCCGGCGCCGCTGAACGTGCTGGCCGGTCCGGGCTCGCCGACCGTCCCGGAGCTGGCCGGGCTCGGGGTGGCCCGGGTCAGCCTGGGCCCCGGCCTGGCCAAGGCGGCGTACGCGGCCGTGCGCCGCGCCGCCGAGGAGGTCTACGGCACGGGTACGTACACCGCGCTCGACGGCGGGCTCACCTACCAGGAGCTGAACGCCCTCGCCGAGGGGTGACGGGCCGCCGGTCCGGGTGCCCGCGGGGGTGCACCCGGACCGGCCCGCTGCCGAGCCGGCCCCGGCCGCGAGCGCTAGCCGATCTGCCCGCTGAGCCCCGGGTGGGTCATCTGGTTGGTGCCGATCGCCTCCACCTCCTGCGCCAGGTGGCCGGTCACCGGGAGCTTGCCCGCCTCGTGGATGACGAGGTCGGCGGGGGAGAGGGTGAGGCCGCTGGAGAGGCCGTCGAGGGCGTCCGGCGAGGTCGCGGTGGAGGAGGCGGCGGAGGCCGCCGGGGTGGCCAGGGCGAGGCCCGCCATGGTGAGGGCGGCCAGAGTCGCGAGTTTCTTCATGGAACGCCAAACGACCCGGCCGCCCTGAGGTCACCTCACCGGCGCGGCGAGTACCTCCCCGCCGACCGCCCGGAGCTCAGCGGGTGACCAGCAGCGTCCGCACGCTGTTGCTGATGAACGACCCGATCGGCTCGCTCGCCGCACCCTCGGCCGGCGCGAGGCCGGGGAACCGCTCGAACAGGAAGCGCAGCGCCGTCTCCGCCTCCAGCCGGGCCAGGCCGGAGCCGAGGCAGAAGTGCGGCCCGTGGCCGAGCGAGAGGTGCCGGTTCGGCCGGCGGGTGATGTCGAAGCGGTCGGCGTCCGGGTGGTGCCCGGAGTCCCGCCCGGCGGCCGCGTACGAGGCGATCAGCGCCTGGCCGCGCGGGATGACCACGTCCCCGACCGGGATGTCCTCGATCGCGTAGCGCAGCGGGAACTGGCCGACCGGCGAGTCGTACCGCAGCGTCTCCTCGACCACCGCGGACCACGGCTGCCCGCCGTCCAGCACCAGCCGCAGCTGCTCGGGGTGGGCGAGCAGGGCGCGGACGGCGTTGGTGATCAGGTTCAGCGTGGTCTCGTGCCCGGCGACCAGCATCAGCAGCAGCGTGCCGACCAGCTCCTGCTCGCTGAGGCGGTCCTCCGACTCCCGGGCGGCGATCAGGTCGGTGGTGAGGTCGTCCCCCGGCTCGGCGCGCTTGCCGGCCACCACCGAGGCGAGCAGCGCGTGCAGGCCCTGCTGCGCGGCGACGGCGGCCTCGGGGGTGGCGGAGCTGGAGACCAGGGTGTTCGACAGCTCGTGCAGCTCGTCCTGCTGCTTCTCGGGCAGGCCGAGCAGCTCGCCGATGACCTGCATCGGCAGCGGGTAGGCGAAGTGCTCGCGCAGGTCGAACTCGCCCTCCAGCTCGGCGACCCGGTCGAGCAGCGCCACCGTCCGGGCCTCGATGGCCGGTTGCAGCTCGGCTATCCGGCGCGGCGTGAACGCCTGGGTGACCAGCCCGCGCAGCCGGCGGTGGTGGTCGCCGTCGGCCGTCACCATGCCCGGCACGGTGACGAAGTTCAGCAGCGGCCAGCCCTGGGGCAGCCGGCCCTCGGTGAAGGTGCTCCACAGCTGCGGGTTCTTGCCGACGCGCGGGTCGGCGAGCAGCTCCTGGAGGGTGTCGTGGTGGGTTATCGCCCAGACCACCACCCCGCCAGGGAGTTCCACCAGGACCGCAGGCCCGGCCGCTCGGAGTCGGGCGTTCTCTCCGTGCTGGTCGCGCCCGAAGGGGTCGAGTCGGATGGGCTGGAGGCCGGATCGGTCGAGGTCGGCTGCGGCGGTGTCCATGAAGGCCTCTCGGGAGCTGGCAGACGGGGTGGGGTGAAGGCGCTGTAGAGCACCGGCAGGCTGACCAGGGCCCGCGACCAGGGCGACGGCCGCCAGGCCAGTTCGCCCGGCGGGACGGCGAGTTGGAGGTCCGGCAGCCGGTGCAGCAGGGTCTCGACGGCGGTCTCGACGATGATCCGGGCCGGGTGCTGGGCCGGGCAGACGTGCCGGCCCGCACCCCAGGCCAGGTGGGCCCGGTTGCCGCCGAGGGTGCCGTGGCCGGGGAGCGCGCCGTGGCCCGGCAGGGCGCCGCCCTGTGCGGCCGGGTCGGCGTTGGCCGCGGCCAGGCCGAGCACCAGCATGTCGCCCTCGCTGATGTACTGGCCGCCGAGGACGGTGTCGCCGGTGGCCCACCGGCCGGGGAAGTTCTGCGTCGGCGGGTCGCGCCAGAGCACCTCCTCCAGCGCGTCGGCGACGGTGAGCCGGCCGCCGGTGAGGGTGGCCCGGAAGCGGCGGTCGGTGAGCAGCAGCCGCAGGGTGTTCCCGGTCCAGTTGATGGTGGTCTCGTTGCCCGCGACCATCATCACCACCAGGTGGTGCACGGCCTCCTCGTCGGACAGCGCGGCCGGGTGGGCGAGCAGCCAGGAGGTGAGGTCGGCGCTCGGGGCGCTGCGGCGGCGCTGGACGAGGTCGACCAGGAGGGCCTGGAACTCCGCGTTGGCCCGCACCGACTTCTCGCTGCTGTCCACGAAGTGGCTGATCAGCTCGATCAGCCGGGGGCCGGCCTCGGCGGGCAGGCCGAGCAGCCGGGTGAAGACCAGCAGCGGCAGCCGGCGGGCGTACTGGGCGATCAGGTCGGCGGTGCCGTCCGGGCCCCAGCTGTCGATCAGGGCGTCGGCGGCGGCCTCGGCGGTCTCGCGCAGCTGGCGGTGGTCGATCTGGGCGAGGGTGTCGGCGACGGCGGCGCGCAGCCGCTGGTGCTCGGCGCCGTCCAGGTTGAGCAGGGTGGGCCGCCAGGAGGTCATCGGCAGGAGCCGGGAGTCGGCGGCCAGCCGGCCCTCCTTGGGTACCTTCCAGCGCCGCGAGTCCTTGGAGAACAGCGCCTCGTTGCGGGTGAGTTCGAGCAGTTCGGGGTAGCCGACCACCAGCCAGGCCTCGACCCCGGGCTCCAGCTCGATCGGGGCGACGGGGCCGTACTGGGCGCGCAGCCGGGCGTACAGGCCGTGCGGGTCCTCGGCGACGGCCGCGCCGTACAGCGGGGTGTACGGGCCCGGACCGGGCGGCGTGACGTGCGCCGGGCAGCCCGGCGGGGGCCCGGCGCGGCGGGGGGCCCCGGCGGGCGGAGCGCTGCCGTGCGGTGCGGTGCCGTGCGGTGCGGCGGTACCGGGCTCGGGAGTCGTCATCGCTGGAGCTCCAGTACGGCGGTCGAGTGCAGATGGCCGACGAAGTCGATCAGCAGGTCGTACGCGGCCCGGCGGTCCCGGGCGTCGCAGAACAGGATCGGCACGTCGGGCAGCAGGTCGAGGGCGGAGCGCAGCTCCTCCTCGGGGTAACTAGGCGAATCCGGGAAGGTGTTGACGGCCACCGCGAAGGGGATGCGCTGCTCCTCCAGCCGGCCGAGCACGTCGAAGCTCTCGTCCGGGCGGCGCAGGTCGACCATGGCGATGGCGCCCAGCGCGCCCTGCGCCAGGTCGTCCCAGAGCGGCCGGAACCGCTGCTGGCCGGGGGTGCCGAAGAGGTACAGGGCGAGCCGGGGGTTGAGCGTGATCCGGCCGAAGTCCAGGGCGACCGTGGTGGTGGTCTTGCCGCTGCGCCCGGTGAGGTCGTCGACGCCGCTGCTGGCGGCGGTCATCGTCTCCTCGGTGCGCAGCGGGGTGATCTCGCTGAGCGACCCGACCAGGGTGGTCTTGCCGACCCCGAACGGGCCGGTGACCAGGATCTTCACCGCGCCCCGGACGGACGGGGGAAGGTACTGCGGCTCGGCGGGCAGGCCCTCGGCGGACCGGTCGGCGGCCAGGCCCCCGGCGGGCCGTGCTTCGGCGGACCGCGGCTCAGCGGAGTTGGCGGAGGCCAACGAGCACCTCTTCCAGGAGGGTTGCGGGCAGGCGTTCGGCCTGCGGTACGGGCGGGAGCACCTGGAGGGCGCCGAGGTCCCAGAGGTCGCCGACCAGCACCTTGACGACGCCGAGCGGCAGTCCGAGGTGGGCGGCGACCTCCGCGATCGACAGCAGGCTGCGGCAGAGGTCGAGGATGCGCTGGTGCTCGCGGTTGAGCAGGGCCTCCTCGGGCAGTTCGGGCCGGTCGGGCAGCGCGCTGACGAGGCTCTCGACGGCGAGCGCGGCCCGGGTGGGGCGGCTGCGGCCACCGGTGATCACATAGGGCCGGACCGGCCCGCTCACCGTTGGCCCCCCGCCGCGTCGACCCGCGGCGGGCTGGTGAGATGGGCGCCGATCCGCTCGACCAGGACCTGCATCTGGTAGGCGACCAGGCCGGCGTCGACGGCCTCGCCGGTCACCACGGCCAGGTGGGCCCCGGCCCCGGCGGCGACGATGAAGAGGTAGCCGCCGCCGTACTCGATGATGATCTGGCGGGTGGCGCTGCCGCGGCCGCCGAAGCCCTGGGCGACGCCGCGGGCCAGCGACTGCAGTCCGGAGCAGGCGGCGGCGAGCCGTTCGGCGTCGTCGCGCACGATGCCCGGGGTGCGGCCGATCTCCAGGCCGTCGTTGGACACCACGACGGCGTGCTGGACCTCGGGGACGGAGACGATGTCGGCGAGCAGCCAGCCGAGATCAGGGGTGGTGGTCATGGAACTCTCCGGAGCGCTGGGGAAGCTGGGGGGAAGCGGGGAAGAAGGGATCGGTGTGGGCCTGGGCCCGGGCGGCCGACCGGCCGCTGGCGGTGCCGGCCTGGAAGTTCGCCATGAACGCCTGGGCCTGCGGGGCCGACCGGTACGGCGGGGCGGGCGGGGGCTCGGCGGCGGTTCCGCGGGCGGGGCGGGCGGCGGGGTCGCGCCGGTGGCTCCGCCGGGGCAGCGGCGGTGGTGCGGTGGGGGCGGTCGCGGGGGAGCCGCCGGTCGGCGGGACCTCCAGGAGCGGGTGCGCGGTGGCCGGGGGGTATCCGGCCTCCGGCGGGTACCCGGTCGCGGGGGCGGCCGGGAAGTGCGGCGAGGCCCGGTGGGAGCCGGGCGTGAACGCCAGGTCGTCGGGGCCCAGGCCCGGAACGGTCGGCGGGAGCGGCTCGGTGAGCAGCGCGTTCGGCAGCAGCACCACGACCCGGACCCCGCCGTACGGGGAGGGCGCGGAGCTGAGGGTGACCCGGAAGCCGTACTGCTCGGCGAGCCGGCCGACCGCCGCGAGGCCCAACTGCGGTACCTCGCCGAGGCGGGAGACCTCCAGCGCGGTGCCGCCGGCCAGCGCGGAGGCCGCCTTGGCGACGGCCTGCTCGGGCATGCCGACCCCGCCGTCGTCGATCTCGACGACGACGCCGTTGTGGACGGGCATCAGGGTGACGAACACCTGGGTGCTGGGCGGGGAGTAGCGGGTGGCGTTGTCCAGCAGTTCGGCCACGGCGTGGATCAGCGCCTCGGCGGCGGCGCCGACCACGGCGGTCTCGATCCGGCTGCGGACCACCACCCGCTGGAAGGGCAGGATGCGCGACTGGGCGCCCCGCACCACGTCCTCCAGCGGGACGGGCTCGGGCCAGTGCCGACCGGCCCGGGCGCCGCAGAGCACGGCCAGGGTCTGGGCGAGACGGGCCTGTTGGGCGGCGGCGTGGTCGGCCTTGAGCAGGCCCTCCAACAGGGCCGGGTCGTCGTGGGTGCGCTCCATCTCGTCCAGCAGGGCCTGCTGGTCGTGCGCCATGACGAGGATCCGGCGGGCCACGCTGAGGAAGGCCCGCTGGGTGGAGGCGTTGAGCTCCTGCTCTTGCTGGACGGCGGCCAGTTCGGTGCCGCGGCGGTTCAGCTCGGTGCCGAGCTGCTCCTGCAGGCGGGCGAGTTCGCGCTGCTGCCGGTCGGCCCGGTGGCGCTGGGTGGCGGCGACCGCGCGGTAGCGGGCGGCGGCCAGCATGGCGAGGGCGGCAAGTACGCCGGTTGCCGTTGCGCACCACTGAGTCATCGTCACGCGGCGAATTCTAGGGTGATGATCCTACGAAGGTGTGAGCGGATCTCGCCAACTGACCGGATCTCGTCAATATCCCGTCAATACGGCGTCAACCAGACATCCTTCGGGCCGACCGGCCCGGGCCGAACGGCCTGCCCCACCTGCCCGACCGGCCACCCCGCCGGGAAGCCGGGAAGCCGGGAGGCCAGGCAGCCGGGCAGCCCGGCCGCGCGGACGGCCGTCAGTGCTGCTCCGCCGACATCCGGTGCAGCAACAGCAGCGCGACATCGTCCGGGCGCGAGCGCCGCTCGGTCACGTTGAGGGTGAGCAGGTCGGCGAGCCGCTCCAGCGCGGTCACCGCGCCGACCCGGACCGGACCGGTCTGACGGGCCCACAGTTCCAGGCCGCCGAGCATCCGCTGCACCGACTCGTCGTAGTCCTCCTCGCGGTCCTCGACCAGCCCGTCGGTGTAGACGAGCAGCGTCTCGCCCGGCGCCAGGTGCCCGACCGCCAGCTGGTACGGCTCCCCCGGGTCCACCCCCAGCGGCGGACCGCCCGGCAGCTCCAGCTCGACCGCCTTGGCGTCGGCGATCCGCACCGGCGCCGGGTGCCCGGCGCGGGCCGCCTGCAAGGTCCCGTCGGCCGGGTCGAGGGTCAGGTACAGACAGGTCGCGAAGAGCTCGGTGTCCAGCTCGGAGAGCAGCCGGCTGGTCCGGGCCAGGGTGGCGGCCGGGTCGTGGCCGTCCGTGGCGTAGGCCCGCAGACCGCTGCGCAGCTGGCCCATCACCGCGGTGGCCTCGGCGTTGTGCCCCTGGACGTCGCCGATCACCAGGCCGACCCGGCCGTCCGGCAGCCGCAGCAGGTCGTACCAGTCGCCGCCGATCTGCATGCCCTCGGTGCTGGGCAGGTAGCGGGCGGCGCTGGCGAGCCCGGGCAGCCGGGGCAGGGTGCGCGGCAGCATCGCCCGCTGCAGCTCGGTGGCCCGGTGGTGGTGCGTGTCGTAGAGCCGGGCGCGCTCCAGGGACTGCGCGAGGATGCCGGCGAAGGCCGAGTACAGGGTGCGGTCCTCGCGGCTGAAGGCCCGCTCGGTGGCGAAGGTGATCAGGCAGGACCCGACCTGCCGGCCGGAGGCGACCAGCGGCAGGACGGCCCAGGCGGCCGGGGTGAGCGGCCCGGTCCCGTCGGCGCGCCCGTCGGCGTTGCCTTCTGCCTGGCCGTCGGCTTGCCCGTCGGCGTTCCCGTAGACGCGCCCGGCGGCGGGCCGGGGCTCGCTGAACAGCGGGGTCGAGCGGGTCAGCGCGTGCTGCATGACCCCCTCAGAGAGGTCGGCCAGCCTGGTCAGCTCGGTGCGGCGCGGGCCGCCGTAGACGGTGTGCGAGACGGGCAGCAGCCGGCCCTCGTCCACCAGGTCGAGCACGATGCTGGCGGCGCCGAGCGCGGGCCGGGCGACATCGGTGACGGCCGTGGTGACGTCCCGGACGGTGACCGCCCGGGACAGCGACCGGGTGAGGGCGAGCAGCAGCGCCGAGCGGGCCCCGGCGGCGCCGGCGCCACCCGGCTCGGCCGCGGGCGGCGGGTGCTCCTCGGGGGCGCGGACCCGGTCCAGGTCGGCCAGCAGGCCGGCGATCCGGACCGGCCGGCCGTGCACGTCGAGCATCACCTCGCCGGTCTCCTCGATCCGGATCACCCCGCCGCCGCGGCGGGGCACCCGGTAGAGCAGCCGGTAGGGGCCGCCGGTGGCGAGCGCCTCGGCCAGGGCGGCCTGGACGTCGGGCAGGTCCTCGGGGTGGACCAGCCGGTCCAGCTCGGGCGCGGTGCCGGGCCCGCCCTCCGGGGCCGGCCGGCCGACCACCCGGTAGGCCTGGGCGTCCCAGTAGCTCTCGCCGGTGACCAGGTCGCGCTCGAAGGCGCCGTGCCCGGCGGAACGGACGGCGAGCGAGAGCATCGGGTGGGCGAGCCCGGCGGTCCGGTCGGCGTCGGGCGCGCCCACCCGGACCGTGCGGCTCGTGCCCGGCTCCGCGCCGACGTGGTCGAGCAGATGGGCGAGCCGGTGCGCACAGGCGTCGCCGAGGGTCTCCAGGACGTCCAGGTCGCGGCGCGGCACGGTGCCCCGGTGGGCCAGCGCGAGGGCGAGCACGCCGAGCGGCTGCTCGTCGACGATCAGCGGCAGGGTGATGATGGCGACCATGCCGGTGCCCATGCCGGTGTTGCGGTTGGGGTAGTCGACGCTGGTGCGCTCGGGGCTCAGCAGATAGGGGCGGCGCAGTCGCAGGGCCATCGCGGCGGGGAGGTCGCTCGCCGGGTCGACGACGCCGTAGCGCTCATGGGCCCAGTCGGGCAGGCCGTGGGAGGCGGTGAGCCGGAGCATTCCGGCGGAGTCCAGCAGGTAGAACGCGGAGCCCTCGCCAGTGATCCAGTTCGGACCCTCGGCGAGGACGGTGCCGAGGAGTTCGGCGGCGGTGGTGCACCCGAGCAGTAAGCGCACGCAGCGCATCGCCGTGCGCGCGGTGGGGCTGCTGCGCGGGGTCCGGCTCTCGTCCTCGGAGGGGGGGAGCCATGGCGAGGTCAGGTCCATCGGGATACCCGGCCTTTCCGCTCCGAGGGGGTGGGTGTCCTAGCGGGTCCTTAATTCTTAATACCTTATTTCTTATGTCGGTGAATGGTGGCCCAGGCGGCGTACCAGCACCAGGGTCCGGTCGTCGGCCACGTTCCGGGCGACCGTCCGCACCAGCCGGTCGGCGGCGCCCCGGCCGGAGTGCCGCAGCGCCGCCCCCGGGGCCCGGAGCACCGGCTCGGCGGCGGTCAGCAGCCGGTCGACCCCCTCGTCCAGATCGCGGCCCGGGACCTCCACCACGCCGTCGCTGAACAGCAGCAGCGCGTCCCCGGGGCCGAGGTGTCCGCCGCTCGCGGGGTAGGGCACGTCGGCCAGCAGGCCGAGCGCCGGGCCGCCCGGGGTCGACACCTGCCAGCTGCCGCCGCCGGCCCCGCGGTACTGCGCGGGCGGCGGGTGGCCGGCGTTGAACAGCCGGTAGCGGCCGGTCGCCGGGTGCAGGGCGAGGTGGACGGCGGTGGCGAAGTCGTCCTCCCAGCCCATCCGGATCAGGTGGTCGTTGGCGGCGGGCAGGAACTCCTCCGGCGGGACCCTTCCGAGCAGCATCGCGAAGGCGCCGGAGAGGTGGGTGGAGCGGGCGGCGGCCCGGCTGCCCTTGCCGGAGACGTCCACCAGCAGCAGCTCCAGCAGGTCCTGCTCGGGGCGGTGGGCGCAGAGCAGGAAGTCACCGGAGAAGGAGTTCCCGCCGACCGGTGCGAGCGCGCCGTCGAAGTGCCAGTCGAGCAGGCGGTCGGGCAGTCGGCCCAGGGTCCGGGTGTGCTCGGCGAGCTCCAGCAGCATGGAGTCCCCGCGGGTGCCGCGCAGGCCCAGCCGGTCGCGGAAGCGGTTGGCCGTCAGGACGGTCGCGCCGGTCGCGGCGAGGACGATCGTCACGCCGACCCGCACCCCGTGCGGGTGGTGCACCACCGCGCTCAGCGCACTGCCGGTGAGCGCCGCGCAGACCAGCACCAGCAGCCGGCCCCGCCGCAGCACCAGCCCGCCCACGACCAGCGGCAGCACCATGGAGGACGGCGGCCAGCTCTTCGGCGCCGCGATCGCGAGACCGCTCAGGAGCACGGTCAGGGCGAGCATCGCCAGCAGCGCGTTCCGCTCGGCCGTCCGGTCCCCGTCCAGCAGCCGTCCGCTCCATCGGCCGAGGGCGCCGCCGAGCGGGAACACCCGTGGTCGGCGCGGCCTCGCCTTCGGTGCGGGCACGTCGACCTCCGCCTCGGGGTGGGCGGTCGCGGGTCGTGACCACCTGTGAGCCGGGCCAATCTAACCCGTCTTGCCCGATTGGTGACGATTGACTGTTCGAAACACACCAGAGGTTCCGCCGGTGGCCGGGCGGCGGGTCAGGACCGGGGCCAGCTGCGCAGTCCGCTGGTGAGGACGGTGATCAGCCGGTCCTGGGTGGTGGACAGGTCCTCGGAGAGCTGGAAGGCGCCGCCGATGGACAGCGAGGCGAAGCCGTGGGCGAGCGAGCGGACGGTGCGCGCGGCGTGGATCGCCTCGGAGCCGCCCAGGCCGTACTCGCGCAGCACCGCCACGATCACCCCGACCAGCCGCGCGGCCGCCCGGGTCAGCTCGTCGTCCGGCTGCGGGGCCTGCGGCAGCGCGGAGTAGCGGTGCGGATGCTCGGTGGCGTACCCGTGGTAGGCGCGCAGGACGGCGGCGACGGCGTCGTCCCCGCCCCGGCCGAGGGCCGCCTCGGCGAGGCGGTCGGCCAGCTCCCGGGTGACCCGGACGGCGATCAGCCGGCGCAGCTCGGCGAGGCCGCCGCTGACGTGCTTGTACAGCGAGGGGGTGGCCACGCCGGCCCGGGCGGCCACGGCGGCCAGGGTGAGGGCCTCGGGGCCCTGCTCGTCGATCAGGGCGAGGGCGTGGTCGACGACCTGCTCGGGGGTCAGTCCGACTCGGGGCATGTGCGGTCTCCGTACCGGGGGAGTGGGCTCGGAAGGGGCGTGAGCGGGGGGCGGCTCAGACCAGTTCGGCGAGGAAGGGCAGCAGGGCGTCGGCGGTGGCCTGCGGCTGGTCGGCCATCGGGTAGTGCCCGGCGCCCTCGATCATCACCTTGCGGGCGTGCAGCGCCGCGGCCTGCCGGTCGGCGACCAGCTCCGGCTTGGGGAAGTCGGGGTCCTTGCTGCCCATCACGACCAGCGCCGGGCACTGCACGGCGGCGCTCCAGCCGGTCGGTGCGGAGTCCCCGCGCACGTAGCCGCGGGTGGCGGCCTTGCGGCCCGGGGTGCGCATGGCGGCGACCAGCCCGTCGACGTAGGCGTCGAAGTCGGCCGGCCTGGCGCCGGGGTAGGCCATCTTGCGGTGGTAGAGGCCCCAGAAGGCGGGCGAGTGCACCAACAGCGCGCCCATCACGCCGAAGGCGGCGCGCTGCAGGGCGTTCGGCGGCAGGTTCTCGATGAAGGCGTCCAGCAGGACGATCCCGGCGACCCGCCCGGGGGCGTCCCCGGCGACCTTGACCACGCTGGCACCGCTGTACGAGTTGCCGGCCAGGACGGCGCGCTCGATGCCCAGGTGGTCGAGCAGCGCGATGACGTCGGTGGCGATCGCGGCGGGCGAGTAGTCGTCCCAGGTGATCGAGGACTCGCCGAAGCCGCGCAGGTCCATGGTGATCACCCGGCGGCCTGCGGCGGTGAGCAGCGGGTGCAGGTGCCGGTACGCGGTCCGGCTGTCGAGCATCCCCGGCAGGAGGACGACCGGGGCTCCGTCGCCCTGCACGGTGTCGTCGTACGCCAGCCGGCCGCCGGGAACGTCGAGGAACTGCGTGGTGGGGGTGCTGGAGCCGGTCATCGTGGGCCTCCTCGGTCCGCCGTGCACGTCATCGGCGGGTTCCGCCGATAGCCACAAAGCTAAGGCTAATAGCCTTAGCCGTCAAGCTATCGACCGCGGAGTCTTTCGGGCGCGCCGGGTGCGGCTCCGCCCCGGTCGGCCCCGGGCGGCTCAGACTCCCTCCACCTTGAACGGGTCGTGCTCGCTGAGCAGCTTCTCCAGCCGGGCCTGGTCCACCCGGGTGACGATCTCGTTGGTCTCCTGCCGGTCCCGGATCACCTTGGCCAGGGTGAACGAGGAGGTGACGGTGTAGAGCAGGCCCAGCCCGAGGAAGGCCCGCGTCCAGGCGTCGACCGGGAGGTAGGCGATCCCGATCGCGAGGGCGACGCCGGACAGGGCGAAGGACAGGACGGCCTGGATGTAGTACGCGGACGTGGTGCGCGACTGCACGGGTGCGTTCATGGCGCCAGGATGGCGGCGCCGGGGCGGGCCGCACATGAGTAGAAGTACTCAACCCGGCGTCCGTTCGTTGACGTCTCATCACGTTCGGTAGTGTCAGTTGTGCTCAAGCCTCACAAATCGCCCATCAGGTCACGTACTGCCCGGGCGGTCTCAGGTCGTCCCACCCGGATGGCTTGGAATCAGGGGCTCCTAGGATTAACGTTTGATAACGCAGCGCGGTCGGCAACGCCGTACCCAAACGGCACCGTGCGCCGTCGCCTAATCCCGACGACCCGCCTCCGGGCAGGTCAGGGAGCCGGGGAACCACGTTCCTTGGGGTGAATCGGCCAGGCCCAGGCCCGGCCGTAGGAGACCTTCCTGCTCCGAACCCGTCAGCTAACCCGGTAGGCGCGAAGGAAGGAAAGGAGCGCGCCTCCGTGGCGTCGACGCACTCTCCGGCACACCTGCCCGGCTCCGGCTCGGGCACCCAACTGCTCGACCACCCCTGGCCGCCCGCCCACGGCGGCGGATACGGCGGCCCGGCCGACGAGCAGGCCCCGCAGCCCGCCGACACCAACCGGCACCGGATGCCCCGCCAGACCCGCGGGACCGCGCCGCTGCTCGGCGTCACCGCCGTCGCCGCCACCCTCGGTGCCACCGGCTTCGCCTCCGCCACCCCGGCCGCCGCGCCCGCCATCGAGACCCCGGACGAGGCGCCGGTCGCGCTCTCCGCGGACCCGGGCCTCGCGCTCGCCGCCCGCATCCAGCAGCAGGCCGACAGCCAGCGCACCGCCGCCGACGAGACCGCCCGCCTGCAGGCCGCCAAGGAGGCGGAGGCCAAGCGCGCCGCCCAGCAGGTGGAGGCCAGGCTCGCCGCCGAGGCCGCCGAGAAGGCCAAGCTCGCCGCCGTCAACCTGCCGGTGCGCGACTACAACCTCTCCGCCCACTACGGCCAGAGCGCCTCCTACTGGGCCCACCTGCACACCGGCCTGGACTTCGCCGCCGACACCGGCACCCCGGTGTACGCGGTCGGCCAGGGCACCATCACCTCGGCCGGCTGGTCCGGCTCGTACGGCTACCGGATCGTCGAGACGCTGCCCGACGGCACCGAGATCTGGTACTGCCACCTCTCCTCGATCATCAAGGGCTCCGGCAAGGTCGTCCCCAACCAGCAGATCGGCAAGGTCGGTGCCACCGGCAACGTGACCGGCCCGCACCTGCACCTGGAGGTCCGCCCCGGCGGCGGCGCCCCGGTCGACCCGGAGACCTGGTTCGAGCAGCGCGGCATCACGCCCTGACGCAGGGCCCCAAGCCCTAGGGCCCAAGGTCGAAGGCGCCCCGGTCCACTGCGGACCGGGGCGCCTCGCGCTACCCCTGGGGGCGGCCGCGCTACTCCTGGGGCAGCCGCGCCAGGTAGGCGTCGATCTCCTCCTGCCCCGGCTCCGGCGCCAGCTCCGGGTACTCCGTCACCAGCAGCTGCGCCAGCCCCGGCACCGTCCACTCGCCCGACAGCTCCAGCGCCACCTCGACCGCGGCCTCCTCGAACGCGCCGAAGTCCCCGGCGAGCTCGTCCGGCATCGGGCGGCCCAGTGCGTTCAGCGCCGCCAGGTTGCGGTAGCTGCGCCGCATCAGGCCCTGCTCCAGCAGCCGCCGGGCGCCGTCGGTGGCCATCCCGACCGTCAGCATCCGGGCCTCGCCCCAGCCCTCCTCGTCCAGCTCGTCCAGCCACCCGGCCTCGGCCAGCGCGGCGTAGGCGGCCGACCGCTCCTGCGGCGCCAGCTCCCGGAACGCCTCCAGCCAGGCCCGCACCGCCGCGTCGTCCGCCACGTCCACCCCGGCGGCGTGCAGCAGCAGCGCGTACAGCCGCGGCCAGGTCACCAGGTCGGCCCGGCGCAGCAGACCGGTCGCCACCTCGCCCTGCCACTCGGCCTCGGCGTGCAGCCGCTCCTGCCGCTTGGCGTTCAGCCGCTTCGCCGCCCGCTGGTGGTCGACCAGCAGCCGGACCGCCTCGCCGTACGCCAACGGGTCCTGCTCCGGCGCGGGTTGGACGTACAGGTACAGCCGCTCGACCAGCAGCTGCTCCACCGCGTCCGAGGTCAGCTCCGGCCAGCCGTCGCGCATCCTGCCCTCGCCCAGCTCCAGCAACGCCAACACCGTCCGCAGCGGCTCCTCGCCCACCGGGTCGCGGCCTTCCGCCTCCGCCCAGGCGAGCAGCTCGGCGGCCTTGGTGCGCGGGGCGAGCCGCAGGTCTTCTTCTTCCATGTCACGTACGGTAACCGGTAAGCGCGGGTAGGGTCGGCAGGCATGGTCCCCGTACGACTCACCGGCCCCCGGCTGGCCATTCGCGAGTTCCACCACACCCCGGGCGACACCGACGCCCTGCACGCGGTCTTCGGCGACCCGGAGACCACCCGCTACCTCCCCTTCGAACCCCGGGACCGGGAGAGCTGCGCCGACCAGATCGAGCAGTACCTGGAGGAGGCGCTCAAGGACGAGCGGACGGTCTACCGCCTCGCCGTCACCCCGGCCGGGGCCGAGGGCGAGGAGGGCGACGACGACGCCGCCCCGATCGGGATGGCCGCCCTCACCCTCGGCGACCACCGCTCCGCCCTCCTCGGCTACGCGCTGCGCCGCGACACCTGGGGCAAGGGCTACGCGGGCGAGATCACCGGGCTGCTCTGCGACTTCGCCTTCGGCGCCCTGGCCCTGCACCGGCTGGCCGCCCGGGTCGACGTGGACAACGCCCCCTCCTGCCGGGTGCTCACCCGGGCCGGCTTCCAGCTGGAGGGCCGGATCCGGCACGACCTGTACCTGCGCGGCACCTGGTACGACTCCTACCAGTACTCCCTGCTGGCCGAGGAGTGGACCGGGGCGGAGACCGGGCGGGGGGTTAACCCCACCCACGGTTCGGCGGGGAGCCGGATGTCCGGCGGGAGCGCCTTTTGACAGGCTTCAGGGGTCAGCAGGAAAGCCGTCACGACAGACCCGAGGACCGAGGCCGGCCATGAGCAGCCACAGCACGCAGCGCAGCGAGTACGACCGCCACGACACCGACGCCTCCTTCGCCGACCCGTATGCCGACGACTCGTACGGCACCGACTCGTACTCCGCCGACTCGTACGCCGCCGACGGGGAGCGGGGCGCCGCCCGGGTCCGCCGCACCGAGGAGCCGCCGTACTTCTGGCGGGCCCCCTTCTCCTCCTACACCTACCGGGAGATCGGCTACACCCTCACCGGGCTGCCGGTCGCGATCGCCGGCTTCTCCCTCGCCATCACGCTGTTCGCCCTCGGACTCGGCACCTTCGTCACCATCCTCGGCCTCCCGGTGCTGGCGGGCCTGACCGCGGCCTCCCGCGGCTTCGGCCGGCTGGAGCGGTCGCGGGCGCGCGGCATGCTGGCGCTGGACGTCCCCGGCCCGAAGCCCGTCCGGGTCGTCCGGCCCGGCGCCTGGGGCGGCGTCACCGCGCGCATCGCGGACGCCGCGGGGTGGAAGGCGGCGCTGTACCAGGTGGTGATGTTCCCGTGGGCGGTCTTCAGCTTCGTGGTGTCGCTGGTGTTCCTGCTGCTCGGCTGGGTGCTGACGCTCTACCCGCTGTACCACTGGGTGTACCCGACCTTCGTCGGCTGGCCCGGCCTCCAGCTGTTCGACTACCGCGACAGCGCGGGCGTCGAGCACAAGTACTTCATCGAGGCGCCCGCGCAGATCGCCGGGGTCTCACTGCTCGGCCTGCTGCTCGTCTTCCTCACCCCCGCACTGGTGCGCGGTCTGACCAACGTCAACCGCCTCGCCGTCCAGGGCCTGCTCGGCCGGTAGCCCCCAACTCCTCACCTCCACCCCGCCCGCTGCGGATGCGGGCGGGGCCCGGCCGTGTTCGGATGGCGCAATGGCCGACATCACCGCTCGGGTGCTGGTCACCTCCCGACCGCTGGACGAGTACTGCGGGCTCTTCGGACTCACCCGCGCCCGGCTGGCGGCCCTGCCCGGGCCCCTGCTCGACTGCCCCGGCGGCGCCGCCGGACTCGCCGCCGAGGCCCGCGAACTGGGCTGCCGCGTCATCGCCGCCGACCCGGCGTACGCCTGGCCGGCCCCCGAGCTCGCCGCCCGCGCGCTGGCCGCCCGGGCCGCGATGGCCGCCGCGATGGACACCCGCCCCGAGCTGTACCCCGCGCCGCGCGACCGCCCGTACGAGCGCTACCTGCGCAGCTGGGACCGGGCCCGCCGACTCTTCACCGCCGACTGGGCCGCCCACCCCCAGCAGTACGTGGCCGGCGCGCTGCCGCGGCTGCCGTTCGCCGACGGCACCTTCGCGCTCACCCTCAGCGGGTACCTGGTCTTCGCCTACCCCGAACTGTTCGGGCCCGCCCAGCAGGTGGCCGCGCTGGCCGAACTCGTCCGGGTCACCGCCGCCGACGGCGAGGTGCGGGTCCATCCCCTGCACGACGGCGCCAGCCGCCGCTGCCCCCACCTGGACGCCGTCCGCCACGCCCTCGGCGAGCGCCGGATCGCCAGCGAGATCCACACCTTCCCGCGGCCGGAGGACGGCGGGACCCGCCGGGTCCTGGTCCTGCGGGCGGCCGACCACCGCCGCCGGGCCGCCCTGCCCGGCAGGCCCTAGGAATGCTCCGGCGCCTGCTGCGGCTCCACCGGGTCGGCGACCGGGCCGGGCTGCGGCGGGACGAAGGCGGTGGCCTCCAGCCGGGACAGTATCTTCTCCGCCAGCCAGCTGCGGTCCGAGCCGTACGGGATGCCGTCCGGCGCCACCAGCCGGGCGGCCACCGCGTCCCGCAGCCGCTGGGCCTCGGCGGCCGGCAGCCGGGACAGCAGGCCGCGGGCCGCCAGCAGCGCGTGGTACTGCTCGAACCCGGAGCGCGGGTGCTCGATCGCGTCCAGCACGCTCGCCAGGTCGGCCAGCGCCGGATCGCCCTGCATCAGCGCCAGCGCCTGGATCCGCCGCCCCTCCGAGCCGTCCTCGAACAGCGCCCGCACCTGGTCCGCCGTCAGCGCCGAGCGCCGCGCCGTCGACCGGACCTCGGCCACCACGCTCGCCGGCCCGGTGGCCGCACTCGGCGGCAGCTGCCGGGCCAGGTCGTCGGCGCGGTCCGCGCTGCCGCCCAGCAGGCCCAGGTGCTGCATCGCCCGCACCCGCAGGTCGTCGGCGCCCACCTTGTCGCCCCGGCGGTCGCGGTCCTGCCCGGCGAGGAAGAGGTCCAGGGCCTGATCGGCGTCCGAGAGCACCTGCGGCAGCGCCAGCCGGGTCACCAGCCAGCCGGCCAGGAACCCGAGCACCAGGAAGTACAGGACCAGCGCCGCCGCGAACGGCACCGCCCCCTCCCCGCCGCCCAATGCCGGGGCCAGCGCGGAGCCGAGCTGGTGCAGCCGCTCGCCGAGCGAGCCGAGCTGGGTCAGCCCGACGCCCAGCAGCACCTTGGTCAGCCAGTCCGAGACCTGCTCCAGATTGGTGTTCGGCACGTACGAGCCGTGCGGCGGCTCGCCGCCGGCCGTACCGCGCACCCGCGGCACCCCGAAGAGGAAGCCCAGCGCGCCGCCCAGCACGGCCGAGGCCCCGGACACCACCAGGCCGCCGCCGAGCGCCTGCCAGGCGTTTGCGCGCCCCAGCGAGAACAGCAGCAGCCCGAGCACCCCCACCCCGAGCAGCGCGCCCGCCGCAGTGCGCTGCGCCGTGCGCACCGCCGCCGCCCCACCCCGCCGCGTCCCCGCCATCACATACCCCCTGTGCCGGCCCCGCTCCGCTCCGGAGCCGGAGCCGCAGCCGACTCTAGCGCCGCAGTACGAGGACGGGAACGCGCGCACGACGGCGGCCGGAGGCACCACAGGGCACGCGGAACGCAGACGGCCCGTGTGCTGCTTCCTCGCGCCGGGGCCCTGTGCGGGGCCGGGGCGCCGAGGCACCGGGGATGTTCCGGTGAGCACACGGGCCGGGTGACTGCTGTGGATTTCGCCTGCCGGAGGCCTAGGGCCCTAGGACCTCGCCCTACTACGCAGGCAGGGGCGGCTCTAGCGAGCAGCCACCTCACACATCCTGATGGAACTCAACTCAGGATCACCTCCTTTCAGTGTGCGGCCACTGTAGGCACCGCACCCGAAGGAGGGCAACGGATTATTCGCGGTTGCCGATCCGGCCGGTCCGGACGGCTCAGGCGGTCTGGAGCTGCTGCTTGAACTTGGCGAAGTCGATCACGTTGTCGGCGGCCGGGACCTTGATGGCGACCGGCTTGTCGTAGTCGGTGAAGTCGAGCTGGCCGCCGTCCTTGCCGGAGGCCTTCTCGATCCGCACCGGGTAGAACCTGCCCTCGGTGGCGATGTGGATGGTCGACTGCTCACCGTCGTCGTTGGTGACCTTGAGGCTGAAGGTCTTGGCGCCGTTGACGGTGCCCGCCGAGCCCTTCTCGGCCTTGCTCTTGGTGCCGTCGTCCTCGGTGATCTTCTTGCTGAGCTCGGCGAGGTTGCAGACCGTGGTCAGGCTCTTCATCTGGGGGTCGTTCTCGAAGCCGGTCAGGTAGCGCCCCTTGAACAGCTCGGCGGCCTGCTCGCCCTTCGGGCCGCCGAAGGCCTTCCAGAACTCCTTGTCCGGCTTCAGGTAGGTGGCCTTGCCGTCGCTGATGATCTCGAACGAGCCCATGCCGGGCATGCCCATCGAGCCGGTGCACTGGCCCTTGGTGTCGAGCGACAGGTCGATCGTGGTCTTGCCGTCCTCGCCGGCCATGGTGCCGGCGATCTTGACGGCGCTCGCACCGGCCAGCGCGTCCTTGGCCTGCTTCTCGATCTCCTGGGCGCTCAGCTTGTCGGTGTCGAGCTTCGGCCCGGAGGCGGCCGAGTCCTTGTCGCCTCCGCAGGCGGCCGTGCCCACTGCCAGGAGCAGACAGATCGCGGCGGTACTGGCAAGGCGCTTCGAGAGCATGGGGAGCTTCCTAACTCGGTGCGGCTGAACACACCCGTCCGGGTGACTTTCTCCCGAGTATGGTTTACGCGCGATTTACCAGATCTTGAAACTCGGCCCTGTTACAGCTTCGTGCCACGACCGTGCCCTGACCGCGTTCGGGCACGCAAAAGGCCCGGAGGACGAATCCTCCGGGCCTTTCGGCTACAAAGTAGCGGGGACAGGATTTGAACCTGCGACCTCTGGGTTATGAGCCCAGCGAGCTACCGAGCTGCTCCACCCCGCGTCGGTAAACACAACAGTACGGGGAAGTCGCCCGGATGGGAAATCGGTTCTTCACCGACCCCGCGCCGGGCTCCCCGCCGGAAGCGGTTCGTGGTCGAACGGTCCAGGTTCAGGGCCGCGCGCGGCGTGTCGCGCGCCGGGCGGTCCGGGTCCTGGCCCAGGCGGCGAAGCAGACCAGGGCGGCGAAGCAGGGCACCATCAGGACCGCGTAGACCAGCAGGAAGCCGTGGGTGCCGAGATCCGCGGCGGCGTTCCAGGTGCCGTGCAGGGCCATCGCCAGCAGCAGCCCGCCCGGTGCGGCCAGCCGGGCCAGCCAGCGGCGGCCGGTGGTGAGGGTGACGGCCAGGCCCAGCCCGGTCAGCGCGGTGAACAGCGGATGGGCGAAGGGCGAGAGCAGCCCGCGCAGGACGAAGGTCTGCACGGTGCTGTCGAAGTCCCGCAGGCTGGGCGACTCGCCGAGGCCGATGCTGTCCAGCCGCTGCTGCTGGTCGTCGGTGAAGGCGCGGCCCAGGTAGAGGGCGTTCTCGGTGAAGGCGAAGCCGCAGGCGGTGATCCCGCCGAGGACGACCCCGGCGGCCAGGGTGCGCGGCCGGGAGCGGGCGCGCGGGTGGGCGGGGGTCGGCGGGTAGGGGCGCAGGTACGGCAGCGGGCGCAGGTACGGGCGCAGCCCCAGCCCGTGGCGGGCGTGCAGGGCGGCGAGCCGGCGGGCGTACGCGCGGGGGTGCGGGCGGTGGGTGCCGGGCAGCCGGCGCAGGACGGCCGCGCAGGGGCGGTCGGTGCGGTGGCCGTGGCATCGGATCCGTTGCCCGAGCGGCAGCAGCAGGACCAGCAGGGCCGCGCCCTTGGCGCTCTCCTCGATCACCGGGGTGACGATGTCGGCGCCCAGCATCTCGCCGAGGCTGCCCTGGTGGGCGGTCAGATAGGTACTGGTCCAGCCGTTGGCCAGGATCGCCGCCGTGGTCGCGGCGAAGGCGCCCCAGCCGAGGCAGAACACGGTGTGCCGCAGCGGCACCCGGGCGGTCTGGTTGAGCCAGGCCAGGCCGCCGAGCACGAAGGGCAGCGGGACCATCGCCAGGCCGAGGCCCACCAGCAGCCCGGTGGTGCCGGTCTGGCGGCGCACCAGGTGGAGGATCAGCACCCCGCAGCCCGCCAGGGTCAGCACGGCGGTGGCGGTGACCGAGGAGAGTGCCACCGAGCGCGGTGGGCGCGCCAGCCGCAGCAGCCACGGCAGTACGGGTGCCCGGGTCGAACCGGTCGAACCGGTCGAACCGGTCGAACCGGTAGGCCCGGCCGACCCGAGCGGAACGGCTGCGGGGAGGCCCGGCGCCGCGACGGCGGGCCAGGGCACGAGCCGGTGCGCCCGGCGCCTCCGGGGCCCCGGAATCGGCCGGGTGCCGGCGGTGCGCGTGGGCATCTCCTGGTCGTCGGCGGCCACGGCGGCGCGGTACCCGCCGCCGGACGGGCTGCTCACCCGGCACAGGGTAGGCCACCACACGGGCCCGTCGGGAGGTATCGGGACGATCCGTCCCACCCGCCCCGGGCCCGCCGCTCACCGCACGGCCGCCGGATCGAACGCCCGGAGCGGGCTCAGCGGCGACGGAACAGCAGGTCGTGGACCACATGCCCCTTGGCGATGCCGGCCCGCTCGAACTTGGTGACCGGACGCCACTCGGGCCGGGGCGCGTACCCGGGGATGCTGCCGTCCGGGTGGTCCGCCGGCTCCAGCCAGCCGGTGCCGTCACCCTCCGGGTGCAGGTTCTCCAGCTCGGGGGAGGCGGAGAGCACCTCCAGCATCTGCTCGGCGTACGGTTCCCAGTCGGTGGCGCAGTGCACCAGGGCGCCGGGGGCGAGCCGGGGCAGCACCAGCTCCAGGAAGGACGGCTGGACCAGTCGGCGCTTGTGGTGCTTGGGCTTGGGCCACGGGTCGGCGAAGTAGACCCGCAGACCGGCCAGCGAGGCGTCGGAGAGCATGTCGCGCAGCAGGATCACGGCGTCGCCGGCGGCCGGCCGGACGTTGCGCGAGCCGTCGCGCTCCAGCATGCCGAGCAGGTTGCCGTGGCCGGGGGTGTGGACGTCGGCGGCCAGGATGCCCATGGCCGGGTCGGCGGCGGCCATCGCGGCGGTGGTCTCGCCCATCCCGAAGCCGATCTCCAGGGTCACCGGGAGGCCCTCGAAGAGCTCGCCCAGGTCGAGCGGGCTGCCGTCGATTGCTATGCCGTACCGCTCCCAGCCCCGGTCCAGCGCGCCGGCCTGGGCGTTTGTCATCCGGCCCCGGCGCGGTTGGAAGCTGCGGATGCGCCGCTCGCTGTGCTGGGCCTCGGTGGCCCGGTGCGGGTACATCGGCGCGGGGTACCCGGCCGGTGCGGCGGAGAGCCGGGCGGAGGGCGAGGGCTGGGGGATCGGGGCAGTGGCAGTCACAATCAACCGAGTCTACGGGGCCGCGTTCCCCACCCCGCCGCTCAGCCGCCCGCCTCCAGAGCGGCCAGTGCGCGCCGGGCCACCTCGCGCCCGATCGGCAGCGAGGCGGTCGCCGCCGGGGACGGGGCGTTCAGCACGTGGACCAGGCGGCGGGTCGAGCGCGGCGCGTCCGGGTCGAAGCCGGCGAAGGCGAAGTCGTCCAGCAGCGTGCCGTCCCGGGCGACCGCCTGGGCCCGCACCCCGGCGGTGGCCGGGACGAGGTCCGCGGCCGTGACGGCCGGCAGCAGCCGCTGTACGGCGGTGGTGAAGGCCCGCTTGGACAGCGAGCGGTGCAGCTCGCCGATCTCGTACCGCCAGTGCCGGCGGGCGATCCGCCAGGTGCCGGGGAAGGCGATCGTCCCGGCCAGCTCGCGCGGGTGGACGGTGCGCCAGTCGTAGCCCTCGCGGGCGAGGGCCGGCACCGCGTTGGGGCCGACGTGCACATCGCCGTGGATGCCCCGGGTGAGGTGGACGCCGAGGAACGGGAAGGCCGGGTCGGGCACCGGGTAGACCAGTCCGCGCACCAGCTCCCGGCGCTCCTTGGCGAGCTCGTAGTACTCGCCGCGGAACGGCACGATCCGTACGCCGGGGTCGTCCCCGGCCAGCCGGGCGATCCGGTCGCTGTGCAGACCCGCGCAGTTCACCAGCACCTGGCAGCGCAGCTCGCCGGCCGAGGTCTGCACCGTCACCCCGTCCGCCCGGCGGGCGACCGCCCGCAGCTCGGTACCGGGCCGCAGCTCCGCGCCGGCCTCCCGGGCGAGCCGGGCGTAGGCGGTGGCGACGGCGGGGAAGTCGCAGATGCCGGTGGTGCCGACGTGCAGCCCGGCGATACCGGTGACCTCCGGCTCGTGCTCGGCGATGCCCCTCCGGTCCAGCTCGGTGACGGGGATGCCGTTCTCCCGGCCGCGTTCGGCGAGCGCCCGCAGCCGGGGCAGCTCGGCGCGGTCGGTGGCCACGATCAGCTTGCCGGTCACCTCGTACGGGAGGTCGTGGGTGCGGCAGAAGCCGACCATCTCGGCGGCGCCCGCGCGGGCGTACCCGGCCTTGAGCGAGCCCGGCCGGTAGTAGACGCCGCTGTGGATGACCCCGCTGTTGCGGCCGGTCTGGTGGGCGGCGAAACCGGCCTCCTTCTCCAGTACCGCCAGCCGCAGCCCCGGCCGGGCCCTGGTCAGCGCGTACGCCGTGGAGAGCCCGACGATCCCGCCGCCCACCACCAGCACGTCGAAGTCGTACGCCACCGCTCGCTCCCCAGGTCCGCCCGGTACCGCCACGCCGCCGATGCTGCCACGGCGGGCGGTGCCGGTCGAGGGGGCCTGCGCCCGGCGCGGCCGGGCGCCGGGGAGCCGCCCTCCGATCCGTCAGGACCGACCGGAGGGCGCCGGGTCGCCGTCCTGCCGCTCCCAGATCCAGCGCGCGTCCCGGCCGCTCTCCAGCAGGGGGATCAGCCGGAACGCGGCGTCGGTCAGACCGCCGAAGGTGTGCCGGCCGGCCGAGCCGCTCGGGGCGTGACCGGGCGCGTAGCCGGCCAGGTTCCAGGTGTAGACGGGGACGGCTCCGGGCACGGCGTCGAGTGCGCCGCCGCCCCGGCCGACCGGTCCGGTCTGCTCGTCGGTGATGACGACCACCCGGTCGTGGTTCCGGTAGTGGGCCCGCACGGCCTCGCCGGTGGCGGTGCCGCCGAGGTTGCCGAAGCGGCCCAGCACACGCAGCACGGCCTCGCCGCGGGCCACCTCGACGACCCGGCTGGTGGTGCCGAACTCGACCAGGTCCGCCTGGGCGGCCCGGATCTTCAGCGCGGTGCCGAAGATCGCCGCCGAGTCGGCCCGGTTGAGCCTGGTCCGCTCGCTCGGGCGGTCGAACATCGAGCCCGAGCGGTCCACCAGGATCAGCGTCCGGCCGGGCAGCGCGGGCACGTTGGCGAGCGAGTGGCCGAGCGCCGTCTCCAACGCCTGAGCCCAGCGCAGCGACGGGACGTGCCGGTACGCGGCGAGGTAGCGGAAGGGGAACTGGCGGGCGCGGTGCACCTCGTCCTTGTCGCAGATCCGCCGGGCGACCTCGGCCGCGACCTCGTCCGAGACCCCGGCCTGGTCGAAGTTGCGCAGGTTGCGCAGCAGCGCCATCGAACCCATCGACGGGATGACCGCCTCCCAGACGGCCGCGTCCAGCGGGCCCTGCAGCCAGCCGGCCAGCGCCTCCCAGGTCAGGCCGGCGGCGGCCAGCCGCTCGGCGCCGTCCTCGGCCGTCACCGCCGCCCGGCGCTCGGCCACCGGCAGCGCGAGCAGCTCGCGGTTGGCGGTCAGCAGCCGGTCGGCGGCGGGCGGGACGGCCTCGTCCGGCCGGTGCCGGCGGTCCAGCGCGTAGCCGAACAGCGCGCCCTGCCACGGCTTGGCCGGATCGGGCGCGGGGTGGGTCAGCTCCAGGACGTCGCCGAAGCGGTAGTCCCTGCCGGCGGTGTCGTACTTGAGCAGGGACCGGCCGTTGTAGAGCCGGCGCACGGCGTCCGCGACACCGCGCTTGAGCGGCTTCGGCAGCGCGCGGCCGTAGCGGGACGTCCAGTAGGCGAGCAGCTCGCCGGGCTCGTCGGCGCGCTGCAGCACGGCGTCGACGACCTGCCGGGAGTAGCCGGGTGCCCCCGCGTCCAGCCGGGCCCGGGTGAACTCGGCGGCACCGACCAGCGGGGCCGTCCGCAGCTGCGCGCCGTGGCGCAGCCAGCGCAGCAGTCCGAGGGTCCACGCCGGGTCGGTGACGGCGAGTTCGCGCACCAGGGCGGTGTAGCGGTCGTCGCGGTCGCCGCCCTTCTCGTAGAAGGTGTCCTGCCCGACGAGGTTGGCGACGGCCAGGAGGAAGAGCTCGGACTTCGCGTCCCGGAGGTGGCCGGTGCCGCCGTTGTGGTTGACCGTGCGCTGCCCGCTGGTGGTCACGGGCGAGCTCGGACCGGGCTTTGCCGTACGGATGTTGAAACGCGACATGGTGGAGCCCCCCTGCTGGCTGGTGGAACGGGAGGGAGGCATGGCGAAACAGGGGTGCCCGAGATCGGGCCGGCCCGGCGGCCGGCATCGGCGGGGGTGAATATGCCTTGTGCTCTATCCGGATTGAGCTAACGGCCGCGCACGGCACGCCCGGGATTTGAACCCGGAACCGCAAGATCCGAAGTAACCCCCGCCTTCGCACCGGGCACCCCGGCGCTCTGCCTCCCGAGATCGACGTGGCGGCGGTGTCGGTTCTCGCTTCCACGCGCCCCGCTGGGGGCACTCCACGGAGTAACCGCTGCCATCGCACCGGAAGGTGCGGAATTCTATTCAGGTATTGGTGTCCAGAGATCGAGGACGGCTGAGGTGACGTGTGCTGCTCTACCAGCTGAGCTACACCGGCCCGAAAGCCGGCGGCGGGATTCGAACCCGCGACCCGCCCATTAACAGTGGAAGTAACCTCTGCCTGCGCACCTGGACGAGAACGACCTTATCGGGGAGGTTCCGGTGCCCGCATTCGAATTACCGCCGGGCGGCGCCACCACCCGCGCCGGCCCGGATCACGCCGGGGCGACCAGCACGGTGCGCGCCCGTTCCGCCAACTCGCGTACCCGGCGCTCGCCCTGGAAGGGTTCGAGGCGCCGGAGCATCTCCACCACGTACTCGCGGCTGCGCTGCGAGGAGATCCGCCCGGCCACCTCGACGGCGCGCTCGCCGGCCGCGACCGCCGCGTCCAGGTTGCCGGCCTCGGCCTCGGCCATCGCGGAGACCACCAGCCGCAGTCCGTGCGAGCGGACGAACCCCTCGGTCGGGCGGGCCAGTGCCTCCCGGGTGAACTGGCGGACCTTGGAGGGCACTCCGAGGTCCCGGAAGCACTCGGCGGCGTCGGCGGCGAGGCGGTCGTAGGCGTAGAAGTCGATCCACGCGGGGTCGGGGTCACCGGCGCGGGCGCGTTCGAGCGCGCTCTCCGCCGCGCCGAGCGCCGTCGCGCACGCCGCCGCGTTGCGGGCCTTGGCCTGGGCCCGGGCCTCCACCAGGTGGAAGAAGCTCATGGTGCGGGCGGTGGCCAGCCCCCGGTTGCGCTCCAGGGCGGCCTGCGCGAGGTCCACCGCCTCCTCGGCGAAGCCCCGGTAGCCGGCCTGCAGGCTCATCGAGGCCAGCACATAGCCGCCGAGCGGTACGTCGGCGGCGGCCCGGGCGAGCCGCAGGGCCTGGATGTAGTAGCGCTGGGCGGCCTCGTGCTGGCCGGTGTCGAAGGCCATCCACCCGGCCAGCCTGGTCAGTTCGGCCGTCGCGCCGAACAGCGCCCGGCCGACCGCGTCGCTGTACGAGGCCAGCAGCAGCGGAGCCGCCTCCACCCGCAGACACTCCGGGACCATCGAGGAACGCCAGTCCCCGCCACCGTACTTGGAGTCCCAGCGGCGGGCCTCCTGGGCGGCCTCGCGGAGCTTGGCGGCGTCCGAGTGCCCGACCCGGTAGGGGCCGGACTCGGCGGGCGCGCGCGGGGCCTCGCGGGCCACCGAGCCGTCCGCCGGGGTGATCAGCCAGCGCGACACCGGAGTTGCGTAGGCCGCCACCGAGAACGTCCCGGCCAGGCTGTCGCTCCAGCGGCCGCCGCCGGGACCGCGCCGCAGGTCGAGGTCGACCCGCCAGAGGTCGGTGGCCGAGCGGACCGCCTCGGAGACCTCCCGGGGGAAGGCCAGGCCGAGTTCGGGCGCCGGGTCGGTGTCGCCGAGGCCGATCTCCTCCAGCGGGACGGGCCGGCCGAGCTTGCCGCCGATCGCGGTGGCGATCAGGTGCGGCACCGGGCCCTGCGGGACCATGCCCTTGCTGACCCAGCGGGCCACCGAGGTCTTGTCGTAGCGGAGCGTCAACCCGCGCTGGGAGCCGAGGTCGTTGACCCGGCGGGCCAGACCGGCGTTGCTGATCTGGGCCAGGGTCAGGAGCGTGCCGAGCCGTTCGTTCGGTCCTCGTGGGCTGACGGTCATGGTGGCGGCGGCACCTCCTGCGGCCTTGTGCGCGGGGCCCGGGCGGCACCGGGCCGTAGCTGCTGTACCTAGAGTAGTCGGACGCGTTCCGACGGTTAAGAGGCCGCATTCCGGATGGCGGGATACCGCACCCGGTGCCGCCCCGGGGAGGGCCCGGCGGGGTTGGTCCGGACCGCCTCGGGAACGGCCGGGACCGACCGCTCGGGCCGCCCGCCGGAGTGCTGTGCTCCGGTCCCGTGTCGATGTGCGCCTGGCCGTGCCCCCTGGCCCGACCGGCCGGTCGGCGATTCGCTGGTGGTCGTGGGTCGGCCCGCCGTCGAGGACCCGGCGGGCCGGGGGATGCCGCCGCCTCAATCCCCGCGGGTGGTGGCGAGGTCCGGGAGGGCATGCGGATGCCCTCCCGGGCTGGGCGACGCCTTTCGGCCATCTTGCGATGGCCATGACAGCGCCGCCGCGCAGGCGGTCCGGGCCGGGGAGGGGGAGGCCCGGCCCGCCCGGCCGGAGGCCGCCGCCGGGGCCCGGGTGACCAGTGGGGCGCTCCGGGCGGACCAGGCCGCGGCGGAATCGGAAACGACAACTCCGGTCACCGGAGCGGCAACCGGTGGCACGATGTCTCCTGACGGCGCGCCGGATCGCGGTGGGCGGCCGCCTGGGCGCGCCACGGGCAGGGGACGAGGAGTGACCGGCGGCGGACGCGCCGCGCGGTGCAGGTCCTCGTCCGGTGGAGGCGCGATGCGGTGGCTGACGGGCTGGAGCACGGGCGCGCCCCGGGCGGGCGCTCCGGCGCACGAGGCGCTGGGCGCGGTGGTACCGATCGCCGCGCGCCCCCTGTGGACCGGCCCCAACCCGCTCTGGGCCGTCGGCGACTGGCGGCCCGAGGAGATCCGCCTGGTCACCCTCCGCCCCGGCGCCCCCGCCGCCGTCACCGTCGGCCCGCCCGGCCCCGACCCCGCCGAGGACACCCCCGCCACCACCAGGCTCGCCGTCCTCGGCCACTGCGGCGCCACCGACGCCGAACTCGCCGCCGGCCTCGCCGCGGCCCGCGGCGGCGCCGTCCGGCACCTCACCGCCTGGCCCGGCAGCTACACGGTCGTGCTGCGCACCGGCACCCGCTCCACCGTGCTGCTCACCGACCTGGCCGGCGCCCAGCCGGTCTTCCACACCCCCTGGTGCGGCGGTACCGCGTACGCCACCGCGGCCCTCCCGCTCGCCGACCTGATCGGCGCGCCCCTCGACACCGGCCACCTCGCCGCCCGCCTCGCCTGCCCCGAGTCACCGGAGGCGCTCGGCACCGGCACCCCGTACCTCGGCGTCCGGCGGGTGCCGCCCGGGCACGCGCTGGCCGTCCGCGGCGGCCGCCCCTACCTGGCGTCCTACGACGAGCCCGGCGGCGGTCCGCCACCCCGTGGCGAGGCCCCCGCCGTCCGCGAGCTCACCCGCGCCCTGCTGGAGTCCGTCCGCTCCCGGGTGCGCACCACCGGACCGGGCCGGACCGGCTCCGACCGGGCCCGACTGGGCGTGGACCTCTCCTACGGCACCGCCTCCGCCACCGTCGCCCTGCTCGCCGCCGCCGTCCCGCTCGCACCCCCGGGGCCGGGCGCCGGCGACCGGTTGCCGGTCCCGGCCGAGCCCGCTCCCGGCGCCCGCAGCGGCGCCGTCAAGGGCTCCTGGGCCCGCCCGGCCGCCGCGGAGCAGCCCGGGCCCGAGCAGCTGGCCGCCGTCACCCTCGGCGAGACCGACGGGCCCGCCACCCTGGCGCTCGCCCCCGACACGCCCCGGCTGCGGCACACCGTGCTGGCACCGGGCCCCGACACCCTCCCGTACGCGGGCCTGCGCGCCGACCCGCAGGCCGGCCGGCTCACCGACGAACCCGGACCGGAGCTGGTCACCACCGCCCGCGCCGAGGCCCGCTTCGACGCCGGCGGCACCGACCACCTCACCGGCTACGGCGCCCGCCAGGTCCTCGACGGGCACCCGGCCCGGCTCGCCGACCTGATCAGGGTCGGCCGCCCGCGCGAGCTGCTCCCCCCGGTCGCCGCCCTGGCCGGCGCCGACCGGGCGGCGGTCGGTGTGCTGGCGGGGGCGCTGCGCACCCCGCTCACCGTGCTGCGCGCCGCCCACCGGCTCTCCCGGGTCCGGTACGCCGACGCGCTCGACGACGCCGCCGTGCGGCTCACGGTCCGGCAGGTGCCGGGCGGCGGCACGGTGGGCGCCCGGTCGGCCGGTGACCTGGCCTGGTGCGTGCCGGGACCGGCCGCCCGCTGGCTCTCCGACGAGGCGCTGTCGGCGGTCGCCCTGCGGCTCCGGCTGGCGGCGCGCGGACCGGCGCCCACCGAGAATCCCGGTGCGCAGCGGGCCCGCCACGCCCTCCACCGCCACGCACGCGGGTTCCGCACCCTGGTGCACGCCGCCGAGCAACCCGGCCAGCGGCTGCACGCGCCGTTCCTGGACAACCAGGTGGTCCGCGCGGCCCGGCTGCTGCCCGACGAGGTCCGGCTGCAGCCCGGCGCCCGCCACGCGCTGCTGCACGCCGTCCTCACCGGGGCCGGCCGCACCGACCTGCCGCCCGACTGGGGCCGCGCCCCGCGCCCCGACCGCGCCGCGTCCGAGCGGACCGGCCTGCGGCTGGCCGCCGACGGGATCGCCGAGCTGTTCGACGCCCCGCTGCTGGCCGAGGCGGGCCTGATCGACCTCCCCGCCGTGCGCGCCACGCTGGCCCGGGCGGCCGAGCTGCCCCCGGACGCGCTGGCCGGTCTCGCCGAGCTGGTCTCCACCGAGCTGTGGCTCCGCCGGGTCCGCGCCCGCCGGCACGGCGCGTGCTGGACCGGCCTGCCGACCGCGGAGCGCCCCGCCCTGGGCCGGGTCTGACCGGTCGCGGCGCGCGGTGGGCGGGCCGCGCCGCCGCCTCCGGCGCGGCTCGTCGCCGCTCGCCCGCACGGCGGCGATCATGGCGGGGCGCCCTGTCCCGTTCCCCCGTGGAGGCCCCGGTGAGCAGCGCCAATCCGGAACCGTCCGTCCCCGTCGTCCTGTCGGTGCGCGGCCGCCCGCCGTCCGGTCGGCCGCCCGGGGTGCTGGCCGCCTGCGACGGTTCGGACGGCGCGCTCTGGGCGCTGGACCGGGCGATGACGGAGGCCGAGCTGTTCGGGCTGCCGCTGTACGTGCTCGCGGTGGTCAACCCGGCCCCGGCCGGCTACCCGCCGGGGATGGCCGAACTGGTGCACGAGAGCGTCGAGACGCTGGTCGAGAGCATGGCGGACGGCCTGCGCCGCTCGGTGGCCGCCGTGCAGGACGCCCGCGGGCGCCCGTACGAGGGGGAGCTGTCGCTGCACGTGGTGCTGGGCAACGTGATCGAGGTGCTGCTCGCCGCCTCGACCCGGCAGCACACCCTGGTGATCGGCACCCGGGGCAACGGCGGCTTCAGCCGGCTGCTGCTCGGCTCGGTCAGCGCGGCGGCCGTGCACCACGCGGCCTGTCCGGTGCTGGTCGTCCCCGCCCCGCCCGACCGCTGACCGTCGCGCCTGGCCGCCGCGCCTGGCCGCTCGACCGCTGACCGCAGGCCTGGCCGCCGGCCGCTGCGCCTGGCCGCCGGCCGCACCGGGGTGCCGGGAATGTCCGGAGATGGTTCACCGTTCACCTATCTCGAACGCCGTCCTCCCCACCCCTGGAGAAGCCCGTCATGAAGGTCGAGATCTACTCCGACATCGCCTGCCCCTGGTGCTACATCGGCAAGCGCCGCTTCGAGGAGGCGCTGGACGGTTTCGCGGGCAGGGAGGACGTCGAGGTGGTCTACCGGCCGTACCAGCTGGTGCCGGACGCGCCGGAGACGGCCAGCCCGCACCGCGCGTGGCTGGCCGAGCGCTACGGCCCGCAGTCGGTCGCGATGGACGCCCGGGTGGCCGAGCTCGGCCTCGCCGAGGGCATCACGTACGACTTCGACGCGGCGCTGCACGCCAACACCTTCCTCGGCCACCGGCTGCTGCACCTCGCCGAGAGCGAGTACGGCGCGGCCGTCCAGGGAGCGCTCAAGGAGGCGCTGCTCAAGGCGCACTTCACCGACGGCGTGGACGTCGGCGACCGCGCGGCGCTGACCGAGGTGGCCGTGGCCGCCGGGCTGGACCGCGACCGGGTGAGCGCCTACCTGGCGGGCGACGAGGGCGCCGCCGAGGTCCGCGCCCAGCTGGCCGAGGCCCGCGAACTGGGCATCAGCGCCGTGCCGACCTTCGTCTTCGAGGGCAAGTGGGCCGTCCAGGGCGGCCAGGAGGCCGAGACCTTCCGCAAGGTGCTGGAGCAGGTCGCCACCGAGATAGGCGAGCGCCGACCGGTGCCGGTGCCCGTCGCCCCGGCCGGCGAGGCCTGCGCGGACGGCTCCTGCGCGATCTGAGCCCGACCCGGCAGGACCTCCGAGGCCCGTTTCAGGCACACCTGAAGCGGGCCTCGGCCCAGTCCGCCACGTTCAGCGCCGACCAGATCCCGTGCACCGGGGTGACCGTCAGCCGGATCGACTGCTGACCGGCCAGCGGCACGTGCACGGGCACCGCCGGGTCGCCCGCACCGAGCGCCGGCGAGGTCCACAGCGTGCGGCCGTCTCCGCCCTGGACGGAGAAGCGCACATCGCCGGGGGAGCCCGTCAGATCGTCGACCCCCGCCACCGCGTCGAAGGACGTGCAGGCGCGGTTGAGGTCGATCAGGGTGGTGGCGGGTGCGTGCACGGTGATGCCGTGCAGGTGCCGGCGGCCGTCGATGGAGACGGCGTCGCGCTGCCAGAACCAGTCGCTGCCCTTCTGCCGGATGCTCGGCCCCGGCGGCGGCACCCGGTTGTTGCCGGGCTTCACCACGGGCAGGTCGTCGGCCCAGAAGTCGGTCGGCGCGGGCGGGGTGGGCGGGGCGACGGTCGGTGCGGGCGGTGAGGGCGGCGCGGTCGGCGTCGGCACCACCGGCACCTCGGGCTTGGGCACCACCGGAACGTCCGGGGTCGGTACCACCGGGACCACCGGAACGGCCGGCACCTCGGGTACCGGAGGCTTGGGTACCGGCGGCTTGGGGGGCTTCGGCGGCGTCGGCGAGGGCGAGGTCCGCACCGGTGCGGGCGGCGGGACGGCGGGCGCGGCCTTGGGTGCCGGGCCCGGCACCACCGACGGGGCCGGCGAGGGGGCCGGCGGCGGGGCGGGCTCGGCCGAGGGCGTCGCGGCGGGGCTGCTCGGCGCCGGGGCCGGCGCGGGTGGGACCGGCGCCGGGGCCGCCGGCGGCGGCGCGGGCGCGGCGGGGGAGGAGGCCGGGGGAGCGGCCAGCGGGGGCTTCGGCTCGGGGGCGCCGGTCAGCGCGTACGCGGCGACGGCGGCCGCGGCCACCGCGATCGCGGCGGCGATCCCGGCCTTGGCGGCCGTACCCAGACCCTCGCCCACCGCGGCGCCGGCTCCGGCACCACCTCCGCCCGAGGCCCCGGCGGCACCCGCGGAGGCCGCACCGGCCGCACCGGTGGAGGCGCCCGTCGTGCCACCCGAGACGGCGGCCGCGGTACCCGCCGCAGCGCCACCGACCGCCGCCGCACCGCCCACGGCGGCCGCGGCGGCGCTGAAGCCGCCCGCGCCGACCCAGACCAGCACGCCGCCGGGCAGCAGCGCCCGCAGCCCGTGGTTGATCTCGGACAGCTCCAGGTAGGCGGCCGTGCAGCGGTCGCACTCCTTGAGGTGCCGGCCGACCTCCGTCGAGGCCCGCTTGCGCAGCGAGCCGCGCGCGTACGCGCCGAGCCGGTTGGCGTACGCCTCGCAGCCCTGGCTCTGGCTGCCCGAGACGTGCGCCTGCAGGAAGGCCGCAGCCAGCCGGTCGCGGGCCCGGTGGGCCTGGACGGCCGTGGCGTTGGCGGTCTTGCCCAGCATCACCGCGACGGTCTTCGGGGACTCCCGCTCGACCTCGGTGTGCCAGAGCACCACCCGGTCGTCCTCGGGCAGTTCGGCGTAGGCCTGCATCACCATGCGCTGGTCGGCCAGCGCCATCGCCCAGGCGTCCGCGCCCGGGTCGGCCAGGTCGAGGTCGACGGTGGCGGCCGAGCCCTGCGCGAAGGCGCTGAAGTCGTCGACCAGTTGCTCGCGCCGCTCGCTGCGGGTCCAGGCCGCGGCGACGTTCCGCACGGCGGTCAGCAGGTACGCGCGGACGGCGAACTCGGGGCCCTTGCCCGCCTTCAGCGCCTGCAGCGTCCGGGCGAACACCTCGCCGGCCAGGTCCTCGGCGGTGAAGCTGTCCCGGCAGCAGGTCCGCGCGTAGCGGCGCACCGAGTCGGCGTGCCGGCGGTAGATCTCCTCGTACGCGGTGTCGTCGCCGGCCCGCACCAGGGCGGTCAACTCGGCGTCGGAGGGCGGGCGCTCGCCGTCCACCGGATCGGCGGGGGCGGGCACGGTCGGCCGGGCCGGGAGGCCGCCGCCGACGAAGGCCTCCGGGGTGACGCCGCCCCGGCCGGCCGGGGCCTGGCCGGGCACCCGGTTGGGAGGGAGCGCGGCGGCGGAGGCCGAGAGCGACTCGCGGCTGGGCATCCCCGCCTGGTCCGGCACCTGGCCGACGCCGGGAGCCGGCGGCTGCCCAGGACCCGCGCCGGGCACCTGGCCGGAGCGCCGGCCGGGCACGCCGGAGCCCGTGGCCGAATCGCCGGTCCCGTCCTCGGACCGGCCCTTGCCCACGCCTTCGGACCCGCCCGAGCCGGACCGGCCGAAGTCAAGGCCGTAGCCGTAGTCGTTCTGTTCCTCGGCGCTCACAACGGACCCCAGATTCCACGACAGCCCCCGCAGTGTGGCAGGGCGCGCAGGAGTGCGTGGGCGCACCGGTCCCCGCTGCACGGCGCCGAGGGCGCGCGAACGGCGCGCATCGGGACATTGGCTCCAACCACGGGCAAAAGGATGGCATAGCGCAGAGTTGGGCGGTAGCCGGACCGGCCGCGACCCACTCTTCCGAGGGGCCGTCGCGGATGTGTTCGGCCCGCCCCGCCCGCTCTCCACACCACCCGCCGCACCGCGCCCGCAGCCGGCCGCCCGGACCAGGGCCGAGCCCAACTCCACGACCGGCAGCGGACGGTGACCGCTGCCGGCGGCCGGCCTCAGCGCGCCCGCAGGCCGTCCAGCAGGATCTGCAGCAGCCGGTCGGCCGGGCTCGCGGACGGTTGACCGTCCGTCTGCTGACCACCTGTCGTCGCCCCCGGGCCCGCCGGCCCGGATCCGGGCACCGGCGCCGGGTGCGCCGCGTGCACCGGCACCGAGGCGGTGAGCACCAGCACCACGTCGGCCACCGTCACCCCGGGCCGCAGCTCGCCGGCCGCACCCGCCCGCGCCACCAGCGCGGCGAGCAGCTGCAGCAGCAACCGCGGATCCGCGTCCCCGGCGGCCGCCGGATCGGGCGCCGGGTACGGCTCCGGACCGCGCAGCTCGTAGCGGACACCACCGAGCACGGCGCCCGTCCCGGCCAGATCGGGGGCACGCTGCTCGGGCACCCGGCCCAGCTCCTCCGCGTACCGGAACGCCTCCGGCGGCAGCAGCCGCCCGGCGCCCGTGCCCACCGCCCGCGCCAGGTACCCGGCCAGCGCGTCCCAGGCACCGCCGCCGCCGTACAGCGACTCCCGGGCCTGCGCCGTCAGCCACGCGACCTCCTCGGCGGCGATCCGCTGGACCAGCACCTCCTTGCTCGGGAAGCGCCGGTACACCGTGCCCACGCCCACCCCGGCCCGGCGCGCGACCTCCTCCATCGGCGCGCCGTAGCCGAACTCGCCGAACACCTCGCGCGCCGCGCGCAGCACGCTCTCCAGATTCCGCCGGGCGTCCACCCGCAGCCGGGATCCCGGCGCGGGTGCACCGGCACCCGGTGACAGCCCCTCGCGGTACGGGACCGCGGCGTACGCGGCGGCGTGCTGCGCAGGCAGGTCGGCGGGGCCGCGCTGCTCCGGCACAACTCCGTGGCCGGCGTGCGGCGTGGCCGCCCGCCCCAACAGTCGATCCTGCTCCATCATCCCAACTCTCCCCCGCAGGCATCCGATCCCGGACCCTGTCGTCGCCCGCCCCTGCACCCCCCGGTGCAGCTTCACCTGTCGGAGATGAGCCCGATGACCCATCGCTCGTGCTGCTCGCATCGCCCACATCGGGCCTGATCCACGGCCCACGGCTCTGCGACCGCGACCTGTCGGCGCCACCGGACCGGTCCTACGACCGGCTCGGCGTCGGCACAGTTCGGGGCCCCGTCCGGGAACTACCCTTCCCCGGATCACGGTCCCGCAGTCGGGTTCTCACGCCAACGCTAGAACAGGCCGTAGTGGCCGCTCCACGGTGCGTCGCCGCCGATTGTCATGGCGACGGCTGCCCCGGCACACAATCCGACCATAGTTCACGGAAGTTCGGGGCCGAAAGTGCGTCAGAAACTCACCCCGGCAGCACATCTGGCCACACGGGTCAACTTCCACCCCATCGGACCCGGTACGGACTGTGGACAAGAGGCCCCCCGGCGGTCCTTCATTGAGGGCGTGGCGGGGCTCCACCCTGCCCAAGGTCCAGGGAAGGCCACATCGGCAGGGGGTGCGCCATCAGAATCCTGATCATCGGCGGCGGCTGCGCCGGGATGTCCACCGCGCTGCGCCTCCAACGCGCGCTGCGCGAGCGGCTCCGGCGGGGCGAGGCGGAGATCACCGTGGTCGAACCGCAGTCCTATCTGACCTACCACCCGCTGCTCGCCGAGGTCGCGGCCGGTTCGATCGACCCCCGGCACGTGGTGGTCCCGCTGCGCCGAGCCCTGCCGGACTGCCGGGTGCTCACCGCCCGGATCACCCGCATCGAGCACGCCACCCGCCGGGCCTGGGCCGACGCCGCACCCCACGGTGAGCCGTCCGCGCCCGTCGAACTCGACTACGACGTCCTGGTGGTGGCACCCGGCTCGGTGTCCCGGACGCTGCCCGTCCCCGGACTGGCCGAACACGGCCTCGGCTTCTCCACCGTCGGCGAGGCCGTGGGCCTGCGCAACCACGTCCTGGAGCAGCTCGACCTCGCCTCGGCCACCCGCGACCCGGCGCTCCGGCAGGCCGCACTCACCTTCGTCTTCGTCGGCGCCGGCTACGCGGGCGTCGGGGCGCTGGCCGAGCTGGAGGACATGGTCCGGCACGCCGTCCGCGGCTTCCACAACATCAGCCCCGAGGACCTGCGATGGGTGCTGGTCGAGGCCACCGACCGGATCCTGGCCGAGGAGTCGCCCGAGCTGGCCGCACACACCCTGGCCCAGCTGCGCGAACGCAGCGTCGACATCCGGCTGCGCACCACCCTGGAGTCCGCCGTCGGCCGGGTCGTGGCGCTCTCGGACGGCAGCCGCTTCGCCGCGCGCACCCTGGTCTGGACGGCCGGGGTGCGACCCTCCCCGCTGTTGCGTGACACCGACCTCCCGCTGGACACCTCCGGCCGGGTCCGCTGCCTGCCCACCCTGCAGGCCGTCGGACCGGACGGCCGGGCACTGCCCGGGGTCTGGGCGGCCGGGGACTGCGCCGCCGTACCCGACCCGCACACGGGCGACGCGCCCTGCGCGCCCAACGCCCAGCACGCCTTCGCCCAGGCCGAGCAGCTCGCCGACAACGTGCTGGCCTCGCTGGACGGCGGCCCGCGCGCCGAGGGGATCGCCGCGTACCGGCCCGACCAGGCCGCCTGCTCGACCTCCCTCGGCCTCGGCCGGGCCGTCGCGCACACCCGGCGCGGGGGACGGCTCACCGGCCGGCGGGCCTGGTGGCTGCACCGGGCCCGGCACCTGCGCCGGCTGCCGAGCGCCGACCGGCGGGTACGGGTGCTGATGGACTGGGTCCTGGGCGGACTGTTCTCCCGGGAGGTGGTCTCGCTCGGCACCCTGGAGCACCCGCGCTCCGAGTTCGAGGCGGGGTTCGCGGACGACCGGCCGACCTGAGAGCGGCCCCCGACGCCCCGCGGCGACTGACATGACGGCCGCGCCCCGCGCGCGCGACTTCCGGAATCGGGCCTCCGCCTGACAGGATCTGCCCAACCGAGTCATTACCCCGTGTGGCAGTGTGCACACAAAAAGTGATGATATGCCTGGAACCCGAGGAAGCGGCCGTCGTTTGAACCTCATGCGCTGGAGCGCCCGGCTCACCGGAGTCCCCTGGCGTGCCGCCCCGCAGACCGGGCCCGGCACCGACCAGGGCACGGCATCCGGCGACGGCGTCGTGGTCCCGAGCCCCCGCGACCCCACCACTGCGCCCAGCGAGGCCTTCGTGCTGCCGGGCCCCCGCGACCTGCGGGAGGTCCTCAACCGCATCCCGGCACCGGTCGCCGTCACCTACGGCCCGCTCCACCAGCTCGGCTACGCCAACCGCGCCTACCGCGACCTCTTCGGCGACCGGCCGACGGGCCAGCCCGCCTGCGACGCCCTCCCCGAACTCGACACCATGGGCGTGCTGCCCCTGATGGACCAGGTCGTCCGCGGCGGCCGCCCGCGCAGCGTCAAGGCCCGCTGCATCCTCGGCCTCACCGGCAACCGCTACTACAACGTCTCCTGCGTCCCGCTCACCCGCGACGACACCTTCCCCGACCAGGGCGAGGCCCGCGGTGGAAGCGAGGGCCAGGGCGGACCTCCCGCCGGAGTCCTCATCTTCGCCGCCGAGGTCACCGACCAGGTCCTCGCCGCCACCCGGCTGCGCGAGGCCGAGCGCCGCCAGCGCGAGGCCGCCGTCACCCTCCAGCGCAGCCTCCTCCCGCAGAAGCTCGACCAGCCCGCCGACCTCCGGGTCGCCGCCACCTACCAGCCCGGCGGCGCCGAGGCGGCCGTCGGCGGCGACTGGTACGACGTCATCGCCATCGACGGCGGCCGAACCGCGCTCGTCATCGGCGACGTCATGGGCCGGGGCCTGCGCGCCGCCGCCGTCATGGGCCAGCTGCGCACCGCCGTCCGCGCCTACGCCCGCCTCGACCTGCCGCCGCACGAGGTGATGCGCCTGCTCGACGGCCTCGCCATGGAGATCGACGCCAACCAGATCGCCACCTGCACCTATGCCGTCTGGGACCCGCAGCGCCGCACCCTTACCTATGCGTCCGCCGGCCACCTCCCGATGCTGCTGCGCTGCCCCGACGGCACCGTCCTGCGCAGCGAGGAACAGAACGGCCCCCCGTTGGGCACCGGCGGCGGCGTGCACGTCTCGCACACCCTGCGTCTGCTGCCCGGCACCGCCGGCGTCCTCTACACCGACGGCCTGGTGGAACGGCGGGACGAGGACATCGACCAGGGCCTCGACCTGCTCGCCCGGACGCTCGCCGGCCCGGTCGGCGACCCTGAGGTGGTCTGCTCCCGTCTGCTCCGCGCCATGGGCGTCAGCTCGGACCACGACGACGACGTCGCCGTCCTCGCCTTCCAGCTGCCGGCCGCGGACACCGAGGCCGACCCCGACCCCGGGCGCGGCACCGATGTCGTCGGGGTCGCCTGCGGGTCAGCCGAGGTCCCGGGGCCTGCGCTTGACTCGGCCTCGCGAGAGGTCTAGTGTTCTTCGAGCTGCCTGGCTGGGAGCACCGGACACGCATCGGCGCGGACGGTCCCGGGGTAGCCAATCCACTGAAACACCACTTCCTGGTTCAGGCCGGGTACGCGTTGCTTTTTGCTACCGCGGCTCGGGGTGAATTTGGCGTGCCCGTCTAAATGGATTGCGGCCGGATTCGCTTTTCGAAGCGGGGCTCGGCTAAAGTGGGAAACGTCGGACAGGCCGTCAGGTCGGGTCCGGTGAAAGCCTCCTGAGACCGGGAAGCGCGGAAAGACACTGCAGAGCGATCTGGTAGAGTCGGAAGCGCCGAAAGGCCGAAGGGCAGCGAGTCAGGGAAGCGAAACTCCGGTAAACGGAGCGGAGAACATCTGATAAGCTGGAAACACGAAAGAACGAAGCGCCCGGAGGGCCCGCTGG